>QHMG01000007.1 GCA_003258725.1 Candidatus Melainabacteria bacterium
GCTTAATAATCTTGCTTGTGATGCTGCCATTCCCATAGTGCGTACTCCTTATATTTCCGTTTTTATTTCCCTTTACATGTTATATATCGGTATATTTAATGAAAACTTTAGTATTTTAAAACATATTGTTTACATTTCGTTACAAAATTTTTATTTTATAATATAATGATAAATGAATAGTATATTTGTATGCGCCCGTAGCTTAGTTGAATAGAGCATCAGCGTCCGATGCTGAAGGTCATGGGTTTGAATCCCATCGGGCGTAGATTAACTAAATATAAATTAAATCAACTGTTTCTTGTATTCATGAAACAGTCTCAATAAAATATAATATATTTACGTAAAAGCATGTTTGTATTAAATTTAAAGTAAGAAATGAGTAACAGTTACAACAATTTTGATAGTAATAATTTTGACAGAAATTCTATGATTAAACAAAGAGTTTCTGAAGTCACTGCGTATATGTATAAGCAGTTTTGTGACTATCAACATATAAACGAAAATACAAGCGAAATTTTTGCCAATATGGCGAATGTCGCAAAAGAAGTTGTAGAGCAATTAAAGCAATCATTTGCCTCTAGAGGGGTTGCAACTGAAAATATTTGGGTAAAATTTGACACTAAAGTACCAGCAATTATCATTAATGTTTTTTGGTTACAATATAGCTTTACAATGAGATGCAATTTTAAACCTCAAGCCTTGTTTAGAGAAGGCTCTACTTCACTTTATTCTGGTAGAATTATGGCAGTTAAGGGAGATTATTTTGTTGCGGTAGCTAATGCAAAAACTCCTGACGCAGAAATGGCTTGTTTGCTTGATAAAGAACTTGCTTCATTGTACGTACCTGCAAACAAAATGGAGAATGCCATAATTAAAGCTCGTTACGGCAGTAAAGAAATTCCATTGAATCAAACTGATGCTGGTCGTGAATTTGTTTTAAAAATCACAGAATCAATAGTTACAGATACAATGTATCACGAAGAAGGCGCACGTAAGAGCTTCAATATTTAATTAATCCCTATTTACAGCGGGAAGGTTACAAGACATTTCCGCAAGTATTCTTTGAACATCTGCTCCGCCTAGTGTAACTTCTAACAATAGATTATGTTGTATCATCAAGGTTTCTTGATATTCCATTGAATCTATGTCTATCACATCAAATTCATAGAAATCATCACCGACATTAATAAGTTTAACATACTCACTACCGCCAACCCACTTAATAAACATGTACTGACCTGTAAACATTTTTAATCTTTGGTTAAAATTCATACTCTATCCTGTCTTTTTTGCCATCACTTAACTTACACTAATATATTAGTGATATTTTAAGCAAAGTCAAAAATAATACACAATGTATTAAGATAATTGATACAAGAAGCATTGCCCTACAATAAAATCAATATCTTTTTGCTCAATTGTCGTAAGCATGAAGGCATGTAAAAATGCAGGTTTTCCATTTTCTACGGTAGTTCTTGAATAAACGTATTCAGCAGATGTATTTATAGTTCGATTTTTAAAGTTTATTGTTAAATCTATTTTGTTATATGGTAAAAATGGTTTTGAGTTTTTAATACAAACACCTTTACCACAAATATTAACGGTTTCACCCTCTAAAATATCTGTTCTAGAATTTCTTTCAATAGTCATGACATAAGGAATTTTTAAATCCGCTCTAAAATATTCACGACGTTGATTAACTTTGTTTTGAGTTGGGTATGTAATAGAATAAATAGTTAACCCGTTATCTTCTTTTACATCTAAAACTCTAGCAATTGAGTTATATATACCATTTTCAGAATATACGTTAAGTGTTAAATTTGTTCCGACTTTTGGTTTTACATCGCCTGTTTTTGAATCATCAGAATAGATAAGCATTTTGTCAGGTTCAATATTTCTAATTTTGCACATAATCCTGTGCATGTAAACTTCATCAAAAAACTCAACTTCAAACGATTTTAAATTTTTATATTCTTCAAAAATATCTGCCATGTTTCACCTATAAATTATAAAACTATTAAACAATAAACAATAAATATTGACAATAAAGTAATTTTGGTATAATTTAGTAATACACATATACCAAGTGGGCCTGTGGCGAAATTGGTAGACGCACTAGACTTAGGATCTAGCGCAGCGATGTGTGAGAGTTCGAGTCTCTCCGGGCCCAATTTAAAAAGAAGTCGAAAGGCTTCTTTTTTGTTATATTTGGTATTTATTTTTTTCAAAGAATAGGATGTTTATTAGAGAGAATGCCATAACAATAATAAGTAACACAACCGCAAGAGCTGATGCATAGCCTAAATCAAGATTTTCAAAGGCTCTTTCGTAGATATAATAAACAATAGTTTTACTTGAATTTAGAGGTCCGCCTTTTGTCATAACGTAAAT
Source organism: Candidatus Melainabacteria bacterium (assembly GCA_003258725.1). GTDB lineage: Bacteria > Cyanobacteriota > Vampirovibrionia > Gastranaerophilales > Gastranaerophilaceae > UBA6984. The sequence goes on from QHMG01000007.1 coordinate 2,392, forward strand.
TTCAGCAAAAACCTTCATTGCGGAAATTGCACTAATTGTAGTTACTAAAGCAATCGTTGGCATAATGTGGGGAATAGTTACTGTTAAATGCTTACGCAAAAAACCAGCACCGTCGATATCACATGCCTCATATAGTTCTTTAGGTACACTCATTAATGATGCTAGATAAATCATCATGTAATAACCAATACCCTTCCAAATTGTTACGATGATTACAGATAGCAAGGCAAATCTAGTATCAGTCAGCCAACCAATTGAATGAAGCCCTAGAACTTGTAGAAAATAATTTAAAATACCCGCTTGTGCATATAACCACTTAAAGGCAATTGCAGCAACAACAATTGAAACAATTACAGGCAAGTAAATTAATATTTTATACAACGTCAAACCTCTAAGTTTTTGGTTAATTAGAATAGCTAAAAATAGCGGTACTATTGCCAAAATAGGTACGGCAACAAATAAATATACAAACGTATTGAACATAACCTTGTAAAATAAAGCTGAATGTAATAGCATTTTGTAATTTTTAAGCCCAATATATGCAGGCGAATAGATGTCATGACTGTAATCAAGAAAACTCAAATATATCGTTTGAAAAAACGGTATAAAGAAAAATACAAGCAATACTATACCTGCTGGTAACAAAAATAAGTATGGAGCGTATTTTTTGTAATATTGAAACATATATAAATTATATGCTGATAGTCCATGCTAAAGCAATAAAGTTAATAAATATAACAAACGCCCGAAACTTCAAGAAGTTTCGGGCGTTTGTATTTGTTAGAATTATTTATTCCAGCCTTTCTTTTGTTTTAATTCAGCTAATTTAGCTTGTTGATCTTCTTTAGACATTGTTGGTTCGGTTGAATCAACATCTGCATTGCTTGATGTTGTTGATGAAGATGTAACATCCGAACTACCTCCATTAGTAGCGCCTGTTGCCATAAAACCTGACGCAATGCCAGCACCTGTTTGAATACCTTGACTAACAAAACTTGCTGTTTCAGCACCCATACCGATAGCTTTTTGTACGCCACCCATATTTAATGATGCGCCTGCACCACCAGCCAAGTTTGTAGCAAAGCCGGCCCAATTACCATCTTTTGCTGCCAAACCAGCTTGAGCTGCGCTGTTAGCAACGTTAGTTACATCACTAATTGTTTTTAAAGTATCTTTTGCTTTTGCTGCAACTTCAGCTGCTTTAGTACCTGCTTCTGCACCTGCACCAATCAAGCCACCAGCAGCACCTGCACCAGAAGCAACGGCACTAGCTAAAGATGTACCAAATGCTGCCCAATCACCTTGTGCTGCGGCAACACCTGCTTGACCTGCCGATGCAGCTGCGGTCAAAACTTCACCTGATGCTTTAACAACTTCACCTGCTGCAGTTGTTGCAGTACCTACTTTTTGAGTTACAACGCCTGTAACTTTAGTAGCTTTACCACCAACTTCAACAGTCGTACCTGTTACTTCTAATGATTTACCTGTAGCTTGTAGAGTACCACCACTAGCTTGTAAGCCTGTTCCTGCACCAGTTAAAGCTGCACCAGCTGGAGCTGTAAATACGCCTGCGCTAAGAGGTGCACCTGTTGCTTGTAATGTTGCACCTGTTGTTTGTAATGTTGCACCTGTTAAGTCAACAGATTTACCGGTTACTTTAACACCTTGACCTAATACTTGTACAGTTTCACCTGTAGCTTCTGTTGTAATGCCTACAACTTCTGTTGCTTTACCAAATGTTGCCATACCTGTACCTGTCAACATAGTTGCAGTACCAGCTTGCGATGCGTAACCAAATGCGGTATTTAATCCATCCAAATTTTCATTTGCGGCCTCAATATCTGCTTCACCTGTTTCTTGAGCTGTTGTTGTTGCATCAATTGTAGCTTGAATAGTTTCTTGATCTGCAGCTACTTTAGCAGCTAATTCATCAATTTTTCCTGAAATAGATTCAGTTTGGCTCTTGTATTTATCAGCAACATTTGCAAATGAGTTACCTCCACCTTGAGCAGAATCATCATTTGATACAGCACTTGAGCCTGCACCAGTTTGAGCGTCATTATTGCTACCTGCTGTGATTGCACCACCTGCCGCTCTTGACTTAGCTCTTGCTGGAGATGCAGCTGGCTTGTCATTTTCACCGGCTAAACTTAAGCTGAATGCACTTGATTTACCAGAACCTGTACCGTCAAATGTTGCAGGAGTATCAGCTCCAGCAGCTGTTTCTTCAGCAACTGCTGCGTTAATAGCATCCAATTCTGCACTAAGTGTTTCAATATCTGTATTTGTAGTATCAATCTCTTCTGATTTTGTATCAACAAATTCTGTATTTGCTTCAGCCATTGCTTCCATATCAGCAGTTCTTGTTTGAACATCTTCACGACCAGCTTCTAAATCTTCAGCTTGAGCTGTTGTATCTTCAATAGTTGGAGCTTCACCGGCTTCAGCTTCGCCATTTGTTTGCAATTCATCTGCCATATTTGCCATATCTTCAGCAGACATATTATCTTCCATACCTGCAGAATAATCTACTTGAGCATCATCTTCTGTTGCTTCACCTTCACGATTTTCATCTAAACCTTTTGTATCTTGAGTAGAGGCTTTATCAATATTCTTTTCACCAACTCTCATTTCACCTTGAGTTTCTTTATTGATTTGACATTTTTTCTTACCAAATAAACTTGTTCTTACGGTAGCTTTTCTTATTAATGCATCTGTATCATAATTTTGGAAATGTGTCATAAGCCTACTCCTTATATTTTTTGTCCTTACACACATGGTATTTATCGGTAGAATTAAGCTAAAACTTTAATAAACCTAAGTCTTTTGTAACAAATATTTACAATTCATTATATATCCATGAGTGTTTATATATTATATATAACAATTTAAAGTTATAAAAATTGCTAGAGTAACACATTTTTTTACAAATTTAATACAAATATTTTCTTGTGTTATAATTAACGTATTACGAAGTATGAGGAATTTAAATGTCTATTTTACTTGAACAAAAACAAGCCTTAATTGCTGGTGATGGTCAATTACCTGTTAAAATGGCTGAAAATGCAACAAAAAATGGTTTAGAAGTTATTTGTATTTCATTATCTAATGATAACACTAAAGATTTAAAAAAAGTTTGCTCAAAAGTTTACTCTGTAGGCGCTGGCGAACTTTTAAAAATAAAAAAGATTTTACAAGATGAACAAATTAAACAACTTACCTTCTTAGGAAAGGTTCACAAGGGGTTAATTTTACGTCGTCCTAAATTCGACTCTATGGCTTTAGAATTAATCAAAAAAGTAAAAAGACTTAATGATGACCAAGTTATGTTGACTGTTGTTGAAGAACTTAACAAAATTGGTGTTACTGTTTTAGATCAAACAATTTTTATCAAAAATTTAATGATTCCTGCAGGCGTTCTTGGTAAATTAAAACCAACTGAAGCCCAAATTGCAGACGTTCAATATGGCTATTGGCTTGCAAAAGAAATGGGCAAAATTGACGTAGGTCAATCTGTTGTAATCAAAGACAAAATGGTTATGGCTGTTGAAGCCATTGAAGGTACAGACAGATGTATTGAACGTGGCGGAAAAATCGCTAAAAAGGGCGGTTGCGTAATTAAAGTTGCAAAACCAACTCAAGACAAGCGTTTCGACATTCCTGCCGTTGGCTTAAAAACATTACAAACAATGAAAAAATATAAATTATCTTTATTAGCTGTTGAAGCAAACGAAACAATTATTGTTGAACAAGAAAAAGTTGTTGAATTTGCTGATAAAAACAACATCGTAATTATGGCTGTTTAATTATGAAAAAAGTATTTATTATTACAGGCGAATATTCAGGGGACATGCACGCATCTAATGTTGCTCGTCATCTTTTAGAGATGAATTCTGATATTCAAATTGAGGCTATCGGTGGTGAAAGTCTTAAAGCTATGGGCATTAAACTTTTTGCTGACCACTCAAAAATGAGTGCAATGGGCTTGTCTCCAAGAATTTTATTAGACCACATAAAGTTAGGCAAAGACCTTGTAAACTACTTGACTAAAGAATACAAACCTGACCTTGTTTTATTAATTGATTACGGCGCATTCAACTTAAAAATGGCTCGTTTTTTGAAAAAAGCTGGTATTAGAATTAATTATTACATTCCACCTCAAGTTTGGGCTAGTCGTAAATACAGAATTAAAGCAATAAAAAAATATGTTGATGAAGTATTCTGCATTTTTCCATTCGAAAAAGAAATGTATGAATCTTACGGAATTAAAACAACTTATTGCGGACACCCACTTATAAGCCAACTTCCTCAACCTGCAAACAGAGAAGAATTTTTTGCTAAATATGGTTTAGATCCTAATAAAAAATTAGTGTCAGTATTTTCTGGTTCTAGAAAATTTGAACTTAAAAACTTAATGGAAACTTTTATTAAATCAGCTAAAATTTTGAAGAAAATGCACCCAGATATTCAAATTGTATTTTCTCAAGCACCAAGCATTAAAGACGAAGTTTTCAAAAAATACTACAAAGATTGTGACTTTAAAATAATTCAAGGTGACAATCAAGCATTATTAAGCTGTTCTGACGCTTTAATTTTAGCTTCTGGAACTGTTGCACTTGAGGCTTCACTTTACAATACTCCAATGATAATATCTTACAAAGGACCTATTCTATTTTGGTTTATCTACTTGCTTGTAAGATGCATTAACAGAGTTTGTTTACCTAATATTATTATGGACATGGACATTGTTCCTGAAATTCTAGAACTTCAAGCAAAACCAGACGTTATCGCTTACAACATTGAAAAATTGCTTTATGATGAAGACGCTAGAAATAAGCAAATCGAGGGCTTAAAATCAGTAAGAGAAAAACTTTCTGATAAAAATTCGTCTTACGAAGTCGCAAAAGAAATACATAGAGAACTTTTTGAGGACTAGGCATGCAACCACCTCAAAATGCCTATATTCACATACCATTTTGTAATTCAAAATGTTTTTACTGTGCGTTTGTTTCAACTGTAAACACTAAGTTGGAATTAGGATATCTTATTGCGTTATTAAAAGAAATAGATACTAATTATCAAGGTAACACTCTTAAAACACTTTATTTTGGTGGAGGAACTCCCTCAATTATGCCATTAGAGCACGTCAAAAAGATTTTTAACAAATTCTATCTAGAAGATAGTGCAGAAATAACCTTTGAACTTAATCCAGAAAATGCAACACTTGAGTACTTCAAAGGTTTAAAAGAAATTGGCATAAACCGTTTAAGTATTGGAATACAAACATTTAACGATGAAATCTTAAAACAAATTGGCAGACGTCACACCTCTGAACAGGCTAAACTTGCAGTAAATTTGGCTCAGAAAGCAGAATTTGACAATATTTCATTAGATTTTATTTATGGTTTACCCAATCAAACACTTAAAGACTTTGAAAAAGATTTAGAAATTGCTAAAACTCTAAACATTCAGCACATCTCGCTTTACGGCTTAAAGATTGAAGAAAATTCTGTTTACGGCAAAAAATTACCGAGCAACTTGCCAGATGATGATTTGCAGGCTGACATGTATTTAAAAGCCATTGAAGTATTGAATGACTTTAATCATTATGAAATTAGCAACTTTGCAAAAAAAGGCTACAACTCAAAACACAACCTAAATTATTGGAATAACAATCAATATTATGGTTTTGGCTGTGGTGCGCATGGTTATGAAAACGGCATGCGCTACGCAAACTGTTTTGATATTCACAAATACATGGAAAATCCTCTTACAAAAGATTTTGGACATTTCGAGACACAAAAAGAAAAACTTGAAGAAGAAATTTTCTTAGGGTTTAGGCGAGCATGTGGAATTAATATTTCTGAAATTAATTCAAAATTTAACATAGATTTTGAAAAAAAATATCAAAATACATTAAAAAAATATCTTGAAACAGGACATTTAAAACGTACAAATGAGGGTTATGCACTTACAAACGAAGGATTTTTAATTAGTACCGTCCTTCTAGCAGAATTTATATAACAAAAAAGGTGGCATAAAAACCACCTTTTTATATTTTTAAAATATTATATTACTTTCCTGTAATTTTACCAACAGCCTTATCAATTACAACTTCACTTGTTGCTCTTGCAAATGCATCAACCGTCATATTTACGAAAGTTTTAACGCCATTACCAATAGCTTTAACAGTTGATTTAACAACACCTTCATCTTTTTCTTCATCATTTCTATAAGAAGAATCAAATCTGTCCTCAGCTAAATAATCACTTCTTCTTGTATAATCTTGAGCCTCTGCTCTTGCGCCTCTAAAGCCTACATTGTTCATACGTGGTGCAAAACCAACTTGTTGTTCTGGAACAATCCTTGTCATTAAAAACCTCCAAAATACTAATAATAAAATAACCACTTATATAAAGTATTTTTAGAGAAAAAAATTGCCTTTTTTTAGAAAAAAATATTACAAAGTAACAAAAAAGATGGCGGTGATTTTATCACCGCCATCTTTATAAATTGTATTAATATTTTAAATCAAATTTTGTATCAGGTAAGGCATCTACTACCGTCTCAGTCACATTTTCGGCAACTTCTTTTGCTTTACCAGCATAAGTATCCCAAGCCTCTACTGCAACTTCTTTAACTTTTTCTTTGCTAGGCATTTTTTCTTTGCACCAATCAATTACGTCTTTACCTTTTGTAGTAACGTATTTAACACCAGCTTCAACACCTTTACCGCCCTTAAATGCTAAATTTTGCAATTTTTCTGTCCATTTTGTAGCATTTGCTACTTCTGTCAATTTACCAGATTTTACACCTGCATATAGTGCTGCCGCAGCAACTGCTAAACCAACAACTGTTCCAATAATACCTTTTTTAACAGCGCTGCTTTTTTTCTTACCCGAAAATTCAGCAGTATCTGGTGCAACTTGAGTATTTACTGCCTGTTGAAATTGTTGCGCCTTCGGTGCAACTCCACCTTGAAATGCTACATTTGCATTTACACCTGAAATCATCATTTTACTCCTATACACATTTTACCTTACTTATATTAAAAATATTTTAGTCTAAAATTTGACAGTAGAATTGTTGTTATTTTACATTATGTTACATTAGTAAATAAAAAAAAGACAAGGATAAAATCCTTGTCTTTTTTTATCTTATAATCTTTATTTTGCTGGATAATATGGTAGACCTAAAGTTGGAGTCGAAGGTGCTGTATTTGGAATTTCAGCTAAAACTGTTGCACCTGCATTCTCTGGAGCTTTTTTACTAAATTTATCTTTTATCCAATCTACAAGGTCTCCGCCTTTTTTAGTTACATATTCAACACCAGCTTCAACACCTTTACCACCTTTAAATGCTAAATTTTGCAATTTTTCTGTCCATTTTGTAGCATTTGCTACTTCTGTGATTTTACCTGATTTAGTACCTGCATATAATGCTGCTGCGGCTACTGCCAACCCAATTACAGTACCGATAATACCTTTTTTTACTGCGCTACCTTTTTTCTTGCCTGCAATTTCTACTGTATCTGCAGCAACTTGAGGTGCTACTGTATATTGATATGGTTGATTCATATATGGACGAGCGTTAGTCGCTGTATTAATTCCACCTTGAAAACCTACATTTGCATTGATACCTGAAACCATTGTTAAAAACCTCCATAACCTTATAATTTTCTTCCTTACCTATATAAAGTTTTTTTGCCTAAAAAAATTGCTTTTTTGAAAAATCAACTGTAAATTTACGTTACAAAACTTAATAAAGTAATGAAATATGGAATATTCTAATATCTTGTGTAATCTTTATAATTAGAGGAAAGGAATATTATGGGAATCTTTGATGATAATAAGTTTATTGAGATTACTCAAGAGGACGTAAAAGACGCTGTATATTCATCTAGTAATCTTGATGACAGGATAAAACAAAGAGCCTTCGCTAACGTTATTGGTGGAAGACTTGGTATAAAATATTTAAAAAGTATAGGCTTTAACGCTACTAATCAAAATAGCCTGTACACAATTCCAGCAGTCTTAAAAGACATGGACATTTCAGATATAAACATTGATAACATAAAAGTTGACGTTAGAATTGTACCTAATGAACATTTTTTATTTGTGCCAAAAGCTCAGTACGAATTTAACACTACTCCAGACTTGTACATATTTTTAGTAATGAGCGAAGACCTTTCTACAGCTAACTTTGTTGGTGCAATCGCTCCAGATGAAGTAAGCAAGTCAAAAGAGGTCAATGGTTATTATATAGTTGATAATGGTTCCTTATACAATGAAAATAGCTTGAAGAAGGCTCTAAAAAAATCAAAACCAAAATCAAACTTGCCAACAAATGAAAATGACATTATAAAGGCTCAAGCCTTAATCATAAACTTCATTGATGGCGACATTATGAATAATGAAAAACATTTCATATACGAACAACTTATGAAAAGCGGTGAGTTGTGCGAAATGTTTAGACAATTTCAACATTTTGAGCTAATTTCTACTGATTTAGCAAACACAAACGAAATTCTAAGCGATTCTGTATTAGACGTTTTAGGCGCTCAACAGTTATATAACGAGGATATCACATCTGATGAATTTGGCTCAGATGTAGATTTAGATGAGATAGCAAATACAACAGTCGCTGACTTTGTAGAAGATTATATAGAAGAAAACCACGTAGGGGAAGATACAATGAATTTAGATAATAATGATATTATAAATGGTGAATTTGAAGAAAAAGGTGAAGAAATTATAGAAGAACCTGGACAATTAGATGAATTACCAAGTGACGAAGAACTTGCAAACTTTGAAACTTTTGAACCAGAACAAGTTGAAGAGGAAGAAACATTCACTCTTGACGACATAACACCTTCAGAAAACACCAATATTCCTAATTTGAATATGGATAACACAGGTACATTTGAAGGTTTTGGTGGCTTAGAACCAAACATGTCACAAGCAGAATTAGATGATTTATCAGCTAATAGTGTTGACTTAGATAGCATTGACTTTGGTGGTTTTTCTGACCTAACTCAAAATAATAATTCTCACCAAGAGCAACAACCTTCAAACGAAGAAACTCAAACTGATGTATCTGAGCCAGAAGAACTTCAATCAATTGACGAAATTGCCAAAGATGATGATATCAATTTCTTAGATTTTGAAGATATTCCTGATTTACAAGACTTAAACGCAGATGAAAGTCTAAACTCTTTAGATAATTTCGCTGACTTTGAAGATGTCGATGACGATAACATTCCAGACTTAGAAGATTTAACTGAAATATCAACACAAAATGAAGAAGTTATGAAGCCTGCAGAGTCAAATGAATCACTTGAAACAGTTGAAATTAATGAATCTGTTGAAACTCCAGCTGATACAAATCAAGAAGAACAGCCAAGTTTAATAGATGCGGTTAAAAATGAAGGTTTTGATATGCCATCAGAGTCAATAGATTTAACAGATTTAGAAGCATTTGAAACTCCTATTGATTTAACTCTTCCTGAATTAGAGCCCGATGACGATTTACCTTCTATTGAAGAAATAACAGAAGATGAATCACCTCAAGAACATGAAACTCAATCTATCAAAGACCAAGCTCAAGATTCAGCTATAACAGAAATGCCTGCAGATGACAATTTAGAATTATTAGAGCCTGTTGCACCTCTTGAAGATATAGTTCCCCAAACTCTTGATGATATCGCTCAAAATGTAAACTTTTCTGAGCCTGAAGTTCAAGCTGAGACACAAAATCAAGCATCTAGTGACGTTCAAGATTTGCCTCAGCAATTCAAAGATTTAGGAAACGACGAAGAACTACAAGATGTAGATTTGTCAGACTTTGAAATGGAACAACAACCACAAGAACAACAACCACAAGAACAACAACCACAAGAAAATCAACCACAAGAAAATCAACCACAAGCAGAAGAACCACAAATAAGTGATAGTTCTAATGATGATGACGATATGAGCGGACTTGAAGAATTTACAATGGATATGGCGGCAGCTGTTGAAGAAGCAAATCCAAACTTAAATAATCCGCAAATTCCTGTTGATGATGCAATGAATGACGCCTTTAGTGCATTTAATGATTTTTCGACATCGGATGACGCAACATCACAACCGGCACAGACTCAATCATCAGCACTTAATGACGTAAACCTTGATGATTTAGACTCTTTAGACGATTTAGACTCTGATGATAGTATACCGGATAATGCATTAAATTCTCAATCTGATATAAATACAGACAACATTGATTTAGACTCTGAAATTGATAATCTTGTTAACAGTGATATTGATTTAAGCGAAATTAATCTTGACGATATAGATCTTAATGACCCAGATATTCAAAACGTAGACCTTGATTTTTCAGACGAAGATTTCAACGCAGGAATGCCAAGTTCACAAGCACCTCAACCTGAAATTTCACAAGAAACAGGCTTAAATGATATTCCAGATATGACTGCACAACAGAATTATGATGATATGCACTTTAATCCTGACGAGATTAACAATATTCAGCAAGGTGCAGATAATTATGACCCAAATTTTGCTGCAAATGACCAAAATACAATAGAAACTTTGTATGATAATACTCAACAACAAGGGCAAATGGGTAATGATGCTATGGATAACACATTAAATCAAAATAATGTGAACATGAATAATTATCAAATGCCACCACAAAAAACAAAAGCTAAAAAACCTTCACCACTATTAGGTATTTTATTAATAGTTTTACTTGTTGCATTTGGCTACACCAAAAAAGACTTAATTATGGAAAAAATTAATGCTAATAAAGGTATTCAAACACAACAAGACCAAAATATGCCAATTGAAGGTGAAACACAAGAAGATAAAGAAGATGCTCAAATGTTGAACGATACAACTCCTGAAAATGAGGAAGAAGATAGCAAACAACCTATTGGTGCTATACCTGGAGAAGCAGGTGGTCCACAAGATGTTGCAAGCATGAACGCAAGCCTTAACCAAGGTAAAGAAAGACTTGCTGACAAAAATTTAACAACATTACCAAGCAAACCACAAGCGCCATTATATACAAATCAAATTAAAAAACTATATTGGGAAGTTCCACAAGAGCTTACATACAATGATGCAGTTGTAAAATACTTGAAGATTACAGGCAGAGCAATGAAATTTGCTATTCAATCCGACTTGTTAAACGCATCTGAATTACCATACTCATCAAAAATGATTGTTGATGTACAAATTAATAAGTCTGGAGAATTAACAAGTACAAATGTAACAGTTTCAAGCGGCTCAAAACAGATTGACGCAATTGTGTTACAAAGTGTTAAGGCAGCCTTAAAATACGTAAAAGCGCCAACTTCGGAATTTACAAAGGATAGTTATGATTTTTCTCTTATAATTAATTTCTAAGTTGTGATATGATATAAGTGTTAGTTAGCAGATTTTGATGAAAGTTTAAAAATTGGAATTAGCGCAAGAACACTTAGAGTTAATCAAGCGAATAATTAAGGCGGACAAAAAATTCCAAAACAACGAAGACTTGTTTGATGATTTTTTTAACGAAACCTGTAAGCGTTCCTTGTCCATAATTGAAACGATTGATGATGAAGAAGCACTAGAGGCTTATATCAGAAAGATTGCATCAACCGCTATTGTTGTTGTGCTTAAGAACATGGGTCGAGTTAGAAGAACTCATCAAAACTACGTTTCGACACGAGATATAGAAGCGCAACCTGTCGAAATGAAGGATACTGCTAACATTGACAACATCGCTGTTAACTATAATTTTATTACAATACCAAAGAATCCTGAAGAGATTGTCGTAGAAAAGGAACTTTTACAATCTGTTTACGACTCTGTTGTTATTGCGCATAGCCAAAATGTTGAAAAACAATATCTGCAACTATACGAATTACGCTATGTTGAAGGGAAGAAACAAGCTGAAATTGCTAGAGATATGAACATTTCTCAATCTCAAGTATCAAAAAGATTATTTGAACTGATGGAAGCGGTCAAAAAATCAATTAACTAACAAACACCACGGAACATTTTAGGAAAAATATTAAAGAATGATTTGTCCAAGATGTAAAAAACAAATACCAAATGGAACTATAAACTGTCCACATTGTAACGTCAAAATTGGCACAGTTTGTAAGCATTGTGGTGCATATAATTTAATCTATAACAAATCTTGCGTAGAATGTGGCACAGAACTTGTAAAATTCTGTCCGCATTGTAAATCAGCAAACTTTCCTAATGCATCAGCATGCCGAAAATGTGGTTATTCATTTAAAAAATCAAAACAAGCAACTAACAAAAGAAGTGGACTTGAACCACCTAGACAATTCGTTTTGCCTGCAATTTCAAGTAAAACGCCTAAGCGCAAAAAGACAAAAACCGTTATGGCGCCGATGCCAAAACCTGTTCAAAACAAGAACATTATTAACGTAAACTTGCCTAAGCATACTCCTTCAGATTCGCCATTGATACCAGAAAAAGAAATGTTACAAGGTGGTCAGAGAATGCTTTCAGGCAACCATTCTGCTACAAAAATGTCTAATGCGTCTAGACTTCAATCAGCGAAGAAAAAAGCAATCAAAAAATTAAAGAAAAAAACTGCAACCCCTGAAAATGAAGTTCTACAAAATCAATTAAACTCTTTACAATCTCAATTAACAGGCTTACAAGAGCAACTAAGCACTCTTCCACAACAACTTAATGCTATGAAACTTCAGCAACAAGAAATTAAAGCCGAAGAAACTAAGATTGAGGAAGAACAACAAGAAATCATAAAAGAAAAACCAAAATCAAATCAAAAAAGTGTTTTGCCAAAGAGCAAAGCGCCTCAACAAACTAACAAAAAGGTTCAAAGACCTATAAACGGTGTAACACCTCAAATGAGAAATTCAAACTTACGAAAAGGTGTATTACCCTTAAAATCTAACATTTTGCCAAATAGACATAATGTTATACCAAATCCAAGAAAAGTTACACAACCTAAAAACATTCTTTCAGAAGCAGCTAACAGACAATTTAGGATAACAGAACCTAAAGCCAATGAAGAACAACATCAAGTTAAACCACACGCAATGAATACGGGCAATGAGATGTCTTATTCGCCAAATTTATTTACTCAGCAAAGTGCTAAAAACATTTTGGTTAACACCTTACTAAATACTTCTGTTAAAGTTATTTCACTTAGCGGTGCAAGCGGTATAGGCAAAAACATTGTACTTAGAGCGACAATTGAAGAACTTAAAGACAACCAATTTGTATGGTTAATTGGTAAAGCCACTCCGCTTAGCCAAATTACACCTTGTGGCTTATTCCAAGATATCTTGCTAACTTTCTTTAATGTTCCAAATTTCTGTATTAACACAGCTAAGTTAAAGAAGGATTCTCTAAAATTCTTTAAAACTGAATTTCCAAGCCTAAAGATTGATGAAATTGACGATTTAGTAAACTTCTTATACCCTGAAAAATCAGCATATTATGAAACAATTTTCAAAAATAAAGCTAGAACTTTTAGTATTTTAAGAAAAGTTTTTGAGACTATTTCATCAAGAATGCAAACTGTGTTTGTATTTGACAACTTTGAACATGTTGATAACATGTCTTATGAATTCTTAAAGACACTTATCAACGGCGAAACTGGTTTACAAAACACAAAATTCATACTAACTTACAATGAACCTCGCTCAGCTAAAACATACTTGTTTGACAAGTCTTTAATGGAAGAACAATATGCTGATATCTCATTAATTGCGTTTAATGACAGCCAAACTGATACATTCATAAATCAGTACAACCCTCTGTTTATTGGTACATCTCAAGCGCTAAGAGATACTATCCATAAGCAAACAGAAGGAAATCCCGCATACATTGAACAAATTTTAAATCTAGTTACTGATTCAAGCAGAAATTACATCTCGTTCAGTCTACCAGACTCTTTTGACGCCGTTGTAAAAAGAAGATTAGACATATTGAAAAACGAAAATGTTCTTGTATATGAATTATTAATTGCTGCGGCAGTTTTAGGCTTAAAATTCTATCCAGTAGTGCTAAATCAACTATTTAAAGTTGATGATAAAGAATTTGTAGCCTTATTCTCTAGCTTGCTAGATTTGAACTATATTACGCCTGTAAATGAGTCAGCATACGAATTTAAAAGTACTCGTTTATGGAAATCAATTTTAGAAATTGCAAGAAAAGACAAAAACTTTATGACAGTAAATGAAAAATTATTTGTCATTTTGTCAGGTTTTACGCTATCTTCGCACTCGTCATTAGCGCTTCTTGCAACTAACTTAAAAGAAAATTTAAGCGCACTTAATGCTTGGTCTGAAGTTGTACGTCAAACCGCTGCAATTGGAGATGAAAACATCTACATAATGGCTCAAAAATACTCCCTAGTACTTGTTGACAAACTTCAAGGTGTAAACAGCTCATTAATTAAAAATAACATCTACGAAAGACTTGGTAAAGTTATGTCATTTGGCAACCCAAAAGCTGCTATTGAATACTTGCCACGTGTAATTGAGCACGTTAGAAAACTTGACGATAACTTAAAAGAATTTGAATTAACAGGTTATTTAGCGCAATGTTGTCATAAAGTTGGTAACCACTTTGGCGTAATTGAATGTATAGATAGTGCAGTCGCAAACGTAGACCAGACTTACGACTTAGAGATTGCAATGTTAAAATCAAGAAAATTAAATTCATTGCTAACAATCGGTAATCTTGGTGAGGTTGTAAGCCTTGTTGATGCTGAGATTTTACCTATTTTTGAGCAAAATTTAGACACAACAAGAGCTCATAAAAATATTAAGATTGAAGACTTATTTGAAGCATGGCTTGAAACATACTTGATACTTGCAAATGCCCTTGTATTACAAGGTGATAACCGTTCAATTGGCGTTGTAAGTACTATTTTTGAAATTATTGAAAAGAACCACATTCAAAATGACTTATATATTTGTAAGGTAAAATTGACTCTAGCCCTTGCAAATACGTTAAAAGGAGACATTCAAGAATCAGAAGTTATATTAGAAGAAACATTAAAACAATACAAAAATAACGATATAATGGACGCACAAGCGGTTACTATATGGAATTTGATAAGCGTTATCAATAGTATCTCTAGAAACCAATTAGAAGGCATTCAAGACGAATTGTTCCAAATCGTAACCTTTGTAAATAACAACAACGACCCATTAAGCAAAAACATCTTGAAACTGTTGCTAGGTAAGGTTCTTAAGGAAAAAGGCAAATTCAAACAAGCACTTGCAATTTACTCAGAACAAGTTTCATACTTTGCGAAAGAAAAGAATGCTTTGGGCGTACTTATTGCGTGGTACTTCATTTCAGAGGTTACACTTCTTACTGCAGGACCTGAAAAGTCACTTGAATACTCGCTTAAAGCCCTTGATATTGCGCAAAGTCCAAAGATTCAAAACTTCTATTTTATCACTCAATTCAATAAGATTATCGGCGAAGCGTACCTTGCATTACAGGATTACGACTCAGCAAAAGCCTATATTGAAAGCGCAATTGGCATCGCACGCCAATTTGACTTGCTTGATACATTGTCTGAATTGTATTTCTTATACGGTAAATACTTACAAGAATTATCTACTATTCAGTCTGAATCCCAACGAGATTATGCGGTTAGCGCCTTCAAGATGTATGATAAAGCTGTAAATCTTGCGCAAACACTACATAATAGCTTATTAGTAAGCACTGTAATGACCGCAAACACTGAATTACGACGCTACTGCCAAAAGAACGGCATTATTTTAAGATAGTCTAATATTCAATTCTAGCCTACAATACACAATTATAAGACTGTCTTATAATTTATTATTACTGTCAAAACAGCTTTTTTCAAGTCAAATATCAATTACAGAGTGACTTTAACTAGGGCTTGTAGGTCATACACGTACGTAAAAATACGTACGTATTAATACGGACAAAATTCAAATTGGAATAAAAAACGACTTACTCTTTTGAGTAAGTCGTTTTTAGTTAGTTACTTTAAAGTTTTTATTTAAAATTATGCTTAAGCTTTTGCAGCTTTTGCAGCATCTTTTTTGTCTAAGTAATCAGTTAATTTAGCACCTAATTTGTTAGCTACTGGAGTAACTGCTACTGGAGAGATGTATCTGTTGATTGAAGAACATACTACTAAGTCGATTGCAGCTTTAGCACCTGTTTTCAATGTGTCAACTTTCTTAGCGTCATAACCACGTTTTGCTACGGCTTCGCCAAATTTACCACAGATATTTTTAGAAACTTTGTTCAAAGCACCGATTGCTGTGTAAGTAATAGCTGTTGAAACTGCGAATGTTAATGCTTGGTTAATAGCCATTGTGATACGTTCGTTTTTAGATTTCTTTTTATCTGTTAAGTTTTTGTAGATGTATAAACCTGTTGTAACTGCTGAACTTGCTGTTGATAAGTGAGCCATCAAGTTTGGTGAATCACCAATTTTTTCCATACCTTTTACGAAAGCATCTGTATTACCAACTTTTCCTAATCCAGTTGCAACGGCATTTGTCATTTTATCCATTGCGCCTGTGAATTTTACGTTTTGTGCTTTTGGAGCTACACTATTAATTGCTGATACGTTCATTATTTTGTACCTCCTTTGAAGCTATCTAAAACGGGACGTTGAGATTCTTGAGCTTGAGCAACTACTGGAGCTTGTTGAGCTGGTGCAGGAGCTGCATCTTTTTTCTTACCGAATAATGCTTTGTTTACATATCCTGATAATTTAGATGTTAACAACGCTCTTGGAACTGCTAACAAGATGTCAGGACCGAATGATAATACTTTGTTTACATTCTTTTCTAATGTTGGATTAGCTTTCATTTTTTCAGATAATTTTGGTAAATACTTATCTGTATTACCCATTACCTTTTTCAAACCTGCTGAGATTGGTTTCATAACTGTAGATGTAATTGCGAAACCAATTACTGCTGATGCAATAGCGTGAGCTGCTGCATTACCTTTGTTCTTTTGTTCTTGTTCGTTTTTAGCAGGCAATGCCATAATTGTCAAAGGACGCAAGACACCTGCCATAACTAATGATGAAGCTGCGTTAAATGTTGCAGAGTTTGAACCTGCAAATTCAGCAACTTTTTCAAATGCTTTTGAGCCAACTACTGTATCAACCACGCCTGTAAATTGCGGTTGAGCGGCTTTTTGCATTGCTCCTACTGGATTAATTGCCATAATAGATACATTCCTTTATTTCACTAACACAACTATATAAAGTATCAAAGTAAAAAAAAGTTGCTAGTTGAGTTACATGTTTGTAAACAAAAGTTTACAATTAAGTCTAATCAACATCTATAGGCTCTTTTAAGATTCCATCTATTGCTTCACGAGCAATAAAGACAAGCGCTTCTGGAATATTATCAATTGTACAAAGTTGCCTTAGCACATCGACTGTACGCTTGAATACACGCACAATATCGCCTTCTCCGATATCAACCTCATCAATAATTGATTGCCATTCTGCACCGTTTACCCACATTTCAATTAATGGTGCATAGAAAGAGTTGATATACATAGGTTCATCAACATTGTTATTCTTTTGAACCTTGTCCACCTTACGTCTTATATCTCTAATCTTGTTCAAAGTCTTTCTAACTTTAGGTGATAGAGGAATTTGCGCATAATTATCAAAGCGCATGTCCTCAGTTGTTACAGAACAAATAACCGCTGAAAGTTCTGCTGGAGTAAGTTCTTCAAGAACTCCTGAGAAAATAATTTCTGCTAAATATAATTCATTTTCAGAGCGAATTTGAGAGACTGTAATGCCACGTTCTGTTGGGTAATCGTCTACAATATACCCCATGTCAATTAATGCGCCTCTATGACTCATAAACTTGTTCCAAAAAACATCTTTTTGAACCTCTATATCCTTTTCAAGTTTACGTTGTTTTGCAATATAGCGTTCTAAAACTTCAATATCTTTAATATGTTTTTTATATAATTTACATCTATCACATGTAAATTCTTGCATACGATGCAACAAATCTTTTGTAGTCTTTTCAAAAGCTAAAAAGCCTTCATCAAGTCCACGTTTTTTATGTTTTTCTTGTTTTCTTATAGTTTTACAAGTTTGCCTATTTGCGACATACATGTTTTTAACCTTGTTATATTCAAGTAAATCAGCATTCGTCAAGCCACAATAACATTTAAAAGAATTCAATTCATCAATAGTTTCTTGATTTTTTTCCTTTTGTAACAACAATGGCGCAAGTCTTGTATTTGATGAAAAATAGCCAAAACTCTTTAAAATAAGTTGTTTAGCTTCATCTAAGTTAAATCTTTGAAGAAGGTTTAGAACCATAGAATAACGTGGTGAAAATCTACTTTCAAGGTCATTTGCTGGTGACAACACCAAATCTGCAACATCTTGAGGTGATTGATAAGGTGTACCAACTATTGTTACATATCCAACTTCGTCCATACCTCTACGACCTGCACGACCTGACATTTGCAAAAATTCACTTGCGGTTAATTGTCTATGCCCTGCATCTGTTCTTTTTGAAATAGAAGAAATTACAGTTGAGCGAGCTGGCATGTTAATCCCTGCGGCAAGTGTTTCAGTTGCAAAAACAACTTTTATTAACCCTTTTTGAAAAAGTTTTTCAACAAGCACCTTCCAACCTGGAAGTAAACCCGCATGGTGAGATGCAACACCGCACATCAAGAAATCTATATGCTTATTTTTAGCCAAATAGTAATTCTCAGCAATGTATTCATCTACGATTTCTTTAATTTGTTCCTGTTCTTCTTTCGTTACAAGGCACAAATTAGCACATCTCTCCATTTGTTCATCGCATTTTTTACGAGAGAAAGTAAAATAAATTGCAGGAAGCATGTCTTGTTCTGCCAAATTGCGTACAACATTTTTTACAGGACTTTGAGCCTTTTTATTACGATTACGTCCAAACGGTCTTGGCTCAGGTTTAATCTTATTATTTAACGCACCTGATGGAGTTAAAAGTGGCAACAATTTATAAGGTTGCGAGCTGTCGTAATAGTAAAATCTAAGTGGAACTGGTCTAAAATCAGTATTAACCAATTCACAAGTCGGATGAACAGAATTAATCCAAGCAGTAAGTTGTTCACAATTAGCAACTGTTGCCGAAAGTGCAACTATTTGCACATTTGTAGGACAATAAATAATACTTTCTTCCCAAACTGTACCTCTGTCCTCGTCATTCATATAGTGAACTTCGTCAAGAACTACATATTTAACATCTTTCAAGTTATCAGCAACTGAGCCTAAATTTGTACCATAAAGCATGTTTCTGAAAACTTCTGTTGTCATAATAACAATTTGAGCGTTACGGTTAATAGAAGTATCCCCCGTAAGCAAACCTACTTTATCATAGCCATATTTTTCTCCAAAATCGTTATATTTTTGATTTGAAAGAGCCTTCAATGGTGTTGTGTAAAAAATTCTAGTGCCTTCTTCTAATGCTCTATGAATTGCGTGTTGAGCAATTACCGTTTTACCAGCACCTGTTGGCGCACAAACAACAACACTTTTACCTTCGTTAATTATATTGCATGCTTCTTTTTGAAAATCGTCTAATTCAAATGGAAATCCGTATGACATTTTTAATACTTCTCCTATTCCTAACAAAAGAATATCAGATTTTTTTAAGTGTGGCTGATTTATAAAGGATTATTTACAATTTATGAGGTTATATAAGAGGATAAAATCATTAATGTCAGGCGATGCCTGACCTACTAATGAAAATATCATAGATACCCCAACAAAACGATTATCAATTGGTTACTAATAATAACGGCGGTTGAGTAAAACTCAACCGCCGTTAAAAATTTAACCTTTACATTAGATTTTATCAAATCCTGTGTATTTTCTTAAAACTTCTGGAACAATAATTGTACCGTCTGCTTGTTGGAAGTTTTCAATAATTGCAGCAACTGTTCTGCCAACTGCAAGACCTGAGCCGTTAATAGTATGAACAAATCTAGTTCTGCCGGTTGCTTTTTCTTTGTATCTGATATTTGCACGACGTGCTTGATAATCACCAAAGTTAGAACAACTTGAAATTTCTTTATATGCATTATAAGAAGGCATCCATACTTCTAAGTCCCAACATTTGTTTGCAGAGAAACCAATATCGCCAGTTGATAAAGCAACACGTCTAAACGGAAGATTCAATTTCTTCAACATGTCTTCTGCATCTTCTGTTAATTTTTCATGTTCATCTTTTGATGTTTCTGGAGTACATAATTTAACCATTTCAACTTTATTGAATTGGTGAACTCTGATTAAACCTCTAGTATCTTTACCTGCTGAACCTGCTTCACGTCTAAAACAAGGAGTGTATGCAGTCATATATTTTGGTAAATCATCTTCTGATAAAATTTCGTTTTGATAAATGTTTGTTACAGGAACTTCCGCTGTTGGAATTAAGTATAAATCTTCATCTACGCATTTGTACATATCTTCTTTAAATTTTGGTAATTGACCTGTACCTGTCATTGTAGCTGAATTACACATGAAAGGTGGAAGAATTTCTTCATATCCTTGATGTTCGGTGTGTTCATCTAAGAAAAAGTTGATAACGGCACGTTCTAATTTTGCACCTTTACCTCTGTACAAGGTGAATCTTGATTGAGAGATTTTTACCCCACGTTCAAAATCTACAAGATTTTTTTCTTCACATAAATCCCAGTGTGCTTTAAATTCAAAGTCAAATTTTGTAGGTTCGCCCCATCTTGAAACTTCTACATTGTCAGCATCAGATGCTCCGATTGGAGTTGTTTCGTCTGGAATATTTGGTGTATATAACAACAAATTGCGTTGTTTTTCGTCTAACTCAACTTGTTTTTCTTCAAGAGCTTTAATCTCATCGCCTAATTTACGCACATCTTCTTGAATAGCATCTGTGTTTTCGCCATTCTTTTTCATCATACCGATTTTTTGAGATTCATTTTTTCTCTTTGCACGTAATTCATCTGCTTGAGTTTGTATTTGACGTCTTTCTTCATCAACCGCTAAAACTGCGTCAATAGATAAATCAGGGTTACGTCTTTTTAATAATTCATTTACTTTTTCTGGATTTTCTCTGATTAATTTAATGTCTAACATTCCTAACCTTCTTTCTTTATAATAATAATATATATAAAATACTTTTCTTACAACTATATATAAAGAAAAATGAAAAACTACTCTATATAGATGTAGTGAAAACATGCACAAAATTGTAATATTAATTTATCTTGGAAAAGTAATAAGTAAAACATACTCTGTTTGGTTGATAACAAACATGGATTTCACATGGATAATAGAGATGTACTTGGGAGATAGGTAATATGATTCACGGAATAAATAACGAAAATAACGAACAAATGATTAACGCTAGACTTAATGGTCAAAGCGGTGTTTCAAGTGTTGTTACTAATCCGATTGGAAATAAAAATCCCTACAACAAAGAAACTAAGTTTAACTTAATTGATGTAAGCGATATCTCTCAAGATGCTGTTAAAATATTTCAACGAGAACAAGATGTAAAAGAATTTACTAAATTGGCTCTTGCTGGCATGAACGATGAAGAAACTTACAACCAACAAGTAGAAGAATTGTTTGCAAAAGGTGTAGTTAACCCATTTATGGTTGATGATACCGAAACTTTAGCGCAAGATTTGGCTAATAACGAAGAATTTTTGAAAGATATAGATTTTAGCATGTTATAATCTTTTTAGATTATGGATAATTTGGAAGCTGAATCACATATCATAAATAATAACGAAGATACGCAAGGCGATTTGGCGCAAATTGCGGAAAAACTTTACGCTGAAAAAGATTACGAAAAAGCCCTGAAAATGTATACAGAAGCTCTTTTGTATACAACAAATTCTGATTTGTATGTAAAAATGGGCAACTGTCTTGATAAACTAGGCAAAAGCGATACCGCTATTGAATATTGGCAAAAAGCTATTGATATTGATTCATCTAATTCAGACGCATTTATTAACTTAGGTAATCATTATTACACTAAAAATAAAATAGAAATGGCTATCTCAAATTGGATGGCTGCTCTTGTTTCAATGCCGGAAGAACCTACGGCAAATCTTAATCTGGCGGTTGCTTACACCCTAAAAAAAATGACTATAAATGCGTTTAAGTATTACAACAGATATCTTAAATACGCACAAGACAAAACTAGCGAGAAATATAAAGAAATTCAACATCAAATTGAACGCAATAAAAAACTAGCAAATGATTATTTGAAGCTAGGTGTTCAATATCAAGCTAGTAAGGATAAACTTTCAGCCCTAAAATGTTACAAAAGAGCTGGACAATATTATCCAAACTTTTCAAAAATTCATTTGAACATTGGTTCTTTATATTTTGCTGACCAAAATTACGAAGAAGCCGCTAAATATTGGACTAAAGCAATGTATTTAGATCCAACTTATCCAAAAACAATTTCAAATTTGGCAATTTGCCATGACATGTTAAAACAATTTGACTATGCATATTGCTATTACACTATTTTTGCTTCATTTATAATTAATCAACCGGCAGAATATAGCAAAGTTGTGACAAGATGTCACAAAATAAAGCCATATTTAAACGATAATCCATTATTGGCAGAAAATCATATTATTGCTGCAAAAAAAGCATTTGCTAATTGCGATTACGACAGAGCGATTAGTGAATTTAAAAATTATATTATTTTGAAGCCTCAAGAACAAGATGTTTATTTTGAAATGGTCAAAAAACTTGAACAATACTTAAATCCAGAGCGCACAATGATTAATATCTGTAACGATAAAGGTATTAAGCTAATGGGTCAACACAAATTTAAAGAAGCTCAAAAATATTTTGCAAGAATTCTAGTTCTGGCAGATAGCGGAACTCCAGATTATGCAAACGCAAGAAGAAAATTCGGAATATGCTTACAAAACTCTTAATTATCACAAAACATAACTTTGATATCATAAAAAAATTTGTTTACACAAAAATTTTACGAAAAAAGTATTACAGAAAAGGTCATTGCCGTTGCTGTGGCAGATGCTGTCAACATATTTATGTAAAGCATGGTAAACACATGGTTCGTGATAGAAAACAATTTGAAAAACTTCAATTGCTACATAGATTTTACACATATTTAGACATAGTTGGCGAGGACGAATCGGGTTTAATCTTTACATGCAGAATGTTAAAAGATAACAAATGTTCAATTCACTTGACTCGCCCACCTATTTGCAGAAGATATCCTCAAGAAGAACTAATTATGATGGGAGGCGCACTTTCTGAAGGTTGCGGTTATCGTCTTGAACCAATTTTGACTTTTGCTGAAGTTTTAGAAAATGTAATGAAAAAATCTTAAACATTTGACATGCCTTAAATCTTATTGTCTAATAGATAATAAGTAATTACTTGGGTAGGAAAATGTACATAAAGCAACTTGAAATTGATAATTTTAAGTCTTTTGCACGAAAAGTTGATATACCTTTACTAGAAGGGTTTACGACGATTTCAGGGCCTAACGGTTCAGGCAAGAGCAATATCATAGACAGTATTCTGTTTGCTTTAGGGTTGGCAACAACCCGCAATTTGCGTGCAGAAAAAGTTTCCCACCTTATTTCTACCTACACTAACCGTAACGATGCGTATGTAAAAGTAACTTTTGGCGGACTTGAAAATGAACCCGATTTTTCAATTGCGAGACGCCTTAAAAAAGCATCAAACGGCACTTATTTAAGCACTTACTTTTTGAATGACAGTATTTCTACCCTTACTGACATTCATGCTTTATTAGAAAAATATAACATCACTCCAAACAGCTACAATGTAATCATGCAACTTGATGTAATGAGCATTACTAACTGTACAACAATGGATAGAAGAAAAATTGTTGATGAAATTGCGGGTGTTGCAGATTTTGACCGTCGTATAGAAAAGGCAACAGGCGAGTTAGACGTAGTTGAACAACGTGTAGAAAAAACTCAATTTATTTTAACAGAGGTTGAAGGCAGACTTAAACAGTTAGAAGAAGAAAAAGAGGTTGCTCTTAAATATCAAAAATTAAAAGACGAAAAAGCAACTTATGAAAGTCAAATCAATGCAGTACGTTTTTTCGATTTAAAACGTAATTTAGAAGCTGCACATGAAAACATTTTAACCTTCGGCAAAAAGAAAAAAGAAGCTGAAGTTGATTTAAAAGACACTTCTGAAAAATTAAAACTTATTAAAGAAAAATATGACGAAGTTCAAAAAGAAGTAAAAGAAAAAGGTGAAGACCGCCAATTAGAGCTAAAAGCAAAAGCATTAGAGCTACAAAGTAGTATTAATCGTAAGAATGACTCTATAACTTATGCTGACAAGCAAATTGCAGACGGTTTAAAATCTGTTGAAAATGCAAAAAATGGTATTGAACAATTAAATAAAAAGATTGAAGATACAAAATTAAGAATTGGTCTTAAAAACGACGAAATCAAAATTATTGACAAGGACATTGAAGAAAATCAAACAAACTTGAACAAAGTTCTTGAAGAAATGACCGGTTTAAACCAAACAGCCGATCAATACGTTGAACGTAGCAAGTCTTTACGTGACAAAAAAGAAAAACTACAAGAAGAATCAAACAAATTACTTCAAGAAAAAGTACCTCTTGAAAATGACTTGAAAAACTTGCGAGAAAAACTTGATGAAGCCAAGTTAGCCCTTGAAAGACTTGAAAAATTTAAAGCTGAATTTGAAACAAACAAGGATAAACTTCAACTTGAGGTTGAAAATTTAACAAAAGAAATAGAAGATTTAAAAATCGTTCAAACAAAATTAATGAACGACATTTCGACAAACAAAAACGACTTAGAAGAAACAAGTTTCGACATAAATGCGCTGTACAAAAAAATTACAACTCTTGATGCACAAAAAGAGGTTCAAAGAGCATCTTCAAATTACGCAGTTGAGTATGTAATGAATTCAAACGTAAAAGGCGTTCACGCACCATTAGTAAAATTAGGTAAAGTTGACAAAGAATACGCCCTAGCCCTTGAAACTGCTATTGGTGGCAGAATGGAGCATATTGTTGTTGAAAACGAATATGTTGCTTCAAGTGCTATTGAGCTTTTAAAATCAAGCGGTGCAGGTCGTGCCACCTTCATTCCATTAAACAAAATTAGAAAAGCTCCAACAAGTTTGAACTTGCCAAAAGAAAGCGGAGTAATTGATTTTGCAATAAACTTAATCGACTTTAACGATATTTATTTAGACGCATTTTTCTACGCAGTTGGAGAAACTCTTGTTGTTGAAAGCGAAAATGTAGCCCGTAAATTAATGGGTAAATATCGTATGGTTACGCTAAGCGGTGAAATCTACGAAAAAACAGGTTCTATCACAGGTGGTAAAGCTAGAAAAACAGGTCCAAAATTTAGCCAAAATGATGATACAGAATTAGAAAAATTAAAATCAAAACAAACTGAATTGAAGCAAAGATACGCTCAATTAGAAAAAGAAAAAATTGAAATAGAAGACAAACTTACAAAAGTTCGTCATGATTATTCTGAAACAACAACTTCTCTATCAGAAGCAAAAGCCGATTTACGCCAATTACTAAAAGAAGGCGAAGAAACTGATGCAAGAATAGAAGAAGGTCGCAACTACATAAAAACTGAATCTCCAAACATCGACAAAATTTCAGCAAAATTAGACAAAATGGAAGAAAAAGACGTTGATTTACACTCTGCTCTACTAGAGGTTCAAGCTGAAATTGAAGAAGTTGAAAAGATGTTAGACAACGATGCACTAAAAGCATTAAAAGAAAAGACAGCTGAATTTGAAGATAACATCAAACGCTTAAATCACGACAAAATGCTTGCAAACAATGATATTACGGTTGCACAAAAAGAAATTGATTTTAACAAAACTGTTATTGACACACGTCACAACGACATCAAGGAAGCTGAAAAGAAAAACAAAGGCTATGCCGAAGATAAAATTCGCTTAAAAGATGAAATTAAAGTCGTTGAAGAAGAATTAGCTCAATTAAATGTTCTTATTGAAGAAATTTCTGAAAAATTGAAAGAACTTCAAGCAGAACGTGACAAGATTAACGGTGAACTTTTAGATTTAGAAAAATCTAAACACTTAAAAGAATCCGACATTGAAAAGATTGGCGAACAAATTGAATCGTTCAAAGCTCGCAGACGTGAACTTGAACCTCAATTAGAATCTGCAAAACAAGTACTTGAAGAAACAGGTGTAAATATCAATGAACTTGAGCCATCTACAATTTCAATTGAAGAAATTAACGCAAAAATTCAAAGATTACAAAAACGTATGGACGAACTTGGTGACGTAAACATGCGTGCAATCAGCGATTTTGAAAGAGTTTCTGCCCGTCAAGCCGAAATGAAGGAACAAATTGAAACACTTTCAAAAGAACGTAAAGAAATTCTAGATAGAATGAGTGGTTACGAACAATTGAAAAAAGAAGCGTTTATGAAAACCTTCAACAACTTGAATATCCACTTCAAAGAAGCATTTGCAAACCTTGCAGAAGGTGAAGGTACATTAGTTCTTGAAAAACCAGAAGAACCGTTTGAAGGTGGTTTGTCAATGAATGTTCAACCTCGAGACAAAAAACTTCAGCGTCTAGAAAGTATGTCTGGTGGCGAAAAATCAATCACAGCACTTGCATTTGTATTCGCTATCCAAAAATATTTACCAGCTCCATTCTATGCATTTGATGAAGTTGACCAAAGTTTAGACGGTATTAATGTTGAAAAATTGGCAAATTTAATCCAATCTCAATCAAAAAATACGCAGTTTATAGTAGTTAGTCACAGAAAACCTATGATAGAATCAGCTAATAGAACAATTGGTGTTACACAAAAAGAAAAAGGTATCACTAAGGTAACAGGTGTAAAATTAAGAGATTAGTAATATGACAGAAGCATTCAAATTAGAAAATTTAGAACAAGAAAAATCGTTTCAATCAGAAGGTATTGAAATCTTAGTTCAAATGGCAAAATCAGGTAAAATAGACCCTTGGAACATTGACATTGTTGATGTTACAGACAAATACCTTGCTCACCTTTTTGAAATGAAAGCTCAAAACCTAAGAGCAACAGGTAAGACCTTCTTGTTCGCATCAATTCTTTTAAGACTTAAATCAAATGTTCTTGAAGGAAACGATATTTTTGATTTTGAAGACGAAAATCAAGATAATTACGAATTGACAGATGACGAAATTATTGACAATTACGAACCGCCAACAAACAACGTAATCTCTTTTAACGAAGTTTTGCAACGTCGTACAAGTGTTAAAATCAATCGTAACCGCACAGTTACCTTGAAAGACTTGATTAGACAATTAGAATTTTATGAAATGTTAGAGAAAAAACAATCTCTAAAACAAGCTCACGAACGAGCAAAAAGACGTGTTCGCAATTATGCAAACTTGTCAGCGGAAGACATCGTAAATTTAGCGCACGAAGAATTTATTGAAAATTCAGTTCAAGCAATTCAAGCTAAATTAGAGAAAATCTTTAACAAAGAAGAAAAAGTAGAACTTCATGAACTTGTATCAATCGGCATGAGCAAGGTAACAGCATTTATAGCCTTGTTGTTTTTAACTGCGGAAGGTAAATGCGACCTTGAACAAGACGAATTCTACTCAGATTTATATGTGGTGAAAGCGTAATGGAAAAGCTAAAGGCAAGAATTGAAGCGGTTTTATTCACAACAGGTAAAGCCCTACAAACAAGTGAGATAGCAGAAATATTAGAAACCGATAATGATAGTATTGAAGAAGCAATGCTTGAGCTTATCATGGACTATTCTTCACGTGAAGGGGCTTTAGAAATTGATGACGAAAATGGCTATATTTTACAAGTAAAAGAAGAACACATGGACATTGTTGAAAAACTTTGCCCTGTTGACTTGAAGCCTGCAGCATTAAGAACCTTAACCGTTATCGCACTAAAAGAACCTATCAGACAATCTTATTTAAAAGAAATCAGGGGTGCTAACGCCTATGAACACGTTAAAGAACTATTAGACATGGGGCTAATCTCACGTCACAAAGACAAGAACGGACGTTCATTCAATATTAAAACCACACCAAAATTTGCTGAATACTTTAAACTTAAAGGAGATGCAAAAACACTTGCAAGAATCCTTGAAGTAGACAAGGGTATTACAGACGAGGACGAGCCTACCGCTATCCTACCAACAGAACCTTCTAACGACGAAGAAGCTATTTAATTTCTGCGTTTACACGTTCAAACACGATTTTGGGATTACGTAAATAGCAAGTGTCTCTGTCTTTTGAGGCTTGCTCACAAATTTGTGCAAAAACATTATCAATATCTTTGATTGATTTTCCGTTTTTAATTAGGTTTGTAAGCACATATTTTATACCTGTTACAGGCAAAAAATGAGTTACAAAGTAAACCAAACCGCCGTTGTTTCTTGATGCACGTTCTATATACTTTTCAGTTAGAGCAGTTGAAAAGACCACGTCAATATGCTCAAAACATACATCTCTAAGTTCGTTGCTAATCTCCTCACAAGCCTCATCAAGCGTTGGTATAACATATCCAACTCTACAAGGATTGTTGCGAACAAAAATACAAAATTGATTTTCTTGCATATTTATATCGTCTAAAATCCTTACAGGAGGGATAATATAACCACATTCGTCTGCTATATCATTGCGCAATTGTGTAATTCTATTACATAATTCTTCCGCAAAGTCTACGAGGTCGTTTCCAACTTTAATTGATAATTCATCAACAGTCAAATCATCAAACAAGTTATCTATTTGGTCATAAACAGACGGTTTGGATTCTTTCTTTTTATTCAGTTTTAATAATTTATTCAATATTTTCATCATACAATCTTATTAATAAATATATTTTGAAAGTCAACTTTATTTCTGGCATGGAAAATATTAATAAATTTGCTCATAATATTATTACATGATATAATTTTGTTATGATTAATGGGATTAACGGTCTTTTTAAGACAACGCAAAATCGTCTAATTGTTTTTGGCTTACTATCAACAACGATAGTAATGGTTTGTCTTACCTGCTTTGCCGTTTCTAAAATTCATAAAAATTTAGATGTTGGATATAAAAACTTCGGTCAAATTATATCTAAAACTCTTGCAATTGAATCTGTTGAAATTACAAAAGATATCCCAGAACTTAGCAAATATGACACTTTGCGCTCTCATTCCTTGTCAATTTTAGGCAGTAATGATGACATCGCATTTATTGAATTTAAAGCTCAAGACGGAAAAACTATTTACTCAAGTAAAGAAGACTACGCTAACAGAGCAAATCACGCAAAAATCGTTGTAAGTTCACCGATGCAACTTAAAAACGGCATTGAATCCAAAAACGTAGGTTCAGTTATCGTAGGACTTTCTGGAACAATCATTTCAGCAATTACAGACACAACAACCACCTCTCTAATTATGGTATTTGCCTTAACTTGGGGGTTAATCGTGCTTGTAATGCTTGCTCAAACAATACTTTCAACAAAAGAACTAAAGGTGCTTCAAGACGGAGTTAAAAAGATTTCCTCAGGGACTTTTGGAGTTAAGGTGGAATCTCAAGGCATGACAAAAGAAGTTAAACAATTATTTGATGCGTTTAACGACATGTCAACAAAACTTCACCAATTTGAAGAACAAAATATTGGTCAATTGACTTTAGAAAAAAATAAACTTGAAGCCGTACTTGCTTGCATTGCAAACGGTGTTGTAGTTTGTGACAATTACGACAATGTAATTCTTGTAAACGAACATGCACAACAACTTCTTGATGTAAAACCAAACGAAATTTTAAAAACTAAAATTCAACAATATTGCGATACAAACGGTGAACTTTGTTTCAAAGATAGAATTGAACAATTTAAAGACACACCGCTAGACGTTATGGAGCAACGCCCTCTAGCGTTTAATATTGAGGTAAATCAACGAGTTATAAAAGCTGTAATGTCACCAATGTTCTCAGTAAACAGAGATTACGTGGGCTACATTATCGTATTAATCGACGTTACAAAAGAAATGGAAATGGACAACTTGCGTTCTCACTTTATTTCAAATGTTTCTCACGAATTAAGAACTCCTGTAACAGTTCTTAGAAGCTACATTGATACACTTTACAATTACGGAAACGACTTTGATTTCAATACTCAAAAAGAATTTATTGGCGTAATGAACCAAGAAATTATTCGTTTAAACCGTATGGTTAACGATATTCTTGATTTTTCACGTTATGAATCTCAAAACGTCAAGTTAGAAAAGACAAAACAAGACATTATGCCTGTAATTGAAGACGTGGTAGACGAAATGAAGGTTCTTGCTTCTGAACATAATTTGACAATTTCAGTTATGAAAGAGCCTGATTTACCAGAAATTCCATTTAACAAAGATAGTATTAGGCGTGTTATTGCAAACATTGTTTCTAATGCGATTAAATATTCACCAGACGGAAAACGTATTAAGATTAGAGCTGAACGAGCTAGAGTCGGTGATTATGTTGAAGTTAGTGTAGAAGATCAAGGTCAAGGTATCGCTCCAGAATATCTTGATAAAGTTTTTGATAGATTCTTTAGGGTTGAAAATAACACTCACACAATAAAAGGCACAGGGCTTGGCTTACACTTAGTTAAGATTTCGGTTGAAAAACATCATCAAGGTCAAGTTTTCGTTCAATCTAAAGTCGGCGAAGGCTCTACATTTGGCTTTAGATTACCTATTAACCCTCCAAAAGTAGAAGATGACGAACCACAAGATGAAATGCCTAAAAAGACAGAGGACGAAGTTCAAGAAGTACAAGATTTAGCTTCTTCAAACAACGGCAACGACGGTTGGGAAATTTCATTTGAAAAGAGATAAAATCTATTTTTTTGCAACATTATAAGTAATAAATCCCACTGCAAAAACTATCATAACAACGCTTGCAATAGTTGCAATGTGTATTGAGCCTACATTTAAGGCACTATCTAAGCGCATAGGTTCAATTATCAATCGAACTATTGAATATAAAATTATATACGAAGTGAAAATTAGCCCGTCAAATTTGAATTTCATTTTTCTTACGACAAAGAATAAAATCGCTAAGACTAGCAAATTTAAAAGACTTTCGTACAAAAAAGTTGGTTGAAAATAAGAATATTGTTCATACCCTTGAACTCTTGCAGACAGCGGAATAAAAACACCAAAAATATTTGTTGGGTGTCCATAGGCTTCCGAATTAAAGAAATTTCCCCAGCGTCCTATCGCTTGAGCCAAAAGCATACCATAAGAGGCAATATCCGCCAATTTTAGAATTGAAAATTTCTTTATTTTTGCATAAATTGCGCCACCTAAAAATCCACCTAAAATTCCGCCTTGTATTGAAATTCCGCCTTCTCTAAAGTTTAAAATTTCACCAAAATTTGAGGAATAAAAATCAAAATTAAGCAGGCAATAATAAAGTCTTGCGCACAAAAAACCCGCAAAAAGCCCAACTGTTACAACATCATACAAAATATCTGCATTAATTTCTTTATAGTATTTTTTTGCTATACAGTATGACAAACTAAAACCGCACAAAACGGCAAGCGACATACAAATACCATAATAGTAAATCTTAAACCCGTTCAAGCTGAAAGCAACTGAAT
This sequence comes from Candidatus Melainabacteria bacterium, assembly GCA_003258725.1. GTDB lineage: Bacteria > Cyanobacteriota > Vampirovibrionia > Gastranaerophilales > Gastranaerophilaceae > UBA6984. The sequence goes on from QHMG01000007.1 coordinate 34,077, forward strand.
CGGGAGATGCAATAACTAGCATTAGTTTGAATCAGCGTCTAAAGTTTGTAACTTGTCTTGAATTTCTTCAATTTTTGATTGAACTTCTGCTGAATCGCTTGCTGTTGTAGCTAATTCAAGATATTTGTTGTAGTTATCAATTGACGAGTTATAATATTCTTTTACATTTGTTAATTCTTCATCTGTTGGTTTGTATGAACCATCTGGATTTGTAGGAGCTGGTTTTACATCTTCATCTTCATCATCTGCGTGCTCTTGTTCATCTTTTTGTTGTTTTGTATTGCCAGCATACAAATCTTTTGCATAATTTTCATACATAACAGCCATTGAGTAGTAAGCATCAGGTGCATCCGGTCTTAATTTTACAGCTTTTTCAAAAGTTTCGATTGCTTCTGGGTAATCCTCATTTTCGGTATAAGCTAGCGCCAAATTATATTGTGTTTCAAAAATTGTTCCATCTAAGTCTGCACTGGATTTCAAACGGCTGATTGCATTTTCATAATCGCCTTTTTTCATGTATTCTAAGGCTTTGTTGTTCAATTCTTGTACGGCCAAGTTGTTAATACATGCTGTTGTAAATACAGAAAGAACTAAAATTGTAACTATAAATAGAATTTTTTTCATAAATTTATCCCTTTATTAAGTGCTTGTAATAATTATTATAAATTAAAGTAAATATCTTGGCAATAAAATTACATTTAAGTTAAAATAAACATGAGAAAAGAGGTCAAAATGACAGACGAAAAAGTTGTAAAATTAGGACAAAAACGAACTAAGAAGCCAAGTGAAACACAACACAAAAATCATGAAGAAACTCTTAACAATGAGTTAGTTTATTGCAGTTTTTGTGGACGTCCAAACACAGAAGTATTAAAAATGGTTAAAGGTCCAGGTGTAAACATTTGCTCTGAATGTACAATGATTGCCGTGCAATACCTAATTTTAAACGATAGAATGCCATCAGCTGAGGCTCAAAAAGTGTTAGATGCAATCTGGAGGATTAGCAAATAATTATGGAACAACTTAACAAAATTCAATTAAAAGCGGAAATTTTAACTGTAATTTCAAAGTTACAAACACTATCAGATGCATCAAAAGTTGATGAAATCATTAACGTATTAGAAGCTCAAGAAAACAAAAAAATGATTCTTGACCTATTAATGCGTGAATTTGTAAAGACAAAAGAGGACAAGGCTTTTATCATCAGCTATTTAATGCTTAAACTTTGCGAAAAAGAACAATTAGAAAACGCATTATGGACCTCTTTAAAAAGCCCAATGGTAAGCGATTACAACAAGGCATTAATATTAAATTTACTAAGAGATATGGGCAATCAAGTAAATTACAACGACATTGATGAATATTTTGAATCTCCTGAAGAAGTTATTGATAGTGAGACAAAAGAATTATTGCACACCGCAATTATGAATCCAGAGGCTCAAATCGACTTTTTAGACTTTTTAGAAGCCTTGCCATATCAAGACAAACTAACACTTGTTGAATCGTTAGGCGACGATTATTCAGAAGATGCGTTAGCAAATATTTTAATCCCTGTATTTTTGCATGACCCAACAGCAAAAATTGCAAAAGTTGCGTTAGAAATTTTAAGCAAAACAAAATCACAACTTGCACTTCATGCTCTTGAAGAAGCAGCTCAATATGTTGAAGATGATTTGTTACCACCAATCAAACGTGGAATTTCTGCATTAAAACTGTCTGGTGTTAGAGAAGATAATTCCCTAGAATTTTACAAAGATGTTTTATCAGACTCTCGCCCTTATGAATGTTATACAAGTTATCCAGACGGTCATGGCAACCAATCTTTAATATTTTCAAGAGAAAGAGATGACGAAAGTATTCAATTTGTTGCCGTTGTAACTAACGACAAATGGGGCATTGTAGACTGTTTCGGTTTCAACAACATTACAAAAGAAGAATTTGAAAAAATTGTTGAACGATTCTATGGTGACAACGAAAGCGTTTACATCAATCAAACAGTTTTAAAAACTTTACTTGTAAATGCTGAAAATACAGTACACAAAAACGGTGAAATTGTTTCTTACGAATACATTTGCTGGAGAAACTTAACCGCAGATATTGCACCTGAACCTGTTCCAATTGAATTTATCATGGAAGATAAGTTTAAAAAAGAGGCATTATCACAAGGTGATTTTGACAAAATTTGTTTATCAGACATTGCTCAAAAATGGTTCTTAGATACAGACTTCAGCGATGAATTTGCAGATTTTATAACAATAATTAACAAAGAATATAAAAAAGAAAACTATGATATCAACTTAGACCGAGCTATTGAAGATAATTTTGACGAATTATTTAACAAAAAAGAACACAAAAGATGGACTAAGCGTTTCTTGATGTCAGCATATTTGAAATATCTTGCAAACGAAAAAGCAGAAGCTCAAAGATTGTATTCATTATATTTTGATGAAAAATTCACACACGAAATGCTTGTAAACATTGTTAGAAAAAGCATTTACGAATACTACATGGGCTTAAAATTCAGAATAAAAGAGGCTTCTGAAACAACAAATATCTTTGCAAGAAACAGAGAAGAAGTTAAAAGTGAATTTTCAATGGACGCTCTAAACCAAATTATTGGCGCAATTGAAGACAAATGGGTTAAAGACTAATGCATAAAATTATGGCTTTAGATATCGGCACAAAACGAATTGGAATAGCCATTAGCGACTATTTACATGTGCTTGCAAACCGCCATTCTTACATCTCTCGCACACCCGAAGCCTCTGCAATTGAGCAAATAAAAAAAATAGCCAAAGACAACAATGTTCAAGAAATTGTAATTGGTGTACCATACAATATGGACGGAACTCAAGGTGGTCAAGCACAAGATTGCATTGATTTTTCAAAAAATTTTGAACAAGACTTTGAAATTCACCAAGAGGATGAACGCTTAACCTCTGATACCGCAGAAGAAAACTTGAAGCAACAAAAAGTTAATTTTCGCAAAGAAAAAGGGCTTGTTGACGTTGAAAGTGCTAGAATAATATTAGAACAATACTTATCAAAAATAAACTAAAGGAAGGTTATAAAATGGCAGAAAAAAGAATTATTGAAACCGTTGATGAAAACGGAAATAACATTAAATTTGAATTGTTTGACATCATCGTATTTGAAGATCAAGAATACGCTCTATTAACAAATCCAGAAGTGGAAGATGACGAAAACATCGTCGTAATGAAACTTTTGAACGACGGCGATGGCTACACTCTTGAAACTATCGAAGATGATGACGAATTTGATAGAGTTCAAGAATACATTGAATCAATTGAAGACGAAACTGAGGACTAATGCTAGAAAAATTTACCGAAAAGGCAATCAACGTAGTTACAGAAGCTCAAAATCAAGCTAAATTGATGCAAAATGTGTCAGTTCAACCTGAGCACTTTTTGTTAGCACTTGTAAAATTAGCAAAAGGTATATCATTAAATGTGTTTAGGACTTACAAAATGACCTTTGAAGATTTACATAAAGTTGTTGACGAAAAATTACGTTTTGAAAAATCGGTAAGAATTGTATCTACACCGCCATTTAGCACTGCAAGCAAAGACTTATTAAAAAAAGCGCTTGATATTGCTCAAAAATCAGGCAATCAAAATATTCTTTACGAACACATTTTTCTAGCAGTACTTAATGACAAAAACTCTTATATACCAAGAATTTTAGAGCGTTTTAATTTTGACGTTTACAAGACAAAAGATTTGATTTCACGTTTAAGTCAAAAGAAAACAAAACGTCAACTTCACCCTGAAAGCGACGACAATTCAGGCTTGCCAGAGGAACTACTTCAAACTGACAACCTGCTTTCTGGTAGTAAAGAAGTTTTTGATAGAGCGCTTTCAAAACTTTCAGCTTCAAACTACGAAATTTTAGGAACAGAGCAAATTTTATCTTCAATCTTAGAGGATTCAAATACTGAGTTGACACAAATTTTGAGCAAATTAGGCTTAACTTCTGATATTTTTGAACAAAAATTGAAAGAAATCACATCACGAAAAGATGAATTTGAAGGCAAACAAATTATTTTTACGCCAAACGCTTTTACGGCAATGAATTTAGCAATTGAAATGGCTAAAGAACTTGGTTCATCTGAAGTTACACCAACACACTTACTTTTAGGAATTTTAAAAACTAAAAAAGGTATTGCCTACAACATTTTGAAGAATTTGAACTTGTCAACATCAACAGTTGAACACGAAATTATAAAACCAATTGAAAAACAAATGCCAGAAACGCTTACAATTATGAAGTTAGCAAAAGAAGAAGCTCGTAGAATTGGCAGAAACACCGTAGGTACTGAAATGTTCTTGCTAGGTATTATTGCAGAAGGCTATGGAATTGGCTTTAGAGTACTTAACGAACTTGAAGTTACGATAAAAGACGCTCGACAAACCGTTGAGGACATTGTGGGTTATGGTGATGAATATTTTGACCAAGAAATTACCTTCACTCCTCGAGCAAAAAAAGTTCTTGAAACAGCATGGCAAATTGCTAAACGCAGAAATGAACCTAAAATTGAATCGGCTCATCTTTTGTACGCAATTACAACAGTTCCAGATTGCGTTGCGATGAAGGTGCTAGAACAACTTGGCGTTGATGTCGTTGAAATTAAACAAGGTATTATTTTAGAAAAGCAAAGAAGTGATTAGGCATATTGAAAAATTCCTTAAAAGTTACAATCTAATCGCAGAAAATTCAGTTTTTGCGGTCGGATTTTCGGGTGGATACGACTCCATGACTCTTTTGGATATTTTAAATAATTTATCTAAGACTTATCACTTTAAACTTATTGCCCTACACCTTAACCACAATTGGAGAGGTGAAGAAAGTGAAGCTGAGGCGCAAAATTGCGCGCAATTTTGCGCCGAAAAAGGTATTGAATTTTATACAGAAACACTTGATGTAAACGAAAAACATACCGAAACCCACGCAAGAGAACTTCGATATCAATTCTTTAATAATGCAATAAAAAAATTGGGTATAACAGCATTATTTACAGCACACACCAAAAGTGATACAGCTGAAACTCTTGTTTATAGAATGATTAAAGGTACAGGCATTAAAGGATTACAAGGAATTTCGCCTAAATTGAGCAAAATTTACCGCCCTATGCTTGATATCTCACGCTCTGAAATTGAAGAATATTGCAAACAAAATGGTTTGAACCCTAATTTTGACAGCTCAAATAACAATAATAATTATGCTAGAAACTTTATAAGAAACGAAGTTTTGCCCAAATTTAAACAAATAAATTCAAACTACGAAGATGCTTTAAATTCGTTGTCAATTCTAGCTTTTGAAGAAGAACAAATTATTAAAGAATACATAAAATCATTAGATTTATACGAAAACGACAAAATTCTATCGCAAAAGTTTAAAAATTTGTCAACACAAATGCAAAAAAGAATTGTGTATGAAATCTACGTAAAACATGATTTTGAATATACGCAAGAGCGAATTTTAAACACTTTAAAATTTATAAATGAAAATATTACATCCAAAAGTGGTAAAAAATGTTCAATAAATGCAACTCACTGGCTTTTTGTGAACGAAAAACATATTGAAGTGTTAACTAATCAAATAAAAAATACAGATGTCTTAAAAATTACCTCAGAAGGCACTTATAAATTTGGTGATTATGAATTTTCTATAAAAAAAACTCAAGAAAAATTTCAAAAATTTCCAAACGATTCTGATTTTAAAGCGTACATTGAACTCAATGAGCCAATAAATTTTGAACTTAGAACTCGCAGAGATGGCGATAGAATTACTCCACTAGGCTCTAAAGGTGAAATGAAATTAAAAAAATATTTAATCTCCAAAAATATTCCTCAACACGAAAAAGACAAAATTATTTTGCTTTGTAAAGAGGGTAAAATCCTTTGGGTAAGCGGTTATGGACTATGTGAAGATTTAAAAGTTGTCAACAGTTGCACACATGTGCTAACATTAAAGAAAAGCAGGTTAGGTGGTAAATTATGATAAAAATGATAACAGAAAGCGATTTGAAGGTTTTAATTCCAGAAGATGAGCTTCAACATAGAATTAAACTTTTAGGCGAAGAATTAAACCAATTTTACAATGGCGAAGAACTTTACGTAATCAGCGTTTTAAAAGGTTCTGTAATGTTTACTGTAGATTTAGTAAAACATTTAAAAATGCCTTTAAATATGAATTTCATAAGACTTTCAAGCTACGGTTCTGGCTTTACTTCAACAGGTAAAGTTAATGCCGTTGATATATCTTTACCAGATTTGAACGACAAAAATGTTTTAATCGTTGAAGACATCATTGATACAGGTTTGACTGCAAAATTCTTAATTGACTTTATGCATTTAAATTTCAAAACAAAAACTTTGAAATTCTGCTCACTTCTTGATAAAAAAGAAACAAGAAAGACTGAAATTCAACCAGATTACCATTGTTTTGAAATAGGCAATCAGTTTGTTGTTGGCTACGGCTTAGATTACGACGGATTTTACAGAAATCTTCCATATATCGGATACGTTGAAGTTTAATAATGCAAGAAAAGATTTACAAAGATACGTTAAATTTAATTCCGAAACTGTTTTCGGTTGAGTTTTCATTGAATAACGGTGAAGCGTTTTTTAAAATGCTGAAAAAAGTTATTGATTTTGAAGATTGCTATGTATTTTTGCTAAATTCAGAAGATATTCAGCTAAAACTCACTCATAATAACCAATCCGACATAGAGCCCGACAAAACGGTCGATATTTCAACAAATTTGGCTAAAAAACTTTTTGAAAACAAATCAGAAATTTTAGGCAAAAAGTCGGAATTAATCAGCCTTTTAGGGCTAAAATCAGAGAATTATTTAATCTCTAAACTTGCAATTAGAGAAACCGTTTTCGGCTTTTTGTTAGTAGGTCGCCCTCACGAGTTCAAAAAGAATGATTTAACTATAATTGACAGTATTACAAGTGTTTTGTCTTACAAAATTAAAGATTTAGAACTTTCAAATGTATTCAAAATTCAATTGAAGGCACTAAAAAACGCAGTTCAAGAAACAAATGACGCTTATCGTACAATAAAAAGTCAAAATAAAAAAATTGTAGCCGCAGACAAGATTAAAAACGAATTTTTAGCAAGCGTTTCGCACGAATTAAGAACCCCCCTTAACGCTATCATCGGTTTTTCGGACATTTTGACATCACAAGTTTATGGTGATTTGAACAACAAACAAGTCACATACGTTAAAGATATTCAAATTGCGGGGATTCAATTGCTAGGAATGGTAAACGAAATTCTAGACATTTCAAAGATTGAGGCAAATGCGATTAAACTTGTCAAACGTTATTTTGAAGTTTCTCGACCAGTCATTGAAACTTGCAATATCTTGATGCCGTTAATTAAAAACAAAAATATAAATCTAAGTTATCACATTGACAAGGATATTGATATTTTTGCAGATTATCAAAAAATTCAACAGGTTTTATACAATTTATTGAGTAATGCAATAAAATACACTCCAGATAAGGGTTCTATTGTAATAACAGTTACAAACACAGCAAAAAAAGTGAAGTTTAGTATAAAAGATAGCGGTATCGGTATTGATAAAAAAGACCAAAAACGAATTTTCGGTAAATTCGTGCAACTTGAAGATGCATTTTATAAAAAAGAAACCTCAACTGGGCTAGGCTTAACAATTACAAAACAACTTGTTGAAATGCATAAAGGTACAATAAAAATTATCAGCGAAAAGGGTAAAGGTGCTGAATTTATAGTTACGCTTCCAATTGAGCTTGTTGAAGAACCTCTTGCCTAATTCTTGTCAAAGCGGTAATCATCTCTGGATAGGTATCTATGCGAACAAGTTCAGCTCTGTATTTTGCCGCATTTCTCACACCTGAAATATAGTATCCGTAAAGTTTTCTAATACATTTAATTCCAACATCTTCACCTCTAAGTGAAATTTCACCTTCTAAGTGTCTTAGTAATGTTTCAATTTTTTCTTCAATTGTCGGTGCAGAAATTCTCACTCCTTCATTTAAGAATTTTTCTATTCGGTAAGGTAGTGTGATATCGCCTAAAACTCCTCTACCTACGGCAATTCCGTCAGCACCTGAAAGTTCTAAACACTTTTCTGCATCTTCAAGAGAAGTAACGTCACCATTTGCAAAAACTGGAACATCAACTGCAGATTTTAAATCCTTAATTTTCGCCCAATCAGCTTGACCAGAATACATTTGAGAACGAGTTCTAGCATGAATTGTAATAAAATCAGCGCCAGCTTCTTGCATTTTTATCCCATAATCAACATAATTCATAGTGTCTGCGGTAAACCCTAGGCGAAACTTAACGCTTAATGGGCAATCAATAACCTCCTTCATTGCCCTTACGATATCTTGAGCAAGTTCTGGAGTCCGCATTAAGGCTGAGCCGTCACCGGCATTAATAACTTTTTTTACAGGACACCCCATGTTAACATCAATGATATCAGCTCTTGGCGCTAAATATTTAGCCGCTTGAGCCATTAATTCAGGTTTGTGACCTGATATTTGATACGCAATAGGTGAATCATATTCAGATTTTTGAATAATAGCGCAATCATGTACGTTACGAAGCCCCTCAGAACTAATCATTTCTGTTGTTATAAGGCAAGTTTTTGAATATTCTCTAATTAGTTTACGAAGAACAATATCAGTAATCCCTGCCATCGGAGCAAGGGATACTTTAAACTTTTTCAAATCCTCACGAGTTAATCTATTTTTTTGGTGCATAGCTCTTTAAATCGTTTAATCTAGTTGTTGAGTATTGTTTATATTGGTCGTTTGTCTTTGAATTAGTAACAAAGCGTTTGTAATAAGTATATGCGTTTGCATATTGACCTAGTGAGTCATAAGCTGTTGCAATCAAGTAGTCTGCAAGAATCAACTCATGGTTGTGAGTATATGCTTGTTTATATTCATTAATCGCTTGAAGCGGTTTATTTTGTGCATCGTAAATTAAACCTCTGTAATAATAAGCATAAGCATTATTTTTGTCTTCAGTTAAGATTTGGCTGATAATTTTTAGCGCATTAGCGTAATCTTTTGCATTATACTTATCAATTACTTTGTTAATCAATAATATATTGTTTTGTTCTACAACTGTTGCTAACAAATCGTCTGCATTTTCATTTTTAGGGTTAAGTTTTAGTGCATTTTGCAAATAGATTTTGGCAGAAGTCCAATTTTCTTTTTCTGCGTATAAAACACCAATGTAGTATGCAACATCTGAATTTGTTTTGTCTAGAGCAAAAGCTTTTTTGTAATATTCAATTGATTTATCAATATTATCTAACCCCTTGTAACAAGCAGCAATTGCTATTAACACATCTTTTGGTTTTGGTTCGATTTTCAAATAGGCATCTAAGGCTTTTTGATATTCACTATTTGTAAAATATGTATTAGCTTCTGTATAAATATTTTCAGAAGCTGCCTTATTTACTGTATCTAATGCGGTTTTTACAGCCGAACTATTCGGGAATTTTGTTTTTGCGGTATTTAATATTGCTTGAGCTTTTGTATAGTCCTTCTTTTCTGAATATGCAAGAGCTAAATTCGCATAAATTTCTGCATTATTAGTGTCATATTTTAAAATCTCGTTATAACAAGTTATTGCAGAATCAAGTTTTTTAGCCTTGTGTAAGTCAAGAGCGTAATCATACATTGCCTCTAGAGTTGATTTATCAACGCTTGCATCAGCAGACATTGTTTTAATCATTTCTTCAGGAGTCATAGTGTCCTTCAAAATATCAAACATTTCTCTTTTTGCTTCAACATTTGTTGGCTCAATATCAAGAACTTTTCTAAATCCTTTTAAAGCTTCTTCCTTTTCACCAGAATCAAGTAACGCTTTTGCTCTATACATATTGGCATCTAAATTATTAGGATAAAGAGCTAATACTGAATTATAAGCTGATAATGCACTTGCATAATCATTCTTTTGTTGGTATAGCGTACCAATATTCAAACGGGTAGTAACGCTTGTAGGTTCTAATTTTTCAGCTTCTTTATAGTAAGTAATTGCTTCATCATATTTTTTTTGTTTTTGATAAATTGCACCTAAATTAGCATAAACCTGAGCATTTTTACTATCTGTAGCTAATTTTTTTAAATATATCTTTTCTAAAGCTGTTAAAACTTCTGTATTACCTACACTTTTTGACAATACAAAATTATACTCTTGGACAGCCAAATCATCTTTGTGTAATTTATCTAGCAATCTTGCATAATTTAATCTTAATGAAACATTGTTTGGATCTGCAGCAACAGCTTTTTGATAATAAACAATAGCTTTTGGAGTATTATCAAGTACTGCCATAATTTCAGCTACATTTGCGTAAGCCTTTTTTTGCAAGTTTTTATCTGTACCTTCAATAACTTGCATAAATTCATAACCGCCAGCAGGCAAATCACCATTTTTTCTAAGTACAACACCTCTATTGTAACGCTCTTGTGGTAGTTTTGATTGACCACGAGAGTTCATACATTGATCTAAATTATCTGTGGTTGTGGCAATTGCAGTTGCTGAATCGTTTACTTCCTTGTCATCTGGGTAATATTTTAAATAAAATAAAGCTGAGCGAAAATCGTTTGCGGCTCTATCGTAATCATTTTGCGAGTTTGCGTAATAAGTACCTCTTGCAAGATATGAATTTACAAGTCCAATTCTTGCTGAATTATCTTTATAATTAATTCTTAGCGCTTTTTTAAATTCTACAATCGCACCAGTATATTGTGATGTATTGTATAAATTTTGTCCGTTATTATAAAAAGTTTGAAAGTCATTTGCATAAGCAATACTAGCGCAAAACAGCATTAAAGCACATACTATTAAAATTTTCTTCATAAACTTACCTCTTTCATATCTATTTTATAACAATAATAAATAGTTTTATATATACAGGTTACTAATCTTACTTTATTGTAACGAAATGTAACAAAATAGGAGATATTTGAAATTAGGGTGTTCTAAATGTTTTTATAATAGTGTAAGTTAAAGTGGTAAAAAGTTAGAAGGTGGCTTATGGCATACGCAGGAATACAAACAATGTTACTTGCATATAAAATGCGCAAAAGCGATAAAGAGTTTGAAGCAACTCAAATCGCCCAACAACTTTATAATGCCACTAAAGAATCTTCTTCATTAAGTGAATGGAGAGACCAAGAGCTTGGCAAATTAAGTGAAGATGATCCAAATTACGATGCACAAGTAGATGGCGTTGAAAACAAATACAATGAAGATTTAAAAGACATCGCAACTTGGGAAGATGAGCTAGAACAAGAAAAAAGTAATTGTGAAACAGAAATCAAACAACTTGACGGTTATATTTCATCTTGGGAACAAGCATTACAAACAAATATTCAAAAAGCTCATACATACGGTGCTCAATAGAGAAAAGTTTAACATATACAAAGAAAAGAGGCGAAAGCCTCTTTTTTTTATTACGTTTTTTAGGTATAGTTAGTTTATGTTAAAGAATGGTGAATTATTAGGAGCGTTTATTGTCCCAACAGGTATTGGCGCATCAATTGGCGGTTTTGCAGGTGATGCAAGCCCTTATGCGAGAAAATTTAGCAAGATTGGTAAACTTATTGTAAACCCTAATGTTGTTAATGCCGGTGGGTTTTCTGGCATAAATGACAATATGTTTTATCTTGAAGGGTATTCTCTTGATGAATTTTTCAAAGGTAATATCAATTTAAAAGAAAGCTCTAACAACAAAATTGGCGTAATTATTGACAAATCACTTCCGGAAGATGTTTTTAATGTTCACATAAACACAATCAATGCCGTAAATGCTGTTTATGGAATTGATTGTACAACCATTGAAGTTACAGAACAAGAGGTTGGTGTTGAGTTCTTTGTAAATGAACAAGGCGTTTCAATGGGTTCGGTTAAAAATGTTGAAACATTAAAAAGGGCTGGCGAAAAACTTTTAGCAAAGGGTTGCAACGCATTAGCAATCGTTTGCCTATTTGATGATGAAACCAGTGAAGATTACGAAAATGGCATTGGAGTTGACCCAATAGGTGGAGTTGAAGCAATTATTTCTCACTACATTTCAAGAGAATTAAAGGTTCCTTGTGCGCACTCTCCAGCCTTTAAAGATTACACTATTTCGCCCAAAATAGTTAACAAAAAAGCGTCATCAGAATATATTACACCAACATTTTTACCTTGTATCTTAATTGGTTTAAACAACGCACCCCTCTTAACAACAAGCGAAAGAGATATTACAATCAAAAATCTAGATTATTTAGTAATGCCCGCTAACTCATTAGGTGCTATTCCTATATTTGAAGCCTTAAAACGCAACATAAAGATTTTTGCAATAAAAGAAAATGTTACGCTTCTTAACGTTACAAATGCGTCAATCAACGCAACATGTGGTATAAATATTATAGATACTTATGATAATTGTTTGGAGCAAATAAAGAATGCGTTTAAAAAAGAATAGATTAACAGCAGCAACCTCCTTAATCGAAATTATGATGATATTTTTCATCATTGGTATTGTTTCTGCTGCCGGCATGAGCTTGACTAAGCCGAAAAATGAATATATGAAAAAAATCGCAATCTATGCTGCTTATCGTGATTTAGCGACAGCTGCAAACGCTATCAAAAACGCTAGTTACATTGATTTTTCAACTGATTTGGACAATTGCACAATTCCTGTAATAGGAAGTACTAAAACTTGCCCAGATAAATTTTCAACAACAACAAGTTCGTCAACATTCCCATCGCTAAATACAGTTTTAGCTTTACCAAAGGTTGCATTTAGACAAACTAGCGATAATACAGTTCTAGACCCAATTTTTTCATCAACTGACGGCAGATCTGTAAATTATGCAAATTTAAGTAATGGTCAAAAAGCACTTGTAAAATTCTACCAAAACGGTTTTTGCCAAAGACTTGTATCACAATTTAATTTATCAGATATGAATAACAATTGCGCAACATCAAATTCTGACTCTAGAAACCTTGATGATAGCGCAGGTTTTATTCAAGATTTTACAACTGAAACACCGTCTCTATTATTACCGAATGGCTATGTTTATTATATAAGTAAACATTTATACACCGACTTTGGTGCAAACTTTAGACGCCAAAAGGTTAACGTTGAATCTACAGAATATGGAGACGATTTATCTTCTATCGTTACTTACACAACGGGGAATAATTCTACAGCCTTCAATACAACTTATTCCGGCTTAAGTTTTTATCAATCAAATACAAATTCGTCAAAATTCATTCACTATCCTAGTGAAATAAAACTAAAAATGGCAACAAATTGGGTTGCATATCCTTTGGGTGCCGCAAATCAATTGGTGTGGCTAGAATATGTTCAAAAATATTACCTTGAAAACAAAGACTATTTTAATGTTTACATTGATATTAACGGTAAAATGGAGAATAGTGATGACATCTCCAAAGGTCCGGATAAATTGAATGAAGACGTATTTTTATTCCATGTGTACAGAAATGGTGCAGTAAAACCTGCCTATGAATCAGGTTTTCCACTTAACTACTTAACAGGTGGTGTCAACTACCGAGTTAAAAAAGATGATGGAAAACAATACAAAATTACTTACGCTCAATACGCTCAAAGACCATTGGGTTATGCTCAATGCATTGCAGGTGTTGCAGGTGATCCAAGATATTACATAAAAGCTAACGGAACTGCATACAGAAATCATTCTCCTCACTTCTGTGATAGTATGACAGTTTATGCTAATTGCTACAAAGCTGGAGTTGTTGACGTTAACGACCCAACTTGCGGTGTAACAGTTAACAAACCAAGTTTCTTTGTTAGATAGTTACTTACAAAATATCTATTGGGTCAACATCTATCGTTAGTTTTATGTCTTTAGGCAAAACTATTTGGTGCAAAAATCTTGAAACAAAGTCGTGTCCTTTGGCTTCCAATCTGTTTTTAATTAAAATTTGAAAACGATATTGACCGTTTAAGCGCTCAAATACGCACATTGTAGGTCCTAAAACTTCTAGTTTTTCTGAAATTCCAAATTTATCAACCATTGTATTAAGCCTTAGCGCAATTTCTTGAGCCGCTTTTTCAGCTCTAAACTGGCTTGCACAGGATAAAACAAGCCTTATCATTTTTGAAAATGGCGGATACTCAAATTCTTCTCTTGCGAGAATTTCTGTATCAAAGAATTGGTTATAATTTTGTTCTCTTGCGGTTTGTAGAGCATAAAAATCTGGATTATAAGTTTGAAAAAGAACATTTCCCATAAATTCACCTCTACCAACACGTCCAGCAACTTGAGTTAGAAGTTGAAACCCACGTTCAGAGGCTCTAAAATCAGGCAAATTAAAACTTGCATCAGCACTAATTACTCCTACTAGCGTAACATTTGGATTATCAAGTCCTTTTGCAATCATTTGAGTTCCGACAAGAATATCAATTTCTCCTTTTTGAAAACTATTCAAAATTTTGATATGTTCATTCTTTCTTGTTAAAGAATCACTATCAATTCTGACTATATTTACATCTGGAAACAGTTCTTTTAAATACATTTCAATCTTTTGAGTCCCTGTACCAGAGTTATGCAATGCATCAGAACCACAATGAGGACATTCTGTCGGAAAAGACATTGTTTGGTTACAATAATGACATCTTAAGCGTTTGTCTGCTGTGTGCCAAATCATCGGAATTGCACAGTTTGGACATTCAATAACCGTACCACACGCTTGACATTGAGTATAAGTTGAAAAACCTCGCCTATTAATTAAAATTATTACTTGTTGACCTTTTGCAAGAGTCTCTTTAATCTCTGTTTGCAAAGGCTTTGAAATCACACCTCTATACGCAGCTTGCATATAAGTCTGCATATTAATTATATAAGTTTTTGCCAAAGGTGCATTGTTGTAGCGTTTTTTTAGTTCAAACAAAGTTTTACAATTTTTAGCTTTATAATAAGATGTAATATCTGGAGTTGCAGACCCTAAAAGAAGTTTCGCCCCATGAAATTCCGCTAACTTTTCAGCGACTAGCCTTGCATCATAACGAGGTGCTGGAGAGGTTTGTTTATAAGCACTTTCATGCTCCTCATCAATAATAATTAATCCAATATTTTTTAGTGGTGCAAACACAGCAGATCTAGCACCCGCAAGAATTTTAATCTCATTTCTATAAAGTTTTTGCCAAACGTCATAACGCTCGCCTTCAGAAATTGAACTATGCCAAATTGCAATGTCATCAATGCCGAATTTTCTTGCAAGCCTTTTTGTTAGTTGAGATGCAAGCGCAATTTCGGGAGCTAAAAACAAAACATTTTTGCCATTTTTTATTGTATCTTGAATCAATTTAAAATAAACTTCGGTTTTACCCGATGCCGTAACCCCATGAATTAAAATTGGCGCTTTAAAATCCTTTATTTTACTTATTTGCTCATAAACCTTATTTTGTTCTTCTGAAAGCGGATACAAATCTTCTTTTTGAACATCTGAAAATATTGAAAGTGGGTTTCTATATAATTCATCTTCAAAAATTCTAACGCACCCTATACTCTCAAGTTTTTTCATTGTTGCACGAGTTGTTTTTGCGACTTTTTCAAATTCTGAAAGATTTACACGTTTGTATTTTTCAAGCAACTCTAAAATCTGCAATTGACGTTTTGTAGCTCCGTCTTTTTTGATAAATTCAACTAAAGCCTCTGTTTTGGCATTTTTGTCAATTAATTTTAGAGGAATTGCCATATTCAAAACAGTCACAAAATCACAACAATAGTAATTTGCAACCCATTCTAAAAGTTTCAAATATTCAAGCGAAAAAAGTGGCTTTTCATCTAAAATTTTGCCAATCTTCTTAGCTTTAATTTCTGGAGGCAAATAATCAGAAAAACCAACGACAAAAGCATTAATCAGCCCTTGTCGTCCAAATGGTACGGAAACAGCCTGTCCAATTTTAATGACAGGTTGCATCTCCGATGGTATTAAATAGCTAAATGTCTTAACGCCCAAGCCCTTGATATTTACAAGAACTAAAGCATATTTACTCACTATTCTTCAGCCTCTGTCATAAATTCTTTCATTGCTTCGTCAATAGCATCACGCAAGGTTTCTAAGTTTTCAGGTGAACAAGTTACGCCTTTTTTTGTTGGTAACCATGTTTGACCATCATCTGTTGTATAGTGAATTCTTAAATCCAAGTATGATTTACCTTTATATTCGTTAATTGCAATTTGTAATTGTTCTGTTGCACTTCTTGGAACTGTTGCGATTAATTTAGATTCTGCCATTTTTATCTCCTTAATTTATGTACCTATGAAAAAATTATAACACGGAATTTATATAATCAAATATTTTGTGAACAGGATTGATTAATCTCTTTACATCAATATTTTCATCAAGTTCTAATGTGATTGTTGGAATATTTCTCTCTATTCCGCAATAAGTTCCGAAACTTCCAGGAGTTGGATAGCCAATATCCGCCTCAACAGGATAATTTATAATTTTAGAAATCTTTTCTGCTATTTCTTCCGCATCTCCGTCGTAATTTACAACGCAATATGGTGCATGAAGTGTTAATATAAATTTTGGCTTGTATTCTTCAATAATCTCTACCATAAATTTAGTTTCAATCTCACTTGCCGGTTCATTTCCCCCAAAATATGACTTATCCTCATTGACTATCCAATTTTTTGTGGGAAAATTTCTATTCAAATCCACATTATTGGCATTCTGACGAGTATTAAGTTTCATACCGTCGGGATTTAAGCAAGGAATAAAAAGTAATTCAGATTTTTGATTATTCTTTAAATATTCATTAATCAAAAAGTCTCCTTGTGGCTCATCACCATGAAAAACGCCTATTACAAGGATATTTTTGTGATAATCATTTCCTAAAAGTTGTATTTTATTACCTAATTTTGAAACTGTTTCTTTTAAAATTTTCATGAGAACAACGCATTAATAAAATCATCTGGGATAAACTCTTTCAAGTCTTCCATTTTTTCACCAACACCGATTAATTTTACTGGAAGTTTTAGTTCTTTTGCAATAGCTAAAACAATTGCACCTTTTGCAGAGCCGTCAAGTTTTGTAAGGGCAACTGATGTAAGGTTTACGGCTTCTGTAAATACCTTTGCTTGTTGAAGTCCATTTTGACCAGTATTTGCATCAAGAACTAAAATACATTCTCTTAACGCTTCTGGAGCTTTTTTATCAATTACAGATTTAATTTTAGAAAGTTCTTCCATTAAATTAAACTTATTTTGCAATCTTCCCGCTGTATCAACAAGAAGAATGTCATAATTTTCATTTTTAGCTTTATCTATTGCTTCATAAACAACCGCTGCAGGATCGCCCTTGTCTTTTCTTACAATATCAGCACCAGCACGCTTAGACCAAATATCTAACTGTTCTTCTGCTGCCGCACGAAATGTATCTGCAGCTGCAACCAAAACTTTTTTACCACCTTGTTTAAATTGGTAAGCTAATTTACCAATTAAAGTTGTTTTACCAACACCGTTCACACCGGTAATAAACAAGATATTCAAGCCGTCAGTAATATTTAATTTTGTATCGCCAGCTTTTGATAAAGTTTCTAAAAACGATGATTTCAAGTAGTTTTTAACATCACTCGGTCTAATTTTTGTTTGATTTCTTAAATTATCAACAAGTTCAGATGCATAATTAACGCCCAAATCTGCGCTAATTAGTAAATCTTCCATATCCTCTAAAACGAAATCCGAAAATTCTTTTTCGTCTTGAACTGTATCAACAACATTTCCAACAAGAGTTTTTGCAGTTTTTGAAACTGCATTTTTCAAGTTATCAAATGTATTAGAAAAAAATCCAAACATTATTTAATACCATTTTCGAAAATAATCTTTGCTAATAAACCGTTTACAAAAGCAGAACTGTCTTCTGTTGAATATTTTTTAGCCAATTCAACAGCTTCATCAACTACAACTTTGTGTGGAACTTGTTCTACATACAACAATTCAGAGATTGCAATTCTTAAAATATCCTTGTCAACTTTTACTAATCTATCAAAATCCCAGCCTTTTGCATGTTTTTTAATTAAGTTATCCACTTCATCTGCGTGCTTTTTGTATGCTTCTGCGATTTTTACTGTGTATGCTTGAACATCAGTTTTGTTTTCAAGTGTTGTAAATTCTGCAATTTCCAACGCCATTAACGCTTTTTCTGAAATATCAAGCAATTCATCAATTTTATCTTTCATATCAGAAGTCATTGGAAGTGGCACAGGCAAATCCTTTGCTTCTAACGGTCTTTGTAAATTTGACTTGTCATTAGCCTCATATTCATCAAGATATTGTTTCATATCAATTAATGGTCCAATTGTAAGTTTCAAATCATTGCTGGCATTATTTGTTAAAATTCTAACTGATTTCAATAAAATATCGTTAAAATCATCTGTTGAATATTTTGAAATTACTTTATCAAATTGTGAAAATAAAATCAATGCTAATTCTCTTGCTGCTCTACGTGCTTGCATATATACCTCTAATTTTCTTGTGTGATTTCTTTTATTATTATGCTATCACAAAATTTTTTTTCATGGTATATTTTAATCAGGAGTTTTTATTAAAAAGAAAGGTGTTAAAAACATGAAAAGAGCAATTGTAGTAGTTATCGACTCAATGGGTATCGGTGCAATGCCTGATTGCAGAGATTTTAACGACATTCCTGAATGTAATACATTAAAAAATGTTTGCAAATTCAATCACGGTTTAAATGTACCTAACTTAGCAAAATTGGGCTTAGGCAACATTCAAGACTTTGAAGGTATTGCTAAAGAAGCTAACCCAATTGGTCAATACGGCACAATGAAAGAAAAATCAAACGGTAAAGATACAACAACAGGTCACTGGGAAATGGCTGGTATTGTTTTAAAAGAAGCATTTAAAACATTTACACAAACTGGCTTTCCTCAAGAAATTATTGACGAATTTATAAAAAGAACAAACTGCGGTGGCGTTTTAGCTAACTGCGCTGCTAGTGGTACAAAAGTAATTGTTGACTACAACGACGAACACCACGCAACAAAATATCCAATCGTTTACACTTCTGCAGATAGCGTATTCCAAATCGCTGTTGATACAGATATGATTCCATTAGAAACATTATACGATTGGTGTAAAATCGCAAGAAAAATGTTTGACGATTTAGGCGTAACTGTTTCTCGTGTAATCGCAAGACCTTATCACCTTGTAGATGGCGTTCCAACTCGTATCGGCAAAGACAGACGTGACTACGTTCTTGCACCAGACCAAGATACAATGCTTACAGATGTTGAAAAAGCTAACGGTACAGTTATCGCTATTGGTAAAATTGAAGACATTTTCTGCAAACAAGGCGTAACTCACGCTATTCACACTGGTTCTAACAAGGAAGGTTTAGATTTAACATTAAAAGCAATCAATAATACTCTTGATTTAAAATCAATCGCTTACAAAGATGTTCCAAATGCTGACAAATCTTTAATCTTCACAAACCTTGTTGATACAGATATGCTATTTGGTCACAGAAACGATGCCGCAGGCTATGGTAAAGCAATTGAAGAAATTGATACATACATTCCAAAATTCATTGATGCTATGGGTGAAGATGATTACTTAATCATTACTGCTGATCACGGTTGTGACCCAACAGTTCCTGGTACAGACCACACTAGAGAATATGTTCCAATTCTTATTTACAGCAAAAAATTACAACCTAAAGATTTAGGTGTATTAGATGGCTTAGACTCAGTATCTAAATTTGTAAAAGAATGGATTTTTTAAATTGTTTGATTTATAATGTAAATCGAATTACGGTATAACACATTAAAAAGGAGAAAAATATGAACGTAAAAGTTGAAGATAGCTGCATCGCATGTGGCGCATGTGAATCAATTTGTGACAAAGTTTTCACAGTAGAAGACATGGCTAAAGTTAACGAAGCAGAAGTTGCTGCTAACGAAGATTCAGTTAAAGAAGCTGCTGAATCATGCCCAGTAGGCGCTATCGTTATTGAATAATTAATTCAACAAAATATTTTTAAGGCGGATTTTGAAGAATTCAAAATCCGCCTTATTATTTGTATAAATTTTGTAAAAAAGTATTAACATAAGCACTTTTAAGGTGAAAAATACTTAACAAATTACGAGGTTTGTAGTAAAATAAAATCAAAATAATAGAATGGTACAAATTTAGGGGAATTTTTATGTTTCAAGTTTCATTTTTAGGAAAAAGACAAGACAAAAACACAGTTGAACAATTAAAACAACAAGGTGACGCTCTTACGCTAAATAATCAACGTAACATTAATAACGCCATCAACAATTTAGCTGAGGACTCATCAGAGGAAAATATTAAATTTTTGATGAACGTAGCTCAAGGTTTGAGATACGGCACAAGTTTTGAATTAGATGATAAAAAATCTAACAACGAATGGAAGGCTAAATTACAAAACGCAACTGCTAAAGCGTTAGAAAATACAGACTCTCCAAACAAAGCAGAATTACAAAAACAATTTAAAGCTACTTTCATCGACAAAAAAGAAATGTCAGATGATGAAAAGTCGGTTATGTCTTTAAGAAACAACCTTTTAAAAACAAAAGGCTTACCACAAGCAATGAATGATTCAAAAATTGATGCTGTTAAAAACATTGCTAAAAACCTAGATTATTTTGTAATTTCAACAGAAATTACAACAAAAGAAAAGAAATCTTGTCTTGAAAAATTGAATAAATTAATGAGCCCAGAATACAAAATTAACCCTCAATTAAAAGATAAAAAACCTCAAGTATTGGGTGAATTATTAAACGACTTGGTTGTAAAAACAGCTGACTCAGATAAACCAACAATCAAAACAACAGACCAACGTCATCATGGTATGTGTGCTGCAATTTCTACATCAAGAAAAGTTATGGCATACGAATATAAAGATAAATACGTAACTATGGTTATGGAAGAACTTAACAATAAGCCAGAAATGGAAGTTTACGACCCATCTAAGTTAGGTACAGATGCAAAAATTTCTGTTCCAAAAACAGAAGTAGATTTTGATTATGCAGATGATAAAGGTTACAGAATCCTTGACGCTTCAGCTTTACAATGGATGAACATTGCAGGTAATACAGGTAGAGGTGACGTTCAAACAACTCATTTCTCTGCTTTTGATAAAAAATATTTTGACACCTTCCATGATGGTCACTACATGAGAGATTTAGACGATCCTAAATTAGTTCCACATCAAAACCACTTAAGAGCTTTGGAAAAAGCAGAAGACTTTATTAAAGCAACTAAAAATGGTATGGAAAAACGTGAAAAAGAAGCTGTTGAACAAAGACAAAACGCTCGTTTCAACGCTCAAACCGTTGTTAAAGCGAACAAAGCCTTGTCAACTGAATTAAAAGCTCTAATGCCAGAAAAATCAGATGAAGAAATGACAAAAGTTGTTAATCACTTCCTAAAAATGGGTGAAGTAAAAGGCTCTCAATCTGATGATTTACACTTCTTTGACTATGAAGAAGAATCTATGAAAAAACAAAAAATGGCTAACTTCATTAAAAATGAAAATCCAAATGTAAAACAAGAAGATATTGATGCAAGAATGAAAAATATCTTCAATATGTATGAACTTTCAACAGAAACAACTGAAGCTATGAACAAGGAAATTATTCCTAAGTCACCTGAAGCTAAGATGAAAAAATACTACAAACCTTTATGGGAAGCAGCTGCATCATATAGAACTGCTCAAGATTTAAAACTTGATATTCCTGAAAATTTTGACAAAGAAGTTAAAAAATATGGTTTAGGCAAAGATGCAACAAAAGCTGACGTTATGAAAAAATACGAAGACGAAGGCAAAGTTGTATCAGAACCAATTTTAAGAAGTATGCAAGATAAATACAACAAAATTGCAAAATACGCCGCTGTTGTTGAAAAAGCAGAAGTTAAAGGCGAAAAATTGAATATGGACGGTCTTTATGAAATGACTGACAACGAAAAATCAGCCTTAGACAAAGTTGCTAAAAACATCAACAAAATGTATACAGAAGTAAAAAAAGAAACCGCAGCAAAACAAAAAGAATTAGAAAAACCGTTAAATGAACTTGCTAAAAAAATCGGTGCAGAAAAAGGTTCTGTATGGGTTAACAAAGAAGGTTCTTCAGGCTTATGCACACCTCAAGAAATCCGTATTTTAGAACAAATGACAGGCAAACCTTATTACGCTGAAGAAAGCGTTGAAAAGACTGCTGAAAAGATTAAAACAGGCAAACATTCTGGTATTTCTGGTACATCAGTTTATCATAACGACCACGGTGGGCACGCTCAATATATCGCAGATGTTGCACCATTATTAGTTAAAGACCCTAAAACAGGCAAAGTTGAAGTGAAAGATGCAATTATGCACGATAACACTTGGGGTGCTTGTGAACACAAGAAAACTTGGTTAGATTCAAAAGGTTTATTAAGAACTGACTATCAATGCGGACGTGGTGGTGAAGACGGCTACATCACAAATAATGCTTGGCAAAATGGTGTTCTTGTAGAAGACTTCAAATATAAACCTGGTAACATCAAAGGCGAAAAATTCAAAATGTTCTATGATGGTATACTTCAAACCGAAAATAATGACATGACATCTTCAGCTCAAAGTCTTGTACAAAACGCATTCGTTGGACCACAAGTAAAAATGAGTAGTGTCGCTCAAGTTATGCAAGCGGTTAAGAATGTTCCTGCCGAATACTTAGATAAAGTTATGGAAAGAGCAGAAAACGCTGGTGAAACAAAAGATGCTATTGAAACTCAAGTTATGAAAGACCTTGACAACATCAATTCTGAAGCTGATGTTTCAAAAGCACACAAAAATACACAAAGTTATTTAAAACAAATATCTGCAAAAATGACATTCACAAGAGCAAAAGCAATGAATGCCTTAACAGATGCGATGTTAAACGGTCAAAAATATAACTTAACTGAAAATAATATTGATACAATCCAAGACAAAAACTTTAAGGTTGTAAAACACTTTATTGACGCTAAGTTTGATCCAAAAGACAATAAAGAATTTGTTGCGAGATTTAATGAAATTCAAGGTATGAATTTAGAAAGTCTAACAAAACTTGCCAAAACAGCTTCAGATGAAGATTTAAGCGTAAAAGAAGTAACCCCATTTGACGTTGCAAGACAAATTAAAGGTCTTGAACCTGAGCCAAACAAAATGTTAAAGAATATGATGTATATGGATTCAATTCAAGACAACATCAAATTAACAAAAAATGGTGACTCATTTGAAGAAGCTTTCTTCATGCTACAACGAGACTGGGATAACTTGAACGCTACAAAAGAAATTAGACAAATAAAAAACAAAATGTTTAAGGAACACGGCGTTCGTGCAGCATATCCTGATTGCCAATTAACAACCAAAGAAGAAACTTCAAAACTTGCAAATACATTCTCTAATACACTAAAACAAGGTGTTGAATTAGTTACAGCATTAAAGCAAATGCAAGCTGGAAAAATGGATAAACAAGGTTTGACAGATGAAGAAATTTCAACTGCAATGAAAAACCAATTGGCAGATATTGCGTCAGGCAAAAAGACATTCATCGAGGCAAACATTGAACCTCAACACAGACAAGTCGTTACAAAAGAATTAAACAACTACTTGTCCGCTGCAATAAAAGGTAAAAACACTGATGCTCAATACAAGAAATTTGAAGATAGCTTCAACAAGTACCACATTTTGAACAATCCAAAAGAATTATTAAAAGAATTCGTAAGATTAACAAAATCTGAAGACCCAGCTAAAAAACAAATGGCTCAAGTTTACGAAAGCTATATGGTTAAAGGTTGTTACGAATTAGCTAAATTCGATATGGCTGTTCAAATGATTGGAGATGCTCAAAGCGGACATATTCAAGAAATGGGCAAAGACTTGGCTAAAATGTCAACACCAAAAGAATGGGATGAACAAGGTGGTGCTCACAACTTGAACACTGATGAAGGCTTATATTCATTCATCAACAAAGCTCAAGAAACAGGTGGCGTAGAAAACACATTACAATTAATGAACCACTTAGGTATGAACGACAAGGCAATGCAATTAGAAATGAAGAATATCGGCGAACTTGATGAATTGAAATCAGCATTAAGCGCTGATACATTGGGTGCTGTTGTTAGTATCGTTCAAAACAAAGCTAACTTCGTTGGTGGTTTAAACTTAACTAAAGCCCCTGCAGAAGCTAAAATGAGAGAAGAATACATTGCAAAATTGAATGACCTAATCGGTTATATCAATGAAAATGCACCAAAAATTTTATCTCAAGCGCAACCTCAACAGGCATAACATCAAATAAAACAATATAAGAAGGCGTTTTTTGAAAAATTTTCAAAAAACGCCTTTTAAATTTTATAACCAATCTAATTCAAAACTATTTTAATGCATTAGCACCAGAAACAATTTCAACAAGTTCTTGGGTAATAGCCCATTGACGAGCCTTATTGTAGTCAATTGAAAGCAATCTAATCATTTCCTCAGCATTATTTGAAGCGGCAGACATTGCAGTCATACGAGATGCCAATTCACTAGCTTGAGCTTCTAACAACGCTTGATAAATAATATTTGTAATAAACATTGGCACTAAAGATTGCAAAATACCATGAACATTAGGTTCAAATAACATTAACGGGTCAATTCCGCCTTTACCGTCATGCTCCTCAATTTCTGGCGAAAGTGGCAAAATTTCCCAATTTTGAACAGAATATGACATCATATTTTTAAAACGAGTCGTTAAAACTTCAATTTTATCAATTTTGTTGTCGACAAAAAATTCTGCTAAGTCCTCCGCAACAAGCAATGCTCCCGTAGAGGTTACATTGTTTGCCACACTTAAATAAGTTTTTACAATCTCACAATTTTTGTTTGTAATTTTACGTTTTAAACCTACAACGCCTTTTTGACCAACAACGAACAATTTAACGGCAAGTCCTTTTTCGTTATATTCATCAACCATAGCCAAAGTTCTACGTATAATATTTGCATTATAAGCACCAGCCAAACCTTTGTTAGATGTCATTACAACCAAACCAACTGATTTAATATCACGTTTTTCTAACAAAACAGGATAGTTATCAATTGCTTTTTCAACATGCAAATTTTCTAAAGAATATTCACCATTTACTGCTGATAACATTCTTCTAAACATTACCAACAACTCATCTGCAAAAGGTCTTGCAGCCTTAACGGTAGTTTCCGCTCTTTTAACTTTTGCAGCAGCAACCATCTTCATCGCACGAGTAATTTTTTTCGTGTTTTGAACACTTTGTATTCTAGTTTTAATATCTTTTAAATTTGCCATTGGTTGTTTTTGTCCTATTATTTAACAAAAGTTTTGCCAAAACTTTCTAATGCGTTTCTTAATGCAGTTTTATCATCATCTGACAATGCAGAACCTTCATTCAAGCGTTTTGCTAGTTCTGGTAAATTGTCTTCAAAATAATCAAACCATTCTCGTTTGAATTTTACCATTAATTTGTTATCAACATCATCTAAGAAACCTTCGTTTGCGGCAAACAAGATTGATACTTGTTTAGCAACGCTTAGTGGCATATATTGAGGTTGTTTCAATACTTCTGTAAGTTTTTCACCACGAAGTAATTGTTTCTTAGTTGCTGGATCTAAGTCTGATGCGAATTGAGCAAAGGCTTCCAATTCTCTAAATTGAGCCAAGTCAAGTCTTAATTTACCTGCAACTTGTTTAATACCTTTAGTTTGAGCAGCCCCACCTACACGAGATACTGAAATACCAGCATTAATAGCCGGTCTAATACCTGCATTAAACAAACCTGATTCCAAGAAAATTTGACCATCTGTAATTGAAATTACGTTTGTTGGAATATATGCTGAAACGTCACCAGCTTGAGTTTCAATAATTGGTAAAGCTGTAATAGAACCAGCACCCAATTTATCATTCAATTTAACTGCACGTTCTAGTAATCTTGAGTGTAAATAGAATACATCACCTGGATATGCTTCACGTCCTGGTGGTCTTTTTAATAACAAACTCATTGCACGATATGCTTGAGCGTGTTTGGTCAAATCATCATAAATAATTAAAACGTGTTTGCCTTGTTCTAAGAAACCTTCCGCAATAGCAGCTCCGGCAAATGGAGCAATATATTGTAATGGTGCAACATCGTTTGCTGTAGCTGAAACAATAATTGAGTAATCCATTGCGCCATGATTTTCCAAAACTTTAGCTAACTGTGCAACAGTAGATGCTTTTTGACCAATTGCAACATAGATACAAATTACATCTTGACCTTTCTGATTAATAATTGTGTCAATTGCAATAGCTGTTTTACCTGTTTGACGGTCACCAATGATAAGTTCACGTTGACCACGTCCGATTGGAGTTAAAGCATCAATCGCAGTTAAACCTGTTTGCAACGGTTCATGTACAGACTTTCTAGCTACAATACCTGGGGCAACTTTTTCGATAGGCATTGTTCTATCGGATTTAATTTCACCTTTACCGTCAATTGCTTGACCAGTTGGGTTAATAATTCTACCAATAAGTCCTTCACCAACTGGAACAGAAGCAATTCTTGATGTTGTTCTAACTGTCATACCTTCTTTAATATGAGTATAATCACCAAGAATTACAACACCAACATTATCTTCTTCAAGGTTCATTGTAATCCCTAAAGTACCTTTGCCGTCTTCAAATTCAACAAGTTCGCCTGACATTACGTTTCTTAAGCCGTATACACGGGCAATACCGTCACCTACTTCAAGCACAGAACCGACATTTGATACCTCTGTTTTTGTTTCGTAGTTCTTAATCTTATCACGAATTATAGAACTAATTTCATCTGGTTTAATTGCTACCATAATTTATCCTCTTTTGTTATTTTATAATTGACTTTTGTAATTCTTCCAATCTGTGTGAAACTGATGTATCAAGCACATCGTCACCCAGTTTGAAAATTAAACCTGCAATAATTGATTCATCTACTGTGTATTTTACAGAAATTTGTTTATCCTTTATTTTTTCTGATAATTTTTCGTGGATAACATTCATTTCATTCTCATTTAACCCTACTGCAGAAACAACTTCAACTCTTGCAACATTATTAACATCGTCAAGAAGTTTGTTAAATACTGCAATAATGTCATAGATTAAATCAAATCTATTTCTTTCTACTAAAATTTTTAAGAAACTTTTGATTAAAACATCAATATCTTTACTAAATACAGCTTCAATAATTTCATCTTTATTTTCAATACTTACAAGAGGGTTTGTAAGCGCTTCATATAAATCATGAGAGCGTTTCAATATAAGCTGAATTGTCGCTAAATCAGATGCAATTGAAACATAGGACAAATCATTATTTTTGCCTAATTCAATTAAAGATTGAGCATATCTTTCTGCTATTAAGATGTTTTTGTCATTAATCATTATATGTTGAACCTATCTAATTCATTGATACTGTCCTCAATAAATTTAACGTGATATTGAGGTTTTGCTTTTAAAGTTTTTACTATGTGATTTTTTGCAAGTTCCAAAGACGCAAGGGCTGTTTTTTGAGAAAGATTTGAAATTATTCTTTGACCTTCTGATTCTACCACGCTGTCTGTTGTCTTATAGATTGAATTAACTTGCTTTTCCGCTTCTTCTAGAATTCTTTTACCTAATCTATCCGCTGTAACTTCAGCATTATCAAGAATATTTCTAACTTCTGTCGGAACTTTTGATGAAATTTCTTGTGTTCTTTTTAATTCAACAATTGAATCATCTTTAGCTTTTTTAGCATCTTCAATCAAACTCATAACTTTAGCTTGTAATTTATCCATCATTGCACCAAAGTTAATCTTCTTAAACAATAGCGCAAATAAGCCTATAAAGATTAAGAAGTTAAACGTATTTGATTGTACAATTAAATTCCAGAATTCCATAATTATCCTTGCATATATTTGTTAATTAAATCATTATCGACATTTT
Organism: Candidatus Melainabacteria bacterium; assembly: GCA_003258725.1. GTDB lineage: Bacteria > Cyanobacteriota > Vampirovibrionia > Gastranaerophilales > Gastranaerophilaceae > UBA6984. The sequence continues at coordinate 62,113 of QHMG01000007.1, forward strand.
CAATCTTGTCGTGATTTACTAAAAACCTATCAGAAATTGCTTGAGCCAAAGTAACAACTTGACTTTTCAATTCAATATTTGCGCTATTTGTAGCGTTTTTAAAATATAATCTACTTTTGTCAAGATGTTTTTGAGACTCTTTTCTTGCTTTAGCTGTTTGTTCATCTTTTTGCACATTTGCTTCATTTGATTTATTGTTAATCAAATTCTTAGCACTAGCAAAAGCACCGTCTAATTTTTCGTCTCTATCCTTCAACAAGGCTTCTGACTTGTCTGCATTACTTTTTGCCAAGTAATAGTTATAATCAAGAAATCTTTGTCTTTTTTCGACGATTCTTTGTAGCGGTTTGTAGAATATCATATTCATCAAAATTGTGAATACGACAAAACTTATTGCTGATACTAAAAATGTTGCATTAAATTCCATAGTTAATCCTTAAAGCTATATGCTTAATTTATAAATTAAACAAGACCTACTAATTTCATTGCGATAAATAATGCATACAACGCACAAGCTTCTGATAAAGCTGCACCCATTAGGAAGAAACCAACTGCTTTACCAGCGATTTCAGGTTGTCTAGAAATGCTTTCTAATAAACCTTTTGTTGCGATACCGATACCAAGACCTGCACCAACTGCACCAAAACCGATTGCAACACCTGCGCCTAATTGAGCTAAGTCTGAAATTGTTTTAACGTCTGCCATTTTTTTCTCCTTTATTTAATTAATTTCTTATATTATTCTTCTTCATTAACAGCCATTGATACATACGCTATTGTCAACATCATAAATACCAACGCTTGAACGAAAGCTACGAAAACCTCAAAGAACATAATTGGTAATGGTAAAAAGTATGCAAAAATACCTAACATTACACCAACTAGAACTTCACCTACGAATATGTTACAAAATAAACGAAGAGCCAAGCTGAACGGTCTTGTAATCATATCCAAAATATCAATTAAGAACATTACAATACCTGGAAAACTAAGTCCATGATAAAAGAAATGTACACCTTTTTTCTTAATACCAACAGCCAAGTAATAAATCAAAACAATTACTGCCATAGCTGCGGTCATATTAATATCGTTTGTTGGAGATGCCAATTCACCTGATTGTAAGTGAATTATTCTCATTGGAATTTGTCCCATTAAATTTGCAACAACAATAAACAAGAATAATGATGCTACAATCGGAACATGTTTTCTTCCTTCTGCGCCAATCATTTGGTCAACCTGCCCCCAGAAAAATCCCATCAGTGTCTCGCAAAAAGCCTGTAACTTAGTAGGAATAACTGATAATTTACGAGTCGCAACAAATGCAAAAATTAAAATTGCAGCCATAGCAACCCACATGGTTACGATTGTATCCATATTAAACGACATATTTCCAATATTAGCTATCCAATGTCCTTCACTCATATATCAAATCTTTCATGTTTATTTTTTCCAATAATTACACTAATTGTACAACGACTAAAAAAAAATCGCAAATTTTTCATATTTGTTATAAATTATAACTATGATTAAAAAGTACTTAAGTGAAGTAAATTCAACAAACACATACGCCAAAGAACATATTAAAAATATTAAAGATAAGACTGTAATTTACACCTCTCACCAAACAGGTGGCAGAGGTCGTTTTAATAGAGTTTGGGTAGATTTAGGCGATGAAAATTTATTTTTATCCTTCGTTTTAAAGCCCAGCAAGGATTTGAAACCTGTATATTCAAACCTTACCCAATACACCGCTCTAAAACTTGCAAAAACTTTTGAACAATACGGCGTTTCTCCAAAAATAAAATGGCCAAATGATATTTTAATCGACGGCAAAAAGATTTCAGGCATTCTAGCAGAAAGCGTAATGAGTGAAGGCATCCTAAAAGGCTTGATTATCGGAGTGGGCTTAAACCTTAACGCAAATAAAGAAGACTTTGCTCAAATAGACAAAGTCGTTACAGCACTAAATTTAGAAATTAAAAAAGATGTTGATAAAAAAATATTCTTAAATAAGTTCTGCAAAAACTTTTTTAACGATTATGAAAACTTTTTAGAGCATGGTTTTATTTCAATAAAATCTGAATATGAATACTATGCCAACTTTATTGGGAAAGAAGTTACAATAAAGAACTTTTCAACAACATTAAAAGGAATTGCTGAAAAAATCACCGACGAGGGAGCAATTGTCGTTGACGGTCAAGAGTTTTTAACTGGTGACATAATTTAATAAAAGATTAAAAATCGTGTTGATCGTGAGCTTCTAGGTATTCTCGAACTGTATTCAATGAGGCTTGTACAATACGAGTAATACGAGATGAAGACAAACCAACTTGTCTTGCAATTTCTTTTACTTGCATATTTCTATAAAAACGATATTCAACGATTGTTCTATCTTTTTGAGGTAAAGTTGCAATCGCCTCTTTAATCATACGGCTCATTTCACCAATTTCAGCCGCTTCATCAGGCATAGCTTTTGTATCTTTAACAAAATCAAAAGGTGAATCATTGTCAGAATTTGCCATTGCTAAACTATCAATAGATAAAATAGTTTCGTAAACAGCTTCCCTAACCTTTGATGGTGTTACTTCAATACCGTCATCATTAGTTTCAACGCCTTCTTCTACATCGCCTTCTTCTTTTTTATGTTTTAAAGAGTACCATTTGTAACGATTTCTTAACTCGTTTCTTATTGCCCAACGAACAGCTGTCCCAATATAAGCTGAGTTATAGCGTTCCATTTCTTCTTCAGTTTTGTCTTTAATCATAGACTGAACGGCAATAATACCAATGCTAACCAGTTCTTCGTACTCTACCATGTGCGCAGGAATACGACGATGCTCAACTTTAGCAACTTTTTGAACGATGTCTATGTACTCTTTTAACTTTGTATTATCTTGCATATGCGTCATTTTTTAAGATCTTTTTTAAACCAATTTCACAAATTAATTTGGCTTTTTCTTTAGATTATACACAAAAATTAAAATTTCTGCAATAGCTTTGTATAATTCTGGCGGAATATATTGATTTACATCAACAATTCTGTATAAAGCTCTTGCAACAGGAGGATTATCAATTACTGGAATGTTATGTTCTTCTGCTATTGCAATAATTTTTCGTGCAATCATTTCTGTTCCTTTAGCTGTTAGAACTGGACATTCCATTTCTTTTTGGTCATATTTTAAAGCACAAGCAACGTGAATTGGATTTCTAACAACAAAATCTGACTCTGGAACTGCGTCCATCATACCTTTTTGCAACATTTGCATACGACGTTGACGAAGTGCAGCTTTTACGTTTGGATCACCTTCGGTGTTCTTATATTCATCTTTAATTTCTTTAAATGACATTTTTTGGTCTTTCAAGAACTTCCATTTTGTCATACCATAATCGGCTGCTGAAATAATCAAGAAGGCAAGACATGCTTTAAAAATAAATTCTACAATAAGTTTACCGAACTCTATCATAACGGCAAAATTATTATCAATAGAAGCTAAGCGCAAAATATCTGTTAAGTGAGCTGAATAAACTGACCAGCCGATAAAGCCTAAAATTAATACTTTTAATATGTTTTTAACCAATTCAAACATAGTTTTTACAGACATAATATTTTTGAAATATTTTGTCGGATTAAGTTTGTCTAATTTCGGCATCAACGGGGCTGTTGCAACCAACGGACCAACTTGAATAAAATCAGCAAGAATAGCCATTAACCAAGCTAAAAATAGAATTGGTCCAATGATTAGAATTGTTGGTATAAGTGTCATCGTTAAAATATAAGGCAGACCAATTGAATCAATATGCGCATTTGGTATTTGCTCGTACAGAAGAACAAATAATTGGGTAATTTGTTGCCAAATAAAAGGTGCTAAGCCATTAATAGCAGTAAAAAGAACCAACAGCGAAATAGCTGTTGAAAAGTCTTTTGATTTTACAACCTGTCCTTCTTTTCTTGCTTGTTCAAGTTTTCTGGGGGTCGCATCAAACTGCTTATCTTCATCACCCATTGCGATACCTTTGTAATAGTCTAGACATTAATATAATATAATAAAAATAATAAACCCTCCAATTTTTTGGAGAGTTTATTAAGAAAATTGTTCAAATTAAAACTGCTAACTTAAGAAACAATTTTAATACCAGAGCTTGTACCGATACGAGTTGCACCAGCTTCAATTACAGCCATAGCGTCTTCTTTAGAACGAACACCACCTGATGCTTTAACTTCCATTCCATGAGGAGCTACGATATCGTGCATAATTTTAACGTCTTCAGGTTTAGCACCTACACCACCTTTAACAAAGCCTGTTGAAGTTTTAACTAAGTCAGCTTTAGCTTCAACGCATAATTCACACGCTTTAGCAATTTCTTCTTTTGTCAACAAGTCTGTTTCTAAGATAACTTTTAAGTTGTGGCTACCACAAGCTGCTTTAACAGTCTTAACGTCATTTACGATATAATCATAATCTTTATTTTTCATAGCTGAAACATTCATAACCATGTCAATTTCATCTGCCCCTTGTTCAATTGCAGTTTTTGCTTCAAATGCAGTAACATTTGAATCGCTTGCGCCTAAAGGGAAACCAACTACGGTAACGATTTTTACACCAGAACCTTCTAAGTTTTCTTTAGCTAATTTTACATAAGCTGGATTTACACAAACACCCAAGAATTTGTGTTCTTTTGCTTCTTTGAATAATTGTAAAAATTGTTCCTTAGTTGCATCTTGTTTTAATAATGTGTGTTCGATGTACTCGTTTAATGGTTTCATTTATAATCCTTCCTTTCAAATAAACACTTACCATACAATAATACAATAAACATAAATATAATAAACTAATGTTACGAAAACTTATTAGAAATACTCTAAATCGCTTGTCATGTGCTAAAATTACATCAAAGGATATTAAGTCATGTTTAAATTATTTGATAAAAAAGTGGAAGTTAGAAAAGATGAATTTCTAAACGAAGTTTATGCAAAATTAAAGGAATACACTCACTTTAACGAGCTTACAGAGGATAGAAAAAAACAATTACGTTCAATTGTAGAAAAGTATGGATATTTAAATTATCCTCATTTAAAGGCTTTAGAAGAACTTTCTGCGGCAGAAACTCTTTGTGCGTTAGAAGTTAAATGGGAAAATAATGGAATTTTCAAAGATGGAAAATTTTGTTTTGAAAATAACCAAGTTAGTCCTCTTGCAAGAAATAATATTAAAAACGCTGATTGGCTGAAAAAAGAAGGGCACGACATTAAATTAATTAACCTTGCAGCACTTGGTAATGGCAACTACTCTGAAACTCCAGGTAAATTCTTTGATTGGGTAAAACAAATTTTAATTTTACCAACAGGTAATTTAAAACGTAATATCTTTAATACAACTGTTTACTTAATACCTTTTCAACCTCGTGATTTTGGTTGTGCATACTTACCTACAAGTAGCGACGTTAGTCCAAATTTAAACGATGAAAACATTGAAAAAACATTAAACTATAATGTTAAAGAACAAGTTCAATTATTTATTGAATTTGCTCAACTTGCTGGACACCCAGTAATTTATGATGTATTACCTCAAGCAGGCAGGTTTGAAAAAGTTGTACTAGCAAACCCTCAAGTTGCACGCTGGTACAATATTAACGAACTTATTCAAAAAATTTGTGTAAAAGTTGATGAATTAGAGTTAAAAGGTGAATATTCAAAAGAAGACATCAACATCGCAAAAGATTTATACAAGCAAATTTTAAAAAGTGGTGCTGGCGAAATTAGCACTACATACAAAGAAATTTGTGACCAAATTAATGAAGAATTAGTTGAATTTAGAAAACAAATTTCTAACGAAATGTCAGAAAAAAAATCTCAAGAAAAACTTGTAAAACAGGTAAAAGAGATTGTTGCAAATACATTAAAAGTAAAACCTACAAAACATCTTGAAGAACAAGATATTACAGACAGCGGCGTTGTAATTAACGCTCTAACATCTGCGGGCTTATGGACAATATGCGGTGGTGCTTGGTGTTCAGCAGGCGTTCCTGTATTCTATAAAATGAGCGAATGTGGCGGATATCCAATCTTTAAACACTATGATGTTGACGGAAAAGACGTAACATCTTTGGCAAACCTAGATTGCCAAACTCCATATTATTTTGTTTATTTAGAAAATGGTAAATTTAACAAACCTGTAATAGATTTTTATATAAAACATCTTGAACAATTCCAAGCTGAATACGGATTTGACGGCTTTAGAGTTGACCACGTAGACCATGTTGTAGACAAAGTTTCTGCTACAAATGGTGTCCCAATTAGTTACAGAGCGCCTTCTCACGTTTTAGGAGAATTAAACAAACACATGAAGGCTAAAATTCCTTATTTTGCAACACTTGCAGAATATATGCTTTGGGATAAATACTACAAGGAATACCACGAAGATATGCATTTTGACGTTCTTTGGGGGAACGATATTCCTTGCCAATCAGAAAAAACACCTGAAACAATTACTGAAGATAATCAAGAATTAACAAACTATAACGTAGGTTTAAAAAGCAAAAATTACGTATCTGTTTTAAAAACTTACAACAACCAAGACGGAGAATTTCCAGTATTTGATAGATATCCAACTCAATTAGGCGAAAATGGAGCTATCTTCAAATGGTTCAAATATAAATTTTTATCTGGCGGTAAGTTTGCAAACAGACCTGTACTATACGTTGATGGAGATGAATCGTTTACTCAAAAGGAAGTCGAAAAAACTGTCGGTAACGAAATTTCAATGAAAAGAAATAAAAATTACCACTTCTTTAACCGATTTGATTCTGTAAACAGACTTGCAAAAAGTTTTGAAGTTGTTACAGAAGGTGAAGCCCAAATCATTTTACAAGAAGATGACGGCTTTGTTGCATGGTTAATTACAAAAGAAACCTTAAAAAATGCGTTATTAATCGTTGCAAACTACAAAGCACCAACTGAAAAATTCAACGAAACTGACGAAAATGGAAATCAAATTACTGTAGAAAAGAAAGGCGAAGACATTTTTGACAAATCAATCACACTTCCTGCTGACTACACAGTAACTTGCGAACATCAATTCAACGGTGAAGACTTTGAAAAACAAGATTGTAAAGTTGAAGATAACACTTTACATTTTGATAAGTTATACCCAAGTCAATTCAAAATATTTGAACTTCAACGATAAAATTAAGCGTTCATTGGATTTGTTACAAGGCTGAAGCGTCTTTCTTTTGGACGTGAATTTTTCAGTTTAAACAATCTATTTTCAACAAACGGAGTATGTGAAGACTCAGGTTTTTGCTCAATGAATTTTTTATAATATCTCATAGCATCAACCGAGCGCTTTAGTTTGTCAAAACAAATACCAATACCCAACAACGCTTTTGCATAAGTTGGTTTTACTTTTAAAATATTATTAAATACTGTACTTGCATCTTTATATTGGTCTAAACTCATTAGTAATGCTGCTTTATGCTTATATGCCTTTAAGAAGTCTGGTGCAACTTCAATAATTCTTTGATAAATCATCAAAGCCATTTCTTGTTCGCCAACAAGTTCATGAGCAAGTGCCAACTGGACTTGAGCGTTTAAGTTTTCCGGATTTAATTGAATTGATTTAATCAAACACTTGATTGCAGGACAAGGTGTACCATTTAATAAGTGGCAAATACCCAATTCATAATAAATAGAAAAGTCATCTTGTACGCAAGACAACGCCTTTTCTAAAGTTTCAATAGCTTTATCATAGTTTTTTAAGGCTTTATAAGACAATGCCAAGCCATAATAAGCGTCAGCATTATCACGCTTATTAAAAATTGAGCGTAAATATTTAGGAATAGATTCTTGAAACATATTTGCTAATCTTAAAGCATCAGCTTTAACACATAATTTATATGCTTCATCTTCATTCATTGTTGTAACTGTTATTTCAGCTACATTATCTTTTTCTATATTGTTATTAATAGTAATTCCCACTAATCCATTCCCTTCTGTGTGTCTCTATTGTATATATTTTTTAGCATGCTAGTAACAACCAAAAGGTGTATTTTTATATAGACCATTGGATTTATCATTATGTATGTGTTATAAATTTGATATGAAAAGATTGTTGTTGATATGTGTATTAATGTTGTTTTGCGTGCCAGCTTTCTCAGCAGAAGCTGTTAATTTAGGTAAGGTGGAAAAACAACAAGTTACAATAAAAGAACCTGTAAAAAAATTAAAGGGTTCTTTGCTTATCAATGATAAACAACTTATTGAAGATCTAATTGAACTTCAAAAAAAGAAGGATATGGAAGACATTGAAAACCTTTGGAAAGGCACAGTCGAAAACAATCAAGTTATCGCATTTGCACTAAAAAAACTTGCCACTCCTGAAAGTCAACGAAGAATCCATTCCTCATTAATGTCAAAAACTCTTTCTGCAATTGTTAGTGGAGCGTCATTTGCGCCATCATTTGCAGGTGCAAACTATTACACACAAACTGCATCTTTTGCCGCAGGTAAATTAGCTCAAAACTTATTAAATAGAAAAAATATACCTCAAGAAGTTCCTCTTACAGATACCGAATTGATTGAACTTGCGGGATTAGTTGAAAACTTACAGGACAAAATTATTGACGCTTATTACAACTACAAGAACTCTTTATCACTTTTAAAAGAAACCCGTGCAAGATTACTTTTATATAACAAAAATTATACTCAAGCGCTTGACAAAGGCGACATTTTAGATATTACAGTATCGTCAACAATGTATGACAACATGGTTTTACAGGAGTACAAAACAGAACAAGCGGCAAAAAAATATCACCTAGAATTACAACGTCTAGCTGGTAAAAAAGCCGTAGATAACTTGAATATGTACCAATTTAACGTAAATTCGACTATTTATAAAGGAGGATTAAAATAATGAAAAAACTTGTTTTAATCTTAGCCTTGTTAATCATTTCATTCCCTGCAATGGCTGAAACTACCCTTGAGGATTTAAAAGACTCAAAACCCCACGCATACAGGGTTGGAACAACTGATGATATAGAAATTGAATATAAAATAAAAGATGCAATTAATACTAAAAATGTTAAAAATGCTGACAAACAAACCAATTTAGAAGGTCTAACTTATGCAGATTTGAGCATTAAAAAGATTTCAAGAGAAATCTCTAAAGAACTAGAAATTGACAACGCTGAGATGATGGGTGACCTTTCGATGTTATGGCAAGGCGCTGCGACAAAGAGCGATACCATAAAATTTGCAATCTACAAATTGTCAAATCCAGATGCTGATAAACCGAACGACAAATCCGTAAAAAAAGTTTTGTCAACAATTGCAAGTATGTCAACTCTTGTAGGGGCTGGTTCAGGTAATCCACTTTTAGCGACAGGCTCATTTTTTACAGGTTCGATGCTTAGCATTATGGGACAAGACACAAAAGCGATGAACTACAAATATTCAAAAGTAAACGATGCTGACATGATTATTTTGGTTCGTAAAATTGATGACTTGCAACAAAATATCGTAAACAAATATTATGACTATATGACAGCTCGACAAGTTCTAAAAAGAACTACCAAAATGGTTAATGAGCGTCACAACAATTATAAACTAGCGCAAAACGGCAAACGTGAACTTGTAATTATTGCTGATGCTTATTACAGAGACTCACTTGATATGCAGATGAAAGCAAGAAATGAATATTTTTCAAAACGTGCAGCATTAGAAGAACTTGTTGGAACTGATGTATTTAACCAATTTGAACAAGTGGTAAATAATAGAGAAAAGTAAATCTATTCAATATTAATTAGATGAATTGATTAGCTCTGTTTTTATAGCATTAGGTATGTATCTCAACAAGTCAGATGCTAAAACCGAATATTCTGTTAAATCTTTACTTGCCAACTCACCCGCCAAACCATGTAAATATACTGCCGTTTTTGCAGCTTCAAACGGTTTCAAACCTTGAGCTAAAAATCCTGCAATCATACCGCATAAAACATCACCACTACCAGCTTTTGCAAGTGCTGAATTACCCGTTTTATTGATATAAACATTTAATTTCTTTGAACAAATTATCGTATTGTGTAATTTTAAAACAGTCGTACACTTAAAGTTTAATGAAATTTCTGTTGCTGCATCCTCGGGATTATCAAGAATATCTTCAACTGGTCTTTCCAACAATCTTGAAGCCTCCTTAGGGTGTGGAGTTAAAATTAATTTATCGGGCAAGACTATTTTTTTAAATTTTGCTAACAAGTTAATTCCATCAGCATCTAAAACGACAGGCATGTCAAAAATTGCAAGTTCTGTCATAATTGATTTATACATCAAAATTGCTGGTGCTTCAGTTGAAAAACCACAACCAAAAGAAACAACGTCATAATTTTTAATAACATTCTTAACTTGTTTTATTGGAACTAAAACAACATCAGGAGTCATAGATGCAACAGCTTGCAAAACGCTGGGGCAACTTGCTAAAGCAACATAACCACAACCAACCTTTAAAGCTGACATACTAGATAAAAACGCAGCACCTGAAAAATTCGGGGAACCTGCAATATTCAACACTTTACCAAAAGTGCCTTTATGCGAGTTTTGTCTGCGCTCTGGAATCTTAATATTGTCCATAATTAACCTGCTTGTCTTATAGCCTCATATAAAACAATAGCAACTGAATTCGATAAATTCAAGCTCCTTTGACCTGCCTTCATGGGTATAGTTATTGAATTGGCATCAGGTGCAAACAAAATATCCTCTGGAATACCTCTAGATTCAGGTCCAAATACCAAGAAGTCACCTTCTTTAAATTGTGTATCAAAATAAGAAACTTTTGATTTTGTTGTCAAATAATAAAAGTTTGCATCTGGATTTTGAGCCTTCAATTCGTCAAGGGTATCAATTCTTGTGATATTAACACTATCCCAATAGTCTAAACCTGCACGTTTTGTATATTTATCAGAAAGGGAAAAGCCCAATTTACCCACAAGATATAAATTTGCGCCAGTACAAGCACAAAGTCTTGCAATATTACCTGTATTTTGAGGAATTTCAGGTTCAAACAAAACTACATTAAACTTTTTTATATCCATTACTTCCATATTAATCTTCTTTTTTAAAGAATCTTCTTGATTCTAAAATTACAGGAATACCTCTTAATACACATAAGATGATTGCAATTTCTGCAGCAATAGCCGCAACTATAAGTAGGCAACAAGCTGTAAATTCTGGCATCTTTGGAACACAAGCTAAGATATACAATGCAAATGCAACAGCTTTAACAACTGCATAACCAATTTTCATAGGCTTAGCACCACATAACCACTGGCAAACAGGATCTTGAAGCATGCTGCCTTTGCCAAATGCGATCAAACCTTGTTCCATAGCAACACTTCTCAAACTATCTGTTACAACACCTCTTGTAACAGCGATTATAGGGAACAATACAGGAACTAATCCTAAGTGAGCCAACATAATCCAGTAGATATATTCTGCAATTCTGTCCCCCATAATATCTAAAACAGAACCTAATTTGCTTTCTTCATGAAATTTTCTTGCAACATAACCGTCTAAACCGTCTAATGCAAAAGCTATTACGGTTAAAGCAAACGCTAATAAATAAGCCTCACTTGAGTTTTTGAAATACAACAAAGCTGCTGCAATAAATACAAAGAAAATTCTTGAAATACTTATAATATTTGCCATTTTAAACCTCAATTATTGTTTCAATCTAGACAAAGCAAAGTTACGTTCATCAAGTGATTTTAATTTATTTTCACCCAACATAATCTTTTCAGCTTCTTCTAAAATACTAACTACATTAAAGCCATTTTCACCGTCAGAACGAGCTTTTCTACCAGATTCGCAACAAGTAATAAAGTGTTGACATTCAAGTTTCAAAGGTTCAATTTCCAAGTAATCAATTTTTACATCAGTTGCTGAACCAGCTCTATTATTTTCAAATACTTGAAGTTTATTTTCTTGTAATGTATCATCTAAAATTGCTGTTTTTTTAGTACCACGAACCAATAATCTAACGTGTTTCATTGGAGTTATCCAGCTATCAGAAATTTGACCGATTACGCCACCTTCAAATTCAATTGCCAAGTGCGTAATGTCCATAATCTCATTTCTATCTGAAGAACAGCCTACTGCTGAAATTACGTGTTTTGGTTCTTTGCCAATTACATAAGACATCATAGAAACATCATGAGGCGCTAAATCCCACATAACACTTCTGTCATTTTTAAAGTAGTTTACATTTAGTCTGTCACTTTGAGCATAAACAATATCACCTAAAGTTCCATCATCTACTAACATCTTCAATCTGTTTACAGCAGGGTGATATAACAATAAATGACCCACCATTAACACTAAACCTCTTTGCTCTGCAATTTCTTTCAAAGTTTGAGCTTCCTTTGCAGATGTTGAAATAGGTTTTTCAACATAAACGTGTCTGCCACTTTCTAAGAACATTTTAACAAATTTAAAGTGTGTGTGGCTTGGCGTAATTACAGCAACCGCAGTAATTTCCGGATTATTCAAAATATCATTGAAATCTTTTGTTGTTTTTACATTCGGATATTGTTCTTTAACCTTAGCAAGATTTTCTTCATCTAAGTCACAAACTGTATCTAAAACTTCTAAATTGTAGAAGTTACGAACAATATTTCTTCCCCATAGTCCGCAGCCCATAACTGCAATTCTTTGTTTTGTCATTGTCATATATCCCTACTTTTTAATCACAAAAGAGGATTATTTAACATCCTCTTTTATGATAATTAAATTATTACTAATTTTCATTGCGCAAGTTGGAAGAACAACGTCACTCAACCCGTCGGCAATGCTGATTATCTTACCTGCACCAAGAACGACTTCTTCGCCTTTGTAAATAAATGTATAATCAGTATCTCTATCAGATCTAATAGTTATTTTGTCCATAATCATTAACTCTATAAAATATTAGTCAAAAACGTAATTGATAATTGATGCTTCTCTAGCTCTTTTGATAGCTTTAGCAATCATTCTTTGGTGTTCTGCACAGTTACCTGTAACACGACGTGGAATAATTTTGCCAGCTTCAGTTAAGTATCTTTTTAATTTTGCAGCATCTTTAAAGTCAATTGATTCTACGTGGTCAGCACAGAAACTGCAAGTTTTACGTTTTTTCTTATCGTTTAAGTCTTGTTTTGCCATTAATTTATCCTTTCTTATGCAAATTATACTTAATTATTATTTTATACTTTTTAGAACGGAATTTCATCTTCGCCAATTAATTCATCTGGCATTTCGCTTTCTGAAAATTTAACGATATCTTCTGAAGCGTAGCTATCTGCAGGAGAGCCTGCCCCCATTACTTCAATTTCATTAGCGTCTATTTCAAAGATTTTTCTTTCTTTTCCGTTTTCATCTTTTACGTTAGCTGTTTGTAAAACACCATCGACAACAACTTTTGTTCCCTTTGATAGACTTGCAACAACTTCCGCTAAAGCAGTTCTTTTTGCGACAACCCTAATTAAAAGTTCTTCTTTATCGCCAATATTCAAAACAAAATTCGAAACAGAAGCTCCTGTTGAGGAGTAACCTGTTTGAGGATTTCTAAATACAGTTCCTGTTACTGTTGCTTTTGATATTGATTTAACTGCCATTTTGTATAGTCCTAAACTGATGCTTTTTCTTCAACAACTAACATTAAAGTTCTTAAAACATTATCATTTAATTTTAATGCTCTTTTGAAGTCAGCAACTTTGTCTGCATTCAAAGAAATTACAGAGTTTACCATAAAACCATCTCTAAATTTTTGAATGTCATAAGCTAATTTTTTACGACCCATTTTATCTCTAGATTCTACTTTACCGCCTAATTCAGCTAAGTCTGAATCAACTTTTTCTAAAACTTTGTCAATTTCATCTGAATCTAAATTTGGCTTGAAAATTGTTAATAATTCGTATTTTCTCATTTTTTCTCCTTAAAAAAATATTTCTAGTTATAATTTTATCTTATCATAAACAAAAAAATTACAATAAGTAATCTGCAAAAAAACAATATTCCGCAGGACCACTCATATAAACATCTTGTCTCATATCACCCAAAGAACCGCACCATTCAATGTTTAGAGCCCCTCCTAACAAGTTAACTTTTACATTGTTATCTGTTAAGTTATTTAAAATTGACGCAACAACTGATGCGCATGCACCTGTTCCGCAAGCAAGAGTAATTCCGCAACCTCTTTCCCAAACTCTTAAGTCAATTTCATTGCGAGATTTAACTCTAATAAACTCTACATTTGTTTTTTCTGGAAAAATTTCATGGTGCTCAAACTTTGGTCCAACATTTTTTGCAAGTTCTAACAAGTCGCTGTCATCATGAACAAAAATAATGCAATGTGGATTTCCCATAGAAACAGCATTAATAGAATAAAACTTTCCATCAACAATAATTTTTTGTTCTAAACACTTTGTAAGTTTGCAAGGCACTTGCTCTGGTACTAATACAGGTTTACCCATATTAACTTTAACAAGTCCGTTATCCAGTAATAACGGTTTAATAATTCCTGCCAAAGTTTTTACAGTAAATTCTTTTTTATTCACTATTTTTTTATCATAAACGTACTTTGCAAAACATCTCATTCCATTTCCGCACATTTGAGCAATAGAACCGTCAGAGTTAAAGAAATACCAAGAAATATCTGCATCAGCGCAGTCTGTTTTTGGAATAATCATTCCGTCTGCACCAACGCCAAAGTTTCTATCACAGATTTTTTTTGCTAAATCTGACATTTCCATATTTGTTTTTTCAAATTCTGAGTAATCAATTATGACAAAATCATTGCCACAACCTTGCATTTTAGTTATTTTAATGGTATTCATAAATCGAGTTTAACACAAAATTTTTGATTAGCAAAATTTTAATAAGGAGTAATATTATGATTAAGGCTTTAATTGATATCTTTTCACCAAAAGGCGAAATTACAGGAAGCGGATTTGCAGTAAATTACTTAATTTTAAGAATGATTTACTTTATTTTAACCTTCACCTCTACTTATATATTATTTAATGCAAATCAAGACATTCCATTTTTTGGAATATTAAATATAGTCTTTTTAATTCTAGTTTTATTCATTGAACTAATTATATTGTTTAACTTTAAGAAAAGATTGTTGAACATTTGCGGAATACTTTGGATTTCAATACTTTTAGCAGCTGTTTTTACCTTTGTTGCCGAATTTGCAATCACATTATTTTTTAACCAATGGTTCTTAATTGCCTCAAGTTTACACTTGATTATAATCCCGATTATCGTTGCTATACTTCCACCTAAAGGTGCGGATTTAAAAGAATATTGGCTTGATTTTAAAAACAAAACAATTGCAATTCTAAAATACCCTGTAACTATTTGTGCAATTGCTTTTATCATTGGTTTAATCGTACTTAACCAATTGTCAATAGTTCACAATAATAAAATAGTAAAATTAAACTCAGAAAATGCGGAAAAACTTGTTATAAACCCTCTTTCAAACTACACCTACAAAAGCGTAGAAGAAATTACAAACATTCGTAAAAAATACGTTGCAACATCAATTTTCAAAAACGAAACTTATGAACCAGATATCAGCGTATTTGGTCAAATGCAAGACAAAAAAGCGTGGTGGGGAATTGATCATATAATTTGTTATGATGAGAAACAAAATACTAACATCAGAAAAGAAGGTTTGTCTGAAGAAAGTCGATTTATAAACAATCCAAATATGTTGCTGGGCGTACTTGTTAGCCAAATATTTGAAAGAACTCCGGATTTAAAATCTTTATGCAAAGACAAAGCCTTGCAAATGATTCCGACAAGCATAACTTATGATAAAAAATATAGGCTAATTACCGCTACATACAAGGCTACACCTAACTTTATGAAACAATTTGGCAAAAAAGGTCACATCAAATTTTTATTAACAGGTTTGAATGCTCGAGACTTTGGCTATAAATACGCATATGCCATTGATACTGTCAACATAGCGTTCAATCCTGCTTATTCAATAAAAGAAAACTCTATTGATTACGGTATCGTTAAGTTTGAAGACCATATTGCACTTGGAAAAGCCTGTGAAGTTGACGGAGGTTGCAACAACACGACTCCTTATCAACCAGCGTTAGAGTTTATAATTATGAAGTTGCCTGCAGAGCTGACTATTTCACTATGGAAGCACAAACCTATGTACAAAAATCAACCAGCTAGCATGTACTACAAGATTAAATTTGAGCAATAAATATAGGCTAAAAGCATTGCTGAGTCTGTCGGCACAGGATTTTTTGTTTATAAAGTCAATGATTATACGTATTTCGGTTATATTTGTCCGTAAAAAAGCGTACGTAAAAATACGTACGTTTTAAGTCAGTTGTTTTTTACAAATAAAATTTTGTACAATTGAGATGGCGATAGCTGTTTTAAAATTTTATTTTTTCTCGGAAACTTTATGAAATTCTGAAACGAGTTCAGAATGACATAAAGTTTTATATTCAATTTAATGTTCCCCTAATAATTACAAAACTTCTTCTACGAAATAGCGGGGACGTTTTTTTGTTTCTTTATTAATCTTTGCAATATATTCCCCAATAACACCAATTGCAACTAATTGAAGTCCACCCAAGAACCACAGTGTAAAAATTAGCAATGATTTTACCAACATTAACAGGCTAAACACCATTACAGTAAGTCCTAGAACCCATATCATACGGATTGGGTCAAGTGTAAATGCAGTTATTCCATCTATTGCTAGTTCAAAAGAGCTATTAAATGAGAACTTTGGAGTTCCGCCAAGTCTTGTTTTTCGTTCATAATTCACTACTGTATACTTTTTAGTAAGCCCTGTTGTCAAAGCTCTTAAAAATAGATTAGTTTCTTTATATTCAGACAAGCGCTCTAGACAAGTTCGTTTCAACAATCTAAATTCTGAATGATTTTCAATAACATTCACACCCATAAATCGCATTAGCTTATAAAATACAGAAGCTGTAAATTTTTTCATAAAATTATCAGTTTTTCTGTCGTTATGAACACCGAAAACTGCCTCATAGCCTTCGTTCATCTTATCAATAAAGGTTTCTATTTTTTCAATATCGTCTTGTAAATCTACATCTAGAGTGATTATAGCATCGACATTTTCCACCTTAGCTTGCATTATACCTGCAAAAATAGCGCTTTGTTGTCCGACATTCACAGCCAAACGTAAACCTTTAACGTGTTCATTAGAGTTATGAAGTTCTGCGATTTTAGCCCAAGTATCATCATCAGAGCCATCATCAACAAATAAAATTCTACTATCAGCTGAAAGTTTGCCGTTTTCAATAAGTCTATTTAAGACATCATCTAGCAAACTTACTGATTTTTCAATCAACTCACCTTCATTATATGCAGGCAAAATTAACCAAACTTTACTTTTCATATCTACTCCATATTTCTTATGATATAGTTAGTATATGAAGAAACACAGCCTAATTGCAATAGCTTTGTCGCTATTTGTTATATTTATATACGCACTTCCATACTTGATATTGAAACACAATATCATAATTTCGGTATGGGATAATTTTGACAGCTACTTTGTTTGGTACAAAGTTATTGCAGAGCATGGCTACTGGTTACCGCTAGACTACGTAATTCCTAATTTTTACGAGGGTATTCCGAGAAGTTGTTTCCACTCTGAATTAATTTTCCAAGTGGCAATTTTCAGCTTTTTATCACCATTAAAGGCTTACATTACGGTTGATTTACTATCAAGAATAATTGGATTTTTCGGAATGTATCTTTTATTAAAAGATTATTTCTTAAAAGGTCGCAACGACTACTTTTTATGTGCTTGCGCATTATGTTTTGCCTTCATTCCAAACTATTTGACACTAACCTTCTTGACTCTTTTAGGTCAACCGTTACTTTTATGGGCGTTTTTAAACATAAGAAGAAAAAATTTAAAGGCTTACAATTGGGTTATATTATGTTTAATGCCGTTTTGCGTTAATTTTGAACTTATAACCCCATTCTTTTTAACCTGCATAAGTATTTTATGGGCGTACGATTTTATTAAAACAAAGAAACCTAACTACACGTTTTTATTTGCAATAGCGCTATACTGTTTGCTTTCACTAATTACAATTTACAGATTTTTATATTTAACTTTCTTTTCTGATTTTGTACCTCATCGCCAAGATTGGTCTTTATATGAGATGAATTCGCACCTAATTCATGGATTTTTCGGCTCAATCTTCACTGGAATTACAAAACACATATTACGTGACGGCGAGGGCTGTACATCAACCATAACAATGCTTTTCGCTTTGCCTGTTGCAACTTTTTCAACAATTTACGCAATTTATAAAAAATATAACGTAAAACCAATTCTAGCATGTTGGGCATTATTGCTAGTATTTTCAAGCATTTACGGAATTTGTTTTTTCTATGAACCCGCATTACATTTTACTGACAATCACGAAATAATTAAAACCTTCCAATTCAACCGTTTTTACTTTTTAGTTCCGCTTGTTTGGTACGTTTTATTTGCATTTTCACTTGATGTAATTAGAGCCAATTTTGTAAAATTCGGCAAGTTTGTAGTTGCTATTGTCATTTTCTTACAAATGGCAATATTATTAAGATTTAACATATATTTCAGTAACTCAATATGGTTTATGAATGGGCTTAGAAACAACAACCCAACTTACAAAGAATATTTCGCTCAAAACCAATTTAACGAAATAAGAGACTTTATCGGAAAGCCACAAGCTAGTTACAAAGTCGCAACTGTTGGTTTACCGTTTAATATTGTTGCATTTAATGGATTTTACTCACTTACAGGATATTTTAACGTTTACCCATTAGAATACAAGCACAAGTTTGAAAAGATTTCAGAACGTGCATTTGATGAGTTTCCAAATCTAAAATCAACAACAAAATATTGGGGACACCAGTTAGTTTTATTACCTAATGAAAATTTGTTTGATGTAAATGGTTTAAAAGCCCTAGGTTGTCAATATATCTTTTCTTCAGAACCTATCAAACAAGCTACAAACTCTCAATTAATACTATTAAAAGTTTTTGATAACATTTCATCTATTTACAAGGTTTATGTTTACAAGGTAAAATAATGACAAATTAAAGTAGTATAAAGATAACGTTACATTATATCGACATAAAAAATTCTTTTTTTTATAATGTTGGTGTACACACATGATATACATTTTAATTTGGAAGGAATAAACATGGATATATTTTCAGTATTTACGCTATTAGGTGGACTAGCGTTCTTTTTATATGGTATGAGCGTAATGTCAAATGGCTTGGAGAAAGTAGCTGGCGGTAAGTTAGAAAAGATGTTGAAAGTTATGACATCTAACCCTATGAAATCACTAGCTTTAGGTGCAGGAATTACAATCGCAATTCAATCATCATCAGCACTAACAGTAATGCTTGTTGGTTTAGTAAACTCAGGGATTATGGATTTGAGCCAAACAATCGGCGTAATCATGGGTTCTAACGTTGGTACAACACTTACAGCGTGGATTTTATCACTTTCAGGCATCGAAAGCTCTAACTTCTATTTAAGACTTCTAAAACCTGAATCATTTTCACCACTTGTTGCCTTAGTTGGTATTTTATTGATGATGATATCAAAAAGCGACAGACGTAAAAGTGTTGGCGGAATTATGATTGGTTTCGCAATTTTAATGTATGGTATGGAATTGATGTCTGGCTCTATGAAGCCGTTAGCGGATATGCCAGAATTCACTCACGTATTAACTGCATTTTCTAACCCAATCTTGGGTGTAATAATCGGTACTGTTTTCACAGGTATCATTCAAAGTTCAGCAGCTTCTGTTGGTATTTTACAAGCATTATCAATGACAGGTGGCGTAACCTTCGGTATGGCAATTCCAATTATTATGGGGCAAAATATCGGTACTTGCGCAACAGCATTACTTTCTAGTATCGGTGTAGGTACTAACGCAAAACGTGTAACTGCGGTTCACATTTCCTTTAACTTAATTGGTACTGTTGTATTCCTAACCATCTTCTACATTGGAAACATGATTGTTCATTTTGAATTCTTAACAGACAAGATTAACCCAGTTGGAATTGCGCTATGTCACACTTTATTCAACATTGCAACTACTGTAATGTTGTTACCGTTTACTAAACAATTAGAAAAAATTGCTATTTGGGCTGTTAAATCTAAATCTGACGAAGATGATGAAACAGTATTCTTAGACGAAAGATTACTTGTTACCCCTACATTTGCTATTGCTGAATGTAAGAATATGACAGACCAAATGGGTATTATGGCTAAGAAAAACTTCTTCCGTTCAATGAAAATGATTAACAACTTTAGCCAAAAGAGAATGGATAAAATTCTTAGAAAAGAACCTAAAATTGATATGTATGAAGATAAATTGGGTACTTTTTTGGTTAAACTTTCTAGCAAGGATTTGACAGAAAAAGACAACCACGAGGTTTCTAAACTTCTTCATTGCATAGGTGACTTTGAAAGAATCGGCGACCACGCTGTAAATATTTTAAAAGTTGCTAAAGATATGAATGAAAAACAAATTAAATTCTCAGATGAGGCAAAAGCTGAAATTCAAAGAATTACAAGTGCTTTATCAGAAATTATGGATTTGACAGTAGAAGCCTTCAGCGAAAACAATCTTGAAAAGGCTAAGAAGGTTGAGCCACTTGAACAAGTTATTGATATTTTAATTAATGACGCTAAAAACAAACACATTGAAAGACTTCAAAACGGAATTTGCACAATTGAGTTAGGTTTCTTATTAACAGAGGTATTAAATAACATTGAGCGTGTATCAGACCATTGTTCAAACGTAGCTGTTTGCTTAATTCAAATTGATCAATCATCATTTGATAAACACAGATACTTAAACGAATTAAAAACATCTGGTGAAGATGAGTTCAAACAAAACTTTGAAACTTACAAACAAAAATACCTTCCAGCAGATTTAATTAACGCTTAATTATCTTAAAAGCGCCATTACTGCCATATAATGCAATATTGCACCGCCTAAAACGAACAAGTGCCATATTGAGTGCATAAATGGAACTTTTTTTAGCAAGTAAAATACACAACCTAACGAGAATAATAAACCACCGCCTAAAAGGTAGTAAACTGAAACAGGGTTATATGCCCACATTCTGAAGATCAAGAATAGTGACAACCAACCCATTACTAGGTATAGAGCAGTGTTTATGTATTTGAATTTTAAAGTTATGCAAGAAAAAACGATACCCATTATCGCTAAGTACCAAGTCATTGCAAGCAATGCTACAGAGTGCGGAAACGGTACAACCAGCAATAATATTGGAGTATAAGTCCCAGCAATCAATAAGAAAATTGCAGAGTGGTCAATTTTTCTAAATACTTTTTTGGCAGTTTCGTTTACCATTGCATGATACAAAGTTGAGGACTGAAATAAAATAACTAAAGTCGCACCGTAGATTGCAGTTGAAGCAGTTTCTGTCGGTGTACTAGAGGTTACTACTAAAAAAACTAAACCATATATCGCTAAAAGCGTGCCAATTGCGTGAGAAAAAGCATTTGCAAATTCTTCAATTGGGGAATATTTTACATCATCTTCCATAAAAAACTCCTATATTTTTTACAGGGAATATCATTGCATATTTTTTGCAAAAATAGAATATGTTACACACAAAAATTTACACTAGCTATTATTGAAAAATAGTTAAGCTAGAAATGAAAACAAAATCAAATTTTTATTGTAAAATAGTTAAAAGATTAGGGTATTTATGAAAAAACAGACACTTGGAATAATTTGTTTAATTTTAGGGCTATTGACCTTTGTCGTTAGCGTTTGCCTGAATTACGAAAAATTTAATATTCCATATTTGAACGGAATATTCACACCTGTTGCGGTAAATGTCGAGATTTCAAAACAATATCAAAACTCTATCAAAATCAATGGAGAAAATTTTTCGGAGCCTGCAACTCAAGCGAAAGACGTAGTTATTTCAAAAGTTTTCAATGAAAAAATAAAAAAAATAGAATTAACAACCAATAATGTAGAAAGTTTTAAAAACATCTCCAGCATAGATATTTTCATAGGAAGAAAATTTTACCATTTTTCAAAATCGGATTTAAAAGTTTCTAACAACAGAATAGATTTGCCTATAAAAACTAACTACAAAGGGAACTTTAACGCTATTATTGTAAGTTTTTTGGCTTTATTTTATAACTTGAGATTTTTTGTAATTACTTGGATTTTCGCAATTACAGGATTCTTTTTACTTGAATACAAAATCAAACTCCACGAAAAATGGTTACTTTGGGGCATTTTAATTCTTGCCATACTTTGCAGATTTAACCAACTAACCGCTTATCCTCTATGGTGGGACGAAGTTTTTGTAATAAATTTACCTGCAAGCCATATATATCCTCTAAATTCAATATTTTTAGATCCTGCAAATCCTTCATTTTTCTATCTTCTGGTGAAAATTTATACATTTTTTGCAAAAACTACTATTGAATATATGCGTCTAATTCCTTTTGTTTTCGGAACATTTGGTGTAGTGGGAGTATATTTTTTAGCAAAGAAATTTTCAACAACTCAAGCGAGTTTACTGGCAACCTTTATTGCTTCAATTTCAATTTATCACATTTGCTATTCACAAGAATTACGAGGCTATTCCCTAATTTTGTTGATTGCGCCATTTGTAGTTATGACATTTTTTGATTTGCTAAAGGATTTCAACAAAAAAAATTCGTTAAAATTCATTTTGACAAGCTCAATTATGATAAATACGCACCTTTTCGGACTATTTTTGTTATTAACAAACTTCCTTTACGCTATACTTTTGTTTATAAAAAGTGGAGAAAAGCCTTCAAAGTATTTCAAATTCACACTTTGTAATGCTATCATATTTTTAACACTCGTACCTTACCTGTTATTGAACTTCCTTCAAACCTTAACTGGCAGAGGAGGCTTTAATTCTCACATTTTGCCAACTTCATTTGAAATAGTTTTGGATTGTTTAAGCGCAAACTTTGGCAATATATTACTTTTAATAATATTTATCACTCTTTGTTTATTTTATTTAAAACAATACAAAGAGGATACAGTAGAAAATGCTTTTGTAAAATACGGAGTTTTCACATTTTTTACCTTTTGGACAATCGCAATTTTTGTGTCATTAACAAGACCCCTATTAACTCCATACTATTTTATCGTTCTATATCCGCTTTACTTAGCAACCTTTGCAATAATTGTGTGCAATATATTTAAAAACAGTAGACATATAATTACAAGGCTTGTATTAGCCCTAATTGCCTTATTTATTATACATTCACAAACATATAACAATCATTGGAAAACAGACAATAGCTTTGAAAACATCGTGTCACTTGTAAACGCTAGAGCAAAAGATAATCCAACAGAGAAATATTACTTGCAGATAAGCCCTAAGCGTATTAGAGATTACTACACTTTCGAAAAAAATGTGATTACTGACAATACAGAAGAATCAGAAGCCAAACATCATTATTTTTTGATAAATAGCGCAACACGAATTCCTCAAAACCTTAAAAACATTGAAGGTAAAGTATTTATAACAAGTTTTACAGATAACACTCACTTTATTTACGGTATTGATAGATAAATTTGCATTACAATCGTAACATTTTATTGTAAAAATCAATAATAAATGTTATACTAAACAAAACATTCAATTAGGGATAAGAAAAATGGAAATCGGTGGAATTAAAATAAATTTACCCAAACTTGGTGGCAACAAGCCCACACAAAAGCAAGAAAAATATGCAGACTTAAACGAACCCATTCAAGACACTTTTCAAAAGCGTTCCGATGAGGACATACAAAAGGCTATGTCTGAGTTTTCTCGATTGAATAATGGTGAGGGAAAATCCTACAACTTTGCTGAGACTTGCCAATTTAAATACTTATACAAAAATGGCGCAATTGATGTTGATGTTGTAAAACACTTCAAAGACGGTTCAGACTTTGATTTTTACAACATGGCACCTATTTATCAAATGAAAAACGAAAGAGGAGAAGGTCCTGAATTTTATAATCGTGTATTCAAAGCTATTGACAGTATTCCTAACGGTCGAGAAGCTACACGCTTTATACAAAACAAGTTTGAACCCTTAAAAGAATTTACAATTGGATTTGAACCTGAAAATTTATCAAGTATAGATGAAACAATAAACGCACAAACTCCTCTTGGTAAGTACTACAAGTTTGCGGCTGACAATGGAAAATTGCTTGAAGAAACAGTTTCTGAAAAGTCAGGTCACTTCCCTGTTCAAGTAAAAACTCATACAAAGGATTACAAAAACAACAAAGAAATTGAAAAAGTTCAAAATTACGACTCGAAAACAAAGTTTTTAATCACAAGTAAACAAGTGGTTACAACAAAAGATAAAGACGGAAAAATGGTTAAGCAAGAAATTATGACACCGTCTGAAATCAAGGGAATGTATAATGTTGAAGTCGTTTATGCGAACGGACAAAAAGAGCAACTTGCAAAGTCAACTGTAGATAAGAAAACAGGTATAAAATCTATAAAAAAAGATATGAAATCTGAAGACGGTACAAGGACTCAGTTCTTGTACGAAGATGACCCTAAAGGTAACAGAATCCTTGATTACAAAATTACAGACGAAAACGGTAAACTCTTAATGTATCGTTCTCAATCCTTTGAAGTTGTTGATGATAATCACTTCATCTCAGCTCAAAATGGTTATAAATACGACATTACAGTAGATGATAAAAAGATTACAGTAAAAGATTTGCACCATGAAACAGAAGCTGAAATCAACTTCAACAAAAAATTCAAAGGCAAAAAAGAAGAAGTTATAAATCTATTAAAAAAAGTTCCAGGAGAAGAACTTTTTGAAGTTGTAGACTCTGTAAAAAAACTTAAAGGTAAAGGCAAAGACGAAGTTTTAACTTCTGCATATTCACCTTTAACAAGAAACATTAACATTGGTGATGATTTGATGGTATTTTTACACGAATTAGGTCACGCAAAAGATTTTCAAGTAAAAAATGGTAGAAAATATTTGCAAGGCAAAGCAAATGCCTTATATTCAGACAACAAAGACATTCAAAAAGTATATCTTAAAGAATGTGCGAAATTCAACGCAACTCACTCTGATCCAGAAAGACAACATATTGACTACTTTACACAAGCTAAAGGTCACTATGGAGGAAAATGGGGCGGTTTAGCAGAAGTTGTTGCGGAAACTAATGCGCTTACTAACACATACGCTGACGAACAAGTTGAAGCTCTAGGAACTCGCCAACAATATTTGCAACAACACTTTCCAAAAACAATCGCTATGATTAAAGACCACATGAATTGGAAAGACGATTTAACAGCAATCGAATTTTACGGAACATAAGTTTTAAAAGTAAGGCTCGGGTGATTTCATCACCCGAGCCTATTTTATAATATTTTTTTTAGATATCAGACTTATTTTGTTTATATGCTTTAAAAATTATATCTCTCGCTTTTAGTGCCTCAGCTTTTGTCAAAGGTGGAATATCTTTTAATGGATAGTTTATTCCAAGGTTTTCATACTTTGGAATAGCCATATCATGGTAAGGCAAAACATCTAGTGCTTTTATATTTTTTAATGTTGCCAAAAATTCACCTAATTGAGTTAAGTATTTTTCATTATAAGTGATATTTGGAACAACAACGTGCCGAACCCACATTGGAACATTTTTTTCAGACAAATATTTTGCAAAATCAAGAATATTTTTGTTTGAACACCCTGTTAATTTTTTATGTTCTTCATCATCAATATGCTTTATATCAAGCATTACCAAGTCTGTATACCTTAATAATTCGTCTATTTTTTCTGTATTATTTCGGTTAAACAAAATTCCAGACGTATCCAGCGCTGTATGAATATTTTTTTCCTTTGCTTTTTTAAATAACTCAGTTACAAAATCTATTTGCATTAAAGGTTCACCACCAGTTACAGTAAGTCCACCGTTACGCAAAAATTCTTTTACGCCCTCATATTTTTCTAAAATTTCATCAACTGACATTTTTTTGTTTAAATCTGTTGTCCAGCTATCGGGATTATGACAGTATTGACAACGCATTGGGCAACCTTGCATAAAAACAACAAACCTTATTCCAGGTCCATCAACTGTACCGCAAGATTCTAATGAGTGTATATTACCGTATGCCTTTTCTGTCATTTTTTTATATTCCTAATCTATTTTAAAGGGCGCATGAGGCTTTCAGCCTCATGCGCCCTAAATTAATTTAATTACATTGCGCTATGGAATGTTCTTGAGATAACATCATCTTGTTGTTCCTTAGTCAACTTAATGAAGTTTACAGCGTAACCTGAAACTCTCACAGTTAATTGAGGGTATTTTTCAGGGTGAGCTTGAGCATCAAGCAATGTTTCTCTGTTAAAGACATTCACATTTAAGTGGTGACCACCTTTTTCAACGTATCCGTCTAATAAATTTATTAAATTTTCTTCTTGCATTGTTGTCATAATAATTTTCCTTTATATTTTTATGTAACGACCTTTAAGTAGATTCTGAAACAAGTTCAGAATGACAATAATATATTATTGTACGTTTGATTCACAGCAACCGCCGTCAAGACAAATGTTTAAATCACCCATAAACACTTCGTCTTTACCTAAAGCATTTGGAATGATTGAGAAGGTATTTGAAATACCGTCTTGAGCATCATTGAATGGAAGTTTTGCAACAGAAGCTAATGAAGCAACTGCACCGTTTGAATCTCTACCATGCATTGGGTTAGCTCCAGGTGCTAGAGGAACACCAGCTTTTCTGCCGTCTGGAGTGTTACCTGTCTTTTTACCATAAACTACGTTTGATGTAATTGTTAGAATTGACATTGTTGGAATAGAATCTCTGTAGGTGTAGTGTTTTCTGATTTTAGCCATAAAGTTTTTAACTAAATCAACCGCAATTTGGTCAACTCTATCATCGTTGTTACCATATTTAGGGAAATCACCTTCTACTTCATAATCAACAACTACGCCGTCTTCGTCTCTAATAGCCTTAACTTTTGCATATTTAATAGCTGATAAAGAGTCTGCAACTACTGATAAACCAGCAATACCTGTCGCAAAGTATCGTTTTACGTCTCTGTCGTGTAGAGCCATTTGTGCTCTTTCATAGCAATATTTATCATGCATGTAGTGAATTACGTTTAAAGTATTTACATACAAGCCAGCAAGCCATTCCATCATATCTTCGTATCTTTCCATTACTTCGTCGTAATTTAAGTATTCAGAAGTGATTGGACGGTATTTTGGACCAACTTGAACTTTTAATCTTTCATCTACACCGCCGTTAATTGCATAAAGCAAGCATTTTGCAAGGTTTGCACGAGCACCAAAGAATTGCATTTCCTTACCAACAACCATTGATGAAACACAGCAAGCGATAGCATAATCGTCACCATGCGATACTCTCATTAAATCATCGTTTTCATATTGAATTGACGATGTTGTAATTGAGATGTGCGCACAATATTGTTTAAAGTTATGAGGTAATCTCTTAGACCATAAAACAGTTAAGTTTGGTTCTGGAGCTGTACCCAAGTTTTCTAATGTGTGAAGGTATCTAAATGAGTTTTTTGTAACTAAAGGTCTACCGTCAATACCAACACCACCAATAGATTCAGTTACCCAAGTTGGGTCACCAGAGAATAATTCATTGTATTCTGGAGTTCTTGCAAATTTTACAAGACGTAATTTCATAATGAAGTGGTCAATCATTTCTTGAGCTTCAGCTTCTGTAATGATTCCTTCTTTCAAATCTCTTTCGATATAAATATCTAAGAATGTAGAAGTTCTACCGATACTCATCGCTGCACCATTTTGTTCTTTTACTGCAGACAAATAACCAAAATATAACCATTGAATAGCTTCTTTAGCGTTACGAGCTGGTTGAGAAATATCAAAACCATAGATTTTACCAAGTTCAATCATTTCGCCTAAAGCTCTGATTTGTTCAGTAATTTCTTCTCTCAATTGAATACGTTCTGGACGCATTTCACCTTCAAGTGATTTGAATTGCTCTTGTTTATCTTCAATAAGTCTATTAATACCGTATAGTGCAATTCTTCTGTAGTCACCAATAATTCTACCTCTACCATAAGCATCAGGTAGACCAGTAATAATTGCGGCATGTCTTGCAGCCTTCATTTCAGGTGTATAAACATCAAAAACGCCTTGATTGTGAGTTTTTCTGTATTTAGTAAAGATTTCAGAAACTTCTGGGTCAACTTCATAGCCATAAGATTTGCAAGAAGTTTCAGCCATTCTAATACCACCAAATGGTTGCATAGATCTTTTTAGAGGTTTATCTGTTTGTAAACCAACGATAGTTTCTAAATCTTTGTCAATATAACCTGCTCCGTGAGATGTGATTGTAGATACAACTTTTGTATCCATATCAAGAACCCCGCCATTGTCACGTTCTTGTTTTAGCAAATCACAACATTCTTGCCATAATTTCTTAGTTGCGTCTGTTGCATCAGCCAAAAAGCTAGAGTCGCCTTCATAAGGTGTGTAGTTCTTTTGAATAAAATCTCTTACGTTAATCTCTTGTTGCCATTTTCCGCCAACAAAAGATGTAGCAGGATAAGCCTGTTTTTCTAATAGTGTTTGTGTCATTGTCTTTTCCTTTATTAAATAAGTAATACCTAACATGTTAAAAGTGATAATAATTATCAAATTTATTATACAATACTTTTAACAAAAAGTCGAGTCATGTAACAAAATTGTTGCGAAAAAAATAGCAAGACTCAAAATTTATAAAAAAGTCCTCGCATTAAACGCAACCGCAAAAAAAAAATAGCAAGACTCGGGATCGAACCGAGGACCTCCCGGGTATGAGCCGAGCGCTCTCACCAGCTGAGCTATCTTGCCATTTCTTTAATGAAATCTTTTTGGGCTTTCCTGCTCAGCTGGTGTATCTGACTTCGTTTCGTCGAGCCTCACCGAGTGAGCAATCTTGCCATTTCTAAACATATTAAGTTGTAAATCTATTCTGCCACAAACAAAATTGAATTTCAAGTATTTTTATTGAAGTCCATTTAATCTGTTTTCAGGCTCTGTCATGCTTGTAATACGTAAACCAAAATTATCTTCAATTACAACAACTTCACCATGCGCAATCAATTTTCCGTTTGCATAAAGTTCTACAGGTTCACCCGCAATTTTTTCAAGTTCAATTATTGAACCACGAGTTAATTCCAAAACTTTTTTTACAGGAAGTGTCGCACGTCCTAATTCTACAGTTAATTGTAGTTTAATATCTAGCAAATTGTCCAAATTTTTAGACGCTTCACCAGATGCATTTGGAGCATCATCAAAAGATGCAAACTTTACAGGTTGAACCGTTACTGTATCATTTTTCTTTGGTTCACCATAACCTTCACCAACTAATGGTGTGTCATCCATACCATATATGTCGTTATCGTCATTAACATCAGAAGGAGTAAATGAGTCAACAAAATCATCATTTCCCGCTACATTATTAACTTCACCAAGATTTTCAACGCCGTCATTGAAGTTTAAGCCATTGTCTTGAGAACTAATGTCATCTAAGTTAGCATCTAAATCATTGCCAATAGTCTTGTCATCATCTTGTGGCATATCTGGTTTAAAATTATCAAAATCGTCATTTTCAAGCATTATGAAAATCCCTTTCTTATAGTTTTCCTTTTTCGTAGTAATGTTTTAACAAATCTTTTTGGTGGTCATAAACTTCTGTTATCTTAACACAAACTTTATCTTTCAAAGTTCCTGGACGAGCAAAATATTTCTTTTCACCGTTAACTTTTACAATCAAGTCATCTGTTGTTTTTGCATCAAGTTTTATGATGTCACCTTCTTTTAAGTCTAAGAATTCCTCTAAAGAAATATCTGTAGAACCAAATAATACGCTTAAATCAACTTTTGAAGTATTCAACTTGTCAATCATCTTTTGACGTTCTTCTGTAGTTGCAATAATACCTTTTGTTTGGAAGATATGTTGAGTTGACAAATTACCTAAAACTGTTTCTAGTACAGGATATGGGAAACATAAACTAATCAAGCCGAAGTATTTACCTGCAATTTGAACTTCAAACGTAATTAAGGCTACAATTTCACCTGTTGACGCAACTTGAACCATTTGGTAATTGTTATCCAAACCTACAACGTTACCTTGAACCGGAACAATGTTACTCCAAGCACCTTCCAATGCTTTTACAATTCTTTCTATAACTTTTTTAGACAACGCTTCTTCAATATCTGTTAGCTCACGTTGCTTGTATTCACTTAAGCCCAAACCACCAAGCATACGGTCAACAATACAAGATAAAACTTCAAAACTTACCCCTAAAAGGATTTGACCTGGTAGCGGATTAAGTTCAAAGATACCAATTGTCATTGGCGAAGGCATAGAACGAATAAATTCATCATAAGTTAATTGGTCAGTTGAAACAACTTCAATCTCAATACGCATACGAAGATAAGCTGTCAAAATCAATGAAATTTGACGAGAAAATTCTCTATGCAAATCTTGCAAGGCTCTTAAATGGTCTTTAGAAAATTTATCCGGACGGCGGAAATTATAAAGTTTATAACCTTTTTTGTAATCGCCAGAATCATCGTCTTTAAATACAGCAGAATCAGCGATATCATCACTGTACATATCGCTGGAATATAAATCATTTTGATTTTTATTGTAATCTACCATTTTACCTCATTATTGAATAATGAATTGACCGAAGCTAACTCTGATAACTTCTCTTTCGCCTGCAAAGATTGCGTTTACATCTTCTGTAATTTGTTCTTTAACCAGCTCTTTACCTGCTGCTGTTGAAATTTCATCAGCAGTTTTGCTTGAGAAATTAGAAATTACAGCATCTCTAATTGCAGGTTTGTATTGAGCCATTTCAGCCTCAACACGCTTCATTGGATCATCATCGTCACCATGACCACCATGACCGCCTTTTTCTTCAGGTGGTGCATTCAAGTCTGGGTCAGTCGGAATCCTTGATAATTCCAATGCAACATTAACCTTCAAATATTTCTTTTGTCCTGGATCATTTAAGTTTAAAATAAAGTCACCCAAGTCAACAATAATACCTTTTTGGACTTCTTCATCTTCCGCTGTAACATCATCAACTCCTGACTCTTGAGCTGCTGTAAATGCGCTCATTTTCTTGTTCAGCAAGTTCTCTTGCAACAAGTAGTTAACGCCAATTAAAACTACACAAATTAAAATAGTTGAAATGATGTTAATTAAAACAAGTTTTAAATTATTATCAATAGGAACTTTTACAAGTTCGTTATTTTCTTTTGGTTTCATATCTTTTTGTTGTGGTTTAGACATATTTATCTCCAATTTTATTATTTGTTCAAAATGATTATATCAACTCTACGGTTCAATAATCTTCCACCAATTGATGTATTATCTGCAATCGGCATATATTCACCGTAGCCAACGGCTGAAATTCTGTTCGGTGTAATTTTGTTTGATTTCAGCATATATGCGATGATATTAGTCGCTCTTGCAGTTGATAACTCCCAATTAGAAGGGTATTTTGCATTATGAATAGGTGTTGAATCAGTATGACCTTCTACCATAATTTTATTATCAATCTCGGATAGAGTTTGAATAATTTCGTCAACTGTTTTATATGCATCCTTTTTTATTATAGCAGAACCTTCATCAAAAAGTACTGAATTATTAAGTCTAATGACAAGTCCACGAGGGTTTTTCAGTATTTTTACATTCTCATTTTGCAACAAACTCTCATCAAGCATCTTTTCTAAAGAGTCTTGTTGCTGAATATCTTCCATAGCAATATTTTCGGGGATTTTAATATTGTGCTCCGCAATCATTTTTGCTTGATATTTCGTAACATTTTGAGACACTGCAAACAAAACCATAAACAATGCCAAAAGCATGGTTACTAAATCTGCATAAGATACGACCCAGCGATTAATATAGTCTTTTGAATTTGAATAATAATCGTTTCGCACTACGCCCTTGCCCCCGTACGAAGTGTTTTATGATGAAAACGATAGTAAGCAACCAATTTTTCTTCTATTACTGCAGGATTTTCTTGCATTTGAATAGAAATAATACCTTGCAACACAAGCTCTTTAAGTAAAATTTTATCTCTTGTTTTTTGTTTCAAATTGCCTGCTATCGGCAAGAAAATGAGATTTGCAAATCCGACACCATAAAGAGTTGCAACAAAAGCAGTTGCAATACCAACACCAACCATTTGTAAATTTTGAATATCTTGCATTACTTGAATTAAGCCGATTACAGCCCCGACAACACCAAAAGTAGGTGCATAACCACCTAGAGCTTCAAAAACTCGAGAAGAAATAATTTCTTCCTCTTCCTCATAAGCTATTTCAGCAGACAAAATGTCATACACAAGAGTTGGATTATCAACATCTATTGCCAATTGCATGCCTCTTGCTAAAAATGGGTTAGAAACTTGATTTAAAAATTCTTGAACAGCTAAAAGTCCATTTCTTCTCGAAAAATATGCAATTTGAATAATTTCTTCTAAAATTCTTTTTGAATCATCTTCTTCCTTAAAAAAAACCTCTTTAACGCTTTTAAAAGCTCTTTTCAGGGTTGAAAAATTAAAGTTTAACAAGGATGCGCAAAAACTTCCGCCAATTACAATACAAAATGCAACGGGCTGAATAAGCATACGAAGTGAGCCTCCGTCGAATTTTTCACTTGCAAAAACAAGTATTATACCAAAAGTTAAAGCAAAAATTGCTGTAAAATTCATTGCATACCCCTTTAAATACCTACATTATGTCACATGTAAATTCTTAGGGCAACTGCTTAATATTTATTATTCTAAACTGTTATAACAATATCAACAGCTTTATCGTGCGCTTCTGTTGGTAATTCCTCGATAAAAAGTTCTTTAGGTAAACCAACAACTGTTTTTGCGTTAGTTTTAGTTATCAATCTATCGTAAAATCCTTTGCCATAACCTAAGCGGTAATTTTTAGAATCAATCATTAAGGCTGGAACTATTATCAAATCAATTAATTTCGGTGCAACAGGGTGCGTTTTAGGCTCTTTTACTCCAAATTGTTTAACTTCAAGTTTATCGCCTTTTTTGTAGGGACAAACATTCAAGTTAAGTCCAGTCATTCTCGGCAAAAAGAAGTTTTTTTCCTCGTCTAAAAGCTCTAGTAAGTCAATTTCATCTTTTAGGGGATAAAAAATCATTACATTTTGGGCATTTTTAAATTCTTCTAAGGCTCTAATCTTTTCACAAATTTTGTGGCTGATAGCTTTTATATCCAAATTTTTGCGAAGTTCTTTTGCAGTTTTTCTTAATTCTGTCTTTTTTTGCATAATTTTAGCCTAAAGAGTTTTAATAAAATCCACAATTTCTTTAACTGAAGTTGAATCCTTAACTACATAAAAATCCTTGCCTGTTTGCAATTTTACATAAGTTAAATTTTTGCCATCTAAAAAGGTTTCAGAGAACGGCTTTAGCATAATTGACGGAATAATTGTAATATCAGATTTTTCATCTTTTATAGCATTAATCAAATCGTCAGAAGTAATTAGTCCCGCAACGGTAATATTTTGCCCCCAATAAGTTGATTTTACAGGAACACATTTGCAAGTCAGCCCTTTTACGTGCTTATTTAATTCGTCAGAAACAAATCTTATTGCACTTTCAGCCGCATAAGAAGTTGCAAAGGTTATGCTTGTCTCCTTTTTAACCTTTTTAGGTAACTTAAAGGTTTTAAATTCATCTATCAAAAGTCTTAAAGAGCCAACACCGTCACTTAATTGTGAGAAATTTCCATAATATTCAGCAGGCGGAATTTCTTCTCCTGCAAGTAAAAAGAATTCGTCTGAACAGCAAACCCCTTCATATTTTGAAGATATTTGCAATGTTTCTTCTGCAACTTTTTTGTCTACTTGAGTTAGGACATTGTCTTTTCTAAATTGAGTTATACCAACAGGGACAATAGCAACTGAAAGTACGGCATCTCCTAATGATTTTAAATCTTTTAGAGTTCTTTCTAATTCAGCGCCGTCGTTATATCCTGGACATAAAACAATTTGGCAATGAAATGGAATATCTTGTTTTTTTAGCCATTTCAAGTTCTCCATAATCTTGCCAGCGTTAGGGTTTCTAAGCATTTTTACACGCAATTCTGGATTTGTTGTATGTACAGAAACATACAACGGTCCTAAATGCATTCTTGCAATTCTATTTTTATCTTCTTCTTTCAAGTTTGTCAATGTAACATAAGTTCCTTGCAAGTAAGACAACCTGTAATCATCATCTTTAATATAAAGAGTATCCCGTAAGCCCTTTGGTTGTTGGTCGACAAAACAAAATAGGCAATGATTTAAGCATGGTTTAATTTTGTCGAAAACAGCTGATTCAAAAATAATTCCTAAAGGTTCATCAAATTCTTTTTCAATTTCTATATCTTCTAATTCGCCATTTTTCTTTTTTACAGAAAGAGTTAGAAATTCTGTTTTGCAATAAAAATTGTAGTCAATTAAATCTTGTAACTTGCACTCATCAATAGCAAGAATTTCATCACCAGATTCAATTTCAATTTCATCAGCAATAGAGCCTAATTCAACATCACTAACTATTGCGGGCATTCTCTTTCTCCAAAGTTTCGATTAAAGTTACAAAGTTTTGATATTCACATAGTGCATTATCTAAAACTACTTTTTGATAAAATGAAAGATGTGTATATTCATCATTTAAAATATTTTCAGCTGAAAACTTATGTTCTAAAGCTCTTGTCTTTATGCGTAACAACAATGCGCTTGCTTCTTCATCTGAAAGAAAACTTGCGCAAGAGATTTTAATTCTTGCGTTTGAAAAGAATTGCAACGGATTTTCTGACAAATCTTCTAAAATTAAGCGTTTTAACTCCTCATTACCATCATTTGTAATTGAATAAAACCCCGATTGCTTACCCCCTTCAGACATAGCTCTGCGAGAACGCAAAAAACCAGAGGCTTCAAGTCTTTTTAGTGCAGGCTTTATCGCACCAAAGCTAGGTTTTGTGTAAGCACCAAAAACATTTGATATTGCTTTTTGAATACCATACATGGTTAATTCACGTTTTGTTAAGACAAATAAAATAATTAATTCTATCATATATTAATCTTATCATAAACTTGTAGAAAATTAATGTTTAGATTAGAATAATGAAGTATTTAGATTTTATGAATAGCAGATTTTATGGAAAACTTAGTAGAAATTACGGAAGAACAAATTAAAGATATTGTTAGAGAAACAAACTTGCAACACATTGCAATAATTATGGACGGAAACCGCCGTTGGGCAAAGGAAAAAGGGTTGCCTTCAGCAATGGGACATAAAAAAGGCGTTGACGCACTGAAAACAACTCTTAGAGCGTGCGACGATTTTGGTATCAAATATTTGACTGTTTACGCATTTTCAACTGAAAATTGGAATAGAAAAAAAGAAGAAGTTGATTTCTTAATGGATTTGTTTGGACAAACTCTGAAAAAAGAAACAAAAGAAATGCACGAAAAAAATGTCGTAATTGAATTTATTGGAGATTTAACAAAATTAAGTGCAAATCTACAAAAAATATTGAACGACTCAAGAGAACTTACAAAAAACAATACAGGCGTACATTTACAAATCGCCTTCAACTACGGTTCTCGTTTAGAAATCGTTCAAGCGGTTCAAAATATTATCAAAAAAGGTGTTAAGGCAGAAGATGTAAATGAAGAACTTATTTCATCAGAGCTATACACAGCTGGTGCTCCAGACCCTGATTTATTAATTAGAACAGGCGGAGAAATGAGAATTTCTAACTACCTTTTATGGCAAATCGCTTATTCAGAATTTTATGTTACACAAAAATTCTGGCCAGAATTTGATAAAAAAGCGCTTGAAGAAGCCGTTTTAGAATTTAACAGAAGGCAAAGAAGGTTTGGAGTATAGCAATGAAAATAGTTTTTGCAACTTCAAATCCACATAAACTGCACGAACTAAACGAAATCTGTGCTGATTCTGGCATTAAGTTTGTATTACCAAGCGAAGGCTTTGCCCCAATTGAAAACGGTTCGACATTTGAAGAAAACTCATTAATTAAAGCAAAAGAAGCATTTCGAGTGTCAAAAACATATTCTCTTGCAGATGACTCAGGACTTTGTGTCGATGCTTTAGACGGCGCTCCTGGACTATATTCAGCAAGATATGCGGGAACTCAAGATGAAAAAATTGAAAAACTTTTAGGTGAACTAAAAGGATTTGAAAATAGAAGGGCAAAATTTGTTTGCTGTGTAACGCTTCTTGATGACAAAGGCGAAATGATTTTTCAAACAGTTGGTGAATGTCACGGCTCAATAGTAAAAGAACGAAAAGGCATTAATGGCTTTGGTTATGACCCAATCTTCAAAGCTGACAATTACGATTGCACAATTGCAGAATTAAGCGAAGAAGAAAAAAACAAAATTTCTCATAGAGGAAAAGCCCTAAAGAATTTTTTAGAATTTATGCATAAAAATTTTAATATTACGTAAAAACAAATGATTAAAAAATTTGTTGATTATATAATTAAAATATAAATATCATTTTGAAAGGATAAAAATCTTATGATTAGCAACGAAGTATACGAAAAGTTAGAACGTGTAATTAACCCAACACACGATATCAAATTATTCTCTGGACGCTCAAACCCAAAACTAGCGCAAGAAATTGCAGAAGCTCTTGGCACAAGCGTTGGACCAATGATTATTAAAGATTTTGCAGACGGCGAAATCTATGTTCAAGTAAAAGATAGCGTTCGTGGAGATGATGTTTTCATCGTTCAACCATTATGCAAACCTGTAAACCAAAACTTAATGGAGTTGTTAATCATAATTGATGCCTTCAAACGTGCAAGTGCAAAAACAATTACTGCCGTAATTCCATACTATGGTTACGCTAGACAAGATAGAAAAACCTCAGGTCGTGAAGCTATTACTGCAAAATTGGTTGCTGACCTACTTACAACTGCAGGTTGCACAAGAGTTTTAGCTGTTGACTTACACTCTGGACAAATTCAAGGTTTCTTTAATATTCTTGTAGACCACATTTTTGCAACTTCAATTCTTGTAAAATACATCAAAGGTTTAAACTTAGATATGGACGAATGTGTTGCAGTAAGCCCTGATACAGGCGGTGTTCAAAGAACAAGACACTTCGCTAAAGATCTTGGTTGTCCACTTGCAATTATTGATAAACGTCGTGACAAACACAACGAAGCTATTGCAAACTGCGTTATTGGTGATGTTAAAGGCAAAAACTGCTTAATGTTTGACGACATTATTGATACAGCTGGTTCTATCACAGAAGCTGCTAAACTTCTTAAAAAAGAAGGTGCTAAAGATATTTATGTTTGCGCAATCCACCCTGTATTCTCAGGTCCGGCTGTTCAACGATTGACAGATGCTCCAATTAAAGAAGTTATCGTTACAAACACAATTCCTCTTGATACTGAAAAATTACCAGAAAAAATAAAACAACTTTCTGTTGCAAATCTTCTAGGTCAAGCAATCTCTCGTATTCACGATGATGAATCAATCAGTTCTTTATTTGGTTTCGAAAAAGAAATGAAGGTTTAAAAGATATCAAAAAAGCGGCGCAGTATTTTTTATACTGCGCCGCTTTTTTATTAACTATTTCTTCTTTGGAGAAGGTTTTGCTTTTGCATTTTTGAAATATTGTTCAGTCCAAGAGACAATTGCATTTTGAAATTCTGGGTGTTGTTTTAAAATCAACATTCCACTATTTCCAGACTCGGCGTTTGCAACGTCAAATGTTCCTTGCGCAAATCTCGCTATACGAATTTGTTGATCCACATAATATTTATCGGTTTTACTTGCAAGTGCTAGGATTGGAGTTTTGCCAATTTCTGTTAGTACAACAGGAATATACAAACCTTTAAATTCCATTGACGGAGCAAGTAAAACTAAGGCTCTTGGTTTAATTTTCATTTTTCTTGCAACAATTACCGCTGTATTTGCACCAATATCACTACCAACAAGTGCGTAGTTTACAAAACTTGGTTTCTTTGTTTGCTTTTCAATAAATTGAATTGTTTGAATTACGTCATTCGGATATTGTTCAAAATCTTTATTTTTAAAGTTTCTCCAAGAACGTTGATGAAAACTTTTGTCATAAACACTTTTTCCATGACCTCTTAAATCAATTCTTAAAACGGCATAACCTCTTGCATTATATTTCTTTTGTAAACTAATCCAATAAGAACTATTGTAACCAAGAGCATGAAGCATTATTATTGTAGGATAGCCTTTCATTTTTGTTTTTGGATAACTCAAATAAGAACGAATTAAATGACCATCTCGAGTTTGAACAGAAAATTCTCTTTCGGTATATATTTTTTTCTTTTTTGTCGTTTTCGTTTGCGCAGCAAATACAGTTTGTGCACTTAATGCAAAAAATAAAGCTAAAATTACAACAAGAAATTTTTTCATACTTTCAATCCTTCTAAATTTAACTTCATTATAGTATAAATTTAAAATATTACAAATGTTACAATTTTTTCTAAAATTGAAATCGTAGAGAAAATTATATGTTTATATATATGTTAGTAGACCATTTTGTCGTGGTAAAATTCAATAGAGGGTTATCGTATGGCAATAGCAATTGATACAAATATATATGCTTTAGGCAAAAAGTTAAACATTACGTCTGAACGTATGATGAACTACGCAAACAAAACCGTAGATGAAATCATTGAAGCAGAAACAGCTCAAGGTAATACTAAAGCTGCAGAATTTGCCAAGCAGTTAGAATCAGATCCAAATACATTAATTAAAACATATCAATTAGATAATCCTGGTAATAAGTTTAATATTATTTCTCAAATTCCTGAGCAAAAAATGCCAGAATATTTGGAATTTTTGGAAGATGACGATTTGAGATTAGGCTTAAATTTCTTCTCACAAGAACAACTTTTGAAATTAATGCAAGATTTTGCACCAATTGAAGAAGTTGTTAATTCGACTATGATTTGCTTTCCTTTAATGGAAATTGTTAAAATGATGCCTGACAAAGAATTAAATAACTTTATTGTAAACAAGGATTTAGACCCTGAATTTTTGAAAAAGAATTTAGAAAAAATGGACCCAGAAGTTATTGCAGTTATGATTGAAGGTGCAACAGGTTCACCTGTGGTTGAAGAGGATCCTAAAAAACTTATGGGTATGCTATATGGTTTAGACAAAGATACCTATAAAGAAGCCCTAGTTGCAATGGACCCTGATGCAAAAAGAGTAATGGTTTTGAACATGCAAAAGCAAGACCCAGAAGTTATGCAATTGTTCCCAGCAAAAGCATATACAACAATGTTATCAACTTTGCAAAAACCTGATATGATGGAAGGTATGGCAGCATTACAAACAGAATCTTTACTTTCTATGAATGGGGAACTTCCTCCTGAGTTAATGGCTATTGTATTGACTCAAATTGATCCTAAGGATTTAGCAAAAATTGTAATTAAAGAGTATCCTGATTTATTGACTCAGATAGTTGCTGCATAGTTGAGTAATTTTTTTGCAAGAAGCTAATTAAAAACTCTAAAGCTGATTGAGAAAACAAAAACTTAATCATCTTTCTGCTGTTGTGTGGATTAACTTCTATCTTTTTAACAGCAAGTGCGCATTTATTTTTAATTGCAACATACATCAAACCTACGGGTTTTCCGGCTTCTGGAGTAGTTGGTCCTGCAATACCCGTTGTAGATATTGCAACATCGCAACCAGTCTTTTTATAAAGACCTTCTGCCATTTCCTTTGCGCATTGTTCACTAACAGCGCCATAAGTTTCTAGGGTCTCTTGTGATACGTCTAAAAGCTCTATTTTAGCTTCGTTTGCGTAAGTTACAAAATTTTCTTTTATATATGAAGAACTACCAGCAACGTCTGTAAGACGAGAGCTTAAAAGTCCGCCAGTACAAGATTCTGCCGTTGAAATTTTTATTGAGTAATTGAACAAAATCCTTGCTACGGTCTGCTCGGTCTTCGTATTCATTTGATATCTCAAATATTTTAAACATTCTAAAAATTTATTCATAACTATAATTTATAGTGCTTTTATTGCTTTGTCAAGCATAAAAAAAAGACGAACTTTTTAGTCCGTCTTTCTTGTTATTTTTATATTTTATTTTGCCATAAGTGCCAATTTTGAACCTGTTTCAGCTTGCTTTGCTTGTTTGTATGGATTAGAAACAAAGTTATATTGAGGATTGTACATAACTTTTGATTTCTTACCTTCTGCCATTTCAGGTACTGAGTATAAAATTAATGTGCTTTCATACATATCAATTTTGTTGTCATCTCTGAATTTGCCTGTTGCCATTACATGTTTGTAATCTTCTTCACTGTTGAAACGTTTTATAAAGTAGTTTCCTTTATCGACACAAACTTTATAAACTGATTTATCTCTATCATCAGCATTTTTAAAGGTTGTACCAGCCTGTAAGCCAGCTCTTAAACCAACTTTGTCATTATTAGTTGTATGCATTGAGATACTATCTAATTTAACGTGTGTTGGGTGATATTCAGCTTCCTTATCAAGATTTACATTGTTTGCATTGAATAAAGTTACTGCCATTGCGCCATCAGCAGATTGTCTCAATATTGCAGAAACTGGTTTGCCAGTTGTAACGTCTTTGTGTAAATCCAAAGTGAATGGAGCACCGTCATTTAAGGCTCTTAATTCTGGTCTTTCACGTAAAGCCATTGTTTCATTCATTTTGTTATAGAAGTTTTGAATGAATTGTTTGTTATTATCGTTCAACCAATCCCAACGAACTGCGTTACGGTTTTGGATATAAACATTTTTAGCTTTTTCTTCGTAACCTGTCATTCCCAATTCGTCACCTGCATACATTGTCGGATTGCCTGGTAAACTTACTAAGAATCCCATCATTGCTTGGAATTTAGTCATTCCAGGTTTTAAGATTGTTTCAAAGGTTGCATTGAACAATTTAGATTTTTCATCATTGCTCATTTTTAAACCATGTTTAACTTCAGCTTGCTTCATTACCGCTTTAATGGTTGTATCAATTGGTTTTGTACCAAATGCATCTGCTGAAAATTCTTTATCTAAGTATTTACCAGAAGCTAAATCTGCAACTGATTTACTGATAGCAGAGAAGGCTTCATCTTTTCTTTGACCTTGGAACACTTTACCTAAAGCCTTACCAAAGCCACCTTTTACAGCGTCACCCATTGCTATCGCTTTGCTGCTTACTTTGCTAAAGTCAATACTATTGATATCACCGTCATTAACTTGGTCATACATTTTATCTTTTAAAACTGCAGTTGCAATCTTTTTGTGATTGTAGTTGTTTGCAAAGTTTGTATGGAACAAATTCATATCTAGTGATAAGCAGTGCAACATACGAGGTTTATCGTGATTGCCTACAAATGTGTAAGAGTATAAAATTGAATCTAGTGGTGCTGAGTTTAAATAATTATCAGAACCTACCATTTTGTCATAAATTTTTCTTTCTCTGCCATTTGCATCAAGAGTTGCACCAGTTGTAATATCTTTATTGAAGATATTTGCAACATCTGTAAAGAAATAAGAATAGTTCGCAATACTTGTCATGCCAGCTTCTTGATGTAATTTCATAACAGCATCTTTAGCAGTTGAGAATTTACCTGAATTATCGTGCAACGCAAATTCGTCTGTAACTTCAGCTACCATATACGCATTTTTGTTTTCACCGATAACACCTTTTGAGAAGTTTCTCCAGAAATCTACAACGCTAGACCATTCATCTTTAAAGTTTGCATTGCCATTTCTTAATGCGTCCATATCAGCAATATCTTTTGCTGCGTCAATACGCCAATCAAGACCTGCATTGTTTCTATCTACTACCATTTCAGCTAAAGCAAAACTGTTTTCATTTAAACCTTGAAGACGTTTTGTTACAGCTGATGTGATTTCGTCTTTGTCCTTCATTGAAATATTTTTTATACCTGATTTTAAGCGTTTAACCATCAAGTTTGCTTCATCTTCTGGTGAATCAGCTAAAATATTCATTGAAGCTAAAGTTGTATCTTCTTTTAGTTTATTATAGTCATAAGAAACTGTTCCATCTTCATTAACCTTTGTTTGTGCTTTTGGAGCAACAGCTTTAACTAAAGCATATTTTGCAATATCTTGGTTTACTAGAGGTAATACATATTTTCCTAATTTAGAAACTTTATTTCCTTCAAATAATTTTCCGCCTAAATTTTTATTTACATTTTGCATTACATCATTTGTAAATCTATATAAGTCTTCTGTAAATAATGTATCTGCTTTTTTGTATGTATCTTTGTTTTCATCTGTAACTTGCGGATTACCAGCTTTAAACATTTCATAACGGCTCATACCGATTTGGTCAGCTTTTGTTGCTCGATTTGTAATTAATGATGAACCTAATACTGCAACTGTATCATCTGCAAATTCGATTGAATCTAATGGTAGTGACATAATTGATTGAAGTGTTAATTCTTTGTAATCGTCAGTCAAGTTTGATGTTTTAGATTCGTAATCACCATTTATAACATTTCTTACAATGTTTTCGTTAATATCGTTATTTGCTGGAAGTTCACCCTTCTTTGTTAAATCTGCAATTTGTGCCATTGCTTTTTTAGGATCTGAACTTACATTCTTTAATTCGTGTGCTACATATTCATTTAAAATATCGTTTGTTTTTCTTGTCCAATATTTACCAGAGTTTACAACATAGTCTTGAGCTTCAAAGTTCTTAGCTTTAATCTTTTTAGTTTGATATTCTCTGTCATGTCTTGGCAAATTTTCCAAGCGTTTTGTATCAGCATGTGAGAACACGAAATTTAATTTCGCAATATCTGTATTTGCATCCCAAGTTTCAAAACCATTTTCGTATTTGTCTTCTAATACGTAAGATTCTGATTGTGTTAAGAATTTTGCTGCCATTGGTTGGTCTAGCATAATTTTCTTATCCGCATTTTTGTTATATGCATTTAAATTTTTAACGTTTTTATTATATGTTTCAGGATTAATTTCAAATGAATATGGCACAACCGTATCATTATGATTATTGATTTCATAAGCATTGCCAGTATCTAACTTTTCGTATGATTTAATTAGATTTTTTGTATCCTTCTTGTCTGCATCTGAAACTAATCTGTTATCATAAATTTGAACATAAGTTGGTTTCTTTGAATCGTATTCTGGGTTTTTAGATGATTTAATTTGACCGTCTGCCCCTTGTTCATATTTGTAAGGTGAATTTACAACTTTGTGTCCTACGTAATCTTGGTTTTTAGCAAAAATACCCATTGACAATGGTCCTGATTGCAAACCACTAGCTCTAAACCAATTGTAATATGGTGATTTTTCGCCCCATTTTAACATGTGTTTAAAGTGAACACCTTCTAAACCTTCGTTTACGAACGCACCGTCTGAAACAAAGTTTATACCATTTTTAAATAATTTTTTTTGTAATGATGCATAATTGTCGATATTACCGATAGAATTTGACATTTGCATACAGTTTTTATTCCAATAACTGTGAGATGACAAACTATCATCAGTAAAGATTGGTGTTGATACAATTCTTGTATAACCAGCCTTTTTAAGTTTGTCTACATTAGCCTCAATACCTGCTAAAGTACCACCCATTTTGTTTGAGAATGTTTTTGTTGCATATTTTGCCTTATCTTGAATATTTTTGTTTAAAGTTGGTTTACCTTT
The DNA here is from genome assembly GCA_003258725.1 of Candidatus Melainabacteria bacterium. Lineage (GTDB taxonomy): Bacteria > Cyanobacteriota > Vampirovibrionia > Gastranaerophilales > Gastranaerophilaceae > UBA6984. Next base: position 105,946 of record QHMG01000007.1, read on the forward strand.
TTCATCATAAACCCAACCTACGGCATAAGAATCAGGTAGAGCCAATGTCATTGAGCCACCTTTTGAAACCTGTGTACCGTTTTGCATAACTAAGTTAAATTTATCAAAATTACCATTTTTTGAGTAATCAATTACAGAGCCTGCATCAACTTGATAGAAAGATTTTGAGTTATCTTGTTTGTCAACTAACTTATAGCGATATGCAAAAGGTTCTTTGTTGCTTAATTCATCATAAGCATAACCCATGTCAATTTTCACACCACGATTATTCAATTTAACCGATTTAACTCCTAAATCAGTATTAGTAAGCATTTTATTTACATTATAATTGTCGTTTTTGTCTTTTTTTACACTAAAAACTTCCAAATAACAGTCATATTTGTTGCTGTCATGTGGAAAATTAAATTCAAATTCATTAGAACCTGTCTCTGACTTCTTGTGGTTAAAACCTGTAAAATTAGGAGTTTTTACGGGTTTCATCAAATTAAAATTAACTTTCATTATCTTTCCTTATACACTATATGTTATTTATTTTAAGGTAGATAAAAAAAATTTTTGCCCTAATTTACCCCAAATGTTACAAAACTTTTACATAAAATTTTCACGCCAATACTATGTTTGAGCATGCTTTTTATCTTAAAAATTTCAATAAAAAAGTTGCCCAGTTAAGAGCAACCGTTTTTAAATATTTTCAAAAAATCTTATGATAAATTTCTAATCATTTCATGAGCTTCTTCAAAATCTGGAAAGATTTCAACAGCTTTTTCAAGTTGTTCAAGAGCTTTATCCTTGTCACCTATTTGCTCATAACATTTTGCGCTATTCAATAACAACAACGTGTTACGAGGATTTGCTTCCAAAATCTTCAAGAATAATTGATTTGCTTGAATAAAGTTGCCTAAATTGAAATAACAAAGAGCTAAAATATTTTCTATTTCATCATTTGGTGCAATTTCATACGCTTTAACAAGATATAATTTTGCATTATCGTAATCCTTCATTAAATATGCAGCTTTGCCTACCATAAATAAAATAAAATCACTCGTTGGAGCTTTTGCCAACGCCTTTAATAGCATTGAATACGCCGCTTCATTATCATTCAAACTCATTTTATTTTTTGCAGCAAAAGTCAAAAAATTCACATCTTCTGGAGCTTGAGAAAGTGCGTATTTATACATTTCATCAGCTTTTACAAAATCTCCTGTCGCATGCAAATAATTTGCATATTCAAAAACAATATCTTTGTTTTCTGGGTCTAATTCGTAAGCCTTATCAAATTCGTCTTTTGCATATTCAAACATTCGCTTGTTAAGATAAATTACCCCTAAATCCTTGTGAGTTCTTGCAGAATTTGGATTTAGAGCTAAAACTTTTTTGAAAATTCTTTCTGCATTATCAAAATCATTTGTTTTCATGCAAAGCATTGCATATTCATAATAAATCTCGGGAGTGACAGCCCCTTGCTTCATAATTGTTTCATACAAAGTTTTTGCTTCTTCAATCTTACCCATTTTAATATAAATTGAAGCTAATTTTTGAAGCATCATTGTTGCTTTTGGATTTGTAAGAATTACAAGTGCTAAAATTTCACTTGCACATTTTAAATCACCTAGCGCTTCATAACAACAAACTAAATTGTATTTAAAATTTGTTTTTTCTGGATATTTTGCAGATAATTCTCTGTAATGTTTAATAGCTTCATCATATTGTCCAGATTTAAATTCAGACAATGCCAAAGAAACAATATAGTTATCTAAAGGCTCAACCTCATACGCTTGTTTAAATTTTTCGCAAGCCTCTTTATGTTTACCTTGAAGTTGTAAAATAGACCCCATATTATAGTAAGTAATAGAATTATCTGGGTCATATTCTGTCGCTTTTTGGTAATTTTCAAAGGCTTTTTGATAGTTAGCCATTGTAATATAAGCTGTACCCAAATTGTTATAAATTTGAGCATGGTCAGGTTTTAATTCAGACGCTTTTTCTAAATACGCAATTGCTTCTTCAAACTTTTTAAGCGTCATTAATGCAGTACCAGCTAAGAAATATAACCTATAATCATCTGGGGCAAAAATAATTGCTTTTTTAGCTAATTCAACTGCTTTTTCGTCTTGTTTGTCTTTCATATAAACTACACACAAATTCTTGTATGCATCTAAATATTCTTCTCTTAAATTGATTACTTCAAGATACGCTGGAATTGCGTGAAGATAATCTTCAAGATTGTCATAACAATTTGCTAGATAAAACCAACTTGAAGCGTCATCAGGTGCATATTTAACAACTGTTTCAAAATTTATACGACCTTGCTCATACAATTCTAAATTTAAGTTGCATAGGCCTAGCAATTTCAAAGCTTCAACATTAAATTCATCATTTTTTAAAAATTCTTCTAGTAAAACTTTTGCTTGTGAAAAATCTTTTTCACCAATAATTTGATTAATTTCGTCTAAGTTCATTTTATTCTCCATAGTTAAATTATATTACAAAAAAATAACATGTTATGTATTTTTATGGTAAAATAAGGGCATGGGAAAAGGAGATTAGTTGTGACTCAACAAAATATGTTTTCAGAAGGAAATATTATTCCTGTAAATATTAGAGAAGAAATGAAGCGTTCATACGTAGATTACGCAATGAGTGTAATCGTAGGACGTGCATTACCTGATGTTCGTGATGGTTTAAAACCTGTACACCGTCGTATCTTGTTTGCGATGAACGAACTTGGCATGACACCTGATAAACCTTTCAGAAAATGTGCCAGAATCGTTGGTGAAGTTTTAGGTAAATATCACCCTCACGGTGATTTATCAGTATACGAAGCGCTTGTACGTATGGCACAAGACTTTTCAACAAGATATTTAACAGTAGATGGACATGGTAACTTCGGTTCAGTTGATGGTGACTCAGCTGCTGCAATGCGTTATACCGAAGCTAGAATGCACAAAATTACACAATCAATGCTTGCTGATATTGATTGCGAAACAGTTGATTTTGGACCAAACTTCGACGGTTCATTACAAGAACCTTATGTTTTACCTGTAAGATTACCGATGTTATTATTAAATGGTACTTCTGGTATTGCGGTAGGTATGGCGACAAATGTTCCGCCTCACAACGCTTGCGAAGTTATTGACGGTTTGATTGCTTTAATTGATAATCCAAACATTACAGTTGAAGAATTAATGCAATACATCAAAGGTCCTGACTTCCCAACAGCTGCAACAATTGTTGGTTTAAACGACATTAGACAAGCATACGAAACAGGTCGTGGCTCTATCAAAATGCAAGCCGTTGCAAGTTTTGAAGAAATTGCTGGCGGTGGCGGCAGACAATCTAGAACAGCTATTGTTGTTACAGAAATTCCTTACCAAGTTAACAAATCTGATTTAATCTTGAAGATTGCAGAACTTGTTAAAGATCAAAGAATTACAGGCATTTCTGATATTCGTGATGAATCTGACCGTGAAGGTATGAGAATCGTTATTGAATTGAAACGTGACGCTAAACCTGATGTAGTTAAAAACAACTTATTCAAGTATACTCAATTATCAACAACTTTTGGTGTAAACATCATGGCTCTTTGCGACAAACGTCCTAGATTGTTGAACTTACACCAAGTATTAACTGAATTCGTAGCTCACAGAGTTGAAATTGTAACAAGAAGAACTATTTACTTCTTGAAAAAAGCTAAAATCAGAGCTCACATATTGGCTGGTTTAATCATTGCTTTAGGTTCATTAGACGAAGTTATTGAATTAATTAAATCTTCTAAAACAACTGATGATGCACGTCAAGGCTTAATGAGCAAATTCGGTTTAGATGTTGACCAAGCTAACGCAATTCTTGAAATGCAATTAAGACGTTTAACAGGCTTAGAACAAGACAAAATTAAGGCTGAATATGACGAATTAATCAAGAAAATTGCTGAATACGAAGGTATCTTAGCTGACAGACAAAAAGTATTGAACATTATCAAAACAGAATTATTAGAAGATAAAGAAAAATATGGTGATGAAAGAAGAACTCAAATTATCGCAGAACAAGGCGAAATGAGTATTGAAGACTTAACACCAAATACTCCAATGGCAGTATTTATCACTCATCAAGGTTATATCAAACGTATTTCTTTAGATACATTTGAACGTCAAAACCGTGCAACTCGTGGTAAATCTGGCATCAAGACGAAGGAAGATGATGATATTCAACACTTCTTTACAGCAATGATGCACGATAAAGTTTTATTCTTCTCATCTAAAGGTACTGTTTATAGCTTAAATGTTTATGACTTCCCTGAAGGTCAACGTCAAGCTAAAGGTTTACCAATCATTAACGTATTACCAATTGGTCAAGATGAAAGAATTACAGCTGTTGTTCCAGTAAGCAACTTCTCTAAAGATGCAAACTTAATTATGTTGACTAAGAGCGGTTACATCAAGAGAATTGAACTAGACAACTTCTCAAATATCAGAAGAAACGGTATTATTGCTATTAGCCTAGAAGAAAACGACGAATTGAATTGGGTTAAATTAGCAAATCCAAAAGATGAAATCATTATTGGTACTAAATGCGGTATGGCAATTAGATTCTCAATCGAAGATTTAAGACCTTTAGGCAGAAGTGCAAGAGGTGTAAACTCAATGAAATTGAGAACAGGTGATGAAATTATCGGTTGTGATATAGTTCCTCAAAATTACGATGCAGACTTACTTGTAGTTACATCTGACGGCTTTGGAAAACGTACAAAACTTTCTGAATTCAGAGGTCAAAACAGAGGCGGTATAGGTTTAATCGCAACTAAGTTCAAAACTAACGAATCTAGACTTGTTGCTTTAACTATCGTTGCTGAAAACGACGAAATTATGTTGGTTACAGCAAATGGTATTGTTACTCGTATCAAAGCAAGCGACATCTCACAACAAGGTCGTCCAGCAACAGGTGTTAGAGCACAAAACCTAGTTGACAACGATACTGTTGTTTCTGTAAATAAAATTATCACACCTGAAGAAGAAGATTCTATCGTGGATAAGGCTGCACCAAAAACAACTGAAGAAAAAGCTGATGACGTATCAGCTGAACAAACAAAATTGATATAATTTAATCAATAAATAACAAAAGGCGCAAACTTTTTTTCAAAAGTTTGCGCCTTTTGTATACTTTTCTACTGAATACTTAGATTATAACTATTTGTAAACTTGGGTAGTGGTAAAATGCTACATCTTTGTTATAATTAGTTTATGAAAAATTTGAACAATATAAACGATTGGACAGATGTTACAGAGCACTTAAAACTTGGTGAAATTTTAATTGCCTCTGGAAAAATCAATTTAATTCAATTGGGCATGGCTATTGATATTCAAAATTTTCAACAAATGCCTATCGGTCAAATTTTCTTGGAAATGAAAATTATTTCTAAAGAAGATTTATATTCCGCTTTGGATTTACAAAAAGAGATTGATGAAATTATAGCAAGAAGGAAAAATGATGATATTTAAAGACATTTTAACAACAAAAAATTTGGTATTCATAATACTTTTACTAATTTTGTTAAAAATATTACCAGCAGTTAGTGATATCGTAATGCTATTCTTTGCCTGCTTCGTACTTTCATGCTCACTTTTACCTGTTGTTCAGTTATTGGACAAAAAAATTAAGAACAGAAGTCTTTCTGCAGGCATTGTAATTTCAGGCGCTGTAATTTTAACTCTTGCATTCATTATGCCAATTTTTATGGTTACAATCGAACAAATTACAAACTTTGTTCAAACAATTCCTACAAAAATTGCAGATATACATACATTTATCAATAATTTTTCGTTTAACGGTCAACATTTGAACCAAATTATTGATCTTCAAAATCTTGTTGGAAACAGTAATGATTTAGCTCAAAGTATTGTTAGCCAATCTGTAAATATAACAGTCGGATTTGCTCAAGGTATTATCGTATTTATAGCTGTTGTAACCATTGTATTCTATATGCTAAAAGATACGATTTATATGAAAAATAAATTTATAGAATTCTTCCCTGAAAAAATGAAAGCTAAGGCTGAAGATATCGTTAATAAAATTGCGGCGAAAGTCGGCGGATACGTGATTGCAACAATTATTTCTTGCTCTGCAATATGGTTATTAATTGCATTAATTCTTGCGATATTAAGAGTTGAATATGCATTCTCATTAGGCTTAATCGCAGGTGTGCTTGATATTATCCCTGTTGTTGGACCAACAGTAGCATTGACTTTAATCATTTTAACTGCCTTCAAAAAAGGGCTAATTATTGTAGCTATTGCAATTCTTCTATTTCTTGGAGTTCAACAATTGTCAAATAATGTTATCCGACCAATTGTATTTGGCAGATTTATGGAATTACATCCGCTTGTAATTATCGCAGCCTTGTTAATCGGCGGAAAATTCGGTGGACTTATAGGTTTAATTTTTGCTCCTGCAATTGCTGCAATTGTGACAGTTTTAATTGATGAAATTTATTTAAAAACAATTAATAAGAAAAAGTAATGGAAAAGTTTTTATACAAGAGAAATCCTAAAAAAAATGCAGATTATAACATTTGGATGGCTTTTCCTGGGTGTTATTCGTTTGCATTATCTTCACTAGGCTATTTGCATATTTTTAGGCTTATGGACGAGATGGAAGAAGTTAATGTGGAACGAGTTTACTCAGATTCAACAAAAACTGAAATTCAGTTTAAAGATGTAAACGCAATTGCATTTTCAAGTTCTTTTGACTTAGATTTTATGTCGATATTTCCAATGTTTGATAAATATAAAATTCCATATAAAACCTCTGATAGAGATAAAAATATGCCAATAATTTTCTGCGGAGGACCTGTTGTTACTGCAAATCCAATTCCATATAAAGATTTTTTTGATTTTATGATTATAGGAGATGGCGAACAACTAAACACAAATGTCGTAACTATTTTAGCTGACAACAAAGACAAGCCTAAAGACGAAATTCTGAAATTATTAGCTAAACTTAATGGCATATATGTGCCGACTCTAAATCAAGAAAAAATAGTTAAAAACAGCTGTAAAATTGAAAACTGCGTTTATACTCCCATTTTAAGTGATGATGCCTTTTTCAAGGATATGTTCATAATTGAGATATCAAGAGGTTGCGCAAATTGCTGTGGCTTTTGTATGGCATCATATTTAAACTTACCTGTAAGATTTGCTCCTTATGAGAATATTATTGAAGCAATAGATTTAGGTCTGCAATACACAAACAAAATTGCTCTTTTAGGAGCGCAAGTTTCTATTCACCCTAAATTTAAACAAATTTGCGAATATATTGCACAAAAAGTTCAAAAAAATCCAGAAATAGAAATGAGCATTTCCTCTTTAAGAGTTGATGCGGTTGATGATGCAATGATAAAAACTCTTGTTTCTGCACATCAAAAACACGTAACTATTGCGATTGAGGCTGGTAGTGAGCGACTTAGAAAAGTAATAAATAAAAACATTACAGAGGAACAAATTAAACATACTGTTGAAACTGCACGATTAAACGGTTTAAAAGGTGTAAAAATCTATGCAATGATTGGGATTCCAACTGAAACCCAAGAGGATTTGAATGAAATGGTAAGAGTCGCAAAGGAATTAAAACAAGCAAACAAAGGCTTTGACATCTCTTTTGCATTTTCATCATTTATCCCTAAACCACACACTCCACTTCAATGGTGTGGAAGATTTTCAACAAAAGAACTTGAAAAAAGACAAAATTTTCTACAAAAAGAATTTCACAAAATTGGGGTTAAAACAAGTTTTTCAAGCATTAAATGGGATTATTGGCAAACCGTTTTATCAAGAGGTGATGAAAAAATTTCAGACTTCATTATTGATGTATACAAAAATGGTTCAAAATTAGGTGCTTTTAAAAAAGCCGCCAAAGACAAATTTAATCCTGACGATTACGCATTAAGAGATTTCAATTTAAACGAAGCACTATCATGGGATATAATTGATTTACCACCAAGTAAAGAAGTATTAATTGAACGCCATAAAAAATTACTTAATTTACCTTAGTTTTTGATTTGTTAAATCTATCAACAAGTCTAGCAGCAAAATCAATAGCTTTTGTTGAATCCCTAAATGCACGTTTTGGAACAACCAACGCACTATTTTTTGAAATATAGATAAAAATTAAAGCTTCTGTAACTTTAACATCATTAATGTCTTTGAAAGGAATAAGAGTGTCACCAAAGTTACTGATAAAGTTTACACCATCATCTTTCAACGTGCAAACAACGCTTGAAAGAACTCTTAATGAATTTCTTACTGTAATATATGTTAAAAATAAAATTAATGGGAATACCATTATTGAAAATGCAACAAACAAGCAACCTAACGGAATATTATGCATACAAAAAAATACAACACCGATTATAAAAGATGCAAGATTAAAAATTAAAAACAAAGTACAGCGAACTTTTTCAAAAGAAAAAGTATCTAGCACAAAATTCATTATATCTTCTCTAGTATATTGATACGAAACTGTTAAATCTGCCATGATTACTCCCTTTACGCATTATTATTATAACGTAAATAAATTATTAAGTAAAAGATTCCCTAATTTATGTTTAAATTTCCTAAAAATTGGGTATATTAAATATAGGAAGCAAATTACATGATAAGAGGAGATTCAAGGATGAAGCTGAGAACTTTATGGAATAAATTTATTGTTGAAACAGTTGGTCCCTACAGTACAGGTTTACAACTTGAAAAGAAGTTTGGTCTTGAATCTGCGGCTGTATTAAATCATATTTATAAAAATAAACCGACAGGCGAAAATGCCTTAGGCGTTTGGCTTGATAGAAAATTTGTAACTAACGCTATTTGGGACGCAATAAGACGTCGTAAAGCAAACATTTCCGAGGCGCTTAATGATACCCTTCATGAATTCTTTGATAAACGAGCTTATTCAACCGTTAAAATCTGCGATTTAGCTTGCGGATATAGTAACTATTTGGTTGAAAATTTAAAGCATTACAACAATGATAAATTAGAAATTGAATTTATCGACAAAGATATTAAATCACAATACGAATTGAGAGAACCTTTGCGTGCGTTTAAAAATGTCAAAACTTCATTCAGACGTAGTGATATCACAAATGATAGAACCTATGATTTTGTTGGAGCTCCAGACATTATGATTTTATCTGGATATTTTGACACAATTTGCAAAGATGAAGTTCAAATTGAATATATCCTTAGACAAGTTTATAAGTCTCTAAATCCTGAAGGATACTTCATTTTTACAACTCAAAATACAAATTACAATATCAAGACTATTGATGAACTTCTTTTTGAAGACAATTCAAACAAAAAAGCTCAAAAAGAAGAAAAAGATATTGATAATATCCGCAATATGGCTGAAATTACAGGTTTTGAAATTTTAAGCGAAAAAGTTGATAACGAAAATCGTTACTGCGTTTATGTCGCTAAAAAATCTTAATTAGCAATATGCTTATTTAATCTATCCATAAGATCAAATTTAGAATGTAGCCCCAAAAATCGGTCAACCTCTTTACCTTCTTTGAATAAAATAAAAGTTGGTAATGAACTTACGCTAAATTTTTGGGCTATGTGTCTATTATCATCTGTGTCAACTTTGCCAATCCAAACTTTATCTAATTCCTCTAAAATTGGCTCTTGACGACTACAAAAACCGCACCAAGGGGCATAAAATTCAACCAATTTAAGTCCATTTTTTAGTTCATTGTCAAAATTTGTTATATCAAGTTCTTTAATCATAATAATAAACCCTCCAAACTTAATATTGCAAATTTTATAAAAATATTACATTCACCAAGTTGGCATAAATTTATAGTTCTTTTTTCATTTCAACATAAGGTAAACGAGAAAAACCCGATTTTTCATAAACATGTACGGCATGAGTATTTTCATCTTCAACCTCTAAACGTAAAATACAGTCTTTATAACTATCTTCAACATGTTTAATTACTTTTGGAATAATTCCCTTACCTCTAAATTCAGGTTTTAAATATAAATCTTCAAGCCAAATACAAGTTTTACCGAACTCTGTTGAAAAACTTTTTGCCAACATTGCATATCCAAGAATTTTGGTATCTTTTTCAAAAGTATAACCTTCCACGTAAGGATTATTTTCAATACAAGCTTCAAAATCACGATTAAAAATTTCTTCACTTCCGTTTGTAAAAACAGCCTCAGAAGAATAGAAAACTTTCATCATTGAAAGGATTTCAAACTTATCCTCTCTCAAAAATTTTCTTATATTAAATTGCATAATTATTTACCCTTTTGAGCCAATTTAGGTGGAGTTGTAAATCCAAAGCCTTGTAACTCACTTGCAAACTGTCCATAAGATTTTGTAAATGTTACACCAGGTCTGTATGAATCTAAAAGCACAACCTCTTTAACCTTACCTTTTTTATCTAAAATTACTTGCTGCACAGAAAGAACATGGCTTGTACCGTCAGGACCTTGATTTTTATCAAAGAAGGTATACGTTGCCGCAATTCCGGCATTATCCTCTGGGTTTTGTCCCATTAGTTGTAAAATTGGTTCATAATATTGCTCTTGGGTTGTCTGTAAACCTTTAGAACCCGTCAATAAAAACTGTAATGAATCTTCACCGGCTAAATCATTTCCTTTTATTGAACCGTCATTGATATTTTCAACTTTAAAGTGTTTTTCTACAGCAATTTCCAACAATAAAGCATCTGCATCACCACTTGAAAAATCACTGTTTTTTTGAGCTTTTTTAAATTCATCTTGCGATATTTTAATATCTTTTTTTGCGCCTTCAAAATGTACAGTAAAACTACCGTCTTTTTCTTGTGTAATAGCATTTTGTAAGGCTTCTTTACCCCAATCAGTTTTTGACATAGAATTCATTTGAGCTAATAACCAGCAATCACCCGCACTAGAACCTTGCTTTCCACCTTGAATAATTCCGTCGGGAGTATTTTTAATACGTTCTCGCTCTGCTTTTTGAGCAGCTCTGATTGCCTTTTTTTCCTCTTTAGTCAATTTGACCTTTTCATCTTTCACAATACTATCGCCAAAAATGCTTGTATTTTCGGAAGTTGTAACTTTAGATGAAGTGCTTGTAGCCGATTGATTTGTATTGAAATTTATTGATGAAATATTGCTAAACATAACTGTCCTTATTAATTATACTAGAATAAAGATGCATAAAAATAATAATTGCTAGCTATTTAAAAAATTATAACATTAATTTACAAAAAAAAAGAACAACGACAAAAAAGCCTCAACTTACGTTGAGGCTTAAATGGAGGAAGAGGTGAAGGACTCTATAATTAGAAAAATAGTTTTATAAATAGTGAATCTTAAGCGTCTGGCTCTTTGATGACAGTTATCTTCAAGTTGTCAACTTTAATCAAGCTTTCTTGTCTGCATTTTGGACAATAAAGGGGATAATTCTCCAAAACAGTGTCCTTCCTAATTTTATTACGGGTTTTGCT
>QHMG01000017.1:0-4588 GCA_003258725.1 Candidatus Melainabacteria bacterium
TTTTTATTTTTAGAATTACTTCCAGTACTTGTTTCTTTATTACTTTTTTTGATGGGTATTAGTAGTATTATTAAATATTTTGATAAGAAAATAACCGCTAATGCAATAGTTGGTGTTCTTTCAATTATTCTTGGTATTATTCTTATATTCGTTTCAAAAGGAATGATGTATATATTTTTTAAGATTACTGGTGTTTATATATTTATTATTATTGTTTTAGATTTAATTAATTATAAAAAGTTTAATAGTAATCTAGATTAAGTTCTAGATTATTTTTTTGTAATTATTAATAAAAATTAGTAAAAAATATATTCAAATGTTTGATTTTGTGATATAATTATAACTTGTGAGAAAAAGAAGGTGTATTTTATGAAAATTAGAAATGTTGCTATTATAGCACATGTAGACCATGGTAAAACTACATTAGTTGACCAATTACTTAAGAAATCTGGTACTTTTAGAGAAAATGAGGAAGTTGCTACTAGAGCAATGGACTCAAATGATATAGAAAGGGAAAGAGGTATTACTATACTTGCTAAGACTACTTCTATTCATTATAATGGATATAAGATTAATATTCTTGATACTCCAGGACATGCTGATTTTGGTGGTGAAGTAGAGAGAATTATGAATATGGTTGATGGTGTTTTATTACTTGTAGATGCTTATGAGGGTACAATGCCACAGACTAGATTCGTTCTTAAAAAAGCATTAGAAGCAGGAGTTAAACCTATTGTTGTTATTAATAAGGTAGATAAACCTACTGCTAGAGTAGAGAAAGTACTCGATGAAGTTATTGATTTATTTATTGAATTAGGTGCTAGTGAAGAACAGCTTGATTTTAAAGTTGCTTATGTTAGTGCTTTAAATGGTACTGCTAGTTTAGATCCAGATATTAGTACACAAAGTGAAAGTTATGATGATATTTTTAATTTAATTATTAATGAGATTCCTGAACCTAATGCTAATCCAGATGGTAATTTACAATTTCAACCTGCACTTTTAGATTATAATGAATATGTTGGTAGAATTGGTATTGGTAAAGTTCATAGTGGTACTTTAAAAGTTAATGAAATGGTATCTTGTGTTAGATTAGATGGTAGTATTAAACAATTTAGAATTCAAAAATTATTTGGCTTTGATGGTCTTAAGAGAGTAGAAATTAATGAGGCTAAGGCTGGGGATATTGCAGCAGTTGCAGGTCTTATGGATATTTCTGTTGGTGAAACAGTATGTAATATTGGTAAAGAAGAGGCTCTTCCAATACTTAGAATTGATGAACCTACTTTAAAAATGACATTTATGGTTAACAATAGTCCTTTTGTTGGCAAGGAAGGGTCTATTGTTACTGCTAGAAAAATTGGTGAGAGATTATTTAAAGAGACACAAAAGGATGTTAGTTTAAAAGTAGAAGAGTCTGGTAATGAGTCTTGGGTTGTATCTGGTAGAGGTGAACTTCATTTATCTATTCTTATTGAAAATCTTAGAAGAGAAGGTTTTGAACTTCAAGTATCTAAGCCTGAGGTTATTATTAAAGAAATAGATGGTGTTAAGTGCGAACCTTATGAAGATGTTCAGATTGAAGTTAGTGATGATTGTGTAGGTAATGTTATTGAAGCTCTTGGTTTAAGAGGTGGAAAAATGGATAATATGTCTAATGTTAATAATTTGATTAGACTTAATTATACTATTCCTTCAAGAGGTTTAATTGGTTTTAATACTAACTTTATGACTATGACTAAGGGTTATGGTATTCTTAATCATACTTTTAAAGAATATTTACCTATTGAAGATATTAATTCTACTGAGAGAAAAGTTGGTGTACTTGTTGCTACTGAGGCTGGTAAGGCTACCGCTTATGCTCTAGGTCAATTAGAAGATAGAGGTGTTATGTTTATTGAACCTGGTACTGAAGTTTATGAAGGTATGATTGTTGGTGAATGTAATAGAGAGAATGACCTTGCTGTTAATGTTGTTAAGGGTAAACAACTTACTAATACAAGAGCATCAGGATCTGATCATACTGTTGTACTTAAAAGACCTAGACCTCTTACTCTAGAATATTGTTTGGATTATATTAATACTGATGAGTTAGTAGAGATTACTCCGGAAAATATTAGACTTAGAAAGTTTATTTTAAATACGGAAGCAAGAAAGAAGTTTGATGCAAAGAAATAACTTCTTTTTTTCTATATAAAAAATACCTAGATAGGTAGGTATTTAACTTTTGTAAAAAACTTTTTTTACTAATCTTTTTATTCCTTTTGATTCTTTTTTTGTAACATTTTCAATAGTCCAGTATGAATGTTCTTTACCATCTTTATTAATGTAAGTTTTTAAAACATGTTCCCATTTTTCGCCATTAGTGTAATCTCTGCTAATAATTTCATCAATTTGTTCTGTAGATAATGTAAGATCTAATTTTTTATTAAATTCATTTATAAATCTTTTTGCTCTTTCATATCCTCTTTCGGGTATGGTATTTCTAGAATATAATAATTTAAGTGCAACTAATTGTAAAATTCTATGTCTTAATTCCATATCACAATTATGATTATAAATACTTTCTTTTAGTTCGGTAAAGTCTAATTCATTAGTATATTTTTCTTTAAATATTGATAAGAGTTCATCTAAATTTAAATCATCTTTATTATCTATATATTCTTTTAGATTGTAGTCTACTAATACTTTACCGGTTGTATGATCGGCATGAAGTAAAAAGTATGATTCTCTATCTAACCATAAATTTGTTTCTTCTGTTTTTTTTCTATTTATTCTCATAAATATTGAAGTTTTCCAACTAACTTTTTTATCTTTTTCATAAACTTGATGTTGTCCCCATCCTTTTGCTCTATATCCACATTCTATTAAACATAATTGATTGTGTGGTAATCTATATAGTAATTGTCTAATACTCATTATATTGGAAATTCTTTTAATATTTTGAAAGTCTATATCTCTGGTTCCTTCAAAGTATTCTAATTCTCTTTCAGGATACTTTATTTCATACCATGTTACAATATTATCAATTAATTCTTGTAATTCTTTTGTGTCAATAAAACAATTATATCCATTTGCTATTGAAATTTTTAACCAATTTAAAAAATCTATATTTTTTTCTATTTCATAGTTTTTGGTATCTTGTTTATAAAATCTTTCTGCTTCTGCAATTGTCATTATAAAACCTCCCTTGCTTTTATTATAACATATTTTTTATTGCTGTGAATAAATTTTTTAATTGTTGAAAAAAATACCTAGATAGGTAGGTATTTAGTTATTTTATTCCTTTACTTTTATATTCATCGAATAGTTCTTTGAATCTAGCAAAATGAATTATTTCTCTTTGTCTTAAGAATAGTAATGGTCCTATAACATCGGGATCATCTGTTAGATTGATTAAGTTTTCATAAGTAGCTCTAGCTTTTTGTTCGGCGGCCATATCTTCTGATAAGTCGGCGAGTGGGTCTCCGGTTGTGGCAAAGTATGATACGGTAAATGGTACACCATTTGAATCTGTTGGATATAATCCATAACCGTGTTCAGCATAGTGTGATTCTAAGCCGGCTTCTTTTAATTCTTTTAAAGTGGCACCATTTAATAGTTGATATATCATAGCGGATATCATTTCAACATGGGCTAGTTCTTCTGTATAACAACGATAGAGACGTAAAAAAGCCCTAATTAGAACTTAGGGTGTATTATTATTGAAAAATTACTTTCGTAGCCTCTACCGCCTTTTTCTTTTTTATATTCAATATAAGAAATAACAGATTTTAGTAATTTATTCTTTTTTTCAACTGATGTTACTTTGTAATATGAATCAATTACTTTTTCTATTTTAGGCAATAGTTTTTCTATTCTATCTTTATTAAGCTTTAGTTGATATTTATTTAGTTCTTTTTCTGTGTTCGTTATTTTATCTTTTATTGTTTTTGTTCTTTTTGTGAATTCTTGAGGAGTATAAATTCCTTGTTCTACAAGTTCGTAAGCTTTATCTAATTGTTTATTATATTTATCTAATTCCTTACTTAATGATACAAACATAACATTATCGTCTTCCTCAGCTGGATTATACGTAGCTAGGAGCTCTTTTTGAGAAGAAATGTATTCTTGTAAGGCTTTAATTGTTTCTTGCTCTACAAGGGCTAAATTTGAGCCTATATTAGTACAATGAGCCTTAGGACATATTAAAGTATCTTCGTGAGGTTCAATTAAATTACTTTCATAAGTAGTAATAGCTTTATCAAACTCTGTAGTATTGATATTTAATAGTTTTTTTAATTCTTCCCACTTATCAGCGTAAGGCATAGTAAACTTTGATTGATTAGAAGCAAACCAGTGATCTACACAATGCTTTCTAACTTTTAAAGCTGTAGCTATATCTCTTAAACTATATTCGCCTTTATGTTCTCTAAGACACAATCTTAATTTTTCTTTGTCTATGTCATATTTACGGCGTAATTTAGGTTCTTGTTTTTTGTTGTCGTAATATGGTCTTCTCTGCATAGAACGTCCACAATCAGCACATTTAACTAATGTAGCAAGTGGATTTTGTAATTCAGTATTATGTTTTGTACTGGCTTTGTTT
>QHMG01000017.1:4613-45699 GCA_003258725.1 Candidatus Melainabacteria bacterium
CCAACGTATCTTACCTATGTATATTGGATTAGATAACATTCCTTTAATAGTAGCCGGAGTCCAAACATCAGATTTTTTAGGCTTAAAGTCTAAAGTATTTAACCAATTACAAATAATATCATAGCCCATACCGTCAGCACGTTTCTGATACATTTCTTTAACTATTTCTGCTTCCTCAGACACTGGTTCTAGCGTATAACCTTTGCCATATTTAACACGTACCTTTTTATAGCCAAAAGGTGGCTCTGAAGCACAATATTTTCCGTCTAATACATTTGCAATACGTGCTCTTTGCATACGTCTATTTATAGTCTTGTATTCTCTACGAGACATAAACAATCCAAACTCAAAATATTCCTCGTCCTCATCACTATTAGGATCATATATTTTATTTAGTGTTATTATTTTTGTATTTGAATATTTAAAAGCCTGTGTTACTGTTCCTTGGTCTTTAGCGTCTCCACGTGTAAGACGTTCTACTTCAACAACTAATATACCGTCGATAGTTCCGGTTTCAACATTTTTAAGAACTTCTTGCATTTCTGGTCTTTCTTGTATTGATTCCCCGGAAACAACTTCACGATAGATTTTTCTTATCTTAATTCCTAATTGATTAGCACGATCTTTTAAAAACTTCTCGTGCTGTTTTAAAGTATCAAACTTTTTAAGTTTTTCTAATTCCATATCAGCACGTGATTTTCTTAAATATGCGTCATATATTCCGTTAGGATCTAAAGTTACTGTTATATACATCTTACACCTCCTCATTCATAAGCTTATCAACTTCTTTTTCATATTCTTTAATTTTATTGACATCATAATTATTGAGATGTCCTAACTTATAATGTAACATTTCGTGTCTGAAATGCTTTGTTTTTTTCTTCCTCCGAAAGTTTATCGTTTATTACTATATAGGTACTATTTTCTATTTCCAAAATAAAAGCTCTGATTTTATCTGGTAGAATCATTATTTTAAGTTTTAACTCATTTTCTTTAGCAATTCTCGACCAACTCTCGAACACAGCAATACCTCCTAAGACACAGGGTACTGCTTAAAATTGCGTCTTTTAATTTCTTGGCTTATAAATATAGCCGTTTTTCTTTTTATTTAAAACATCTTCTAAAGCAATATCTACTGAATCTTTGAAACGTTTATCTTTCTCATAAATAGATAATTGTTTGCTAGTATTCAATACTTTTATTGCCTCGTCCAATTTATTCATTTTTACAAGGATTCTTGATTCATATACTCTGTTAGGAGTCATATATTCCATATCAATTCCTTGTTTTTTATTTTCCTCAATATACTTTGTAAATGAATTATCAGCTAATCTGCAATGAAATAATGCTTTATCTAAGCTATATTCTTTTTCATAATTTTGTGCTAAGAGTAAATTGTCCTGATATGCTTCGTAGTAAAATTGTTCTTTGCTGATTGATATGTCATTCGTCTTTTTTTTACAATTTTTGCATAAATAAATCATTAAATATATTAAGTTACCAATCCCAGCTGTTGTAAAAAATAAAATTATATGTTTTCGGATTTTATTCATATTTATTTATCTTCTTTTTTGATTATAGTAACAATATCTACAAACTGTTTTAATTCTTCGTCGTTTAAGTCTCCTAGTTTGTCAAATAAAACTTTAGCGTGTTCGTTTTCAAGTAATTTATTATACTTATCTAAATTTTCATTTTCATATATAGAAGAAGCTTCTTTTCCTAAAAGATAGTCTGTTGTTGTGTTTAGAGCTGTAGCTATGTCTGCTAATATATCAGGTCTAGGCTTTTGTAGATCATTTATATAGCGTGAAATCGCTGCTTCAGTAACTCCTATTTTATTTGCTAATTTTCGTTGCGTCATATTATTTTGATTTAATAATTGTTGCAATCTATTACCAAAATCATAATTCATATTATCTCCTCCAATTACCGATATTATAACACTTTATTAAAAAAAAGTAATAAAACTTACTAAAATGATAAAAAAAGTATTGACATACTTACCATTTTGGTATATTATTTAGATATAACTTACCGAAATGATAATGTTTTGGAAAATAAGGAGGTGCATATATGAATACGTTAATGCTTGTTTCTAAACGAAACTTAAAAGGCTATTCACAAGAACAGACAGCAAAAATGTTAGGATTATCAAGTGTTCAGTATGGAAAAAAAGAACGTGGAGAAAAAGACTTTAAAGCCAATGAGATAAAAAAATTAAAAATACTTTTTGATTTATCAGATCAAGAAATAATATCAATTTTTTTTGAAAAATAACTTACCGAAATAATAAGTTAAATAAGTATAAACTTACTGAATAAAATTAACTAGGAGGGACTATGAAAAATAAAAATGATAAGCAAACTATAAAACCTAAAGTATCGATTGCTTTAGATTGCATACCTAAGAACATTGAAGAACGTAAAAATAACATTCGACAATTTTATGATGTTTGTAATGAAGTAATAGAAGATCCCAGTTGTTTTTATACAAAGAAAGAAATAGAAGAACTAAAAAACAATCCAGAAAAGCAAAGAGAATTAAATATTAAATTTATCTAAAAGGAGAAGAAATATTGTGTTTATGGAGTTTACAGAAAAAGATATTGAAAAATACATTGAAAAAAGAAAAAAATTAGAGCGTGATTTAGCTGACGAGATAGCTTTTGGGGAACCTAGTAAAACTACTCTAAGAAAACTTGAAGAATTAAAAAGAATTATTGAATATGGAGACTTATTAAATTATTCAAAAGAGTTAAAAAGAAAAACAGATTATTACGAAAATTTACTAAAACGTCATAATATCAGTTATTTAAAATAACGCTCTCACACTTAAAGGAGGTGGTTATATGTGAAATATCTAAATTAAAGAATCTAAAAAGGAGGTGGAAAAATGAAAAGATTCATTAAAAAAGTTAAATGGTTAAATGTATTAGAAGCTTTATTATTTCTAGGTAGTTTAGCCGTAATAATTCACGATTTATTTATGGTAACAGTATATAGCTGGTTTACTTCTCAACTTGTAGGTTGGACTTGGTTCGGATTAGCTACTTTTATGTTAGCAATCGCAATAGCTAGTTTAACTTATGAAGATTTAGAAGAAAAAGCTAATATTGTAGCATTAAAAAAAGAGAGAGCCTAGGCAAGATCTCTCAATGGAATATTTTGTTAAATATTCACTCCATAAGTATATCAAACTATGGGGTTCTAGTCAAAGGTGGTGGTAAACATAAATGGTAATTGGATTAAACTTTTTACAAAGTTTGTAGCTTGGGAATGGTACAAAGACCAAAATACTAAAGCACTGTTTATTCACTGTCTATTAAAAGCTAATTGGAAAGACGGAAAGTTTGAGGGAAATATTATTCCTAGAGGCAGTTTTGTTACATCTCTTGACTCTCTTAATAAAGAATTAGGTTTGTCAGTACAAGAGATTAGAACAGCATTAAAACACTTAATTTCAACAAACGAATTAACAAGCAAAAGTACCAATAAATACCGCATAATTACAGTGGTAAATTATGAGTTATATCAGCAACATAACAAGCAACTTAACAATCAACTAACAGGCAATCAACAAACAACTAACAATCAACTAACAACAATAGAAGAATATATAGAATATAAGACTAAAGAAGAATATAAAAATAATAGTGTGTGTAATAAAACGCCTGAAGAAAATTTTTCTTGTCATTTGGGTTGTCTTTATAAAACTCTTGATTGCAAAAATTGTATGAAAAAATGGAAATGTCCTTTACCAGACGATCCTACCTTTAAAGGAATCAACGGTAAAACATTTTACGAATATGTTGCAGAAATTGAGCTTAGAAAATTGGAAGTTGCTAAAGAGTTGGAAGTTATGGGAAACAACATTAACCCAGAACTAACCGATTATGATTGGCTTAATGATAAGGGGGACGAAAAATGAATCGTGAAAAATGGCTTGAGGAACGTAAAAAAGGTATTGGTGGCTCAGACGTTGCTTGTATCTTAGGTATGAGTCCTTATAAAACTAACGTGGAACTCTGGGAAGAAAAAGTCGGTATTAAAGAGACTGAAGATATATCTCAGAAAGAATACGTAAAAAATGGAACTGATAGTGAGGATCCATTAAGAAAACTATTTGCTGTGGATTATAAACAATATAAAGTATTACACGAAGAATACGAAATAATTCACAATAAAGAATACCCTTTTATACAAGTAAGTCCTGATAGTAGGCTTATAGAGAAATCAACTGGACGTAAGGGTTTCTTAGAAATTAAACGCTGTGAGATTATGAATCATAAACAGTATGAAAAATGGAAAGACGGTAGTATTCCACAAAATTACTATCTACAAACATTACAGTATTTCTTAGCAGACGAAGATATGGATTTTGGTTACTTAAGAGCATATCTTATCAGACATTTAGCTGACGGAACTGTAATAAGAGAAATAAGAGATTATGTAATCGCTGATAGTCGTTTAGAAGTACAAAACGATCTTGATTACTTAAAACCAAAGGAAATAGAGTTTTGGAGTTATGTTGAAAACAAGATAAAACCACCACTACTATTACCACAGATTTAGAGGAGGAAAAAATATGGAAAATAATCTGGAAACAAAAAATAATCAACAAGTTATTAACAGTTTAAAACTTGTTATAAGTCCATTAAAGAAAATGGAAGCAATCAAATTCAATTATGAAGAATTAAAAGGAGGTTTACAAGAAAGCCTTAAAAAATATCAAAATTTAGTATATACAAGTCAAAATATTAAAGAAGCTAAAGACGATAGAGCTACACTTAATGCACTAAAAAAATCTTTAAATGACGAAAAAATCAAAATCAAAAAAGAGTTTGAAGTTCCTTACAAAGATTTTGAAGATAAAATCAAAGAGCTTATAGAACTTGTAGATAAACCAGCTAGTGAAATTGATAAACAAGTTAAAATCTTTGAGGAAGCGGAAAAAGTCAAAAAACGTGAATCAATAGAAAATATCTACGCCGAAAATATTGGTTCATACGCTGACTTAATTCCACTACAACAAATATATGATTCACGTTGGGAAAATAAAACTTATAAAGAAACAGATATTAAGAAAGAGATTCAAGATATTGTTAAAAAAGCTGATAGCGACATAAAAGTAATAGCAGAACTAAAATCTGAGTTTGAGTTTCAAATTAAAGATACTTATTTCAGAACTCTTGATTTAGGACAAGCTCTTGTTGAAAAACAAAGATTAGAAAAGCAAAAAGAATTACTTACTACTATTAAGCAACAACAAGTAGAAGTTAAAGTAGATTCTATAAATAATATTGATTCTGTTGATTCTGTAAGATATGCTGTTGGAATTGATAATTCTAACGAAGAATCTACTTCAGTTGAAGAAAAAATGATAAGTGTAGCCTTTAGAGTTGAATGTACCGAAAGCCAATTAAAAGCACTAGGAGAATTTATGAAAGCTAATGGTATCAAGTATGGGAGGGCTTAATTATGGCAGTAAAAAATAATTTAGCACCAACTCAAGTAAAACCACAAATACCAAAACAGACTTTTACAGATTATATTACTCAGGAAAAAATTAAAAATAAAATAAATGATATGGTCGGAGGAAAAAATAGTCAAAGATTCATAACAGCTATTGTTAGTGCCGTATCAAATAATAATGATTTAGCTAGTTGTAATTTTGGAACAATTATAGCGGGAGCTTTATTAGGAGAAAGTTTACAGCTCTCTCCCTCCCCACAATTAGGACATTATTACTTAGTTCCTTACAACATAAAGAAAAAAGACGCTCAAGGAAATGATTACTGGGAAAAAGTAGCACAATTTCAATTAGGCTACAAAGGTTATATTCAACTTGCTGTAAGAAGTAATTTCTATCGTGATATTGATGTATTAGAAATAAAAGACGGCGAATATTTAGGTCGTGATAAAAATACAGGGAAACACCGTTTTAGCTTTATTGCTGACTATGAAGAAAGAAGAAGCAAAGATACTATTGGTTATTTAGCATATTTTGAATATTTAAACGGATTCACTAAACAAATATATTGGACTAAAAAAGAAATGCAAGAACACGCAATAAAATATTCAAAAGCGTATAAAAGTGATAAAGAAAATAACACATCTTATTCATTTTGGACTACTAAGTTTGACGATATGGCTTTTAAAACAATGATTAGACAGTTAATATCTCGTTGGGGAATTATGTCTATTGAATTGCAAACAGCAATCGAAAGAGATATGGCAGTTATAGAAGAAAATGAAAACTACGAATATGTAGATAACGAAGAACCTATAGTTCCTATAACTCCAGCAACTGAAAAACCAGTTCAACAACAAGATCCAGCAGATAATGCGGTAGATCAGTTCTTTAATCAATAGAAAGGAATTTATGCTATGTATATCTGTAATTTAGAAAAAATGAAAAAACATATTGGGGGCTATTTGGAAAATTTTAAAGAAGAAGTTAAAGAAGCTGATAAGCGACAGAAACTTGATAAAGAAACTCAATGTATTTGTAATTTAGAAATGAGTTTTACTGAGGAAATATTAAAGTTAATTGATAAATATATCAGTAAAACTAAAGAATTATAGATATATGGAATTGGAGGAAATATGAATAAAATTGAATTAACTGGACGATTAACTAGGGATCCTGATTTAAGGTACACACCTAATAATCGCCCTGTCGCTCAATTTACTATTGCAGTAAATAGACGATACGCAAAAGAAACTGACGAAATAAAAGCTGATTTCTTCCCTATTGTAGTATGGGGAAAACAAGGCGAAAATTGTAAAACTTATCTTCTAAAAGGAAGTATGGTTGGAATAATAGGAACTTTAAGAAATAGAAGTTATGAAAAAGACGGAAATACACGTTACATTACTGAAGTAATAGCTGAAGAAGTAGAATTCTTAACACCTAAAAAAACAACTGATAATTCTAATAACGAAACTATACCAGGAGAAGAACATACTCCATACGATTATCAAGAGGAGCAAGCGTCAATATATGATAATGAATTTCAATTAAATGACGACGATTTACCCTTTTAATGATTAAATGTGATTTTGAAGATTATTTAGAAGTAAAAGAAGATTGCGAGTTATACAGAAATTTAGCAAGAAAATATTTAGCTTTAGACTTATCAGATCCTAATTTATGTTTTGATGTAAAAAAAGAAGCTTGGGCTTTGGCTCAGCGTTGGAGCGATATTGCTAGTATGGCGAGTAAAATAGCACGACTACACGACGCTTCAAAAACAGATTTTAGAGATTGGGCGTATCAGAGATATAGACAATTACAATATATGCACGAAGACGCTCGTATGATGTGGAATAAAGCTGAAGAAGAATTAAAGTTCATAACCAGATATGAAAAGTACGGAGTTGTTAGTAATTGATTCGTTCTAAAAAATTAAAGTCTAAACGTGCTAAAGTTACTGATATAACTAAGCAAGTTAAGTTAGAAGTATGGGAACGTGATAAAGGGCGTTGCGTAGTATGTGGAAATTCCTATAACGTAATGCCTAACGCTCACGTTGTACCTCGTTCTAAAGGTGGTATGGGAATACCTACAAATATAGTTACGTTATGTACCAATTTTACCGAAAATCGTTGCCACCATTACTACGATAATGGAACAAAAGAACAACGAGAAAAAATAGACGCCAAAATCGTTGCATATATGAAACAGCAATACGGTAATGATTGGAACAAAGAAGATCAAATATATAAAAAATATAAAAATATCTAAGGAGGAATAAAAATGGAAATAATTATAGTAATAGCTGGAATAATTATTTTAGTACAAGCTAATGAAATAAAAAGATTACACGATATAGTTCAGATACTAGAAACTGAAAGATATAACACTCGCAGGGTTATGTATGAAAACGGATTGATTCCAAAGAAATTCGTTGACGAATTGGAGGATCAAGAATGAGAAAGAAATTATTAAAAATAGTTAATCATTATGGAATACGTAAACAGACAAAATATTTAATGTCGGAAATATATGAGTTAGTTGAGGCTATTGTTGAAAAAGAAGAATCAAAAAAAGACGCAATAAAAAATATGTGTGATATTTTACGTAGAGCCTTTTCGACAGAATACAAGGACATCTATAAAGACCATATTGCTGAAGAAATATCAGATTGTTATGTTCTTATAGAACAAATAAGAAATTATTACAATATATCAATATCTGATTTAAAAGAAATAATGACTTTAAAAATTGATAGACAGTTAATGAGAATAAATGCAGAAGAATCCGGCAAAATGCTTGACGAAATAACAAGATATGCAAAAGAACACGGAGGTAATGAAAATGGCAATAACTGACTTAATAGCTACAATTTTTATCTCTCTGTTAGTATTTGTTTTAGTAATCAGTTATTTCATAATTAAATTTAAAGTTGTTGATTATGAAACGGAAATACAAAAAAACCAGAAAGAAATTAGAGATTTAAACGAAAAAATATCTAAATTAAAAGCAAGAAAGCCGAGAAAAAAGGAAATTAAAAAAAGTGTCTAAAGAATATTTGCAATTAGATATATTCGGAGAAGCTAAACCCTTAAGTGAAGTAATTAGTAGCACAAAACCCTTATCGCACGGAGGCAGAATAACTAAAAAAAGTTTATTTAGAAGTATAAATGGTTATAAGAATGGATTTTATTGTAAAAATTGTAAGCATTTTAAAGAATTAAGATGTAATAGAAAGTATTTTAAGTGTGAGATTCTTGGAATAACATCTTCTGAAGCTACTGATATAAGAAAGAATGACATAGCTTGTAATTTATATGAATGAAATATGGAAAACGATTGATTATGACACACGTTATCAAGTGTCAAATTGGGGAAGATTTAGAAAAAGGAATCTTAAAAATGGTTACAGATATTTAAAACCATTTAGGAAGAAAAATTTATTCCAGGTAAAAATCAAAGATAAAGATTTTAATTGTGCTAGATTAGTTGCTAATGCTTTTATTCAACCTCTTACTACTAAAGATAGAGTTTACCATAAGAATAAAATTGTAAGTGATAATTATTATAGAAATTTAGAGGTCATAGGATTACGAGAACTAGGAAAAAGAACAGGACACATATCTAAGTCTCAACGTGTGGTTGAAATTAAAGGTAATGAGATAATAAGGGATTGGGCTTCAGCTAGAAAAGCTAGTAAAGATTTATTTATATCTTATCAAACAGTTATGGATTATTGTAATAAAAAAGTTAAAAAGCCTATGTATAACCTGATGTGGGAAGAAGATTATTTTGATATAGTCTTGGAACCATTTAGTTGGGAACATAAAAAAAATAAAAAATCGGAGGATTAAGTATGAAATACGTTAATATAACAAATGCTGATATTATTCAATCTATGAATAATGATACAAAACATAATTTTGCTAATTATTGTATTGCAAATAAAGTAGAACCTGAAGAAATATTAGAACCAATAAAAAATATAGCTAATGGTGTTATAAATTTATCAATAAAGATGTGTAATGAATATTTTAAAACTCCAGCAGGTAAAGAATATTTACAAATGAGAGAAAAAATCGAAAAAATCGGAGGTAATCAATGGAAGTAATTAAAAAAAATGATATGAAGTTAATATTTACGATATATGTCGGAGAGGCTAAAGACGAAAACGGAAACTTATTGTGTGAGTTAAGGACTACTCAACATTATTCTCCTGTAATAGTATTTCCAGACGGAGATATGGTAATTATGAATTGGACTGATATATATGATATAGCTAAAGCTAAAAAGAATGAAAATTCGGAGGTGCAAAATGAAAGCAATAAAGACACCAACAACTAATCGAATATATGTGGCTGACGGTTGCAATGATTTACCAGCTACCGTTCACAAAATTGGTAATGACACTTATACAGAAGCTTGTTTTTCACTTACACCAGAAGAAATATCACAAATAATATATTCCAGAAAGATATACTTCTCTGTTTTAGGAGATACGATTATACCAATGATGTTGCATACCGAGAGTTATGTAAAAAAGGAAACGGAGGTACAAGAATGATATTAAGATACAATAAAAACCTATATGACGAGGTTATAAATGGAAGCGAAACATATAAAGCTATTGCTACAAATATAAAAAAAGGTTTTAGTACATTTATAAGTTGGACTGATAATGATTCTACTCACTATGACGTGTTATTTACCTATGGTTGTGTCGGAAGTGGTGGTTATCAGCGTGGATTACGAGTAACGGATCTATTTATTAGTGTAATGAGTATTGGAAGTTTTGGTTTTAAAATTGACGATATGAAAAGTGCTGGTTATATAGCAGAAAAAATATTTCACGGAAGATTAGATAAAAGTGTTGTAGCTCTTACAGAGTTGATAAATGGTGTATTAAATGAATTAAATAAGGAGGAAGAATAATGATAATAGAATTATTTAAAATTATAGCAATTATAGTTTTAGCAATAATTGCAATCATACTACTCGCTTTTTTAGGCTGTTGTATTAAAGCTTTTTGGACTTGTAATATACCTAAAAAAAAGGATTATGGCTATAAAAAAACGAGGTTAAGAAAATGATTGATACGGAAGATTTAACAAGTTATTACCCAGGGTATGACGAATATTGCGAACCCAGGGAAAATCAGGGGGACGAGGAAGATTTTGATATAGACGCCATTATTGACGAGAGGAGATTACAAGAAATGGAAGAAAAAGAATCAAAATTAACTAAGGAAATAGTTTTATTCAATGTTGTATATAAACAAGGAGAAAAAGACGGAATATTTGACTTATGCACTTATCATAATGAATTTTTAGAAAGAATTTGTAAGGAAGATAAGTCAACGTTTATAGCTATTAAACAAACTATATATAAAAGTTTGGAGAATATAGAAAATAAAGCAAAGGAGGAATAAGAAATGGAAAAACAAAATAAAAAATTAGAACCATTTACAGTAGAGTTAATGTTATTATCTGCTAAGATAACACCAAAAGAAGACGGAACATCAACTGTATTATTTGGAGTCGAAACTTTAGATGTTTTAAAAGAAATGTGTAAAACTGATAAAGAAGCTTGGAATACTGTTAAAAAAGTTACGTATGACGCCTTAGAGAAAATCGAAAAACAATCAAATGAATAAGGAGGTCAAAAATGGAAAACTATTATAAGTTAGTAGCCGACTTACAATGTGCTTACCAACGATTAAGATCATTACAAGAAAGACAAGAAGCTATATTTGATAGATACTTCCCTGTAACTGTCAAGTACAAACCAATCTCCTCCACTGGCGGAGAATCAAAAGATAAAATGTTGGGTTATTTAGAAGAATTAGAAGAATCTGGAATCGCAAAAGATTTGGAGGAAGCTATAAAAAATGTTAATTCTATTCAACACAGAGTAGCTAATATGGAAATAATCTTACGTGGTGTAGAAAACATAACAGGTAATGATAGTTTAGAGTTTAAAGTTATGAATCTTAAGTATTATGAAAATCGTAGCTATACCCTACAACAAATAGCTGATAGATTGCATTATTCAATAGATCGAGTTAAGCAAGTAAGTGCTGAAATAGAAAGAAAATTAAAAGATAATTATTACACTAAAAATACACTTCAAAAGTGATAAAATGGTAATGTGGAATAATTAAAGACGGCTTGTAGAGTGCCCCTGATTAAAGAGCATTCTACTTTATATCTCGGTAGCGGTGTGATAGTCGCACGCAGGTTCCATATTCCTGAGGAGAGGTGCAATTCCTACTACCGAAACCATTGATTTATATAGTGAGCCGATCACTCACGTTAATATAAATAAGTTTTTACTAATTTTGACTTGGCTAGAGCAAGCTTACGAATAAGAATTAGGGTGGAAATTACTTTGCTACCTTAAGGTAAAGGTGCGTTGATATTTCAAGCGTAAAAATATCTGTATCTATTGCAAACAATAGAAGCTCAATTTATGCTGATGTGGTGGAAAAGAGACACGCCAGAAATGGTGGGTATTCCGAAAGGAACCCGTGGGAGGTTATAACTCTCTATCAGCTCCAATATGCTATTATTCAATGTTGTATAGATAGACCTAAGATGTCTAAGGGTGCGAATCCCTTATCACTTCCTTTCTAGGCTCTGGCTTATCGGCTTTATAATTGATAAGATACGTTGTGTTAGTCGCCTTACATCAATCCGTGGAAATGTAAAACCGTAGCAACGTATTCTCTTGAACGAACAAGGATTCAAGTTGGTTATGACAAACATACGCTAAACTATTAGTCGTAATTCTATGTAAGTATTCGTAATGGAATACCAAGGTTATTGCATAGAGAAATAGTAAATATAGGTAGTAATCTAAGGAGTAAGATACCGCTGGTGAGTAGGAAACGAAAGCCGGGGGCTATATACGGTGCAATTCCGTATCTACCTACCACGCTAGTATCACACTAGCCAACCCCTTTTTATTCTTTTTAGATAAAGCACTACTCTAATAGGTAGTGTACTGATGATATGTGAAAGGTTGCGGACGTTATCATAAAGACCTAGTATATCGTTAGTACAGTATCTGTTAAAGGGTACTACTCCTCTATCAAGTAGAGAACTGTAAGACATTACATTCCAGAGCGTGATGTCTTTTTTTTGCATTAAGGAGGCGTTGCGTATGAAAGCAGATGTTATATGAATGTAGATAGATATATTAAGCAGTTGTTTATTAGTCTGTCAGAGTATAGCCAATACTATGACATTACAATAGCAACCTTTGAAAAATATAATAGTGAATATAAAATTATTTCTAAGAGTATTCTACTTCAGTACAAGGAGAAACACCCTAAAAAGAAAGATCATTATATTCAGTATAAAGAATGGTATAACAACAAGCGTGAGCTTGTAGTAAGGTTGAATGAGTTATGGCAAAACAGAAAACAGACAAAGAACAAAAAGAAATAATTGCTTACTTCTTGGAGTGTAATAATTATAGTCAAACAGCTCGTAAGTTTGGTATGTCTGATACCGGTGTTAGAAAAATAATAAAAAGAAGTGCTGGAAAAGAAAGTACGAAACAGTTAGAGGAGAAAAAAAATAATAATACCCAGGAAGTTATCAAAGATATGGACGACCGAAAGGAAACGGTTAAAAGAGTTCTGGGTAAGTTAATGCAAAATATTGAAGATAAGTGCGATAACGTAGATATGTTTACTACTCTTAGAGACTTAGCTATGGCTTATGGTACTATCGTAGATAAAGAATTTAAACGTCAAGAGTTAGAACTAAAGAAGAAAGAATTAGAACTTCAAGCGAAAGAGTTAGAGAGCGACGACAGCTTAAATGGTTCTATTATTCAGGCTATTACTGGAAATATGTCTTCAATATGGGACGACGAGGAAAAAGATGTTAAAACTACTGAAGAAAAAGAAAAGTAAGCCTTTTATATGGCAACCGCTCTCAAAGAAACAGTTAAAGATATTGTCTTGGTGGTGCGACGGTAGTCCTTACAAGGATTATGACGGCGTTATAGCTGACGGTGCTGTTAGATCAGGTAAAACTATATCAATGGCTCCCTCTTTTGTGTTATGGGCTATGACAAACTTTGACGGTGTTGATTTTGCGTTATGTGGTAAGACTATTGGTTCTTTAAGACGTAATGTAATCAATACATTAAAAAAACAAGTTCTTACTTTAGGTTATACATACGAAGAAAGACGTACAGATAATTTAATTATTATTTATAAGGGCGATAAGTATAATAACTTCTACTTGTTTGGTGGTAAAGACGAATCTTCACAAGATTTAATACAAGGTATGACGCTAGCTGGTGTATTTTTCGACGAGGTAGCACTTATGCCTTACTCTTTTGTAGATCAAGCTATGGCTAGATGTTCTGTTGAGGGTGCTAAATATTGGTTTAACTGTAATCCTAAAAATCCAAACCACTGGTTTAAGGTTGAATTTATAGATAAAGCTAAAGAAAAGAGATTCTTATATTTACATTTTACTATGGACGATAACCTTACGTTATCAGAAAAAGTTAAACTTCGTTATAAAAGAATGTTTGCTGGTGTCTTCTATAAAAGAAATGTCGAGGGATTATGGGTTACAGCTGAGGGACGTATTTATACTACGTTTGACGAAAGTAGAACTATTACTTATGAAGAATTTATAAATAAGTTTAAAGATAGTATTGTTGGAGCTTATATTGGAGTGGACTTTGGAGGTAATAAGTCCGCTACTTCTTTTACTCTTACATTAGTTACTAGAGGATTTAAAGATGTAATCATAGTTGACGAATGGTATCACAAAGAAGAATTAACTCCTAAACAGTTGGAGACAAACTTCGTTGAGTTCGTTACTAATTCATTTAAAAAGTTCCCACAATTACACGACGTATATTGTGATAGTGCAGAACAGATTCTTATTAGTGGATTAAAAACAGCACTATTAAAAGCAAAATACACTGATTCTAAGGGAATAATGTCCCAATACTATATCAGCGTTTGATAATGCTGTATGGGACGACGAAGAAATAGACGACGTTCGTTTGGACGACGGAAACTACAACATAGACTCTCTCGATAGTTTCGAGTATTCAATAGAAAAACAAATGAAACTAATTTTAAGATAAGGAGTGATAGATATGTTAGAAACAATAATTGCTTTGATTGTTACAATAATAGCTTTAATAGGAACTATTATTATATGCGTGTTATCAGCTCATAAAGAAGAAATATGGGAGATAATCTATGAAAGATTTATAAAATAATTAGAAAAGGAGATGTGATTTTATGAATTCAATAGTTGAATATTTAAGAGGACTTGGTTATAGTATTAACTCTGATTATTACGCTTATATAAATACTTGGCGTGAGTGGTATTCTGGAAAAGTTAAAAAGTTTCATTCATATAAACAATATAACGGTAAAAAACAAGTACCAAGAGAAAGATATACTTTAGGTATGGCTAAAAAAGGCTGTGAAGATTGGGCTAATAAGCTTATGAGTGAAAAAGTAACTATCTCCACCACTTCTCAAGAAACACTAGACGATATATTGGAAAGGAACGAATTTTGGTTAAATGCTAATCAATTAGTAGAAGAAACTTTTGCGTTAGGTACAGGTGCGTTTGTAGAATATAAAGCAGGAGATCAACCTGTTATTGATTTTATTATTGCTCCTATGATATTCCCTCTTAAGTGGAAAAAAGGAAGAATAATTGATTGTGCTTTCGCTAGTTTAATTGAAAGCGGAGATAAAAAAACATATTACGTTAATATACATAAACAAGTTGGAAGTAAATATTGTGTAGAAAATAAAATTATTATTGCAAATAATGACGGAACATTTAACGAGGGAGAATTACCTAAGAATGTTATGCCGGTTGTATGGAATGATGTTAAAACATTTCAAATAATAAAACCTAATATAGTAAATAATATTGATATGGGTAATCCTATGGGAATGGCTATATTTGCTAACGCTATCGACGAAATGAAGACTATAGATCTTATTTATGATAGTTATAAAAATGAGTTTAATCTTGGTAAAAAACGTATCTTTGTTAAAAGCGGTGCTTTAAATGTTGATTTAGAAAACGGAGACGCTGTTCCAGTATTTGACGAAAACGACATAGAGTTCTACGCAATGCCGGACGAAGACGGAACAGATATGATAAGAGAATCTAAGTTTGATATAAGAGCAGAACAACACGATACAGGCTTACAAACTAATCTTAATTTGTATGGTAAAAAAATTGGTTTTGGAGATAATGGCTACAAGTGGGAAAAAGGACAAGTTAAAACAGCTACTGAAACAATTAGCGATAACTCTGAGATGTTTAGAAACATACAAAAACACGAAGTTATTCTTGAACCGGCTTTAATTGGTATGGTTGAGGCACTTATCTATTTAAAAACTGGTAAAGTATATACAGGAGATACAACAATAAACTTTGACGATTCTATTATAGAAGATATGGCAGAAGTTAAGCGTCAAGCTATGATTGAATATAACGCCGGTATCATTGATAAGGTAGAATATTATGTTAGAGTCTATAAAATAACTGAATCTGAAGCTATTAAAAAGATAGAAACTATGGAAGCTAGAAAACCTAAAGAAATGACTTACGAGGTGTAGTTTATGCAAGACGATAAACGCATACAAGAGCTGTACGAAAAAATAGAAGCTGATTTATTGCGTAATATCGCTAGTAGATTAGATATTGAAGAAATAGACGGCGGTTCTGTTGAGTGGTACACTAGAAAACTTGACGATTTGGGTATGTTATCAAATGAGAATATCAAGGTAATTGCTAAATATACTGGAAAAACTACAAAAGAAATAAAACAGTTATTAAAGAAAAGCGGTTATGCTAATATAGAAGAATCAGCCTATAAGGAAGCATTTCAGAAAAAAGTTTTAGCTCAAAAGGCTGTTCCTTTAATGAAATCTGAATCATTAAAAGAAATATTAAATACTTCTGTATCTAATTCCATTGATTCGTTTAATCTGGTTAATACTACCGCTTTAGAAAGTGCTAACGAAGAATATCTAAAAATAGTTAATCAAGTATATTTAGAAGTGTCTCAGGGATTATATGATTATAGTAGTTCTGTAAGAAAAGCTGTTACTAAACTAGCTGAAAAAGGAATTAAAGGTGCTAGTTATATGCGTACTGACGGAACGAAGATTATAAGAACTTTAGAATCGGCTGTACGTATGCAGGTATTAACAGCTAATAATCAATGTATGACAAAAATGCAAGAACAAAGAGCTAAGGAATGGGGTTCTAATCTTGTAGAAGTATCTTCACATATGGGAGCTAGACCTAGCCACGCTGAATGGCAAGGAAAAATATATATGCTAGAGGGTTCTAGTGCTGAATACCCTAATTTTTATGAAGCTACTGGTTATGGTACTGTTACTGGATTATGTGGTGTTAATTGCCGACATACATTCTACCCTTATTTAGAGGGCGTCAGCGAAAAAACATACAAACACTATAATCTTAATGAAAATAAAGAACAGTACGAAAGAGAACAAAAACAACGCCAGTTAGAAAGAAAGATACGTGTAGAAAAGCAAAAAATAATTGTAGCTGAAGAAACTGGAGATAAACTTATGCTTGAAAAAGCAAGTATTAAGTTAAAAGAACGAAGAAACGATTTAAAAGACTTTATAGAAAAGAATAATCTCACTCGTGATTCTTCAAGAGAGTTTAAATATGGATTTAATCGTTCTGTATCACAGAAAGCTACCGTTATTAGCCAAAACGTTGAAAATAAAGCTAATATGGCGTATAATTTAGGTAGTACGGAGAATAATGTTAAAGCATACCTAAGAGACGCCCCTATTAAGTCAACACTTAGTACAGATTTTGATTTAGATAATTATAGAGAGTCTAAATGGGAAAAACACGATCCTAACAATAAGAACTACGACGGTGTATCTAGTCAAGTAACTATTTCAAAAGAATTGACTAAAGAATTGATAAAAAAATATTCTGGTACAGGTGCTTTAGAAAGAAACGCTAAAAGTGGCTTATGGCAGAATAAAGAACTTATTCATTCAGATACTGTTGTTGGTAAGGTGTTAGACACAAATAATAATTGGGTTGAAACAAAATCTTTCAAAATACATTATTCTAAACGAGGAGTACATATTGTACCTACACTTAGAGATAAATAAAGGAGTTAAAGATTATGTCAGAAACAGAATTCATTAAGTTTTTTGGAAAAGATGTGGAAATTGTATTAAATACCGGAGAGTATATTAAAGGTCATTGTGAAACCTTTACACGCTCTAGTGATAATGATAATGGTATCGCTTCTCTTTCCATTGCAACTGAAGACGGACTTTTGGAAGTAATGCAAAACGAAGTTGATACAATTAAAATTATTACACTTTAATTACACTTAATTAGTGTTATTATGGTATTGTGATAATTTATAAAAGAACTGACTATTGTCGGTTTTTTTGTTTATTATGTTTTTACTCGATTACAAGAGAATAAAACGGTTATTTCGACTTTACAGCCTACAAGCTGAATAAAAACTGAGAGGAGAAGATAATATGGATTGGTTAAAAGAAATTTTAACAAAAGCAGGAGTTGAAGACGAAAAGATTACTACTATTGTAGAAAGTGCAAAGAAAGAAGTTCCTACGTACTATGTACCTAAGAATGACTTTAACGAAAAAGTAACAGAGGTAAAAACCCTTACTACTGAAAAAGAAACTCTTACTACTCAACTTGAGGAACTAAAGAAAGTAGATCCTACTAAGTTGCAAGAGGAAATCACTAAACTACAACAAGCTAATAAGGATTTAGAAACAAACGGTAAAAAGGAATTAGCTGACGTTAAACGTATGAGTGCTATTGATTTAGCAATCGCTAATTCTAAAACTATTGACGCTATCTCTTTAAAAGCTAATTTAGATTTAGATAAGATTACTTATGATGAAAAGACTGGTAATTTATCTGGAATCGACGAACAAATAAGTAGTATTCGTGAATCTAAAAAGTATTTATTTACTGAAGCTCCTACTGACGGAGGTATGCCACAAGGCGGAATACCACCAAAAGAAAAAACTATTGACGACGAAATCCGTGAGAATATTTACGGCGAGTCAAAATAATTAAGGAGGAATGATTTATGCTAACATTAGCACAAGCACAAAACTTATCACAAAGTAAGTTGACTAATAAGATTATTGACGAATTTAGAAAGTGTCCTCTTTTAGACGCTATTCCATTCGACAATACTGTTAAACCACAAGGCGGAAAAACATTAGCTTATGTATTTAACAGAATTACGACTCAGCCAACAGCTGGAGCTCGTAAAATTAACGGAGAATATACTTCTCAAGAAACTGTTACTACACCAACAACAGTTGTATTAAAAGTTATGGGTGGTTCTTATGAATTAGACCGTGTTATCGCAAATGACGAAAAACAAGTTGTAGATCACGTACAATTCCAATCTACTCAAAAAGCTAAAGCAACAAGAGCTTATTTCTTGGATCAATTTATCAATGGAGACGTTGCTGTTGACGCTGACGGATTCGACGGTATTGATAAAGCTGTTAAAGGTACTATTACAGAACGTAATACTGATACAGTTTTAGATTTATCTACATCTGAAAAAATTGATTCTAATTATAAAAAATTGTTATATGAAATTCGTAAGGTAACTGCGAAAATGAGTCAAAAACCTACTCACTATTGTATGAATAGTGATATGTACGCTGTTTTCCAAACTATCGCTGATAGAGTTCCTAATATTAGATATGATAAGTCTTCTATGGGAGACGAAATTATCAAATATGGTACTGCTGTATTAGTTGACATGGGAGATAAACCTGGTACAACTAAACCTATCGTTGAAATAAACGAAGACGGAGAAACTTCTCTATATGCTGTTGTATTAGACTTAGAGGGCGTACACGGTGTAAGTCCAGACGGTAACGATTTAATTAAACATTATTACCCAGACTTTAAGACAGCTGGAGCTGTTAAAAAAGGCGAAGTAGAAATGGTAGGAGCTATTGCTGTTGAAGCTACTAGATCTGTTGGTGTTATCAGAAAAATTAAAATTGCTGAAGTAGAATATACACAAACTTCAGACACTAAATATTTAGCCGGTAAAACTTACTATTCTAAAGAAACAAGCGGTGCTTATAAAAAATTAACTGCTGGTACTGATTATACTGTTGGCGGAGATATTTCAGGAACAGTATATGAAAAAACTTTAAGTGTGTAATTTAAAGGCGATTGAAATTAAAGCCTTTCTCTTAAATGGGAAAGGTTTTTAATTTAGTTATAAGGAGGAATATTATGTTTAAAATAACAGCACCTGAAAAAAGCTATAATGGTGTATCTAGCAATATTGCGTTTGTAAACGGCGTTGCTATTGCTGAATTAGATCCTTTTACTAGAGAATGGTTTTTAAGCAAGGGTTATTCTTTAGAAGAAATAAAACAAGAAAAACCTAAGGCTACTCCAGAAGCTGGTAATCCAGAAACCGGAGAAAATGTTAAGGAACCTACCAAGGCTGAATTAACAGCTAGAGCTGAAGAACTAGGAATCGAAATTAAAGGAAAATTAACTAACAATCAAATAAAAGAATTGATTGCTAATAAAGAAGCTGAATTAAAAGCTTTAGAAGATAAGGATCCAGAAGCTGGTAATCCAGAAACCGGAGAAAATGGAGATCCTGAGAAAGGAGAATAATTATGTTTTTAGTTATCTCTCCTGATTCTTCATTTAATGGAGAATTTGCCGGTTATAAGTTCAAAAATGGTAATTGTATCACAGAATTAGACGATAATTTACAATTATGGTTTAAAATGCTTGGTTTTAAGCTTAAAAAGTACAATGAGCCTGAAAAAAAGAACGAAAAACCAGTAATTGAGGAAAAAAAAGCAAAAGAAAAAAGCGAAGATAAGTAGGTGGTTAAATGAATTATGTCGATTTAACTTTTTACAATGATCTTACTGGAGAAAATATGACTGAAAAAACATTTAGTTCTTTAGTAGATATAGCTAGTAGGATTATTGACGAAAAAACACTATTTAAAACTTATCACTTTAACGAGTTTCCAGATGTAATAAAAACAGCTGTGAAAAAAGCCACTGCATTTCAGATTCAAAAAATGAATCAAGACGGCGGTGTTAAGTCGTTAAACAAAGGCAATTATACAAGTGAATCTATTGGAAGTTATAGCTATCAAAAAGCTTCTAAGTCAGAACAAAAATTGGAAACAATAAACGGTATAGAGGTTAGTCCTCTTGTTGATGTTTACTTGCTCCCTACTGGCTTATTGAATAGAGGCTTAAATAAATGTTTCCGCACTCAATAACAGTTTGGAATCAGATAGCTAGTAATCATACAGGAGGATTTACTTATAACAAAGTATTTATTGATAACGTTAGATATGAATTAACGATTGCTAAACAAAACACTAAAGAGGGAGAAACAAACACTAGTCTTTTAAACTTATTTGTATTTCCAGATAAGATAGATACTGACAGTGTGTATATTGAGCCAAAAGAATATGAGTTATTAGAAGATAAAAAAGGTTATTACACTTTTGATACTGATACTTATATTGGTTTAGGTAAAATAGATACTCCTATTCCTAGTGGAAATAGTTATTCTGTTGATAGTGTTAAACCAGTACACGCTATGGGTAATGAAATACATCATTTTGAAATATCAGGTTCTTAATGAATGTAAAAGTTGATTTTGACGAAAATAAAGTCGCCAATTCATTTACAGGTAGTTACACACGAGCGAGAAAATGGTTAAAGAATGAGGTTGCAAAAGATACGAATTATTTTATTCCTAAACAATCAGGAGAACTCGAAAGAAGTGTTATTCCTAGTATAGGAGATAATGAGGATCGTTTGAAGTGGGACGAGATATATGCTTCATATCAATATTATGGTAAAAGAGCTGACGGAACTCACGTTATTTTACATCATTCTAGCACAAACCCCAACGCTTCTACTTTCTATTTTGAAAAAGCGAAAGCTGGAAATAAAGAAAAATGGATTCGTGTAGCAAGAAAATTAGCTGGAGGTAGATAAAATGCAAGAAATACTAATTGTTAAAAGTGTGTTAGATTATATTAACGATCATAGTAAAGAAATGAATTTGCCTTGTGAATTAGAATTAGAAGATATTGCTCCTAAAGGATTATCAATGTCTCTGCAACAAATAAGCGGAGAAAAATATTTTGAAAAAGATATTGTTGGTAATGAGAGTGGATTCTTCCCTTTTGCTATTTATTCTCAAAATACAAATGTTGATAAATTAGGTATTATTAAACCTTTATGGAATATATCTGATTATTTTGATAAGCATAAACAAGAAATTGTTTTGCAAGACGGTAGAACTACTGTTAATGTGGAAATGACAGGAACTCCTGCTCTATATTCACGTGCTAAAGACGGTACAGTAATCTATCAAGCCATTTATAAAGTGGAATACTATAAGGAGGTATAAATATGAGTAAACCGTTAGTAAGTAATCGTGTGCTTGTTATCGACGATAAAAAAGGCACAGGAAACAAAGAAAATTATGTTAGGGTTGGTAAAGGTTTTACAAACTTTACAAAAGCTAGTAACTCCACTATCGACCAAAAATTCTATATTGACGAAGCTGGTAAAGGAACATCTAGTAAAACAGGTATGCAAACTATTTATTCTTTAACTGGAGATAGAATTAAAGGAGATCCAGCTAACGATTTCATAGCTGGTTGCTACGATAAAATGGGCGACGACGTTATCACTACTGCTATTCAGTATGACGAATACGAACCAGTAGCTGAAAAGGCTGGCTCATTTAAAGCTAAAAAGTTTGAATGTATGGTTAATTGTACTAACGACGGTTCTGGAGACGGTGGTGCTGTATTAGCTGTTGAAGCTGAAATACACCAAAACGGACAAGAAATCGAGGGTTCTTACAATCCTGGCACTAAAACATTCACTGCTGATAGTGAATAATTAAAAAATATGGAGGAAAAAATATGGAAAATGAAAAAATAAATGCTGTGAATTCAGTACCTTTTGTAGATAACGTTATAGAAATAACGCTTCCCGAAACTACAAAAAAACTAAAAATCGACGGTAAAACCTATCTTTTTAATACTGATAGTATAGAATTACTTAGAGAAATAGAAAGAATCGGAGAAGAAGTTAAAAAAATTGATTCTTCTAATATGAAAGAAGAACAGAAATTAACATCTACTTTAGAAAAATGTAAACACGGTATTGATCTAGCTTTAGGAAGCGGAACTTTTGTTGAACTCTTTGGAGATAATATGGACTCTTATATGCGTCCTCTCTATCTATTAAGTCAGTTAATCGTTATCTGTCGTGAAGCAACTAAAGACGTAGTTGCATTTGAGTATTCTTCTGAAAGAGCCAGTAATCGAAAATGAATGTGTTAATAGAGGGACTACCGAAGACAGTAAAAGTCAACGGTAGTCCTTTTTTGATAAATACAGAATTTTATATAGCTATGATATTTGTAGAACTTATGTCAGACAGGTATCTAACGCCGTATGAAAAGATTATGCAATCAATTAAACTATGGTATATAGAAACCCCACCTATCAAAACAAATAAAGAGATATTAGACGCATTTAATGCTATTATGTGGTTTTATACTATGGGAGAATCTGAAGAAGAAAAAAAACAACAAAGTCAGACTGTAAACAGAATAAGAGAATCAAATAATCGTATTCTGGATTATGAGGCGGATCAAGCTTATATAGTTAGTGCTTATCAACAACAATATAATATTGATCTTACTGTTGAAAACATACATTGGTGGAGATTCAAAATGTTATTTAACGGATTAACAGATAAAACTAAAATTGTAAAAATTATGCAATATCGTAGTATGACTATTGATCCTAAAATGCCTGAAAATCAAAAAAAGTTTTATCAGGAAATGAAACAACTATATGCTCTACCAGATAATAGAACCGAGGAGGAAAAAGAAAGAGATTTTCAAGATCAACTTAATATCGCTCTAGGAGGTGGTTAAAAATGGCTAGACAAGCGGACGGAAGTATCGTTATAGACACCAAAATAGACGACGCTAAGTTAAAAAAAGGAATAAGCAATATTGGAACAAGTCTTAAAGGAATAACTAAACTTGTAGCCACTGCTTTTTCTGTTAAAGTCATTTATAATTTTACTAAAGCCTGTATTCAAGCTGCTTCCGACTTGGAGGAAGTACAGAATGTTGTTGACGTAGTATTTGGAGAAAGTTCCGAGATTATAAATAACTTTGCTAAAAATGCTGTTAAGAGCTTAGGATTAAGTGAATTATCAGCTAAACAATATGCTTCCACAATGGGAGCTATGTTAAAAAGTATGAAATTATCAGACAAACAAGTATTAACAATGTCTCAAAATCTTACCGCTTTAGCTGGAGATATGGCTTCATTTTATAATATTAGCGGAGACGAGGCGTTTACTAAACTTAGAGCTGGTATTTCAGGAGAAACTGAGCCATTGAAACAATTAGGTATAAACCTTAATGTTGCTAACTTGGAGGCTTACGCTTTATCTAAAGGTATTGATAAGTCATTCAATTCAATGTCTCAGGCGGAACAAGCAATTATAAGATATAATTACTTACTTGATGTTACTAAAGACGCTCAAGGAGACTTCTCTAGGACATCAGGAAACTGGGCTAACCAGGTAAGAGTATTATCAGAACAATGGAATACTTTTAAAAGTGTTTTAGGAAGTTCTTTTATTCAAGTATTAACCCCTATAATTCAAGCTTTAAATAAAATAATGGAAAAACTTATTCTAGCCGGTAAGTATTTTCAAAGATTCGTTTATATGCTAACTGGTGTTAAGCCAGAAACAAACGGAGCTACAAAAGCTGTTGAGGGATTAGGTGGTAGTTTGGACGACGCCACTGATAAGGCTAAAAAAACTAAAAAAGCATTACAAGGATTGCAAGGATTCGATAAATTAAATGTATTAGATAGTGATTCAGATAGTGATAGCGATTCGTCTGGCGGTGCTTCTGGAATGAGTATAGACGATCCGTATGACTTTTCTGACGCAATTACTGCTACTGACGCCTTAGACGGAGCATTTGAGGAAATTGATAATAAATTGAAACGAATAAAAGATGTCTTTAAAAGTGTTTGGGACAGTGCTATAGTTCAATCATTTGTATATGCTGTTAAGTCATATATTCAATATATTTACGATTTTGTTGTATCTATGGGCGAAGCATTATGGGAAAATATGCAATTAACCTGGGAAAACATTAGATTAGACGTTGAAACTATGCTTTCAAACATTACTGAATTATGGACTACTTTTTGGACTGACTTAGGAGATACAATTAACGAATATTCTCAGCCAATTATAGAGGGAATGACTGAGTTATTTAATTCTGTATGGACTGAAGCAATAGATCCT
Organism: Candidatus Melainabacteria bacterium; assembly: GCA_003258725.1. Classification (GTDB taxonomy): domain Bacteria; phylum Cyanobacteriota; class Vampirovibrionia; order Gastranaerophilales; family Gastranaerophilaceae; genus UBA6984. Next base: position 29,539 of record QHMG01000017.1, read on the forward strand.
TTAATAAAAACTCTTACTAAAGCTTGGTCTGATTTTACTGGTATTCTATTAGAACTATGGAATAAGTATGGTAAAGATATATTAGACGGTATTGGAGAGTTCGTTACTAATACTATTGATCTATTTCAATCAATATGGGACAACGTACTAGAGCCAATAATAACGCCGTTTTTAGAGACTTTGTCTTGGCTATGGGACAAACATATAAGTAAAATGGTTAAGGCTGTTGGAGAGTTCTTAGCAACTGTTATAGATTGTGCTTTACAATTATATAACAAGTTTATAAAACCTATTGTTTCTTGGCTATTAGAAAAATTAGCTCCAGCTTGGTCTTTCTTAAGTAGCACTGTTATAGGAATTGTTGGTACTATTGTTGGTACTATAAGCGATTTGGTAACAGGTATTACAAAAATATTAACAGGAATAATCAAGTTTATTACTGGAATATTCACTGGCGATTGGAAGAAAGCCTGGGAGGGTGTTAAATCTATATTTACTGGAATATGGGATTCTCTATCTGGAGTTGTAAAAGGTGTTCTTAATGTAATTATTGATGTATTGAATGGTTTTATTTCAGGTATCAATAAAATCAGCTTTGATGTTCCCGATTGGGTTCCTATTATAGGCGGTAAAAAATGGGGCTTTGATATTCCTAAAATAAAGAAATTTGAAAACGGAGGCGTTTTATTCAAAGAAACAGTCGGTGTTATGGCTGAATACGATAACGCACGATTCAATCCAGAAATCGTATCTAAAGAAAGTGAAATGGCTAAAGTATTTGACGGTGTAATGAGTAAATGGGTAAATAAAATAAATAGTGGTTCAGGTAAAATGACTGGAACGCTAAGATTAGTAGATTCTAACGGAGCTACGTTAGGAAAAGTTGTAGTTGATGCAATTGACGCTTATAGCGACGAATTAGGCTACAACCCACTATAGGAGGTGCAATATGAATACAGATAATGAAATATTAAAGCAAGTCCTAAATTCTATTACTTTTGAGCCTATCAATTCTCTTTGTTATATAGAATACAAAGGACAATTTGTAAAGGTACCGAAAGTTATAAATGTAGCTCCTATTTTAAACCCTGTTGAAAGTTCAGCCGAACGTAATGCTGAAGCTGATTTAACAACTTATGAAGTTGCTAGAGTTCCAGACTTAGAGGTTTCTATTGGTTCTACTACTTACCTTGAAATAATATTGATTCTAAATATGGTAAAGAAAAAACCATTCAAGGTAAAATGGTACAACTTAGAACAAGGACAATACTACATAAATGATTATTACTGTCCTGGAATTAGAACACCCCATAAATCTACTAAAGACGGTTGTCAGGAATTAACATTTCAGTTAATAGCATATAGAGACGTCGAAAGAGGTCGATATAATGAATAATGAATATTTTAATAGGTTATCTCAATCAATTAAAGCCTATATTAGATATATTGAAAAAGTAAACCCCACCGAGATTGACGGTGGGTTTGCTAATTCTACTTATGTAGTGCAACCTATCGACGGAGGTAATGCTCCAGATATAGCTCGTACGGAAATTGACGGCGGTGTTGCTAGTGGATTTTATGATTATATAAATATAAGATCTGAAACTGATTTGCAAGAAATAGAAATAAACGATAATTTAGATAAAATATTTGGCTGTTTCAACGCAAGAACTGCAAGAATCAAGATTATGAATCCTATTTCTAATGGAAATTATAAATATTCCCTAGCTGATAAAGATATAGAAATATTTATGGGTTATAAAGAAAATGATGTTGTTAATTATTCTTCTTTAGGAACATTTAGAGTAAAGCAGACTGATAGTGAAACGGTAGGAATTCAAACAGAATTCAATTTACAAGATAGATCCTTTATTTTTGATAAAGAATGTAATCTTAATTTTAACTACCCCTGCACTAGATTATCTGTAGTACAAACTATATGTGATTATTTAGGAATAGAATTAGCTACAACTAACTTTTGGTGTTCTGAAGCAATACTTACAAAACAATTTTATACAAAAGGTGCAACTTTCAGAGAAGTAATAAGAATTATTGCTGAATCTTGTTTATGTTTTGCTAAGGTAGCCGAAGACGATAAATTACATATTCAATTTTTCGAGAAAAGCGATTATAAATTAAAACCTAGAGTTTATAAGAAACTTAATGTTGAAGATTGCTTCGGTTATGTTAATAGAGTTGTTTTAACAGAAACTGACGAAAGCGGTTCTACTGACTATGATGTTATTATAGCTGAAGACGAAGAAAGCATAAAAAAATTCGGATTAACAGAAGTTAAAATTTCTAATAATTTGATTCTTAATGAAGACAGAGAAAAATACGCTCCTCTACTACTAGGTCAACTAATAGGATTCAGATACTTTCCCTTTACTGCTGAAATGGTACTAGGAAATTATAAATTAAACCATTCTATTATTGATATTGTTGATAGAGACGGAAGTATAAAACCAAGTATCATTATGAATCTAAATATAAGGTATAATGGTGCATTAAAAACCAACATTTCTTCTCCTGCGAAAAGCAAAACAAAACAAGAATATAAAGGTGCTGGAAAAGTTGGAGAGCAAATAAAAAATGTATGGTTAAACGTTGATAAAATTAAAGGTATAATTACATCTTTAAACGAAGAAATAACAGAACAAGGAACTAGATTAACTAAAATAGAACAATCTTCTACTGAAGTTAAAACAATTATTTCTCAAACAGGTAGCGATAACTTAATAAAAAACAGTGTTGGATTTGCTTGGGAAACAATAGATAGTAATAATGTTCCGAAGTTTTGGACTTTGCTTTCTGGAAGTATTGATTATATAGAAAATGACTTTACTAGAATAAATACTCTAGCGAATCGTGGTTGGTTAATTAAAACTGGTTCAATAGAACAAGAAATCGCTGTTACTACTGGCAATGTTTATACATTGTCATTTATAGCAAATAAACTTAAAACTATAGGTACTGCTAAAGTAATGATTGAAAATGGTACGAAAGTAACTGTTTACGATCAAACTAAAGAAAATGGATCTTATAATTATTCGTTTATAGCTCAAGGTAATTCAATTAAAGTAATACTAGAAGCTACATCAACAGAAATGTTAATAAGTGATTTGATTTTAAATACTGGTAATAGTCCTCAACAATGGAAACAAGCTAGTGGCGAGTTATATACTTCCGAAGTATTAGTTGATATTGACGGTATGCTTATTAAAAATAGTGTTTATTCTGGTTATACAATTATTAGCCCTAGTGAGTTTGCTGGTTATTATTTAGTAAATGGGAGAATGATAAAAGTATTTACTTTAAATAAAGATACTACCGAAGTTAATAAATTATGGGCGTATCAAAGTATAGAAATTGGAGATACATCTGTTAATGATGTAAAAACTATGTTTGTAGCTGTTAAAGAGGGCTTAGACATAGTGTTAGTTGATAAGGAGGCGGTATAATATGGCTAGTATAAATCCTAGTGTCTTAGATTGTAAAAATAGTCCCCACGTATCGGGTAAAACCGATAATCATTGTCGATTAACAATTACCAATATTACTCAAACAGACGGAAACCAAAATCAGACCACTGTTAGTTGGAAAATAACGGTTGAGGGAACTCCTTATTCATACTTATATGCTCTATACGTTTCTCTAGGTGGCGTTACATTATACGATCACCATACTGGAGGAGCAATCTTAACTAGTTGGAGAGCTGGAGACGTTATTGCAAGTGGTACTACTACTTTTAATAATAATAATGACGGTTCTTTAACTTTATCAGCATATATTAAGCAAATGTTCTATTACGGAAATGGAGACACGTCTAGGTGGTATAATCCTAATATGTATCAAGATAATTCTACTAATATGGTATGTTCTTCTATTCCTCGTGCTAGTTCTATAAGTTCTAGTGCTGATTTCGTTAAAGGAGACGCAACTACAATAACTGTTAATAGGGCTCATTCTAATTTTACACATACCATTGATATATATGTTGGATCTACTTTGATAAAATCTATAACAGGTGTAGGAACTAGTACAACTTGGACTCCAAGTAAAACTGAAGTTGAAACTATGCTTAATGCTGGTACATCTTCTACCATTTATTGTACGACTTATAATGGAAGTACAAAAATTGCTAATGCTACTTCTCGTTCAGGAACAGCATATAATCCTACTTTAAGTACAATAAAAGACACACCTAATATAACTTTAGGAAGCTCTATAACTGTTAATATAAACAAAAATAAAGATTTTTATACACATAGTTTAAGGGTTAAAGTTGGATCTACGTTAATAAAAACAATAAATGATATATCGACAAGTACACCTTTAAGCTTTACTCAGGCTGAAATAAATACAATTTATGGATTAGTAAAAAACAGTCCTACTGCTACTTTAAATTTGGAATGTATTACTTATATTCGTGGTGCAAGTGCTGGATCAACACCTAAATCAGGTACGCTAACAATTTCTAGTTCTGGAAATGAGCCAACCTTTACAGATTGGACTTATAAAGGAACTAACACTACTGCTAATACTATTTTAGGTACTAATCAAGTTCTAATTCAAAACTATAATGGTATTGAAATAACCTGTTCTAAAGCCGTAGGAAAAAATGAGGCGACGATTGTTAAGTATCAAGCTATTATAAATGGTTTGATATTTGAAACAACAGATCTTACTAATAGAAAAATAACTATATCTAATCTAAACTTATCAGGAGCTAATACTTGTCAAGTTAGAGCTATTGATAGTAGAGGTTTTATCACAACAGTAACTAAGTCAATTACATTTATTGCTTATTCTGTTCCTGAAATACCTACTATCAATATGAAAAGGAAAAATAATTATGACACAGAGGTAACTCTTGCTCTAATTGGTAATTTTAGTAGATTATTCTATAACAATGAGGTAAAAAATGATGTATTGAATTTCAAATATAGATATAAGAAAACATCAGATACTAATTATAACGATTGGGTTGATATTCCTACATCACTAATTCCTAATACTAAAAAGAATTATTATATTGATTATACTAAGGGAGAGGTTGGATTAAGTGCTACTGTTATAGGAGATTTTGATATTGAAGATACATATACTTTTCAATTTCAATTAAAAGATAAACTAAACGACTTATCTTTTACAGCAATATTAGTAAATGGTATTCCACTTATAGCTTTAAGAAAAGGAAAAGTTGGTATAAACTGTGTTCCTAAATCTAACGGAACAAATGGATTGTATGTAAACAATGCCGAACTTAATATACTAAATGCTGAATCCGTTAAAAGTCCTACGCTATTAAATGACTGGACTAATTACGGTGGCGATTATGATACTGCTGGTTACTATAAAGACAAAGACAGAGTTTTTTTACAGGGACTTATAAAAGGAGGAACTGTTGGAGCTGTTGCTTTTACTCTGCCAGTTGGTTATAGACCGGCTAAAAGAAAAATATTTGTTGTAAATGCTAATAACACTTTTGGTCGAGTTGATGTTTTAAGTAATGGAAATGTCTATATTGACGCTATGTGTTCTAATAGCTATGTTAGCTTAGAAAACATAAATTTTAGAATTTAAGGAGGAATAAACTTGGAAATGGTAATACAATGGTTAGTTCCTACTATATTAACTGCCTTAAGTGGTTATTTAGTAAAAGAACTCAAAGAAAATAAAAAAAGTAATACAGCCATTAAAGATAGTATGGTTTTATTATTGAGAAGTCAAATAACTGGTAAAATAGAAAAATATATGGAACTTGGTTATTTACCTGATTACGCTAGATCTTGCATAGAAGACTTATTTACACAATATAAGTCTTTAGGTGGAAATCACGGCGTAGATCTATTAGTTAATCAATGTTTTAATCTACCACCAGTTAATATAAATAAAGGAGGAAAATAAAATGAAAGAAAAAATTAGTAAATTGATTGATGTTAAATCTATTGCAACACTGACATTGTTATTGACTTTAGAAATTATTACTATTATGGTTTTTTCTAAAGGAAATATGGATTTGATTCAGTTAGTATTCACTTTATTTAGCAACATTGTAACAATGGTATTTACGTATTTTTTTACAAAGAAAAAAGATACAGAATAGGAGGAAATAATTATGGCACAAATAATTAGAACTCGTAGAGATATAAAAACGAACTGGGAAACAGAAAACCCAGTTCTAGCTCTAGGAGAACAAGGCTACGAAACTGATACAGGAAAATTAAAATTTGGCGACGGTAATACTAGTTGGAATAACCTACCATATTTTAGAGGAGCTTTAACAGAAGAATTAGAAGAAAAATTAGATTCTGTACCAACTCCTAGTAATATAGTAGTAATAGAAAATATATCAAGCTTGTTTAAGTCCGTTTCATATAATAGTGCTAACGGAGTTTTGACTTTTACACAATATAATGATACAATAGTTACTGTCGATTTGCCACTAGAGTTAATAGTTAGTAGCGGACATTATGATAGCGATACTAAGAGTATTATACTCGTTCTCGCTAATCAAGAAACTATCACTATTCCTGTTAGTGATCTAGTTAATGAGTATTATGCTGATAACACTACGTTAGAATTAAAACAAGTCAACGGAAAGTTGACTTTTAATGTAAAAGACGGTGTTTTTGTAAAAGCTCAAACTGGTAAAGGATTATCGACTAATGATTATTCAACTTTGGAAAAAAATAAGTTAGCTGGAATAGCATCAGGAGCACAAGTTAATAAGGTTGAAAAAATACTTATTAACGGTGTGGAACAATCTATAACAGATAAAACAGTAAATCTCGAAGTGAAAACAACCTCAAATAAGATATACGGTATAAAAAGATCGTTATCTTCTAATACATCTTCAGCTTGGGAAAGAACAGACGATTCAGTTGGATTGGTAGCTAATGCAACTAAAGACGGTAGTTCTGTTGTTAATAATTTTGATAGTATCTACCCTTGGTCTGATATTATTACATACAATTATGATACTCAAGCTAAAGCAATAACCGCTTATTATGGAGAACCTACTTTTAAGTTTGACGGTTCTAATGGCGAAGTATTAACTAGAATACCAGAATTTTATTATAAGAGATATGTTTCTAACAATGTAGAATATATTCTCATTTCGAGAGAAAAACACGACGGATTCATTAAAAGCGAACAATTTAGTGTTGGACGTTATACTTATTCAGGTTCAGCCTCAAGAGTGTATAGCCGAAGTGGTTATGAGCCATTTAGAAATTATAATATAACCAATGCTAGAGCTTATGCTAGGGCTTTAGGAGACGGATTCGGACAACTAGATTGGCATTATTTAATTATTCAGATGTTATATTTGGTAGAGTATGCTAATTATAATTGTCAATCTATGTTAGGACAAGGTCGTGTTTCAAGTAGTACACCTAACAACAGTGGCGGTTGTGATACCCTAGGTATGAAATCTGGTTGCTTGGGTAATGACGGAACATATTCTGTAATATATAGAGGTATTGAGGATCCTTACGGAAATATTTGGCAATTTATAGACGGTATAAATGTAAAAGATCACGTTCCGTATGTATGTTATGATTCTAGTAAGTACGCTGTTGACACATTTGACGGAGCTTATCACGTATTAAATTTCACAATGCCGTCAGCTAATGGCTATGCTTCTAAATTGGGTTATGATTCAAATAATCCCCTTATGTCTTTAACAACTGAAGCTTCTGGTAGTTCTACTACTAATATGTGTGATTATTACTATCAGAATGACGGAAATCGTATTGCTCTTGTCGGCGGTGGTTATACTACGGACGATGTGCGTTGCGGGTTGTGGTGTTGGACTTTTGGCGATACTTCGTCTACTACATATACTTCGTACGGTGCTCGACTTCTTAGAAACCAGTAAGTGGGGGTTTGGGGGCGACCAGCCTCCCATAATAAAACTTCTTTTTTACCGACGAAAGTCGGTCGAGCTAAATTTATTTTTTGGGATTTGATGTGGCGAGTACCGTTCGACTTTTAGCTTTCGCTCTTGTCGGCGGTGGTTATACTACCGACGATGTACGTTGCGGGTTGTGGTGTTGGACTTTTGACAATACTTCGTCTAATACATATACTTCGTACGGTGCTCGACTTCTTATTTTTTCGGGGACTTGGTGTGGTTTGCACTTTCCTTTTGTTTGTGTTTCTTTGCTCTTGTCGGCGGTGCTTGGTCTAATGGTACGGAAGCTGGGTTGTGGTATTGGAACGTGAATGAAGCTTCGTCTAATGCGTGGACGAATGTCGGTGCTCGACTACTTATATCATTTTATAAATATAGGGATTTGATGTGTTTGAGTGCGTGATTTGTGGCGTTTTTATTGCTCTTGTCGGCGGTCGTTTTGATAATGGTAGTAATGCTGGGTTGTGGTATTGGAATTACAACAATGATTCGTCGTTGGCTAACACCACTGTCGGTGCTCGACCTCTTATTTTGGGATTTGGTGTGTTTTGTACCGGCGTTTTCAGTGTTCGGCAGGCTCTTGTCGGCGGTAATTGGGGCAATACTACTCAAGCTGGGTTGTGGTATTGGAACTTCAATTGGTCTGGGACTGATTACAACACTAATGTCGGTGCTCGACTACTTATATTTATAAATTACTTACACATCATTTTCCTTGCCCCTTGGCAAAAATTAGTCGCTCTGGGTTGGCTTAGTAGGTTAATTCTCGAAAGGTCGGCAGGCAAATATAAGAATATGGAGCCAGAAATGAAAAGAAAAGGAAATATTTATAATGAGATATTAGAACTCAATAATATTGAATCAGCAATATTTAAAGCTTCTGTTGGTAAGACGCACCGTAAGAGTGTTGAAAAAATACTAGACGCTCCTACATATTACGCTATGCAAGTGCAAAAAATGTTATCAGATAGAAGCTATATTCCTAGTCCGTATATTGAAATGAAAATAAGAGACGGAGCTAGCAAAAAAGAAAGAATTGTATTTAAACCTAGGTTTTACCCAGATCAAATAATACACTGGTCTTTAATGAATAAAGTAGAACCACTTTTTAAAAGAGGTATGTACGAATTTTGCTGTGCTTCTATTAAAGGACGTGGAATACAACGAGGAATGAATTATGTTAAAAGAATTCTAGTCAATGATAGAAAACATACTAAATATTGTTTAAAATTAGATATTAAAAAGTTTTACCCCAGTATAGATAAAGAAATACTAAAAAAGAAGTTTAGAAAAATAATCAAAGATAAAGATACATTATATTTAATGGATCTAATAGTAGATAGTTCTACGGAGGGTGTTCCAATAGGTAATTTTACTTCACAATGGTTTGCTAATTACTATTTACAAGATTTGGATCACTATATAAAAGAAGAATTAAAGGTTAAATACTATATAAGATATATGGACGATATGGTATTATTCTCTAATAATAAAAAAGAACTACGTAAGTGCAAATATGCTATTGACGAGTTCTTAGCACGAGAACATTTAAGGATTAAGGAAAATTGGCAATTATTTAAAACTGATAGCCGTCCTATTGACTTTCTTGGTTATCGCTTTTACAGAGGTTATACTACATTACGAAGAAGTAATTTTTTAAGAATCAAAAGAAGAATCAAGAAAATATCAAAGAAAGAGGAACTTAATTTTAAAGACGCTTGTGCGATAATGAGTTATAATGGTTGGATTATACATTCTGATTCATATAACTACACTCAAAAATATTTAAAGCCTTATGTTGATTTTAAAAAGGTTAAGGAGGTAATTAAAAATGAAAACAGAAAGCACAATAAAACCGGAAATAAAATTTAGTATAGAGAACATTAAAGACAACACTTGTGAGGTTGTCTTTTTTGATAATATTTCCGAGGAAACAAAGGAAGAACAAACTGTATATGTATATTATACTTATAGAATGAAAACAGCTTATAGACCTAATTTAGATATTATTATAGAACAAAACTATAATAAGTGGTTAGAAGCTGTAAAAAATTATGATTATAATTTAAAAGCTGAAGAAATAAGAAATAAAAGAAATCAACTTTTAGCTGACAGTGATAAAAATATGGTATTAGATAGAATAAATTTTGAAATACCTAAAGAAATAACTTTGACTAATATAGTAACTGTTATAAAAGAACTGTTTAACACTATAAGTACAATAAAAAACGGAGCTTGGGCTGTTTATAGACAAGAACTTCGAGATATTACAAAACAAAAAGGATTTCCTTATGAAGTGGAATTTCCAAAAAAACCTGAATAGAAAGAGACACTAGTCTCTTTTTATTATAAATAATTTTTTCAAAGGAGGAATTAAAATGGAAGAAAAAATTACAAAAGAACAAGAAAATACATCTATTGAAGAAACAGAAATATTAGATTTAGGAGTAGAAACTCCAGAAGATCAGATTACAGAAGAAAATAAGGAGGAAGAATAATTATGGCGTACATTTATAACGTAGTAAAAAGCCCTATTAAAGGTAAAACTGGTACATTAAGTAGATCAAGTGGCTATGAGTATAGAGATTTCTGGTACACTAATGCTAGCGGTCAAAGAGTACACGTTGTAGGTTGGCATAGAGCCTTAGATATAACTACTTTAGGAACTATTGTAGCTTTTGCTAGAGGTAAAGTCGTATCAATTCAAAAAGGAATCACGGGACAAACGACTAATCCTAGCGGTGGTAATAGTGTTACATTATTGCACGCTAACGGTTGCAAGACATTATATTGTCATTTAGACAACGGCTCTAATAATCACTTGAATTTAGGAGATATTGTAGAGGAAGGTGCTAAACTAGGAACTGATGTCGTTAGGACAACAGGAAATAGTACAGGCTTACATTTGCATTTTGGTATTTATAATGGAAGTGAGTATGTTGATCCAACACCTTATTTACAAGGTTCTAAAAAAATCGTCGGTTATGGTGGAAGTTCTACTCCAGCCGTAGATCCATTCCCAGGAGTATCAGACGAAGAATTAGCTCGTAGAGTTTGGACTGGAGAATTTGGAAACGGAGATACAAGAAGACAAAAATTAGGTTCCAGATATAATGCGGTGCAAGCTTTAGTTGATAAAGGCGTAGGAAAACCAGGTACATCAACACCAGAACCTAAGCCTGATACAAGTTTAAAGGCTGGAGATAAAGTTAAGATTGTTGGAACTGGTAATGGTTCTAGTTATGGAACTTCAAATACTGCTTATGGTATTGGTTGGGAGAGAGAAATACTAAAAGTATGGACTGGTAGAAAATACCCATATCAAGTCGGAAACTCAACTGGAACTACCGGATTCTATCAAGAAAGTGCTTTACAAAAAATATAATATAAAGTATAATTAAATAGTCAGTTGCTAGTATAGGACTGGCAAAATATGTAATATAAAAGTCTCACTTAATAGTGAGGCTTTTTTTAATGTCTATCGTTAATGTACTAATTCTTCAGTACCAATATCAGTAAGCAAAGCTTTTCCTTTATCGTCTGGCATTGTATATCTTTGATTTAGATAGCGGAAAGCTGCTGCTAACTCGCCATTGGCGCCTCCATATTGAGTTACGAGATATTTGGCCATACGTAAATCTTTCTTTTTGATGTTAACTGGATATTCTAATGATTTTACATATTTCCACATTATTTTTGCACCTCCCATGGCCATGGTGAATTATTCCACAACCAAGTATTTGTTTGGACGGGACTACTTAGTGTCATTGGTCCATATTTACTTTCATAGATGGTTATCAATTCTTTTTCTTTTTTTAAATAACTATTATATTTGTTTAGGGCATTGATATCATTTGGATATAGGTCTAAATATAGTCCTAATTCGATCGTAGCAAATCTATTTTCATCTATTTGTAATATTAAGTCTTCTCTTTCATTAGTGGCTTTTAATTCTTGTGGTTTATAGTTTTCGTATTCATCATATAGGTTATTAAATAGATTTCCTCTTTTGAAGCCTATTTGAGAGTCTGCGATATTACTACTAGTGCCCGTATTTGGTATGATGTAGTTGTTAGGGAACATATTTTGATAATTCATATCATTCATCATGGTATTTGGGTTTGTCATAAAGTTCATATCATCATAGTTATTTAAATAATTATAATAATCGTTTAAATTGTTCATATTTTTTCCTCCTAAAATAGGTTATGATATTTAGGTGTTTTGTGTATGGGGAAATACCTATGTATTTTTAAATATTGACAAGAGTGTAATTTTAAAATATAATTTTAGTAGGTTTGGTGGTAGTATGTTTTGTAAAGATAATGCTCCTATCGTTATGTATAATAATAATTTTAGGGAGTGTATATTGTATATTTCTTATCCTATTTATGATTATAAGGATGAGTTTTTGAAAGTTTTAGAGAATGTTATTTGTGACAAAAGTATTAAGTATGATACTGATAAAAAGAAGTATTTGGCTATTATTGATAATTATTTGTTATCTTGTAATGGAAGAATATCTTTTTTGGGTGATGTGCCTTTTTTAGAGTTCAAGGTATCATTTCCATCTTATAATAGTTTAGGTGTTGATATTTTTAAGAATAATTTGTTATTTATTAAAGAACTTATTTACAATGCTCTTTCTTTTAAAGAAGATAGAGTTAATGATATTAAAACTATTATTAAAGAGAATATTAATAAAAGATTTAAAGATGCTTTTTGGTATTATGATTATATGAATGATAAATTGATTGATGAAGGTAACTTTTTAGTTAGTAATATTATTTTAAATCCTGATTTATTAGATAATGTTAATAGTGAAAATTTATTTGACTTCTACAAAAAGATTATTAGTGGTTCTCCTTTTGTTTTTTTAATAGGAGATGTTGCTAATGATAGTGAAAGGATAATTAAGGATGTTTTTTTAGATGGTGTAATAAAGAATGTTTCTTTTGAAAAGAGATATAGTCATTTTTGTAAAAATATTAATAGTGAAGTTGATGTTTTTAGAGAAAAAACTTGTTTTAAAACGAGTGCTGTTTATTATTCATATAAAGTTCGTGATATGGAAAGTGATAGGGATAGGGTACTTCTTCTTATTATTAAAATGCTTATTTCTTCTAGTGATTCTGATGTTTTGTTTGATACTTTGAGAAGTAAGAATAATTTGGTATATAGATGTTCTTGCAGTTATTATAGAAGTTTTGGTTCTTTAGTTATGAAAGCTTTTACAGATAAGGAAAATATTTCTTTGGTTCAATCTTTATATAATGATATTATGATAAGAATTAGTGATATTAATTATATTAATGAGAAACTGCCTTTATTTGTTAAGAGAAATGATATGATTAGAAAAATTGATAAAGAAAAGATATGGGGACTTTTGGTAATAGAAATTGATAAGTTTTTTGAATATGATATGGATAATGTTTTGGATATTATGAAAACAATAACGCCTTTGGAAGTTAGTAATTTTATTAAAGATAGACTTGTCCTTACTAATATTTATATAGGAGAAGGTGATAATAATGAATGATGCTAAGTTTATTAAACTTGATAATGGTCTTACTATTCTTATTTATTCTGATAATAGTAAGATTAGTAATCATATTGAACTGGTTACTTTTTTAGGTGGTAAGTGTAGAAATGTTATGGATAATGATGGTAATTCTTTTGATATATTACCTGGTAGCGCTCATTTTTTGGAGCATTTTATTTGTGAAAGAAATATTAATGGTAATCTTATTGATAATCTTAAAGAAATGGGAGCTTTATCTTCAAATGCCATGACTGGTAATTATGATACTTCTTTTTATGTTGATACGGTTGTTTCTTTTGATGAATGTTTAGATATGTTTTTAAATAGTGTTTATAATCCTGTTTTTAATAAAAAGAATATTGATGATACTAGAGGTCCTGTTTTATGTGAAATCAGAGATGATAATGATAACTTTAGAAGAAAGATTAGTTATAGAGTTATGAGTAATGTTTTTGCTAATAATGTTAAAACGCTTGGTAATAAGAGTAGTGTTAAGAGAATTACTGCTAGTTATTTGAAAAAATTATATGACTATAGTTATGTACCTTGTAATCAATTACTTGTGTTAGCAGGTTCTTTTGATAGTGATAAGGTGCTTGATAAGATTAAAGCTTTTTATGATAAACTTTCTTTTAAATGTAATAATAGAATTTCTTATGATAAAGAAAAGAAAGAAGTTATAAAAAAAAGAGATGTTTTTATTTGTGATATTATGCAACAGGGACTTATTTCTTTTAAGATTGATGTTAGTGGTTTTACTGATTTTGAAAGATATAAACTTGATTGGTATTTTGGAGCTTTCTCACTTATTAATTTTTCTAAGTATTCTGATATTAGTGAAAGTATTAGTAATAATTCTTTTTATAAGGGTAATATTAGTTATTCTAAAGGTGATTTTGGTGATTATGTTTTGTTTGAAGTTAGTGTCTATACTGATAGATATGATGAATTTGAAAATTTAGTTATGACCACTATTGATAATTTTAAAAATAATACTAGAGAAGAATTTGAATATTATAAGAAGCATTGTAAGACAGAAGTATCTGTGAGAAAAGATAGTATAAGTGGTTATATTATACCTATTATGCAAAATTATATTCAGTTTAATTATCCTTTTGATGATACAATAGATTTTATTGATAGTTTGAACTATGATGAATATATTGCTATGATAGGTAGATTAGATTTTTCTAATTATAGTTATTTATGTATTAAAAAGAAATAATTTTTCTTTATGAAAGATTATTTTTTTTCTTGACAACATATTAATTATGTAGTATGATTTAATTGTACTAGTGCAAGTAGTACAATCATATATTGTAGTGAAAGGAGATTTTATATGATAAAGATAGATAAATTATCAAAGAAATATGATAAAGATTATGTACTTAAAGATCTTAGCTGTAATATTAAAGATAATTCTATTTATGGTTTGGTGGGAGCTAATGGTTCTGGTAAGAGTACACTTCTTAGAACTATTATGGGTATATATGAAGCTGATGGTGGTGTTATATCTGTTGATGGTGAAGAAGTATATGATAATGAAATTATGAAACAAAAAATGGTTTTTGTACAAGATGATTTATTCTTTTATCCTGGTTATACTTTGATGGATACTGCTAAATGGTATGAAGCAATGTATAAGGATTTTGATATGAATTGTCTTAAGGAATTGGCAGGCCTACTTAATCTTAAACTAGATAAGAAAATTAGTACATTTTCGAAGGGAATGAAAAGACAATGTGCACTTATATGTGCTATATCTACTAACTGTGATTATATGTTTTTTGATGAGACTTTTGATGGACTTGATCCAGTTATTAGAAATACTATGAAGAAAATTCTTATTAAACAAATGAATAAGAAGAGAACGACGATTGTTATGACTAGTCATAATCTTAGGGAACTTGAAGACATTTGTGATAATCTTGGTTTATTATATCAAGGTGGTATTTTGTTTGAGAGTGATATAGATACTATTAAGACAAATATGTTTAAAGTTCAGATATCTTTTGAAAAGAATTTTGATAAAGAAGATTTTGAGGATTTTGATATTTTAAGTTTTAAAAAGCAGGGTAGTGTGGCTACGATTATTATTAAAGATAATGATGGCAAGAGTAAAAAGAAGTTAGAGAAGATGAAACCTTTAATACTTGATTATCTTCCACTTACTTTGGAAGAGGTATTTATTTATGAAATGGAGGCATTAGGATATGAATTTAACAAGTTTGTTTAATTTTAATTATTTAAAAGAGAATATTAAGAAATCTAAAGCTATTATTCTTTTATGTATGTTATTACTTCCTATTCTTAATGGTATTATTCTTCTTATGCATGGTAGTACTGGTGATAATTTTGTTGCTAGTATTTATGATTTGTCGGGTATTATATTATTTGGAATGTATATTATACCGTTAGTTCTTTCTATTACTTTATTTAGTTTTATATATAAAAAGGGAGCAGTTGATTTTACTTTATCAATGCCCATTAATAAAAGACAAATATTTTTAACTAATACTATAGGTGGAATGGCTATTATACTTATTATGCAAATTATTAATTTTATTGTTATGTTATTAGTTAGTTTAATATATAGTAATATTATTGTTTCTTATAAGATGTTATTTGATATTTTACTTATGTATTCTATATCTTATATATTTGTATTTGTTTGTACTAATATTGCCGCTAGTGTATC
>QHMG01000018.1 GCA_003258725.1 Candidatus Melainabacteria bacterium
TCAATTCTACTGAAGACAAACGTGATGTGATTGTTAATAGTCTTGCTTGTGATGCTGCTAATCCCATAATTACACATTCCTTTTTTGCTACCTACATGTCATGTAACGGTACGCTTTAACACAAACTTTAGTACATGTTAAGTTTTTGTAACAATATGAGATGTGAAACAACTTTAGAAAGATATTAAGGACATATCTATTCCCTATAATTCACCTTTTTAGATTTAATACTATAAGTTATAAAAAACGAGAGGTTACTTACGCAACCTCTCGTTATAATTTTGAAATTATAAATTATTTCTTATCTGGAACTGCAACAGGTGTTGCTGAATGATTTGCAGCATCTACTTGTTCAGCTACATCAGAATTTTGTTTTGCCTGTTTTTTTAATGCTGATTGAATATCAGTTGGGTTGTAGTCCTTATTTACGTATTCAATTTTAGCATTTTTCTTTAGGCTTTCGATGAATTTTTCAAGTACATTAACCTTCTTTTGATTTTCTAAGTACAAGATAATTTCAGGTTTAACCTTTTCAAATGAATCTTGACCTGCAGCTTTTCTATCAGTAACCATAATAATATGGTAGCCATAAGATGTTTTTACGATACCGCTGATTGTATTAGGTTTCATTGAAAATGCTGCGTTTGAAAAGGCATCAACCATTTCTTTTTTTGCAAAGAAACCTAAGTCACCACCCATTTTTGCAGATTCAACATCTTCTGATTTCTCTTTTGCTACTTTTGCAAATTGCGCTGGGTTCTTTTGAACTTCTGCTAAAACTGTTTGAGCTGTTTTTAACTTTTCAGCCATTTGTTTTTGAATCATATCATTGATTTGAGCATCTGTTAAATCTGCGTTTTTAGCATCTGCTTTAATCAATTCTTTCATTTCTTCTGGGTTAGCTGCAATCAAAATATGTGAAGCTCTAACTTTGTCTGGATATTTGAATTTATCAATATTTTGGTTGTAATATTTTTTAGCATCAGCATCTGTAACTTTAACTTTTTCAATCATATCAACTAATTTTTTCATCTTAACTTCTTCTGTTAAGTCTCTTTTAAATTCAGCTAAAGTAACACCATTTTGTTTTAAAATTTCATTGAATTTAGCCTTTGAACCAACTTTTTCAATCATATTTTGAAGTTCTTTATCTGTATCTGCTTTAGTTACAGTGATATGACGTTTTTCCATTTCTTCATTTACTAAAGAACGAATAATTAATTCACTAACAACTCTGTCTTTAATCATCAAGTACATAAAGCTTTGTTTATCTACGTTTTTCTTGTTCAAGCCAAACATTTGTAACCCTGGGTTGTTAATTGTTTGGTTGAATAGTTTATCATAGTCAGCTTGAGTAATAACTTTGTCATTAACCTTTACGATTACATCATTATTTTTTAATGAGCAACCTGTAAACAATAACGCTGAAAATAATAAAATCGCCAATAATTTAATTGATTTCATATAGTTCTCCTTATTATTTGTCTTTGTACTCGTAACAAATTTTATTAATATAATAAAACAAATCCGTCAAAATGTTAAATATTTCATTAAAATTCATATACTTATTGTTAAGCAAAATGATAGAATTTCCCTCTGTACAAGCCTTAGGCGCAACAGTAAACTTAATACTTTTTGTAATATTTGACGGTAATTTTGCACTAATAATTCTCCATTCTGGCATTGAATATGGAGTATAAATTCTTATACAATCTTGTGTTTCTCTAATTACTGATATTTTTGCCTCTGTTGCAGAAAGTCTTAATTTTATCAACTTAATTAAATTTTCAACTGGTTCTGGAGATTTTGCAAATCTATCTTTCCATTCATCTACGATATAATCTAGTTCGACTGTTGATTTTACGTCAGCTAAACGTTTGTATTCAATCATCTTTTGTTCACTTGAACCAACCCATTCATCTGGAATATATGCCGTAACATTAATATCAACAATTGTAGGAGTCACATTTTCAACTTTTTCACCTTGAATTTCGTGAATTGTATCCTCTAATAATTGACAATATGTATCAAAACCAACATTTATCATGTGTCCATGTTGTTTTGTACCTAACAAGTTACCTACACCACGAATTTCTACATCTCTTAATGCGATTTGATACCCACTACCGAGTGTTGTAAACTCTTTAATTGCCTTCAATCGTTTTGTAGCTTCTTCTGTTAAATTTTTGTTATGCTTATAAAAACAATAGCAGTAGGCTTGTTTTTCACAACGACCAACACGACCTCGCAATTGATACAATTGAGCTAAACCAAATTTATCTGCATCATGTATAATTATAGTATTTGCATTTGGAATATCTAAACCTGACTCAATAATAGTAGTTGAAAGCAATACGTCATATTCATAGTTTGCAAAATCTACCATAACCTTTTCAAGTTCTGCCTCATTCATTTTGCCATGTCCAACACAAATTCTAGCATTAGGAACTATTTTTTGAAGATGAAGTTTAAATTCTTCAATAGTTTCAACTCTATTATAAAGATAAAAAACTTGTCCTTCTCTATCCAATTCGTGTACGATTGCGTTTCTTATTGCCGTATCATTTTCTTCTCCTACAAAGGTTTTAACAGGAAGTCTATTCTTTGGCGGAGTATTAATTATAGACATGTCTTTTATGCCAGATAAAGACATATAAAGAGTTCTAGGAATTGGAGTTGCCGACATTGAAACAATATCAATATTTTCACGCAATTGCTTCAATTTTTCTTTATGACGAACTCCAAATCTATGTTCCTCGTCTATAACAAGTAAACCTAAATCCTTAAACTGAATACCATCTTGAAGTAACCTATGTGTACCAATTACGACATCACATTCGCCTAACGCCATTCTCTTTAATGTTTCTCTTTGCTCTTTTGCGCTTCTAAAACGACACAACAAGTCAACATTCATTGCAAATGGTTTAAATCGTTCGGAAATCGTTTGATAATGCTGAAGAGCTAAAATAGTTGTTGGTACAATTACTGCAACTTGCTTGCCTGAAGTTATTGCCTTAAATATTGCACGCATCGCAACTTCTGTTTTACCAAATCCAACATCACCGCAAATTAATCTATCCATTGGATTTTCAGATTCCATATCTCGTTTAACATCTTCAATTGCACGCATTTGATCTGGAGTTTCAACATACTCAAAGGCTTCCTCCATTTCTATTTGCCAATTTGAATCTGCATCAAACTGAATGCCCTTACGCATTTTACGCTTTGCATAAAGACGTAACAAATCATAAGCAATAGTTTCAACAGCTTTTTTAACTTTATTTTTAGTATTCTCCCAATCATTACCACCCATTCGTGATAATTTAGGTTTTACAGAACCAGACCCCCTATAACGGCACAACAAGTTAATTTGCTCTGCTGGAATATGTAATTTGTCTTTTCCTGCGTATTCAATCGTTAAGTAGTCCTTTAGTTGACCGTCGATTTCTTGTTGCGTTAATCCTTGATAAATTCCAACCCCATGAATTGTATGAACAACGTACTCTCCAGCTTGAATATCATTTATACTTTCGATATATTCAGCCTTTTCTTTATAATAATTTTTCTTTGAAGAAGTAATTTCTTTTGAGCGCTTATTAAATAACTCTCTATCCGTCAACAATAAAAACTTACATTCATCTGAAATTGTACCAAACGAAGTTAAACTTTCTAAAAAAGTACAGTCAAAAATTTCATTTTCAGCTAAAATTTCTCTGACTCTTTCTGGATAATCAGTAGAGATTAAAACCTTATAAGACTCATACTCTTTAATATATTTGGTAATTTCAGCAATATTTGCATTAAAATTTTTAACAGGTTGAGCATCAAATTCAATAACATCTTCAAATTCACTGTCAATAAAGTTGTTCATTCCAATTTTAACAAATGGCGCAATCAGTTGAATAAAATCTTCATATAATATATGATTTTTATCCTTTAACTCATAATTTAGAGCTAATTTTAAGTTTTCTGCCTCCTGATTTGTATAACTTTCATCTAAGAATTGATATTTTGAGTAAATTTCACTAGCTTCATCAAATATAATTATATAGTCTTTAAAATAATCAAAAATACTTATTAATTTATCATTAAAGTAAGATTGATAAACCTCAATACCTTCAAAATAATTATCCTCTTGAACCATATTCAAAAGTTCTTTCGGCATTTTAACATTTTCGTTTGAAATAAATTTGTAAATAGGTAAAATAGTAGCTTTTTCAATCTTTTTAATAGATTTTTGAGTTTCATTATTAAACAATCTTATATCAACAATCTCATCACCCCATAACTCAATTCGCACAGGGTATTCCTCTAAAGAAAAAATGTCAATAATATCACCACGAATAGAAAATTCCCCAACATCAGAAACCATTACTGAACGCTTATAGCCAAATTCTACAAGTTTTTTAGCCAAAGTTTGGATATCTAAATTTTCATTCAATTTTATCTCAATAGCATTTTGTTTAAAGAATTTTTCTTCTGGAAATTTTTCAAGCAAAGTTTTTATTGGTGTAAACACAATTTTGGGTTTGCTTCGTAGGATTTCAACTTGTTTTGCATATTCATATTTGTTTGAATTTACACCTTCATACATAGAAATAGTTTGAAAAGGCAACAACACAGAAGATTTAGCAAAAACTTTTTTATAATCAGATTGATACTTCAAAGCACTTTGCTCATTTGAAGTTACAAACAAAATCTTTTTACCAGAAAATTCGGCAATTTTGTCTAACAAAATCAATCTAAAAAAAGACGTTAATCCACTTACAGCAAAGGATTTTTTCTTTGCTATATAGTTTCGTAGACGAGAAAAAGTTTTGCAGTCAAAATTTAACATTATTCTTTAAGATTTGGGCTTTGATAATCAACCCCGATATCTTTCAATGCGTTTATAAAGTGTTCCGCACAAGCCTTTTGAACATCAGGCGGAACAACTCTTAAAAGTTCAATTGTTTTTGAAATAACAGGGTCTTTATCGTACCAACGATTACCATTCACAGGTTTTACCATTGCATAAAATTTATCAATGGCTTCCTTTGAAACCTTTTCTTCAATCTTCTTCAAAAAAACTTCTGCTTGAGCTCTCAACTCGTCTTGGTAATTTTTTAATAACTCAACAACTTCCAATAAAAGGGGATCATGTTCATACCAACGTCTATATGCAGGCTTCATCAAGACCTCCTTGAACTGTATCTGCTGATACACGTTCAATCTTGCCTCCTAAGGCTCTAATTTTATCTTCAAAGTTTTCATAACCTCTATCAATATGGTGCAAGTTTTCTACTTCTGATGTTCCTTCTGCCATTAATGCTGCAATTACCAATGATGCACCAGCACGCAAATCGCTTGCTGAAACAGTTGCGCCAGTTAATTTTTTAACACCTTTAATAATCGCATGGTTTCTATCTTGATGAATATCAGCACCCATACGTCTTAAGTCTGGAACTTGCATAAATCTGTTTTCATATAAACTTTCTGTAATAATACCTACTCCATTTGCAGTCGATAATAGCACCATAGCCATAGATTGCAAATCTGTAGGGAAACCTGGATATGGCTGTGTTACAAAGTTTACAGTATTTAATCTGCCTTTTGCAGAAACTTCAATTGCAGTCGGTTCAATCAACTTGATATTAGCACCCATTTTTAACAATTTGTTGTTAAAGAAAGTTAAATGAGCTGGAAATATATTTTTAATGATTGCAGAACCTCGAGTGGCAACAACTGCACTCATAAAAGTACCCGCTTCAATTCTGTCTGGGATTGTTGTGTATTCAATCGGGTGTAAATCTTCTTGTGTAACACCGTTGATAACAATATCTGATGTACCAGCACCAACAATATCAGCACCCATTGCATTTAAGAAGTTTGCTAAATCAATAATTTCAGGTTCTCTTGCTGCATTTTGAATTTTTGTAGAACCTTCTGCCAAAATAGAAGCAAGCATGATATTTTCAGTTGCACCAACAGAAGGAATATCTAAATAAATTTCAGCACCTTCTAGCTTTGTCGCTTTGGCATGCACATAACCATTTTCAATTTTAATATCTGCACCTAGAGCTTCTAAGCCTTTAATATGGAAGTCAACACGACGTTCGCCAATTGCACAACCTCCAGGAAGTGCTACTATTGCTTCTTTACAACGAGAAACCAAAGCACCTAAAATAATGAAAGATGCTCTCATTTTGCTAACTAACTCATATTTAGCAGTAACACTTGTAATATCAGTAGCATCAATAGTTACAGTTTTGTTGATTTTATCATAATGTGTCTTTGTACCCAACTGCTCTATTACATTAAGCATAATCTCAACGTCTGTTAAATCTGGCACATTGTGAATTAAAGTTTCACCTTTCGCCAAAATAGCAGCAGCCATAAGTTTAAGTACGGCATTCTTTGCCCCACCAATACTTACTTCGCCTTTAAGGGGGGTACCACCTGTAATTATATATTTGTCATCTGAATTCTTAATCATAATATTTCTTCATTTATAATACAACTTAATAGAAAATCTGTAAAGACTCTAACTAATCATTAAAAGTTCTGTGACCGCTAAAAGCCTTTATTCCTAAGTATTTTGCAGACATTCCAAGTTCTTGTTCTATTCTAATTAATTGGTTGTATTTTGCCATTCTGTCAGAGCGTGATGCCGAGCCTGATTTTATTTGTCCACAATTTGTAGCTACCGCTAAATCTGCAATAAATGTGTCTTCGGTTTCACCAGAGCGGTGAGATGCAATTGCTGTATAACCTGCAGAATGAGCCATTTCTATTGCAGCTAATGTTTCAGTTAATGTACCAATTTGGTTCACTTTAATCAAAATTGAATTTGCAATTCTTCTTAAAATACCTTCTTGAAGTCGTTTTGTGTTAGTTACGAACAAGTCATCACCAACTAACTGACATTTATGACCGATTTTTTGAGTTAACAATCTCCAACCTTCCCAATCTTCTTCCGCCATACCGTCTTCGATAGAAATAATTGGGTATTTATCTACTAAATCTGACAAGAATTGAACCATTTCTTCTCTTGTTAAAATTTTACCTTCGCCAGCTAAAGTGTATTTTCCATCTTCATAGAATTCACTCGAAGCTAAGTCTATACAAATTTTAACATCATCTGTTGTATAACCACCTTGTTCAATTGCTTGAATAATCATTTCAATAGCTTCTTCGTTTGAGGCTATGCTTGGTGCAAAACCACCTTCATCGCCAACTGAAGTTGCATATTCCTTATCTTGAAGGATATGTTTTAATGTATAAAAAATTTCTGACCCCATTCTAACGGCGTCTTCAAACGAGCCTGCGCCAACTGGGGCAATCATAAATTCTTGAAAATCAATGTTGTTATCAGCATGTACACCACCGTTAATAATATTCATCATTGGAACGGGTAATGTTATTGCTGAAATACCACCTAAATATCTGTAAAGTGGCATTTTATATGCTAACGACGCAGCTTTTGCAACTGCTAACGAAACGCCTAAAATAGCGTTAGCGCCTAATCTTGATTTATTATCAGTACCATCTAATTCCAACATCAATTTGTCAATATTATATTGGTTTGATGCATCTTCACCAATTAATTCTGGTGCAATGATGTTATTAACATTATTTACAGCCTTAGTGACACCTTTACCGCCAAATCTTGACTTGTCATTATCACGTAATTCAATAGCTTCATATATGCCAGTTGAAGCCCCTGAAGGAACAGCGGCTCTACCAACAACCCCAGAAGCTAACCTTACATCAACTTCTACGGTTGGATTACCACGTGAATCTAAAATTTGTCTAGCTACAATGTCTTCAATTAATGTTGGCATGATTTTCTCCAAAATTTATAATTACATACAGATTATTTCACAAAATTCATACTATTTCAATAGTAACAGTGTTTATGTTATATTTATTTATGAAAACATTAAGGAGTTAATCATGGGAATCAAATCAATTATTCTTGCGGCTGGTAAAGGCACACGCATGAAATCAGAAAAATCAAAAGTTTTGCACACAATTTTCGATAAAACTTTATTAGGATACGTTTTAGATGCTGTAAACGGGACACACATGATTGAACAATCATACGTAATTGTAGGTCATCAAGCCGATTCAGTAACAAAATTTGTTGAAGATAATTATGGCAATAATGCGAAAACAATTCTTCAATCACCACAACTAGGTACAGGTCATGCCGTAAGCATGGCATGCGAAGATTTAAGCAATTTTGATGGAGAAGTAATAATTCTATGTGGCGATACACCACTTATTACATCAAACACATTGGCGAACTTTATTGATGCACATAAAGAAAACAAAGCTGATATTACCGTAATGAGTGCAATTTTTGAAAATCCTAAAAATTACGGAAGAATCGTTAGAAACATCGACCAAACCTTGAAAAAAATTGTTGAAGAAAAAGATGCAACAAAAGAAGAAAAACAAATTCAAGAAATTAATGCCGGTATTTACTGTATTGACTGGCAAAAGGTAAAAAAAGCCTTCTCAGAATTAAAGAGTAACAACGCTCAAGGTGAATATTACTTAACTGATATTATTGCTTGGGGTGTAAAAAAGAACCTAAATGTTCAAGCCTTCACCCTAAAAGATAATTCTGAAATCTTAGGTATAAACTCTAAAGTTCAACTTGCAGAGGCTGCAAAAATTTTGAACAACCGAAACTTAAGAAAGTTAATGGAAAAAGGTGTTACAATCGTTGACCCAGCTACAACATGGATTAGTGAAGATACTGAAATTGGTACTGACACTATTGTTTATCCTTCAGTTTATATCAACGGCAAAAACAAAATCGGTAACAACTGTCAAATCGGTCCAATGTCACATATTAGAGGAAACTGCAAAGTAGGAAACCACGTAAGAATAGGTAATTTTGTGGAAATCAAAAATTCAATTATCAAAGATAATACAAATGTTTCACACTTAAGCTACGTTGGTGATAGCGAACTTGGTTCTCACGTAAACATTGGCGCAGGCACAATTACCGCAAATTACAACCCTGTAACTAAAGTTAAAAACAGAACTATCATTGGAGATTATGCAAACACAGGCTCAAATTCAGTTCTTGTAGCTCCTATTGAACTTGAAGAAGGGGCTTTCGTTGCCGCTGGTGCAGTTGCAACGAAGAATGTCAAGGCTTGGGCTTTAGCATTAAGCAGAGCACCAATGAAAATCTTTGAAAATTGGGTAAAAAAATCAAAATAATAGAGGTAAAAATGGCAATAAAACCGTGGACAGAATATTTTTTGGACCTTGCAAAAACTTGCGCAAGCCGTTCTAATTGTATTAGAGCTCAGGTCGGCGCAGTAATTGTTGGCGAGGATAAAAAAATTAAAGCAACAGGTTACAATGGAACACCGTCAAAGGTTGAATCTTGCGCTGAACGTGGCAAATGTTATCGAATTGAACATAACATTCAATCAGGAACTCAATACGAAACTTGCCGTTCAATTCATGCTGAACAAAACGCTATAATTCAAGCAGGACAAGACCGTTGTAAAGATGCAACAATGTATATTTGGGGACATCAAATGATTTGTATTCTTTGCAAAAGATTTATTGTACAAGCTGGCATTAAAGATGTTTACTTACAAAAAGATGAAAACACACCTGTTGTACACGTTTCAGTTGATGACATTAGACGAGATTTAGAAGAACAATAACACAAAAAAGGCGGTTTGAATTAAAATTCAAACCGCCTTTTAAAAAACTTATTAAAGATAAATTACATTCTTTTCAATTTATTTTTTCTAATTTTGTTATCCATCTGATCTAACTTATCAAGCATTTGATAAGAGAATTTGTCTTTTTCCATTTGCAAAGCATTACGTTTATCCATTTCGTGCAACATCTTCATATCAGAGTTTGGTCCGATATTTCTCATTGCTGACATTTGTGCATTTGCTGTATTCATAATTCTAAATGCGGCATCGCTTCTGCCTACTCCGTAAATCATAAGCACCTCTTATTTTCTGTACACTACAATTATAACACATGTTTATTAAAATCACAAAAAAAATTATTTGATAGATACATTATCAAATATGTAGAAAGTTTTACAATTAAGGCATTTAAGATTGTAAACTTTTGTAACATGCAAGAATTTTCCATAGAAAAATGTGATAATAGCTATATAAAAAGTGGTATTATACTAATAGATGGAGTAAAGTTCTTGGTACACAGGAACAGATAAAGGACAGAATGAACGATATACAATTTCAGAATGATCTTGACCGATTAATTGAAGTATTGCCTCCTAAAATAACAAAATTATTAAACCATGAGGCTCTAAACGACGTTATTGAATTAGTTTTAGACATTGGACGTCTACCAGAAATTCGACACGCTAGCGGAAAGATTGAAAGTTTGAATTGCGAACCAATCGTTTATGATGATTTGGACTATGTCACTAGTCGTATACCTGAATTTACATCGGATAATCGTTCTGGTATTGCTGGTACTTTACACAGAATTAGTGCCATTAGAAACCGTCAAGGTCGTGTAATTGGACTTACCTGCAGAATTGGTAGGGTTGTAACAGGTACTATTGCTTGTATTAAAGACTTTGTAATGCAAGGCAAGAGCATTTTATTCTTAGGCAAACCTGGTGTTGGTAAGACTACAAAGCTAAGAGAAATTTCACGTTTAGTTGCAGATGAATTGGGCAAACGTGTTGTTATTGTTGATACATCAAACGAAATTGCAGGAGATGGTGATACTCCTCACCCTGCAATTGGTAAAGCTAGAAGAATGCAGGTTCGTCAACCAGAATTTCAAAAAGATATTATGATTGAAGCTGTTGAAAACCACACTCCAGAAGTTATCGTTGTTGATGAAATTGGTACTGAGGCTGAAGCTCAAGCAGCCAGAACAATTGCTGAACGTGGTGTTATGCTTATTGCAACAGCACATGGTCAAAGTTTAGAAAATTTGATTAAAAATCCTGCATTATCAGACCTTGTAGGTGGTATTCAATCTGTAACATTAGGCGATGATGAAGCTAAACGCCGTGCATCACAAAAAACAGTTCTAGAACGTGAAAAACAACCAACTTTTGATATTGTAATTGAAATTATTGATAGAAACACTTTGGCTGTATATAAAGATGCAGCAGAAGCCGTTGATTATATCTTAAGAGGTTGGCCTATTAGACCAGAAATCAGAAAAGTTGACAAAACTTATGATAACAAACCTGCTGAAATTAAAGTTGAAGAAAATCTTGTTAAGGTTGAACCGTCAAAGGAAACTCCAGAACAAATCATTGATAGAATTAACGAAACAGACCGTAAAATTGCGCAACAAGATCCTGCTGACAGATTAAAATTTAGCTTTAATAGAAAAGATTATGTTAAAGAAGCTAAAAAATTCAAAAAGATTTACTTATATGCTGTTTCAAGAACAATCGTTGAAAAGATTATTGAACGCTTAGATCTAAATGCTGAAATAACAAAGAATATTGATGATGCAGACTTAGTAATTGCACACAAAAACTTTGCAAAAGGTGGAGCGAAAATTTTAAGTACAGCAAACAATTATAGATTACAAATATTTTATGTAAAAACAAACTCAATGGCTCAAATTCAAAAGGTTGTCAAAGAAGCATTAGATATCAGAGAATCTTCACAACCAGTACAAGGCTATTACGACAATACAGAAAAAGCCCTTGATGAAGCTCAAAATGCTATTAACCAAGTTCTTGCAGGTGCTAAAGATGTGGAAATTTCACCACAAAATCAACAAGTAAGAAAACTTCAACACGAACTTGTTGAACAGCATAATTTGTCTAGCGAAAGCATTGGTGAAGGCGAAGAACGTCACTTAAAAATCGTTGGCGGACAAGACTTTAAGGGCTAAAATTCAACAATTTGAGTCATTATTGAATAACTATTTTTACCTTCTTCGTTAAGGTAAATGATTTTGTAGTGAGGTTCTTTACCACTAGCCGGAGAAGATATAATATGTCTTACACCATTAATTTGTTCTTCTCTATCATAATGATAGTGTCCCGAAACAATAGCTAAAATGTTATTGTATTTAGAAATTATATCAAAATATTCATTTGATTTGTATAAATCATGGCTTGATGGGTGCGTAATATCTCTTTGCCTCAATAATGGAAAATGTTGAACTAAGACAACAGAATATTTTTCATATTTTTTTAATTGTTTATCCAACCACGCAAGTGTGTCTTGTTTATAATAACCATTTGGACCTGGCATCAACGCTTTTTGTCCGTCTACAAAAATAAAAACAACATTGTCTTTTTTTACAACATAATTAAAACTTTTTATATGTTTAAGAGTGTATTTATTTACAACATGTAAATATTCAGGTTTATCAAACCCACCAGATTTGAAACAGTCGTGATTTCCAATTTGAATATAATAAGGTACATTCAATCTTTTAATGCCTTTTAAAAATTTCACAAGACTTTTTTCATTAGCAGAATCAATGTTATCGCCTGTAAATAAGACTATATCAAGATTTTTTGTTTTGTTAAGACTTCTTACAAGATTTGTCAAGCGAGCATCAGAATCTTCCGTATTATTATAGTGAAAATCTGTTACTTGAACCACTTTTAAGTCTTTCGCTCTTGCAATTGAGCCAAAAAACAGCATTATTGTTGTTAAAATAAATATGTACAACTTTTTTTTCATAATTTGCGAAACCTATTTATATATGTTAAACTTACAAATAAATTATATCATAGTCATGTATATTAAGGAGAAAAAATGAATAAAATTAAATTTTATATTGAAAAACATCCAGATGTATTTTCAATTTTATTGTTAGCGGTTTTATGCGGAATTTTCTTATTTTGGGGATTAAATTTCTACCCACTAATTGACGTTGACGAAACTAGATATGCAGTTATGTCAAAAGATTTGATGAATTCCAACAATTGGAACTTGTTATTATTAAACTCAGTTCCTTTCTTAGAAAAACCACCCTTCTATTTCTGGATTGTAGCAGCCTCAATTAAATTTTTTGGGAAATTTTCTACTTTTTCTGTAAGATTTCCAATCGCATTAATGGCATCTTTCTTGGTATTCTTCACATACTTCTTTGGAAGAAAAATTATCTCAAGAAAATTTGGTTTAATGAGTGCCGTTGTAATGTTAACAAGTGTATTCTACTTAGTATTTGCACACATTGCGATTTTAGATATGATACTTACAGTTTGGTTAGCAAGTGCATTATATAGTGCTTATTTAGCACACGTCGTAAAAGACCATCACAAAAAATATTGTTGGTGGGGATTTTGGACTTTTGCAGGTTTAGGCTTCTTAGCTAAAGGTATTCTTGCTATTGCAATCCCATTAGTAGTTGTATTTATATACTGTTACTTAACTAAAACATTAAAAGAAATGTTTAAACCTCTACATAGCGTAGTTGGTATTATAATCTTCTTACTTATCGTTATGCCTTGGCATATCGCAATGTACAGAGATTTTGGAAATTCATTCTTGTATGAATATTTCTTCAAACATCACTTTGAAAGATTAATTAATTCAAACGAAATTGGTAGAAAACACTCTTTATTCTACTTTATTCCAGTATTCATCGTTGCCTTCATGCCTTGGACAATAATCTTCTTAGCGGCTATTACAGACGGCTGCAAAGATTTGATTAACAGATTTAAAAATGCACAAGGTAAATTAGTTGAAAAATTAATGTCAACACTTGAAGCTAAAGATGAAAATCAACATTTAATCTTGTTTGCAAGCATATATTTTATTGTAACATTTGGCGTAATGAGCATTTCAAGCACAAAATTACCAACATACATCTTACCAGCAATTCCTGCGGCAGCTTTGTTAACAGGTTATTTCTGGTGTAGAAGTTATAAAGAAAATAAATTTGCATTGTCATTGTCAACTCATATGGTAGCAATTATTTTTATCATTGCCGGTTTAGTTGCATCAATCGGGTTTGTATTTTTACCAAGCAATGTTATTGAACTTATTGATCCATTTAAGTACCCTGTATTAATTGGATGCTGTTTCGTTGGTATTTTATTATTAGTTCAACTAAAAACAGAAAAAGTACTTTCTATTTTTTCAGGTTATGTAATTACAATGTTCTTTGTCATTACCTTTGCTGTAACATACTTGTTTAACTTAATTTATGCAGGTGGAGAAAACGAGTTAGTACTTTATTCAAATTATGCCAATACAACAAATACAAGACTTGTAACTTTCGACTTTGCGGTTAAACCAAGTACAAAAATTAACTATGGTGATTATGTGTACTTTATTACTGACACAGATTTTGATAAGTTTAATGAACTTGCTGGAAGTACCTTGCCAACATACTTTATTGTAAAGAACAAAAATGTTACAAATGGCGGATATCAAGATAAAATAGACAAAAAGTTATACTTGATACAACAAGGCAAAAAGTACTCATTATACTTTAACAAAAAACTGCCTGAAAAGTTAATTGTTAATCCATATATGCAATAGCATTTGCTACATGTCAAGAATATTAAGAAAGAACGGTGATTTAAAATTGTCAATGAAAAAATCACCGTTTTTTTACGTAAATTCATTAAATTTTCTTCATTAAGATTGTTAATATAACTATGTTTCAGTCATAATAGCGGGCATGGTCAATTGTAAAAATTATTTAATTATTTTTTACTTGTAAATCATGTCTGAATAAACTACGATAATATAGTCGAAAGACACATAGCAAATAAGAAAAAGATTTTACACAATTGGACGAAATAGAATAGCAAAGGGGTGGTGGCAAAACTCTACGTATTAGGGAATGAAATTAAATAGCGGGAATTAGAAAATTTTAGTTTAGAAAAAAGATTTAAGAAAAATTTAAAAACGTATTAATTGAAAAAAATAATTTATTAAAATAGAACTAAACAATCTTGGGAGATATTGGATAGTTGAAAAACTTGCCGAAAGGCAAGTTTTTTCATATAATAAACTCATTATGGAAAACAAACAAAGAGATTCCAAAACAATTATATCTTTAATGTCGGGAACATCTTGCGACTCAATTGACGTTGGCTTGTGCTTGGTTAAACCTGATCTTAGTTGCACACTTTTAGATGGGTTAAATTACAAATATCCTAACGAAATTAGAGAACACATCTTCAAAATATTTCACGAAGGTGCAAAAGTCGAAGACATTTGCAAAATGAATTTTGTAATAGGTCATTGCTTTGCAAAAGCAGCTAATGAAATGATTAAACGCCATGGCAAGCCTGATTTCATAGCTTCACACGGTCAAACAGTTTATCACTATCCCAAAGATACAAAAATTGGCAAAATAAGTGAGAGAAGCACGCTACAAATTGGTGAGCCTTCAGTTATTGCACAAGAAACAGAGTGTATGACCATAGCAAATTTCAGAACTGCTGATATGGCGCAAGGTGGAAATGGTGCTCCGCTGGTTTGCTTCGCTGACGAAACTTGGTTCAAACCTCTTAATAAAAATATTGCGATACAAAACATTGGCGGAATTTCAAATGTTACAGTTGTATCAAAAGATTGTGCAACTTTTGGTTTTGACACAGGTTTAGGTAATATTATGATTGACTATTGCGCCAACAAATTTTTCAACAAACCTTACGATAAAGACGGTAAACTAGCACAAAAAGGGATTGTTTCAGATAGCTGGTTAAGATGTTTGCTTGAAGATGAATACTACTTCGCAGAGCCACCTAAGACAACAGGACGAGAATATTTTTCAGCTAGATATATAGAAAACGCCCTTCGGCTCGCACCAAAAGACAAATATGATATTATGGCAACTGTAACCGCTCTAACAGCCAAAACAATTGTTCAAGCATACGAACGATTCGTATTTCCTAATACCACTATTAATGAAGTTATATTAGGCGGCGGTGGAGCTTACAATCCAACATTAATTGAATATTTAAGACACTATCTTCCTAAAGAAATTCAGGTTAAAACTCATGAAAACTATGGAATTTCCAACAATTACAAAGAAGTTATGGCTTTTGCACTTTTAGGCTACTGTACCTATTTTAAAATTCCAAATAATGTTCCTAGTTGTACAGGGGCGAAAAAAGAAACTGTATTAGGTCAAATCTCTTATTATTAATAACAAAAAAGTCGCCGATTGCAAAGCAATCGGCGACTTTTTTATCATAATTATTCAATACCCAATTCTTGTTTTTGAATTCTATTATCGTAATCAATACGACCAATTAATTTGTTAATTCGTTTTGCAACATCTATAAATTGAGGAATTGATAAACTTTGAGCGCCATCAGAAGATGCGTTGTCAGGGTCATGGTGTACTTCCATCATTATACCGTGAGCACCTGCAATTAAGGCAGCTTTTGACATTGGTTCAATTAAATATCTTCTACCTGTAGCATGACTCGGATCTACAATAATTGGTAAGTGGGACAATTTTCTAATTACAGGAATTGCAGATAAATCCAAAACATTTCTTGTAAATGAGCTGTCAAAAGATTTTATGCCACGTTCACAAAGGATTACGTTATCGTTGCCGTTACACATAATGTATTCAGCTGCTAGTAAAAATTCTCTGATTGAAGCTGCACCACCACGTTTTAATAAAACTGGGCGTTTTGATTTACCAACAGCTTTTAACAACGCAAAGTTTTGCATATTTCTTGCACCAATTTGAATTACATCTGCGTATGTTTCAATCATAGGTAAGTCGTTTGTGTCCATTAATTCTGTAACAACCAATAAACCTGTTTTTTCCTTCGCTCTTGCAAGATAAATCAAAGCACGTTCTTCCAATCCTTGAAAGTCGTAAGGTGAAGTTCTAGGCTTAAATGCACCACCTCTTAAGAATTGTGCACCCATTTCTTTTGCAGCATAAGCTACATCTAATAAACCTTGATATTCTGGTTCAACAGAACAAGGACCCGCCATTAATACAGGTCTTTCTAGACCGCCAACTTTAACGCCGTTATCAAATTTAACGACAGTATCTTCAGCTTTGCCTTCTCTTGATGCCAATTTATAAGGTTCTTGAATAATTTTAACTTCTCTAACACCTTCCAAAGAACCCAAAGAACGTGGGTCAAACATTCTTTTATCGCCAATTGCTGCGATAACTGTCATTACATCACCACGATTTAAAACAACTCTAAACTCGTGTTTTTCAAGAGTTTTAACAACTCGTTGAATATTATCCTCTGATGTTCCAGGTTCCATAATTATAATCATATTCATACCCCTTTAAACTGATGTATTCTAGATATTCTAAGACAATCATAGCATAAAGAGTAAAAATATCAATTATAAATAGTAAAAAAGCAAAAAGAAACTTTGCACAAATGTGATTTTGTTGCCTGCGGAGTCTCGCAGGTGGGTGAACGCCTTGACTAATCCGTTTCCGACTGGCGATATTGCTATCGGTCGGTATACTTCAATGCCATTAGAGTCAATTCTCCCTTTTAGTATAAATGTAGGAACAAAATAAACATCTATGCAAAGTACTAACATTATGTCACATGTTTTTTAAAGTTTCAAGTGTACAAATGCATAATTTACAAAAAGAATGTTTATGCTAATTTTTTAATTTGTATCGAATTACAGAATTAGAACCTTGAGATGAAACAAACAGCATATTACCCTTTAGGTACAAACCATAAGGTTTTTTAACATTACCTAAAAGAATAGAAACTTCACCACGCTTGTTTACTTTTAAAATGTTATCATTGCCATAATTTGCAACATATAAATTACCATAAACGTCCATAGCTAAGCCTATTGGACCATTTATTTTTTTATCCTTCACATAAATTACACGTCTGCCATCTGGAAATATTTTTGTAACGGCATTATCAGCGTAACATGCAACATAAAGATTTCCAAAATCATCAGTAACCATGCCTGTCGGACCTTGAATACCTTCAAACAGATATGAACTATTTGGAAGAGTTGTAGTATCAATTGTACTTAGAGGCACATTTAATGGGTCTAGACGACGAGTTGTACTTTTAATTTTTGAGGCTAACTTATTTGATAAATCATACTCGTTTGCACTTCTTGGAATTAAAGTTGTGTATTTTAGCGCTTCATCATACTTACCTAATTGATAAGCTATTGTAGCAGCTTTATACACAGATTCATAATCTTCTGGATTTCTTATAATAATTTGTTGAAATACTGAAAGTGCAGAATCATATTGTTTTAAGTACTCTAATATGCTACCTAAATTGTAATACGCATCTATAAAATCTGGACTGATATTTATTGCACTTCTAAAATATTTAGCTGCTTTTTCATATTGTCCAATTTTATAATAATCGACCCCTTTATTATAGTCTAATCGTGCTTCATTCGCTATTTGAGCCATTGAAGCTAAAGGGAAAAATAAAATTAATAATGCTGTTAATAAGTATTTTTTCATAATTAGATATTATTTAATTGTCCGATTAATTTACTGTGCTTATCTACAAATTCTTTACCTCTTGCTTCAATTGCAAGTTTTAAAATTTCAGGTAAATCAATTGTTTCTAGTGATTTAAAGTTGTTTGGTAATCTTAATGACCAATTTGCATCACCAGATGTACCAGGAACATTATACACTTGTTTTAAATTAAAGTAATCAGTAAAGAAAATTTGAATATTTTGAGCCTTTGATGCAAAGATTTCAACTAACTTTGTTTTAGCTAACAATTCAGCATCTTGAGTTAATTTAACAATAATGTCGTCTTTGTTATCAGCATCTTTAAATAAATCCTCAACTAATGCTTTCGCATGTAAGTAACCTTCGTGAGTATTGATTAATGAATCCGCCCACATTCTAATTGGTTGGTTATCGTGAGTACCAACCATAGCCCAACATTTTTCTGGTATGTTTTTACATCTGTACGGATGATCTTCTTTTTCTGGTACTACGAATTGTGTTAAGCGCATACCTAACAAGCCATATTGTTTTAATACTGCGGCTACTGGATTTGTTAAAGTACCTAAGTCTTCACAAACAATAGCATTTTTATTTAGACCTTCTTCTTTTGCAGCTGCGATTACAATTTTTTCAATTAATCTTGCATACATTTTAACTTGTTCTTTTGTTAAATCTTTAACTCTTTGTTCTTTATCAGCAGGAACTTCCAAGTTTAAATTATCTTTAGTAATCACTGCGAATTTTGATAAAAATTCGTGTTCTGGAGAAGAATACAATCTACCTGCACCTTCTTCAATTTTCGGATTTTTACCAGCTTTATAAACCCAAGGGTCAATTAACCCTACAATATGGTCAATTCTAACTCCACCTTGATTTTCACGGAACATTTTTTTGAATAATTCCTTCATTAATTTTCCGCCTTTACCAAGTGAACCGTCTTCATTAAACATCATTTCTGGGTTCATTACAGGGAAGCCCCACGCTTGACCATTTGCAGAAAAATAATCTGGAGGACAACCTAAACACCAACCGTCTAAAAAGTATTGTTTGTAAGCCCAAATATCTCTATCAGAAAAAGCAACTTGTCTGTCTGCAATCATTTTAATTTTCTTTTTACTAGCGTAAACTTTTGTTTCTTCTGATTGATAGCTTAAAACAAATTGACAGAATTTGTAGAAATCAATTTCTTTTTCGTATTTCTTTTCAATTTCATCAATTCTTGAAGCGTAAGCCATTCTTTCTTCAATTGTTTTTGGATCAAACAAATTTTTGTCTGTTTCAGACTTCCATAATGGCCAGTAATCATTTTCGTGTTCTACTGATAATGCTTGATATAAAGCATCTTTGTCTAACCATTTTGCGTTGTCATGTTTGTAAATATCAAACTGTTTTCTGCGTTTTTTAAGTTTTTCACTCTTTAAAAAGTTTTCATAAGCTTCAGCTAAAGCTTCGTCATGTTTTTTATAAGCATAAGAGAATGCGGTTTTGTTAACATTTTTATTTGGATTTTCGTTAACAATGTTGTTAAAGGTATTTTCTAAAAGAATATTATCCCATTCTTCAGTTGTTAAGTCTTTTAAATTTATAAACAATGGGTTACCAGAAAAAATTGTACTTGTATATGGAGAACTATCACAAGATTTCAATTTTCCGTTTGGACCTAATTGAATTGAATTGAATGTTCCAGCTATATAGTCAATTAAACTTTTTGCCCCATTTGAATTATAAGAACCATAAGCGGTATCTTCTGATTCTAAATCTGGGAAACTGCTACCATGTACAATTAATGAAAGTTGTTTTTTTCCTAAAACTTTCAATGCATCTTTTATAACTTTTTCCGGTTTTTTTTCTAAAAATCCCATAATTTGCTCCTTTTCATAATCCTATAATAATTCTATCATGTTTAATAAAAAAGAGTATTAATTGTAACTATATTTTAAAAGAGATTTAATTGAGGAACGTCAGGTTCATTTGGTTGAGCTTTTTTAGTTGCCAAATTCTTAGAATGATTTTTTTGTAACTTGTGCATTAATTCGCTTGAGCGTTCCAAAACAGGTTGAGGCAAACCTGCCATTTTTGCTACTTGAATACCATAACTCTTACTTGCTCCGCCTTGAACAATTTTTCTCAAGAAAACAATATCACCATTATCTTCAGAAATTGTGATTCTATAATTCTTAATTTGCGGATATGTTTGAGTCATGACGTTCAGTTCATGGTAGTGAGTTGCAAAGATACAACGAGCTTTTATTTTGGTTGCAATAAATTCAGCCACCGCCCACGCAATTGCTACACCGTCATAAGTGCTTGTTCCACGTCCGATTTCATCTAACAATATTAAACTTTTTTCAGTTGCAGAATTTAAAATATAAGCTGTTTCAATCATTTCAACCATAAAAGTTGATTGTCCTAAAGTTAAATCGTCAGAAGCGCCAACACGAGTGAAAATCTTATCAACAACCCCTAATTTTGCGCTTGTAGCAGGAACATAAGAA
Source organism: Candidatus Melainabacteria bacterium (assembly GCA_003258725.1). Lineage (GTDB taxonomy): Bacteria > Cyanobacteriota > Vampirovibrionia > Gastranaerophilales > Gastranaerophilaceae > UBA6984. The sequence continues at coordinate 20,892 of QHMG01000018.1, forward strand.
CCAATTTGTGCCATTAGTGCAATTAATGCATTTTGACGCATAAACGTAGATTTACCTGCCATGTTAGGACCTGTCAAAATCATAAATTGAGTTTTAGAACTAGAATTAGCCTCTAATTCCAAATCATTCGCAACGTATTCGCCTAATGGTAAAATCAATTCTAAAACAGGGTGACGACCATTTTTAACAATGAAATCGTTACTTTCATCAACCTCTGGACAAACATAATTATTTTCCAAAGCTGTAATAGCAAAAGAGTTTAACACATCAAGCGTAGCAACACTTTCAGCTAAAATCCTAACATTAGAAACAAATTCTTTTGAATAATCTTTAAAATCTGTAAATAACTTATATTCTAGTTCTCGAGCTTTGTACTGCGCATTTAAAACTTCATCTTCGTGATGTTTTAATTCTTCAGTAATAAATCTTTCTCCGCCTGTAAGAGTTTGTTTTCTTATATAAGTTTCAGGAACCATATTCAAATTTGAATTTGTAACTTCAATAAAGTAGCCAAAAACTTTGTTATAACCAATTTTTAAGTTTTTAATTCCTGTACGCTCTTTTTCGTCTTCTTCAAACTGCCTTAACCAATTTTCACCACCAGTTAATAAATCGTTTAAATAGTCAAGCTCGCCACTAACGCCAGCTTTTATAATTCCGCCTTCCTTTAATAACATTGGCGGATTTTCTTGAATTGTTCTTTCTATAATATCAGCAAAATCTGCCAAATCTTTTGAAAAAGACTTAACTTCATCAAACAAATCTGTATCAATAACATTGACCAAATCTATAATTTCAGGCAACCTTTGCAATGAAACCTTTAAACTTATAAAATCTCTAGGACTTACTGAACCATTGCTTAATCGTGTTGCTAAGCGTTGAATATCGTAAATTTGTTCTAAAACTTCGCTTAAGCCTGTTCGTGTCTCATCTAAATCTATTAATTGTTGAACAAAATTTTGACGTTTTTGAATTGCACTAACATCTTTTAATGGTTGACAAATCCAAGCTCGTAAAAGTCTTGCACCCATATTTGTTTTGGTCTTATCAATAGCCCATAAAAGTGAACCATATTTGCTTTTTTCACGTAAAGTTTCAACTAATTCCAAGTTCTTTCGTGTATTGGCATCAAGCAAAACATATTCAGATAAAACATAACTTTCAATCGTTTCAAATTTAGGAAAGTTTTCTTTTAAATTTTCCCAAATATAACCTAACACAGCAGCTGCTGCTCTAAAACCTAACTTGCAATTGTCATAACCTAAGCCATCTAATGTTTGTAGCTTCAACGCTGCTTTCAAGTTATTTTTTGCAAAATTTTCTGCAAAAACAGATTGAGGAACTTTAGAACAGTTATAATTTGCAGTAATTTCTTCTGGCAAATCAACAGCTTCCTCTGGAACAATCTGAAATGGCATCAATTTTTGTTGTTTAGATGGTGCAATAATTTCAGAGGGATTAATTCTTGCAAGCTCAGACAAAATCAAATTGTAAGGGGCTTGAGATACCTTAAATTCACCTGTTGAAATATCAGTGTATGCAAAACCGTAATTATCAGATTTTTCATCTTTGAACAATGCACAAATGTAGTTATTTTTATTTTTATCCAACAAATTACTTTCGGTAATAGTACCTGCCGTAATAACTCTTGTAACACCACGTTTTACAATACCTTTAGCAAATTTAGGATCTTCTAATTGCTCACATACAGCAACCTTAATATTTTTTTGAACTAACTTTTCTAAATAACCGTCTAAAGCCTTTGCAGGAATACCCGCAAGAGGAATTTTACCCAAAACATTACCACAATCACGAGCAGTTAGTGTAATTTCCAACTCTTTTGACATGCGTACAGCATCTTCAAAGAAGGTTTCATAAAAATCGCCCATTCTGTAAAGTAATATTGAATCTTGATATTCTTTCTTTGTTTGCAAATATTGCTGCATTGCAGGCGTTGCATCTTCAATATTTACATCTTTTGTATTAATTCGGTTGATTTCTAGTGTGGTCATGAATTATAATCCCTATATGAACATGTTAAATTAAAGGTAAAAGAATTTCAATATGGGTTGTATCAGAAAAATATTTCAAATATTAATTTTAGCACTTGCACTTATTGGTTTTACATCAATTGGAGGCAAAGACTTTTTGGTGCAACAATATGAAAATTATTTTGGTACATCAAAAGAATCTACTATGGAAAGAGCTAGCAAATTAGGTGATTTTTCAGCACTTTCAGATGAATTTGAAATTGATAAAGCTGCCAGTGCATTTGGATATAAAGGTGTTTTGGCAGAACATAATGCTTCTGGACAAAAAATGTTGATTATTGATTCGGGTAAAAAACCGATTCTAACAGAAGATGACTTTGAAAACGACCGTGTAGAAGAAAAAATCAACGCACTTATCAAAAAATTCAAATACCAATCACTTCAAGTTGATGATTTTACAATCACTAAAAAGGGCACTATGAATGCTTATGGAGAAAAAGTTCCCTACGTAAAATTTACAGCTAAAATTAACAAACTTCCTCTTGGAACTGTTGGCGGTGTAATCTCTGCAATTGACGTTACACCAGATGAATCTAGAACCTTGATATCACTAAATGAAAACAAAAAATATTCTCAACTTATTACAAATGAATTTTTTAGTAAGGTTAAATTGAATAACAAATAAATTTTACAAAAAGGCGGGTTGCGTAAAACGCAACCCGCCTTTTTGTTATTTAAAACTTATTCATGCATATTAGGTAATTGTGGCTTTCTACCGCAAGATTTATCTTCATCGCAGAAGCCTAAACGCTCACATTTCGGAACTAAATATTCCTTCAACCATGGTTCTTTTTCTGTTAATGCATCACACATGCCTTTTACTAACATTCTAATTTCATATTGCGCACGAGTACAAAGTCTTAAATTCGCAACATGGATTAATTCTCTTAAGTTAGTTGAAACCACCATTGAAGTTGCACAAGCATTTGGTAATACTGCTCTTGCATCTTCCGCAGGGATTCCAGCTTCTGTAAACTCTAAATACTTTTTAGAAATTTCCTCCATAAAATCAACAAATTTTTGTCTTAATTCATCATTTTTTTCGATTGTTTGAGGAATTAAAAAGTCAAATTGACCTTTTTCCTTTACGTATCTTTGTGATTTTTGAGAGAAAGACATGTGTCTGTGTCTTACCAGTTGGTGTGTGCAGGCTCTTGAGATATTTGAAATTGCAAAACTAACTTGAATATGTTCAATCGTAGAATAGTGTCCTGAGCCAATTACACGCTTAATTAAAGACATCATTTTTTCTTCATCTACATCTTTATCAAAAATATTCAACGGTGTATCCGCACTATAACAAGTTCTACAAGCCGTATATATAGTTTTAATCATGTTATCAGGTTTTGAAATAAGTTTAACCTGTGGTTTATTATCGTTCATAAAATCTCCTCAGTTGTGTACAAAAAAATTATATCCCATGACTAAACATGAGATATAATTTTTAAAATTTCTTAAAGATAAGCACAAACTACTTTTTGTTGCCGTATCTTTTGTTAAATCTTTCAACTCTACCTTCAGAGTCAAGAATCTTTTGTTGACCTGTGTAGAATGGGTGGCAAGCTGAACAAATTTCAACTGTGATGTTTTCATCTACTGAACCTGTTTCGATTTCGTTACCACATACACATTTAATTGTACATTTTTTATAATCTGGGTGAATACCTTGTTTCATAATTTACCTCACTTTTGTCCTTACTGACATTATATTATAACGCTAAAATTAATAAATCAAGTACCCTGTAATAAATAGTTATAATCTAGAAGTTAATATTTGTTAACAATTGTTTTCTTAAAAAGGCAATAAATTTTTGAAAAAATACTTTATATAAGTACGAGAGATAATTAAGATTATTCGATATACTTCAAATAGTTTGCAATACAAGTTATTTAAAATAAATAGTCTTGTGTATGTGGCTTAATTTGTAGTACCAAAAATTAGTTAT
>QHMG01000008.1 GCA_003258725.1 Candidatus Melainabacteria bacterium
AGGAAAAGGTAAGGAAATTTAATCAACTCAATTTAATTTATTAATACTCTCTCTCTCAATTATTTATTCAAAATTTAACCTCCCGTTTGGGAGGATTTTTTTTTGCAAAAATATCGCTACTAAAAAGGCGGTGGATTTTCAATCCACCGCCTTTTTAGGTTTATATAACTGAATAATTAGTTATCTCTTAATTTAGCTAACAAGTTTAGAATTTCCACATACAACCAAACGAATGTAACCATTAAGCCAAAGCCACAGTACCATTCAAATGATTTATCCATCATATTTTGAACACCCATTTCTATTGTTGAAAAATCAATAATAAAATTTAAGGCTGCAATTATACAAACAACTGCACTAAAAGCAATGCCTACAAGACCAGAGCCAAATAAGCCTGGAATACTTAAATGGAAAAATGAACCAATGATTTGAACTAAATAAATACCCAAAATAGAAAACATTGATATCATCAAAACACTTCTAAATTTTTCAGTACATTTAATTATGCCAGCTCTATATAAAACAAGCATTACGAAAAATGCCATAAAACTTGCACATACAGCTTGCACTACAATTCCTGGATAAGATTGTTCAAACGCTACTGATAAACCACCCAAAACTAAACCTTCTGACAAGGCATAAACAGGTGCCATAAATTTTATCGTTTTTCTTGCAAACATAATTACGATAAATGCTACAATTGATGCAACAAAACCAACCATCATTAAGCCCATTGCTTTGTCTGTAAAGCCTTGCAAGAATAATGAATATTCGTAAAAACTTGTTGCCAATAAACATAAGAACAATACAAAAGTCTTGTTGATAGCGCCGTTTACTGTCATTGGCTCGCTACTTAAAGCTCTTTCGTTGCCCTCCATTGCTCTTTGTGAAAAAACTGGATTTGACATAAATTTCTCCTTTTTAAAATTACTACGTATAGTTTAACATACTTTTTTATGATTTTTAAACAAATTAATCTTTTTTTAATGTAAAATAAGGATATGCTTAAAAATTTGGTTAAATTTATTAAATATTACGGCAAAAATCGAAGATTAAAAATCTTTGGATTTTTTGTAATTTCATTAATCGCTGGGATTTTAGAATTTGCTGGTATAGGCTTGATTTACCCCTTTTTAATGCTTGTAACAAGTCCACAAACCGTTATTGAATATAAAAGTTATGCAACTATAATTAATTTTTTTCACATAAACCACATTTTAACAATTACCGCATTGATGGGTATTTTGATTGTTTTAATGTTTTTGTCTAAAAATTTATTAATGATTTTATGCATTTACTTGCAAAATAAATTTGTCATAAATTGGAAAAACGACTTGAATAAAATGTTGATGAAATTTTATTTAAACGCACCATATATGCAAATGTTCAAAACGACAAACTCTGAAAAGATTTATAATTTAACAGCTTTAACCGCACAAACTCTTGAAACCTTTGTTATGAGAAGTTTTGTGTTCTTTACCAATAGCATAATCACGCTAATTATTTTAGCATTGTTGTTTATAAAATTTCCTGCAATCGCTTTATTTACGGTAATTTTTGTGATTGCAAGCATGGTTGTTTTGAATAAATTTTTTAAACACAAAACCGAAGTTTTAGCACCTCAAATGCTTTCATTTTCACTAAAAAACAATAATCAGGTATTAGAAAATATTAAAAACTTAAAAGAAATCCGAATTTTTTCTGCGGAAAAATATTTTTTGGATAAATTCAATAAAGTTCAGCGAGAAAATAACAACGTGATTTTCAAAAACACCTTCTACGCAAGTATTCCACCATATTTGGTTGAAATAATTTTGGTCATATCTTTAATTATTTTAGCAGGCTTGATTACGCTTAAAAACTACGGTGATTCATCAAAAATTATTGCATCTTACGGCTTAATTTTGGGTATCGTGTTTAGAATCGCACCGTCTTTGAACCGAATACAAGTGGCATTGAATCACATGAACAGCTCAAAAGACTTGGTAAAAAAGATGAATGACGAATACGAACAAAACCATTTTGACGTTGTTTCAAATGTTACTAACAATAATGATAGTCTTGAATTTAATGAAAAAATAAAATTTGAAGATGTTTCTTTTGGGTATAGAGAGAATGTTTCGGTTATTAAGGATTGCTCATTTGAGATTAAAAAAGGTGAATTTGTTGGCATAATTGGTTTGTCAGGTGCAGGCAAAACAACTATGGCTGATATTTTAATGGGTTTGTTGCCTGTAAATTCGGGTAAAATTACGGTAGATAATGAAGAAATTACAGAAAAAAATATAAATGCTTTTAGGAATTTAACAGGATATGTGCCACAAGAGGTTAATTTGTTGGAAAACAGTTTTAAAAACAATGTGGCATGGGGTCAAGATGAAAAAAACATTGATGATGAACGTGTTATAGAAAGTTTAAAACTTGCACAGTTGTATGATTTTGTACAAGAAAACGGCGGAATAAATTCAGTAATTAGGGGCTTGTCACAAGGTCAAAAACAACGCTTGATGATAGCAAGAGGACTTTATAAGAATCCTGAAATTTTGATATTTGATGAGGCGACTTCTTCGCTAGATGTTGAGACTGAACATGAAATTACAAAAATGTTAACAAGTTTGAAAGGAAACAAGACCTTAATTGCGATAGCACATCGACTTTCGACATTGAAGGAATGTGACAAATTGATATATCTTAAAGACGGTGTTATTGTTGATGTTGGCACATTTGAAGAATTAGAAAATCGACATGAAGATTTCAAAAATTTAATAAAATTATCACAAATTTAGAAAAATTTTATAAAAAAGACTTTACAAGAAAAAAAGTCTTTGATATAATGGGTTTACAAATATTCCTCAGTAGCTCAATGGTGGAGCAACCGGCTGTTAACCGGTAGGTTGTTGGTTCGAGCCCAACCTGGGGAGTATTTTTTTAGTAAACAATAAGCGCCGAAGGCAAAGCCTTCGGCGCTTATTTTATAAACTTATCCAATTTTTTCTGTTTCTTCTGGGGTGGATTTAAACATTCCGAGTAACTTTGACGTTATATCTTTGAATGAAAATTCATTATCATCTTTAACGTCAATATTTTTATCAGTAAGGAAATTAAAGTTGTTTGAGTCAAACTTTTTACCTTCAGTTTCTTTTAGAGTTGCACTATTAAAATCTACAACAGGAGCACCATTTGCACCTTTTTTGACAATAGAGCCAGCCTCACCAGACTGAATCATTTTCTGCAATTGAGCGGCTTGTTTGGTTGTTAATCCTAAAAAATCATTTGAATTAAAATCCATAGGCGACACCTTAAATTACACATAATTACACATGTATTGTCGACCTATAATCCAAATTTCTTTAGTAAATAAACCAAAATATTAACTTCTTGTTACAAAGCAATCCCTAAATATTTCAAAACTGTCAAATTTTCAGCATCAATTGGAGTGCTATCGACATTAAGTTTTGCAAGTTGAATGTTCTCTTTGTTCGTTCCATGATAATCGCTTCCACCTGAAATTAACAAGTTATTTGAGTTTGCGCAATTAATCAAAAATTTTACTTCTTCAAGTGTATAACGAGAATAGTAACATTCAAGCCCTTTTATGCCGTAAGCAATCATCTTTTCTAAACGTGGCATAAATTTTTCGTGTGCAATATGTTTTTCTCCCTCTCCACCTAATGGGTGCGCCCATACAGGAATTCCACCAGATGTAACAATCGCATCTATTGCTTCTTCTATACTAAAACGGGTATTACCTGTTTTAATTCCGTCTAAATATTTTTGCATAGCTTCAACATTAGTTTTCGCCATTTTACGTTTCACAAGCAAGTTTGCAAGATGAGTTTTTACAACGCTTTTGCGAGAATAAAGCCAATTGAGTTCATCATTAGTCAAATCAATATGCAGAACATTTTTTATGTAATCAAGTCTGGTTTCCAACTTTTTACGACGAAGCTCTTTGCCTTTTTGAATAAGTGCGTTAAGGTTTTCGTCGGCTGGATTACAGTTAAACCCTAGAATATGACATTTTATATCACCAGTTTGGCAAGTAAGTTCAATACTTGGAATAAATTTTATATTTTCTGGAATATATTTTGTAATTTCTATACAGCCAGCAATTGTGTCATGATCAGTAAGTGCAAAAATTTCAAGGTTTGCTTTTTTAATTTCTTTTACTAAGTTTTCGACACTGTCACTACCGTCAGAATTGTTGCTGTGTACGTGTAAATCTGCCAATTTCATACTAAAATTATAACATAAAAAGCAGTTAAACAATGTTTAATATTTTGGTTAAAAAACTATTGTTTTTATATTTTTTTGCTATAATAAAGTCTATATTTTATTGGAAATATCAAGAATTTTATGGAAAAAATACAAGTTACAAAAAAATACGCATTAAAGACATTCCTATTCGTTTTGGGTATGTTCATAAGTTGCTATGGTATTGCGATGACAACAAGAGGTGATTTAGGAACATCTCCAATTTCTTCACCTGCTTATGTTACATCACTTGTAAACCCTAAAATCACTTTTGGAATGGCGACTTTTGTATTGAACGCTTTATTCTTGTTAGGTCAAATTTGTATTTTAAGAAAGAAATTCCCACTAATTCAGCTTGTGCAATTACCGATTGCGTTCTTGACAGGTGTTTTTATGGATTTGAGTATGTATTTAACAAGTATGCTACATTCAGGCGCATATTGGTGGAATATGACTCTTGTAATTGGTGGATCTTTAATTTTAGGTTTAGGACTTGCAACAACTATTTATGCAAACCTAACATATATGCCAGGTGACGGCTTGGTAAAAGTTATATTTGAAACAACAGGTTGGAATTTTGGTAAAATCAAAGTTTCATTTGATTCAACATTGGTTCTTATAGCTTTGGCTATAAGTGTTGTAGGTGTACATTCAATTGTGGGCTTACGAGAAGGTACTTTAGTTTCTGCATTAACAGTTGGCTTTTTTGCTGATATGTTTTTGCGAATCATGCAATACAAGAAAGAGGACTCTTAGCAATGCGACCATACCTATTTTTGTTAGTTACAATCGTTTTTGACATACTTGGAACAACTTGTTTGAAGTTATCCCACGGGTTTACGATATTATTACCAACGATAGGTGTGATTATATTTGACGTATTGCTTTATACATCTTTTGGACAAGTGTTAAAATATTTTGACATGAGTACAGCTTATGCATTATGGAACGCTCTTGGCATAGGTTTAATCGCAGTAGTAGGCTTGTTCCTATTCCACGAACCATTTAATGCAGTAAAAGTTATTTCATTAATCTTGATTACTATTGGTTGCGTCGGTTTGCAGTTGGCTTAGTTCATCATCTGCTTTAACTTCTTCTTTTACATTTGCAGATTTATAAATGTCTGCTAAAAGCGTGTAAAGCATTGATAAAAAGATGTAATGAATACAAGCTACAACGACTGTAACTGTTACTGATAGAAGAATTAAAACCGTACCTGTAACGGCAATTGCTGTTTGAGGTAGTGCTTGCGCAACAAACAAAGCGCCATAATTTAAGGCAATATTAATTGCAAATACAACAGTAATTATTACTAAAAAGATTAAACCTAAAACTATTAGAGTTAGAGCTGTATCCTTGAATTTTTTGAAGAAGGGTTTAAAAATTAAAAACCAATTAAAAGTATCTTTAATTGAATATTTATCTGCAAATTTTACGTTCATAAAAGTAAACAACAAAACACAAAATAGTGCCAAAATTGCAGTTACGCAAAACATTACAGGGTTTGTTAGAAGAATTTTAGGATTATTAAACCCTTCAACAGGAAATTTTGTAATAAGTGCCGCTGCAACTAAAACTCCTGAAATGATTATCCCTGCAATAATTGTATTTGTAATTAATGCAATAAACAACTTCATACCAGTTTGAGCGGATAAACTAAAGGTGTTTTCTTCGCTTGATTCGTTAATTCTTGAATGCACAAAATTGATTACATAACCCAAAGGAATATATAAAATTACCGATGCGATTGTATAAATTTCCCATCTAAAAGGTAAATTGTTAGCGTTAGAAACAATTCCGCCAAAACTTGATAATAATGCGAAAAATACTAAGTATTTGCAGTAATTTTCTTGTTTAAATATATCTTTTAAAGTTTGTCCTAATTGAAGTTTCATTATTTTACCCCATATTTTTCTTTTAATTCATTTTCAATTTTTATAGCCGTTTTTGTTTTTGCTAAACCTGCTTGAGAGCTTTCCTTCAAGGTTGGTGACATAAGTTCGCCTATTTGCATCATAGCATCAACAACTTCATCAACAGGAATTTTGCTCTTTATTCCAGAAATTGCAAGCTCGTAACCTGTAACTGAGTGAATTGCTAAAAATGGATTACGTTTCACACACGGAATTTCCACCAAACCCGCAACAGGGTCACAAGTTAAACCTAAAATATTTTTTAAAGTTAGCGCAATCGCATGCATAATTTGATTTACTGTACCGCCAAACATTTGAGTTAAAGCACCCGCACTCATCGCAGAAGCAACCCCACATTCAGCCTGACAACCAGCAACAGCACCCGCTAAAGCTACTTTATAAGAAATTATTGTTGCAATAGCACCTGCTGTAATTAGCGCATTAATTTGAGTATTTTCATCAAATTCGTATTCTTCTGAAATTGCAATCAAAACTGAAGGAATAATTCCACAAGAGCCTGCCGTTGGACAAGCTACGATTTTGCCCATACGCAAGTTTTCTTCAATCGTTGCAAGTGCGTAGGTTGTAATTTTTTCATAAGTTCTGCCAAAAATCGCAGGACGTTTTTTGTATCGTTCAGAAAGTTGTACACAATCATCACCGCATTGCTTGCTTATTGATTTTTCACGTGTGTTAGAACCTTTTCTAATAGCTTCTTTCATCGCATCTAAAGATTTTTTCACCTTTAAACGAACCTCTTCAACAGAAATCTCAGAAAGACGAGCTTCACGCTCTTGAAAAACTTCGTAAATAGCTTTATGTTGCTGTGAGCAAGCTAATTCCAAATCTTTAAATGTTCTAATATCCTTAATCATGTTTAGTTATCCAATTTTGCTATACGTCTTACAAAATAAATATCTGGTATATGTTTAATTTTTTCAATTACACTGTAATCTAATTCCCCATCTAAACAAATACACATTGAAGCATCTTCACCTTTTGCGTTACGTTCACAAATAAGCGAAGCGATATTTATTTGATGAGTCTGAATTATACCAGTAACCTTAGAAATCATGCCTGCCATATCCTTGTAACTCAAAATCAAAGAGTTGTAATCGCCTGCAAGATTTACTGAAAAATCATTAATCTTTGTAATTCTAACATTACCAGCACCAACGGAATCACCAGAAATGTGCATATCTTGTTTTGTGTCCTCAAACCAAAAATCGACAGAGTTTGGGTGACGGTTAAAATCTTCCCTGTATTCAAAATGATACTCAACCTCTTTAGCTTCTGGCAAATCGAATACGTTTTTAATTCTTACATCATCAACCCCAAAACCTAAAACGCCAGCTAATAAACCTTTATCCGTACCATGTCCAAAACCTGTTTTAGCGTAAGAATTGTATAATGTAAAAGTAACTTTTTTTATTGGGTTGTCATAAATATTTTTTGCTAATAAACCTAAACGAACCGCTCCAGCTGTGTGTGAGCTAGAAGGTCCAATCATAATAGGTGCTATTGCTTCAAATAAAGAACTTTGTTTCATAAATATACCAAATTAAAGTTAAATTCTATGGTGCCAAACTCCGCCTTGACGGTCAATTAAAGCATCATAAGCAGACCAAAATCTAAAAATGCCAGTTAAGCCTAAAATAGCGTGAGTAACGTCTTTTTCAACAGATTGTTCGTTGATAGCTTGACCAATTCCAGGCCATACTAAAAGAGAACAAGCACAAGCGCCAACGCTACGAGGTGAGATTTTGCCGTCTTTGCCATGTGTTCCTGCAAACGCAGGTGTCATAAACATTGTCATAACCATTATTAATGATATTACAAACATCTTTTTCATTTTTATTAACTCCTTTTCAGATAATATCCTTTAAGTTATTCGCTAATGATTTTAAAATTTTAATTTTATCATCTTTTATGAATAAGTCATTTATATCATTTTCAAAGTTTTTAGGCAATACTTTACAAACTTTTAATGCGTAATTCTTTAATCTTTTTTCACCGCAATGCAAAATTTTGTTTTTCGCAAATAAAACATCAAAATAACTTGCTAAAAATGCTGAAATTCTATGATTTACGCTAATTAAATCGTCTCTTTTTATTGCTTTTTCGACTTGTTCTACAAAAGATGCAACAAGTTTAAAATTCAATAACGGCAAGTTCTTTGCGATAATATTCTTTTGCAATTCTTCTGGATATTCACCACTTACACACTCTTGCAAATTTTTGTACCAACCGTTTTTATCATAAAGAATTTCGGAATTTTTTACATTGAAAACAAAACAAGTTGTGTAACCGACGCATGCATTGTAATTTTTCCAAATCCAATTTATGTTACCTTCAATGTCAGAAGGTTTGCGATACATGATATCAACCACTTTTGAATTATCTCGCAAAATCCACTCATCACCAGTTTCAAAATATTGATTGTTTATTTCGAATTTATCAGAAAATTTTTCTGCAACTTTTTGCCTAAATTCAACCTCAATAGGCTCATTTGAATAGATATAAAGATCATAATCTGACATTTCATCAGATGAATTAGAACCTAACGAACCCGCTAAAGCAATCGCCTCAACGAGTTCGTTTTTCTTAAATTCTTCAACAATTTTTTCTAAAATTTTCATACTAAAATAAATCCAATTTCCCTTGTAATGTTGAATTAATCGTCACAAGAATCTTGAGGCATTTCGTGTTTTATACCTAATTTCTCTTGAATTTCCTTGATTTCATACGTCATACGTTGAATTTTACACTTCACAGGGTCTGGAATACGGTTATGCATAAGTGTTCCGTTTTCATCGTAATATTTTTGTTTAACAATTCGTCCTGGAATACCTACAACAGTGGCAAAATCTGGTACATCTTCAACCACTACTGAACCTGCGCCAACTCTTACGTGCTTTCCAAGAGTAATATTACCCAAAACCTTTGCACCTGCGCCAACAATTACACCGTCCATTAAAGTTGGGTGACGTTTACCTTTGTCTTTACCTGTTCCACCCAAAGTTACTTGTTGATATATCAAAACATCATTACCAATAATCGTAGTTTCGCCAATTACAACGCCTTCACCGTGATCAATAAAAAATCTTTCGCCAATTTCTGCCCCTGGGTGGATTTCAATTCCTGTCAAAATTCGCATTATAAATGAAATAAATCTCGGAACAAACGGGATTCTCCATTTATAAAGTTTATGCGACAACCTATGCGCCAAAAGGGCGTGTAGGCCTGGATAGCAAAAAATAACCTCTAAAATATTATTCGCTGCTGGGTCTTTTTCGTAGATTGTTTTTATATCATCTTTTATGTGAAATATCGCTCTATCAAGCATTAGCTAAATAACTCCGTAGATAAATATCTTTCACCAAAGTCACACATTACAGTAACAATAAGTTTATTAGGGTTTTGTTCTGATAATTTTAATGCAGCTGCAAGGTTTGCACCTGATGAAATACCTGCCAATATACCTTTATTTTTTGCTAAATATTTAGCTTTTTCAATAGCCTCATCGCCTGATATTGTCATAACTCCGTCTAATTTACCGTTTTTGTAAATTTCTGGAACAAAGTTTGCACCAATACCTTGAATTTTGTGTGGACCTGCTTTACCTTCAGTTAACAAAGGACTTTCTAAAGGTTCTACACCGTAAACTTTTACGCTAGGTTTCAAATCCTTTAAGCCTTTTGCAACACCTGTTGCAGTTCCGCCAGTACCGATACCGGCTACAAAAATATCTACTTTTCCGTCTGTATCTTCAAAAATTTCTTTTGAAGTTGTTTCAATGTGTGCCAAAGGGTTTGCCATATTCGCAAATTGCATTGGCATAAACGAATTTTTGTATTGCTTTGTAAGTTCTTTTGCCTTATCAACAGCACCTTGCATACCTTGTTCTTTTGGAGTCAAAACAAGTTCTGCGCCATAGCCTTGAATCATTTTACGTCTTTCAATTGACATACTTTCTGGCATTACAATAATAATTTTTAAGCCCATAACAGCACAGCACATAGCCAACCCAATACCTGTATTACCGCTTGTTGGTTCAATTACAACTGTATCTTTGTCAATTAAGCCCTGTTTTTTAGCTTCATTTAGCATATAAAAAGATGCTCTATCTTTTACCGAGTGCGAGGGATTTAAAAATTCTAATTTTAGTAAAATATTGTCGTTATATTTTACCATAGGAGTTTTACCAATTAATTCCAACACATTTTCGTAAACTTTCATTTTTCTACCTCACTACTTTTGCGAATTTTCTCTTTCCGGCTTGCAAAACACCTTCTTTTTCCACTAAAAAAGTAGGTTCTGCAACTTTTTCACCTTCAAACTTAACGCCACCGCCTTGAATTAGACGTTTGCCTTCGCCTTTAGATTGAATAAACTTTAATTCTAATAACAAATCTAGAATATTTTGACTTTCAACGAGTTTGTATTCTGGAATATCCTCTGGAATACCTTTGTTTGAAACAACATTAATAAATGCTTCTTGAGCTTTATCTGCACCGTCTTTGCCATGATATTCTTCTGTAATAATGTGTGCCAAACGTAATTTTAAATCACGAGGATTGCACGCATTATTTTCTAAATCGTCATGAACTTTTTTAATTTCATCATTTTCTAAATCTGTTAAAAGTTCGTAGTATTTCAAAATTAGAGTATCAGGAATACTCATAATTTTACCAAACATATCATTTGCATTATCAGTTAATGAAATACAATGTTCTGGGTAAGATTTACTCATTTTAACAACACCGTCTGTACCTTCTAATAGTGGCAATAACATTACTAATTGAGGATATTTTCTACCATAAGCAGTTTGAATATCACGTCCTAAAAGAGTGTTAAATCTTTGGTCAGTACCACCAAATTCAATATCAGCATCAATTTCATAAGAATCATAAGCCTGCATTAATGGGTAGAAAAATTCGTGAATAGCAATTGGCTTACCTTCTGAATATCTTTTTGCGAAATCATCACGAGTCATCATTTGAGCAACAGTAACATGTGATGCAAGTTTTAACATATCAGTAAAACTTAATTTATGTAACCAATCAGCATTATTTGTAACTTCAACATCAGTTACATCAATAACTTTTGAAATTTGTTCAAAATATGTTGCCGCATTTGCATCAACTTGTTCTTTTGTCAATGCTGGTCGAGTTTCCGATTTACCAGAAGGGTCACCAACCATTGCTGTTGCACCACCAACAATTAAAACGATTTTGTGTCCTAATTTTTGGAACTCTCTTAATTTACGCATTACAACAGTATGTCCTAGATGTAAATCCGGACGAGTTGGGTCCATACCCAATTTTATGCGCAATGGTTTATGATTATCATGCGAATATTGAAGTTTTTGAGCAAGCTCCATAACTCCGCCTGGAAGAATTTCACAACTTCTGCCGATTTTTTCTGCTTGATCAATAAATTCTTGTCTAATTTCTGTCATCGTTATCCTCATAAATTAATGTATTTTACTCAAACATAATTATAACAGAAAAAAACTTAATAAAACTTATAGTTTTTAAGAAATTTTCTAAAGTTTTTTAAAAAATTGTCGATAATAAAAATGCCACTTTAAGAGAGGAGGGTCGCCTATGGTCGAAGCAGTATCAAAAGTAACTTCTACAAGACAAACAGAGGCTGTTGCATCTGGAAAAGAAAAGGTAGAAAAGAAAGCTCAAAAAGAAGAAACTCAAAAAGCAAAAGAAAATGATAAAGTCGAAGAAAAAAAATCCAATAGATCAACAATGGATAGAAGCAAAGTCGATAGACTTGTTCGAGAATATATTGAAAAGCTAAAAGAGGATAATGATTATCCTGTTGTTCAAGACAAATTGGATAAATGGCTTTTGACTTACGATATTGACAAATTTTTGAAAACTTATCCAGATATTTATTCTGAAATGGATTTGAGAACAATTATGTATAACGAAACTATTTCGTATCTATAATTAAATTTAGACAAAAAAGGCGCTGAGCGTACGCTCAGCGCCTTTTTATAAACTTACCAGTTATAAAAATTAGACTTATATTCTTACAGTATTAAAACTTGTAGACTTAATTTATGAGAATAATTGGAATGACTTACTGATGTTATCACTAATTAATGATTTAACTGAATCGTATTCAGTCTTTAATGCTGAGTGTTCAGTGTCCATTTCTTTCATTTGTTGGTCTAACTTCTTTTCTTTTGTATTAATTTTTGCAGTAGATGCATTGTATTCAGCCTCTGCTTTTGCTAAGTTTTCACTGTACGATTCAATACCTAATGAAACATTGCCTGAAACGGAAGTCTCTTTCCAGCTGTCATCTGTTTTTTCTTCTAAAATAAATTGACCGCTTTCAATTGCCTCATACAACCAATTAGGGTCATTTGCAACACTATCATCAAAAGCAAATGCACCGTCAAAAGATTTTGTTTGACCGTCTGATGCTGTTGTTGAAGCATCAAACATGTCGTTAAACATTTGAGTATAATAATCAATCTCTGATTGGCTGATTACCCCTGCATTTATAAAATCTCTATATGGGTCGTTAGGGCCATATAGACCTGTTTTTTGAGTACCTGTCTTGTCATAAGCACCTACCCAAGACATTTCACCTGTTGTCATTTGCAAAACGAATGTATAACCAGCTTCTTTTCTTCTTGCATCTTCTGTTGGGAGTTTTCCACAGAAACTGTCTTTATTATTGTTATAAGAAAGTGAATTTTTATAATTTTGATATACTGATTTTGATACAATAGTTTTTCCGTCAGTACGTTTCAATCTCAAATTAGAACCGGCTTTAGACAATTCGTTGATAGTCAAATTAACTTTTACAGCTTGACCTGTAGAATAATCAGTTCTAGTTAATTTGCTTGCATTTAAAGCTTTTGTATATTTGTTTGCAACTTGTTCAGACTCATCTGCAAGTCTAATTTTTGTATTAGAAATTTGTTGAGAGCGTAACTCAATATCATTCATACGAGATGTTATAGATAATAATCTAGCTTGTGATGCTGACATTCCCATAATTTTGCTCCTTTTACATTCCTTACATTGCCATTATCGGCATAAACGCATGTATTCTTGAGGGTTTTAAAGATTTTGTTACATTAGTTTACACAAGAAGTTATTTTCTTATTCATTTAAAACTGTACAAATATGTTATTTTATGATATCATATTTTTTACAAAGGGGTAGTTCCTATCACTCCTTCCACACACGTATTTACTAAGAATTGGTGGAAAGGAGGTGATAAAAATGAGTAAAGAATCAATAAAAAGTGCCATCAAGGTACTGATAGCACTTTTAAACTTAATTGTTCTTTGCTTATAGGGGACTAAGCCAAGCCTTAAGGAAGTTGCATTTCTTTAGGGCTTGCCCCTATGTTTATATTATTTACGATTTTTCAAATTTTGTCAACCATTTAGCCAATTACAGGAGCAACAAATGTTCTTGCGGCAAGGTCTTTGTCTAACATTAACAAGGCTTTTTTGTCTTCGCCAATTAATCTTAATGTTGCTAAAACACCGCCTACATTTGATTCTTCTTCAACTTGTTCTTTCAAGTACCAATCTAAGAATGACAATGCAGCTCTGTCTCTAACTTCGTCTGCTACGTCCATTAAGTGATTAATTCTTGAAGTTACAAATTCTTCGTGTTTTAAAACTTGTTCGAAAATTTCTAACGGAGTTTTGCCTTCAACTTCTGGTTTGTCGATAGCTAAAAGTTCAACCCTACCACCACGTTCCAAAACGTAATCATACATACCCATTGCGTGAGCTTTTTCTTCTTGAACTTGAACGTCCATCCAATTTACAAAACCTTGCAAATTCATTTCTGAAAATCTTGATTTCATATCCAAGTATAAATATGCTGAAAACAATTCCTTGTTAATTTGTTCATTAAATTCTTTTTCCATTTTTTCGTTTAACATAATTCAACCTTCCTTTTATTCTTCTTTTAAACAATCTTCGCAAATTCCGTGCAAAATCACATCATAACTTGTAACCTTGCAATGCATTTCATTTTCTGTTTTCTCCAAAATATTTGGTGCAACATTACTAGAAACATCAAAAATACGCTTGCACTTGTCGCACATCATGTGATAATGTTCGTGTGTATTGTGGTCAAAATGAGCTTTTTGCTCAAGACCGTCAATTTTTTTTATAACTCCACCCTCTGCCATTTTATTAAGGTTTCTGTAAACCGTCGCTACACCTAAAGTTGGGTAAACTTCTCTAATTTTATCACACAAATATTCAGCCGTTGGATGAACAACATTGTCCTTCAACGCCTTTAAAACAATTTCTTTTTGAGCCGAGTAATTCATATTTTTCCTTAGAAACTGATAACTATTATCAAAATTATTATTTCACTAAAAAATTTTAAAGTCAAGCTGTCAGGCAATGCCTGACTTTTTTAATAATTTTAATCGGCTATATTTTCTTTGCTCAATTCCAAAAGGTGTGCAAAAATATCGTCACAATAACGTCTGTCGATTGCGCTAAATGGCAAAACAACTCCGCCGAATTGTTTTTCGACTGATTTTAAAACATTCAAAATCTTGTTTTTAGGCACATAATCCATTTTTGTAACCACTGTAAATATAGGTATTTCGTATGCATTAACCCATTCACGCATTTGAATATCGTTTTTTTGTAGTTCATGCCTGCCGTCAACAAGTTGCACAAGAGAGCAAATTTGTTCACGATTCAAAAGATATTCTTCCAAATAGCGTTGCCATTTTGCCTGAGCCTCTTTTGAAACCTTCGCATAACCATATCCTGGAAGGTCAGCAATCATAAACTGTTCTGAAAAGTTAAAAAAGTTTATCAATCTTGTTTTTCCTGGAGTATTTGAAGTTTTAGCCAATTTTTTGTTATTGCTCAAACAATTAATAAAAGAAGATTTACCAACATTTGAGCGACCTAAAAGCGGAAATTCAGCAAGCGTGAATTTCGGGCATTGGCTTAATTTTTCGGCACTTATTATAAACTTAGCGTTGATCTGTCTTGACATTTTTTAAATTCTTTATTTTCTTTTTTCATGTAGCGTTTGTCGATTTTAGCCAATTTTTTTTCAAGTTTAACAATTTTTTTGTTCATTTTCTTGATTTTTCTTGGCTTAATTTCTAACCCTGCAACAACTTTGTATGCATCAATTGCCTCAACATAATGTTTTTGTTTTTCGCACAATTTTGCGCTTAAAAGAGCTGCATCATAGTTTGTTGGGTTATAATCTAGAGCTTTTAGAGCATATTCTCTTGCAAAAACTCTGTTTTTATCCTTTTTTTGGAAGAATTTTGCATCTTTGTACAAAGACTCTGATTGACGCTCCATGTTCATAATGTAATTCAAATTATGAACAGCTTCTTCGTTTGTTGGGTCAACTATAAGAGCCTTTCTTAGAACATCTTTTGCACTTGGATAAAATTTATCATAAGTCAAAATTTCAGCCACATACAAATAATCATCTAAACTTTCAGCAAATACAACCGATTTTTCAAAAGTTTTCTTTGCCTCTTGATACTTGTTCATTGCGTAATACGCATCACCCTTTGCTAATAGGTCATTCAAACCTCTAACAGGGGCTTTTACAATTTTATCTAATGTTTCTTGAGTAGCTTTTTCTTGGTTTGTAAGTTTTGCCATTTTTAATTTTGCAAGATACAAATCTAAATCGTTAGGGTTCGCTTGAAGTGCCTTTTCAATGTTGTTATAAGCAGTTTGCAATTCCTTTTTGTTAGCAATTACACTCTTGCTTGCAGTATCTCTAACTTGTGCAAAATAAGCGTTTGCCATACCTTTTAAAGCATCTGCATTGTAACCTTCAACACCTACAAGTGATGAATAATATTTTAAAGACTCATTATAATCACCCTTCAACAAAGATAATTCGCCGACCTTTAATTTTACTGAATATTGTGCAGAATTTACTGCCAAAGCTGATTTCAAACTTGCAATAGCAAGTTCATTATCAAATCTGCGTTCATAAATTTTTGCCAAATTAACGTATGGTTTTGTGTTTTCTGGTTTTAAAGCGATTGATTTTTTGAAAGACTCAATTGCAGCTGCTTCGTTACCTTGTTTTTTAAGTATTTCTCCTCGTAAGTTGTATGCAACAGAAGAATTTCCCTTAATTCTTAACGAATGGTCTAAAGCATCTAAAGCCTTAGAATATCCAGATTTTTTATCGTAAACCTGTGCTAAATGAAAATATGCAGTTGAACTATTTGGATTTAGTGAAATTGCTTTCATAAAGCGTTTTTGAGCCAAATCGTGATTACCTTGTAAATAATCTACTGTACCTAAATTATCAATTGCGGTTGCATAATTTTGGTCAACTTCTAACGCTCTGCCAAAGTATTGACGTGCTTTGTTCCAATTTCCTGTGTTTAATTCAATTACACCTAAAGCGTTATAGGCTTGATAATATCTAGGATTTATAATTAAAGCCGTATTAAACTTATTTTGTGCACGCTTTAAAAGTTCTTCTGATTTTTCTCTGTATTCCATATCAGAACTAGCTTGTCGCTTAACAAGTAAAACACCTTGAGCGTAATGAAGATTAGCATTTTTTGAGAATTTTGGTAAATATTTATTTAATTGAGATTGCGCAACATCAAATTTATCTTGTTTTACAAGTGAAATGATATAAAGTGAACGAGCGCTAATGTCGTTTGGATTTTTCTTTAGTAAATTATTCAAAAGTCTGTCAGCTGCTGCATAATTACCGTAATCAATCATCTTGTCAATATCGTTATAAGTTTTTGCAATTTGAACTTTTACAACTTTTTGAGTAGTCTTAGGTGATTTTCTAGGTTTTGCTTGAACATCTGCATAAAAACCGCTTGCAACAAGCCCAATAACTGCACTTGTAATAACCAAAGTTTTGCTTAATCTCATTTCTTATCCTCAATTTTGTAAATTATTTCTAAATTATACAAAAATATTGTATAATAGCGCTAACAAAAAAAAATCGTGCGTAAGTAGGAATATTATGTCACTAAATAAAGAGTCAAAAACATATTTAGAAGATTATAAAACATACCTTTTGGTTGAAAAAAACTTTTCAAATCATACAGCAAAAGCGTATTATTCTGATGTTATGAGCTATTTATTATGGCTTGATGACACTTCCTGCTTGACGGTTAATTTTGCAAAAGTTAGAGAATATTTGTATTTTATTCAAAAATTTAATTACAAAAAGACTACTTTAGCCCGCAAAATTGCATCAATCAGAACATTTTATAAATATCTATATAGAGAACGATTAGTTGACACAAACCCAACAACCAACCTTAGTGCCCCTAAGCGACCAAAATCCTTGCCAAAATTTTTAACGACAGAAGAAGTTGAAAAAATTATGAACGGCATAAAAATTGATACGCCAGCAGGATACAGAAACCGCACTATACTTGAACTTTTATGGGCAACAGGTATGCGTATTTCAGAACTTAGCGGACTTAATTTCGGCGATTTAAACTTGGAAAACAACGAGATTACAGTTTTTGGTAAAGGCGCAAAGGAAAGAATTGTCCTTATATCAGATAAAGCAAAAGAATATTTAGAAAGTTATATTAATACAGCCAGACCACTTGTTGCAAAAGGCTTTCCACTTGAACCAATCACTGATTCTACACCCGTTTTTATAAACAATACCGGTTACCGTTTACAGAATAAAACGGTTAGAAACGTTATAAACAGTGTGGTTGAAAGCATTGAGCTTCCAAAACACGTTACGCCACACATGTTTCGTCATAGTTTTGCAACACATTTGATTGAAAACGGTGCAGATTTGAGAGTTGTACAAGAACTTTTGGGACATGCCAGCATATCAAATACACAAATCTACACACATGTATCAACAAAACACTTGCAAGACGTATTTGAACACGCCCACCCAAGAGCCTAGCTTATTGAGTTTCAGATGTTTTATAGTATGCAAAATTAGGCACAAAAACAACTTTACAAAACTTCTTAATCTGTAAACCTTTACCCGTCTGTAAATACCAAAAACATTCAAAAATTAAATACATCAAACAGATTAAATTTTGTTAATAATTCTTCCATGCCTCAAAAATTTTTGCTATAATGTTTGTATAGTATTTAAGGAATGTGATGTGTAATTCATCGGCAGGTCCGAAGCCGTAATAGCCGGCACTTAAGTAGTATGATATACCTCAGGGACAGGAATTCGGGAATACAGTAAAAAGAGCATAGAAATTTATCCTATTTCTGCCTTCTTTTCGTAAAAAAGGAGATTAATTAATGCCACAATTAGACAATGGAAAAGTTGTACAAATTAACGAAGAATCTGCATCAAAAATAACAAAGCCGAAATCACTAAATGCAGTAAAACCCGTTAGTAAAATAGTAGAAATCGCATCAAAACTAGCTGTAAATAATGTAAAAGTTATCAAAAAAGACGGCACAAAAGAAGATTATGATGTTCAAAAAGTAGTTAAAGCAGTAAAAAAATCAGCTGCTAGAATGCTTGTTGACTTTACAGATAAAGAATTAGAAGACATTTGCAATTACGTAAATTGGAGTGTTTTAGATTCACGCCAAACAGAAATTGAAATTTTCAAAATGCACTGCATCGTAGAAAACGCATTAGAAAACGTAAATCCAAAAGTTGCAAAAAGTTACAGAAACTATCGTGACTACAAAATCGACTTTGTAAATATGCTAGACAAAGTATATCAAGAAAGTCAAAGAATTATGTATATCGGAGATAAAGAAAATTCAAACTCTGACTCTGCGTTAGTTTCAACAAAGCGTTCATTAATTTTCAATCAATTAAACAAAGAATTATACAAAAAATTCTTTTTAACAGTACCAGAATTACAAGCAACACGTGACGGATATATCTACATTCACGATATGTCAGCAAGACGTGACACAATGAACTGCTGTTTATTCGACGTTGGAAACGTATTAAAAGGCGGTTTTGAAATGGGTAACTTGTGGTACAACGAACCAAAAACATTAGAAGTTGCTTTTGACGTAATTGGTGACATTGTAATGGCGGCTGCAAGCCAACAATACGGTGGTTTTACAGTTCCAGAAGTTGACAAAATTTTAGCTCCATTTGCTCAAAAAACCTTCAACAAGAATTACCAAAGATATGTTGATATGGGTGTTGACTCACAAAAAGCAAAAGAAGAAGCAATTAAAGATGTTGAAAAAGACTTACACGATGGTTTCCAAGGCTGGGAATACAAATTCAACACAGTAGCATCTAGTCGTGGTGATTATCCATTTATTACAATGACATTAGGTCTTGGCACAGAAATGTTTGAAAAAATGGCATCAAAAATGATGTTAAAAGTAAGACAAGAAGGTCAAGGCAAAAAGAACAATAAAAAACCAGTATTATTCCCTAAAATCGTATTCTTATACGATGAAGAACTTCACGGCAAAGGTGGAGAATTAGAAGATTTGTTTGATGCAGGTGTTGAATGTTCTAAAAAATCAATGTATCCAGATTGGTTGTCAATGACAGGCGAAGGCTACATTGCAAGCATGTACAAAAAATACAAACGAGTAATCTCTCCAATGGGTTGCAGAGCATTTCTTTCACCTTGGTACGAAAGAGGCGGAATGAAACCTGCAGATGAAAACGATAAACCAGTATTTGTTGGTAGATTTAACATCGGCGCTATTAGCTTACACTTACCAATGATTTATGCTAAAGCACAAAAAGAAGGTAAAGATTTCTATGAAGTTCTTGATTACTATATGGAAATGATTAGAAACTTACACAAACGTACTTACGATTATCTTGGCGAAATGAGAGCGTCAATTAATCCTCTTGGCTTCTGCGAAGGTGGTTTCTATGGCGGTCACTTAGGTTTACACGACAAAATTAAACCTATTTTGAAATCTTCAACCGCATCATTCGGTATCACAGCATTGAATGAATTGCAAGAATTACACAATGGCAAATCATTAGTTGAAGACGGTCAATTCGCTTTAGAGGTAATGGAATACATTAATAAAAAAGTAAACCAATTCAAAGAAGAAGATGGAAACTTATACGCAATTTACGGTACTCCAGCTGAAAACTTATGCGGTTTACAAGTTAAACAATTCCGTAAAAAATATGGCGTGGTTGAAAAAGTTTCAGACAGAGGTTATGTTTCAAACAGTTTCCACTGCCACGTTACAGAAAAAATTGGACCATTGGAAAAACAAGACTTAGAAGGACGTTTCTGGGAATTGATGAACGGTGGTAAAATTCAATACGTAAAATATCCAATCTCATATAATACAAAAGCTATCGAAACTTTGATTAAAAGAGCAATGGATAAAGGTTTTTACGAAGGCGTAAACCTATCACTTTCATACTGTGATGATTGCGGACACCAAGAATTGAATATGGACGTTTGTCCAAAATGCGGTAGCAAGAACCTAACAAAAATTGATAGAATGAACGGCTACTTGTCATATTCAAGAGTTAAAGGTGATACTCGCTTGAACGAAGCAAAAATGGAAGAAATTAAAGATAGGGTTAGTATGTAGCCACTCGAGCAGAGCAATGAGCGAAGCGAAAGGTGAACAACTAAAGCTATGTGAAACGCAAGCAAAATTTAATGGGTTTTGATTAAAAATCAAAACCCATAATTATAACAAAACAGAATTTGGAAAGAGATTAATGAATTACCACAATATTACAAAAGAAGATATGCTTAATGGCGACGGTTTAAGAACCGTACTTTGGGTTGCAGGTTGTAACCACAAATGTAAAGGTTGTCAAAACCCAATCACTTGGGACGAAAAAGGCGGATTACCTTTTGACCAAGAGGCTGAAGATGAGTTGTTTGAAGCGTTAAGAGTCCCAAGCATTTCAGGTATAACCTTCAGCGGTGGAGATCCACTGTTTCCAAATAATCGTTCAGAAATTTTCAGATTGATAAAAAAGATTAAATCAGAACTTCCAGAAAAGACTGTATGGCTTTATACAGGTTATTCTTGGGAAGATATCTGTGATTTAGACGGCATAAAAGATATTGACGTTTTAATTGATGGCGAATTTGTTCAAAAGTTAAACGATAATAACTTACATTGGGTTGGAAGCTCGAACCAACGAGTAATTGATGTAAAAAAATCAACAAAAAACAATGTCGTTTTACACGAATAAAAAATTTTGAAAGTATCTAAAAAGGGCGGTGATTTCATCACCGCCCTTTTTAGATAAAAAATACAACCTTATATCATCTTTTACTGCAACACACGATACTTTTAATTATTCTCAAAACGCATTTAATAAATATCATATATGTACATTTAATTAACATTATGATATAATCAACTCATGGGGCTAGCCTGTTTTCTAAAGAACTCCGACACAACATTTTAATTCCGATTTCGGTCGGTTGTTCCGAAAGAAAGGAGGTCACTATGGAAAATATCAATTTAACATTAATAATGATTTTTTTGATTTTATACATAACGAAAAATGGCGCTTCTCATAAGAGATAACGCCATTCCGACTTCTTTATACAGTTGATGGTAGCTGGAACTACCGCCCCTGTATTTTTATTATAAACTATTTTTCAAATTTTTCAACCGTTAAAATTGTAAATTCATGTAAATATACATGTTTAAATAAAAATTCTTTTGATATAAAATTGTATCAACAAGTAAGGAAAGTTGGGTGTAAGTCCCTCGCTGGTCCGCAGCCGTTACAGTCGGAATGCTTATTTGTTTTCAACCTCGAGACAGGAATAGGGAATAAACTTGAAATGATTATTACCCCTTTCTGATTTATACAAGCGAAATAGCATACTCTAATGGAAGTGTATTTGCATTACCCGTATCGTTGAAAAATATACAAACTAGACTATCACATATAAGGAGAAATTATGAAATTATCACAAGTTGCTTTTCAAGCACCACAAGTAACACCAGCTCAACGCATGTCTAACCCTGTTAAATCTGCACCAAAAATGGCACTTAAAACTTTAGACAAAGATGTTTTTGAAAAAAGCCCTAAAAAAGAATTTACCAACGAAGATGCGATGGCTTTGATGAGAGAAGAGCTTAAAGATGCTATGAGCAAAAAAGAATTAGATGCGTATATGAAAAACCTTGATGACGCTTGCAAACAACTAGAAATAGAACCTAAAAACTTGCCAATCAACGAAGAACATCCTGGAAATTTGACTAAAGACCAAAGACTTCAAATCTTCACTTTGCTAAAATTTGATTCACTTTCAGAATTAGCTTAAGCCACAAAATTAGTGTTTATCGAAAAATAAGGAATTAGAAAAGAATGAAAATTAATAATATAGCCCCTCAATACTTTATAAACCCTGTTCAAGCAACTTACAACAACAAAAAAAATGAAAACAAACAGCCCGAACAAACATTCAATCAAAACCCTAATGTAACCTCACCATTCAAGCAAGATGCCTTGTCACATTTGGCTTTCTTGGGTATTCAAAACTTAAAATACACAGCAAACGTAACTTTCAAGGGCGACACAAACAAAAAAGATAAAGGTTATGTTCAAGTCTATACTGGTGACGGCAAAGGCAAAACAACAGCAGCTATGGGACTTGCACTTCGTGCGCTAGGTCAAGGCAAAAAAGTTGCAATCACAATGTTTACAAAAGGTGGCGATAATTATGGTGAAGTTAAAGCCTTCAATAAACTTCAACCTGATTTAAGAAAAAATCTTACCCTAAATCAAGCTGGGCTTGATAGAATTGTCTACACATCAAATCAGACAGAAAACGACAAAATTATTATGCAAAAGGGTTGGGAAGATGCTAAAAAGATTATCAACTCTGGTGAAACAGACGTTGTAATTCTTGATGAAATGAACATTGCAATAGATTTGAATATGATTGACGAAAAAGATGTTCTTGAAACAATCAAAAATAAACCAGAAAACGTTGAAATCGTTCTTACAGGCAGAAATGCGCACCAAAGTATTATTGATGCAGCAGACTTAGTTTCAAATATTCAACCTATTAAGCACTATTGGAACAAAGGTGTTAAGGCAAGAGAAGGTATTGAATATTAATTTTAATTTTTAAATTTTAACTTCAAATTAGATGTGCGAAATTTTTATAAAAAATTTCGCACATTTTGTGAGGAAAATATGAAAAAATAAGTAAATTTTGTTAAAAAATTATTTTTGCTCGTTTTTGTCCGTATAAAAGCGTACGTATTTTTACGTACGCTTTACTACGTACACAAAGCTGAAACGCATTGATTATTAAGGAATATACGCTCGCTGTTGGGTGGTATGACAGTGACAATGCAGGTTTTGTCCTCTGCTCCACCTAATCCTAAGGGGTAAATGTAATAAAAATTGCTTTCTTCAGCCCACAAGTTTTCTCCTTTCTATACCGTTCGGTATATTTGTTTTAAAAATTTTTGTTAGCTAAAAATGCCGTGCATAAACTGTTTTACAAATTCATTAATGCTGTCTTGCTTCTTTAGCGCAATACACGTATTAATCAATCCAATAAAAGTCCATGCCAAGCGGGTTTCAGAGCCTTTCATGTTTCCGTGAATTCTTGCCATAGATTTAAACATTTTTTCAATAATCTGAAATTGAACATTATTTAAATCCTTAGCAATTCTGCTTAGGCTTCCGCAATCTGGGGCAAATGTTGCGTTTAGCACTATTTTGTAGAATTTTGGGTTTGCTTTTGCAAACTTCAAATATGCTTGTGCAACAGTCGTTAAGGTAAGTATAACGTCCTTTTCGTACACTTTAGCATTTGGGGTATAATGTGCATTTTTGTCAAGCAAATCGTTTAATTTTTCATAATTAGCCTTCAAAACCTCTTTTAAAACACCTTCCTTGTTTCCAAAATGGTAGTATAAAGTTGGTTTTGTTATGCCTGATTTTTCGCAAAGAGCTTGAACACCTACGGCGTCATAACCCTTGCTAGAAAACAAATCTAGCGCTATTGATAATATTTTATTTTTATTATCCGTCGTTTCCATAGCATGGATTATATACCGAACGGTATATGATTGTCAATAGGTAATTCATCTATTTAGAGGATTAAATTTTAAAAGTTATATTTTACAATGAGTGTGTAAAAGAATAATCTGAGTAGGGGATTATTGGGGGATAGGAAAATGTCTTTAAGTATTAAATTTGTAAATGAATACGTTGATGAAGAATTTGAACCGCAAAATAACGGTGAAATCTCTGATTCTATTACTCAAAATTGGACAGAACAAGCGTTAGAGTGCTACCAATTAGGTTGCGATTGCTCAAGATGCTCTATTTCTAAAGGCAAATATTCTTTTGTTTGCCAAATGCCAAAAGTAGTAAAAATCTTGTTAAAAATGGGAAAACCTAGCTCTAGCACAAAATTAATGCATGCTTAGTTTGTGAATTAATTTTTGAGCTGCGTTTAGCATCAAATCTATACTTGTAGAGAATGGTGGAGCATAAGTTATATCGTCACCAACAAATTCTTGTAATGTCATTTTAGACAAAAGTGCTGATGTAAGAGTATTTATACGCTTATCCACATCACCCGTGCCAATTCCTTGCGCACCTAAAATTCGGTTTGTTGTTCTATCAGCAACAAGTTTGAGTGTAATTCGCTTTGCATTTGGCATATAGCCAGCTTTATCATTTTTTTTAATTATCACTGAAACAGGATCAAAACCATATTTTTTAGCATCAGTTTCTGTTAATCCTGTCATCGACATTGTAAAATTAAAATATTTAGAAACAGCAGAGCCTAAAACTCCCGTAAATTCTTCGTTTAAGCCCGCAACATTTATTGCACAGCAACGTCCTTCTTTGTTTGCGGTTGAACCTAATGGAATCCAGCATGGCACATCTGCAACTATATTATACTTTTCAACACAATCACCGCACGCATAAATATCTTGAAGATTTGTTTCCATTTTAGAATTTACTTTTATAGCGCCAGTTTCGCCTAGTATAATTCCTGCAGACTTTGCCAATTCTACATTTGGTGTTACTCCTATTGACAAAAGAACCATATCAGTCTCAATTTTTACTCCGTTTTTTGTAAGAACACTTTTCACTACATCATTGCCCTGTAATTCAGCAATACTGTCATTATCAATAATTCTAATACTTTCCAAATCTCTTTGTATAACATGCTTTTGAATAGCTTTTGACATGTCAGAATCAAAAATTGACATAATATTTTCACGACTATGAATTAACGTTGTCTGCAAATTTTGTCTTACAAAGGCTTCTAGCATTTCAATACCAATATACCCTCCACCTAGAATTACAGCTTTTTTACTTTGTAAGATAGCTTGCTTAATTGCAAAACCGTCCTCTAAAGTTCGAAGTGTAAAAACATTTTTTAAATTAGTCTTATAAACTTCTGGCACAAAGGCTCTTGCGCCTGTTGAAATAATTAATTTATCATAAGTATCAATAAATTCTTCACCCGTTTCAAGATTTTTAACAAGAATTTGTTTTATATTTGAATCAATTTTTTCTACATTATGTTTCAAATAAACGTGTATTCCACTATTTTCAAAGGCTTTGGGAGTTCGTACAACAAGGTTATTTATATCTGCAAAAGCACCACCAATATAATATGGCAACCCACATTCTGAATATGCAACATTTGTATCAGCCGTATATATAACCACTTCCCAATCTGGTTTTAAACGTTTTAATTTAGCCGCAGCCTTTGAACCAGCCGCAACAGCGCCTATAACTATAACTTTCATATCAAAAGTATAAAAAATAAATTATTTTATACATTCGACAGCTGGGTAAATTGAAGAATTTAAAAGCGCCACGAAAAACGAAGTTTTTCGTGGCGCTTAAAAAATACTTTATATTAGACACTATGTTCCATAGTATTCAATTGCATCTAAATCATCTTTCCAATTCATTGCATCGTGGATTTTTGCAATTGTTTCAGGGAAGTGTTGTTGCAAGTATTGCGCACGAACCCCTAGAGAAATTTTTCCATCGGCAACTGTATTTGTAATGGCGTTTGTTTCTGCAACTACTTCTGCTAATCCGCCCCATTTACCGCCATAATGACCTTTCGCTTGTGTAAAGTATGAAACGTGATTACGTTCTTCATCTGCGTGATATTTATTAAATGTTTCACGTTCTCTCAGGTATGTTTCTCGAATATCTTTGTTTCCGGTAAACATTTTATTTTCACCAAGCAATTTTTCTCTATAAGTTTTTTGGGTTTGAGCGTCTTTTGCATGACCTAATTCGTGCAAGAATACGAACAAATCATCCATTATTAAAACCTCTTTTGAAACAGGTGAAAATCCAGCTTGAAATATGCTATCAGTACTTTTCATTTTGCCTAAATTATAGACAGTTTCAAACAATTCATTTCCAGGTACTTTTTTCATCAAGCTAATTAAGCTCTTTTTATCACCTTCAAATTTCTTTTTAAAATCAAGAGAAACTTCTCTGTCGTGGTGTAAATCTTTCACTGTAAGTTTTTTGTCGTTTGTTGTAATGTCATATTTATAACCATTATTTGAAGAAATAAAGTGGTTGTCATCAACAACTTCAAACGATTGAGACAGACCCATTAAAATTTTACCGTCTTTATTTGTAATTTTATAATCTACAATACGATTGCCTTGGGGGTCATCTTCATATAAGAATTGAGTTCTTGTACCATTTGCAGACTTCATATCTTTTTTAATTGTTTGAATACCTGTTTTTTTGTCAACTGTTGCTTTTACAACATCTTTTGTTTTACCATTTGCGTAAGTATATTTTATATCGTGCACACCTTCAATTTCAGAAGGTGTCATTTTTTCTTCACGTAGCATATTGCCGTTTTTATCGTTTTTAACAATAGTTTGTTCAAGAATATCATACTTCATTCTGTCAAAGTCGTAACGTTGTTTTATGGTTGTAACGGTGTTGTTTCTATAATCAACCTCTTTTTTTGTGTTGGCTTGTGAACTTTCAAAATCATACGAAGTTTTTGCGATTATTTCAGTAGTTTTAGCATCAAACTTAAATTTTCCTTTGGAACTACAATCTAGTGTAAATTCTTTTTCTGGTTCGTATTCATTTTGTTTAAATTCTTTTGCTTCTACGCCTTGTGGTAATTTAGATATTGCGTTTAAAACTTTTTCATTGAATTTATCGTCTTTTAATTCTTTACCCATACGGTAAACTTTTTTCATATCAGACATTGTAAAACTTGTATTGTCTTTAAAAGTATTAACAGTTTCAAAATCTAAAACATTTGTAGCACAAGAAATTTTAAAATCATTAACCTCTTTTTCTGAAAATCTTGGTTTACCTTCAGAATTTTTCATCGCAGAAACAATTTGTACATACTCATCTTCTTTAGATTTAGTAGGGTTTTGAATTTTTTTAGAAGATACAAAAATATCTCGAATTGGAGTATTCAAATTAGCAAAAGGTTTATTTGCTAATTTTGTTCCGGTAAAATTAATTTTTGGTAATCCAAAAGTTATTTTTTGGGTTTTCATTTTTCCTTATTTCCTAAATTATTTTATGTTCCATAGTATTCAATTGCATCAATTTCATCTCTTAAATTCATTTCGTTGCAAATTGCTGAAATTGTTTTTGGAAAATACTGTTGTAGATAATGAGTTCTTGGACTTAAACTTTGAATTTTTTCATCTGTATAAGTTTTTGTCAAAGCGTTTGTCTCTGCAACAATTTCCATCAAACCACCTAAAGCACCGTTGTAATGACCTTTTGCTTTAGTAAAATATGAAACATGCTCACGTTCTTCATTAGAGTGATATTTATTGAAGGCTTCACGTTCTTTTAAATATGCCTTTTGAATATCTTTATTATCAGAGTATCTTTTATCTTTAAGAAGCTCAAAAAACCCTTTTTGTGTTTGGTGGTCTTTGGCATGACCTAATTCATGTAAAAACACAAACATGTCATCACCAACTTTGACCCCTTTTGACATTGGAGTAAAACATGAATTCATTGAGTCTTTAATACCTTGAAAATGGCTTATACTATAAACAGTTTCAAAAAGTTCATCTCCTGGAACTTTTTTTAATGCATTCACTACAGTATTTCTTCTCCATAAACATTTTTTATTAAAATCAATTGATGCTTCTTTTTGAGTATATAAATCTTTTACAGATAAAGTTTTACCTTCTGTTTTAATTTCATATTTTCTATGATCCTTAGATGATATAAAATGATTATCATCTAAAACTTCAAACGATTGAGAGTTTTTCATCAAAACCTTACCGTCTTTATCAGTAACTTTATAGTCAATAATTCTGTTACCTTGTGGATCATCTTCATACAAGAATTGAGTTCTTGTACCATCATCAGACTTCATATCTTTTTTAATTGTTTTAATGCCTGTTTTTTCGTCAACTGTTGATTTTGCAACTTCTTTAGTTGTGCCATTTGCATAAGTGTACGTAATATCATACATACCTTTAACTTGAGAAGGTGTCATAGTTTCTTTTCTAAGCATTTTGCCGTTTTTATCATTTTTTACAACGGTTTGTTCTTCTAAAATAAATTCACTTTTTTTATAATCAAAGGATTCTTTTTTAGTTATAACTGTATTTGTTCTAAAATCTTCTGTTTGTGTAATTACAATAGCAGTTTTGTTATCTTTTGTTTCTTTAACTTCACGATGAGTTTTAGAAATCATATCCGTAGTTTTGGCATCAAAAGAATAAATATCACCAACAGGTTTTACAAGATTTACAACCATTTCAGGGTTTTCCATACCTCTTTTTGCACAGATTAAAGAAAATTCTTTAAGTGGCTCAAATTTATTTTGTTCAAATTTTGTTGGGTATGCATTGCTTGGAAGTTTTGAGATAGCCATTTTTACCTTTTTAGAGAACTTTTTATCTCCAATATCACTACCCATTTCATAAATATCACCATAAATTAATGCATTATATTTTTTATCCGTAGACGACTCAAAAGTATCTTGAACAGGTTCATTCAAGTTAGCTAGAGGTTTATTTTTATTATCTATTTTTGCTCTGAAAGTTGGTATTCCAATCTTTATTCCGCCAATTTCCATGAAAACTCCTTTATCTACACATGCTATTTAACGGAGATAAACATGAAAAATTGCCTAATTATGTGATTGTGTAAACTTTTTTGTAGTATAAATAACTACCGACAATTGCAATTAAAATATTTGGAATCCAAGCGGCAAAAAATGGTGGTAATGCACCCGCCTCACCAAAGGAAACAGACAAGGCTCTTAGTAAGTAATAGAAGAAAATAATTAAAATACTAAACAAGAAGCCTCTATTATATCTTACACGTGGTGGTGTAATAGCAAGTGGCACACCTATTAGTACAAATACAACTGTTGTTACAGGTAACGCAATTTTATCGTGTAGTTGAATTGCTAACGATGCTTTTACTTCTTTTGAAATATCTCTGTGAGTTGCTAAATATTTAACCAATTGGAAGAAATTTTGCTCTTGTGCAACATTTTTTTCTAATTCCTTTGATAAATCCATACCAAATTGGGCTAAAGAATGTTCAAAAATCGTTGTATTTAACACATTCCCATTATCTGATACGGTATAAATTGCACCTTTATCAAATTCCCAACCCTTAGGAGAAGTTGCCCCTTGTTTTGCTTGAAGAACTTGAATTGTATCCTCTTTTGAAATATCAAGCACTGTAATATTATAAAGCGTATTATTTTCACAATGTCCAACATAGAACAAACGTCTCAATCCCTTGTCACCAACCTCTTTAAAAACAAAGTTTTGTTTACCATTTGGAATATTTTTTTGACCAAATGCCCAAAGAGCCAAGTTTTTAGACTGTTTTGTCGCAGCAGGAACAATTGTTTCGTTAATGAAAAAGCTGAAACAAGCCATTACTATCGCAAAAATAAAGATTGGTTTTGCAATACGTTCAAGCCCAATACCGCAAGAACGCATTACTGTAATTTCTGATGCCAAACTTAATCTATTAAGTGTCATTACTGTTGAAAGTAATACCCCCATTGGAATTGTCATTACAAACACCGACGGCAAGTTCAAAATAATCATAATTAACGCTACTTTGAACGGAATACCATACATAGAAATTTGTTTAATTAGTGTAATAAATGTATCTGATGCAAAAATAATCGCAGTAAAAACAAATACCCCCATCAAAAACATCTCTATAACTTGTTTTAAAAGGTATTTATCTAACTGTTTTAACTTTTTAAAAAGTTGGATTATTTTTCTCATAAATCTATTTTATTTTAAATATGATTATTAATCAAATTTTATTAAGCAATTTAATTACAACATAAAAACTAAACAAAATTTGACAATTTTAAAAAATAATGTTCTAATTGATTGAACGCCCTTGTTATATGTTGCTCAATAAATTGGAAAGGTATTTATGGGCAAATTTATTGTGCCAAATATTTTTATTGCAGGTACAAAAGCAAAAGCACAAGAAGTTAATGAAAATTTTGCATCTATTCAAGAAGAACTTGAAAAAAAAGCCTTAAAAGAAGGTAGTGAAAATCAAACCTTTTATGTTGCAAACGCAACCGAAGACGGACAAGCTGTTTCCAAGAATCAAATGCAAACCTTTGTCGCCGAAACAAACAATACAACTCTCGCAAAAGCCTGTGCAGACAAATTATCACTTTTTGCAAGTAGCGGAAATACTGATAATGAAGGAAATGCAGAGTTAATTACATTTTCTGATTTAGAATTAACTTTTTTAGTAGGCAACAACTATCCAACTTTAAAGGGAAATATTCAAGGTGAAAATATTGAAATTAAAGAAATAGAAAACTTTTCTTTAAGTGGTTTCGTTAACGGAACATATAACATTTTTGTTAACAAAAATGGTGAAATTTCAGTTTTATCGAATAATATTTATATTCAACCACAAGAGCCGACTTTATTACTTAACGATATTTGGGTAGATACCTCTATCATGCCGGATAGAATCCTACAATTTAATGGTTCAAACAAAGTTAATTTTGAAGGTTTATTTATTGGCAAGGTTGTAATTGAAAACTCTGAAATAACCTCAGTTACAACAATTCCATACGACTCTAAAACTGTAACTATTGTAAACCAAAGCCACAATGCACATATCATTGAAACTTACCAAAACGAACACAGCTGGTATAGAATTTGGTCTGACGGCTTTGTCGAACAGGGCGGAATTGTACAATCAATGGGAGTAAACAGCGCTCGTACGATAACATTATTAAAACCCTACAAAGATACTCATTACTCGGTAATTGCTTCATTTCGTTCTGGCACAACAGGTTCATGGGGTAATACAATGGGGGCTTATCCAGTTAACAACACTCAAATTCGTGTTGTACAAGGTTGGTACGGCGACACCATTGCAGTACATATTCAATGGCGAGCTTGCGGCTATTTAGAAGGATAGAAAGGAGATAACATGGAAATAAAAACAAGTTTAAATAAACCTTATACCGAAAATGAAAAGATGAATTTTATCGTTAAACAAAATCATAACCTAGGCTATAACATTGTCGAAACAGATACAACACTTGAAGCGTGGGGAAAGACAGAGGAAGAAATCCAAGCAGAAGAAAACGAAAATAAAAAGTTGGAAATTCAAAAACAACTTGATGAACTTGATAAAAAGCGTATTCGTGCAGTCTGTGAACCCTCTATGAAAACTGAAACTCAAAGTTGGTTAGATTATTACAACGAAGAAATTAAAAAACTAAGAGAGATGTTATAAAAAAGGGCGGAGCTAAAAGCTCCGCCCTTCTGATTATTTTTTATACGGGCGTTTTCTAAATAAGAAATACGTATTATCATTAAATGAAACTCTTTCAACCAAATCACATTGTTCTAAGAAAATATCTTTAGTGTCATCAAAAATTCTAAATAAACTACCTAGAATTCTATCATTATGAACAGCTTCAACAGTTGCAAATTGTTGTCTATATTGTTCTTTAGGAGCTAGAGCTTGATTATCTGGACCATAAATAATCATTACAATATAACGTCCTGCCTCAACTTGGTCAAGATATGTTTTTTTAATGAAATCATAATATCTTTGTGAAACGTGATTATTACTTTGAATAATATTTAACCACACTTCATCAACATGACCTTGCTCCATTGCTTGAATTTGATAATCATCATAAACAAGTTTGTTATAAGGTTTTCTAAATTCATGCATAGATTCAAATGCAGGACATCTTGGAGAGGTTGGAGTTTGATATATAAACGAAACACTCGATGCAAAAGGTCTATAAACAATATCTCTATTATCTAAACCTTTTGATTCAAAATAATTATTAGCATCTAAAATCGCATTTGTTTTAGTAATCACATAAGCTGGATCTTTAAAAATGTAATAACAACTAAATCCTGTAAATGCGATTAAAAATATTGCAATATGCCATTTTTTCAATTTTGAAAAACCAACCGCAGCTAAAATCATCAAAATTGGAACAATGAAAATTATATATCTTGGTACAAGCACAATAACTTTAAGCATACAAGATATCAAAATAATCACATACGCTATTGTAATCATCAAAAATGCCATATATAATTTTGCATCTTTTTCCTTAAATGCTCTAATTAATGCACAAATAAAGTAAACAATTGGAATAACTACCGATACAAAGAATAAGAAATCAATCATTATCGGCAAATATTGTGTCCAAAATAACATTCCAACTTTTGCTCCAAAGAAGTTTTGAACATTACCAACAAAGTTGATAAATTGAAAACTTGGAATATGAAACATTATAAACTTACTTCTTTGATAAGCATAATAAATTGCTATTATAAAATAAGGCACTAACAAAATAAGTTGATAAACTCTATAAGTTAGATATTTTCTAATTTTTTCAGTTTCTTCCTTTTGTGCCAAAAATAAATATAAAGTATATGCTATTGCTTGTCCAATATTAAAAACAATACCACCAATTAACAAATATGGTATCAAAGTATTTGTTACCAAAAGTTTTATCAAGGATTTTTTGTCACCTTTTGCATCAAAATCCAACAAATAATTCATTGATAAAACCGCCAAGAATGTAACCATCATATACATTCTGACTTCAATTGAATAATAAATCATCAATGGGCTAACTGCAACCAAAATTGCTGAAATTATGCCAACTATTTTATCATTCTTGTACAATTTTTTAGCCACAATATAGGTTAGTGGAATAGTTGCAACACCAAAAATTACGCTCGAAAATCTAAGCAAAATTTCAGATGTACCAAATATTTTTAACCAAAAATGTAAAAAGTAAAAATAAAATGGTGTATGTTGAAAATCTTTTGTAAATAGAAAGTTGTCAATGCCAAAAGGGAACTGTTGAACAGCCACCAAAATTGAATGTCCTTCGTCATACCACATCGGACAATTTGAAATTGCAACTCTCAACTCTAATCCAAATAATGTTATCAAACCTAATAATATTGGCACATAATATTTTCTAATCTTTTCCATAATACACAAATTATATGATTAAAAAAAATATTTATCAATTAAAATATTAATTAAAAATGAAGTTTTTAGATATTATTAAAAAGAGAGTTAAAATAATAATATGATAAATTTTGATAACTTAACAAACTACTCACAAGAAATTATTTCATCAGCAAGCGCACTGATGAACGCAAAGCACAACACTCAAATTGAACCAGAACACATTATGATGGCAATGATTCAAGACAACGGTATTTCAAGGGATTACCTTAATGAATTAAAACTTTTAAATCAAAATTTCATTAATTCCGTTACGAAAGCCATCACTGATTTTCCGACAGTAAGTGGGGTTCAAAACACACAACAATTGTTTATGTCAAACAACACAGTTGCATTACTTGATTTGGCAGAAGAAGCATCTAAAGAATTGAAAGATGATTTCATCTCAATTGAAGATATTCTTCTTGCAATGACTCGACTTGAAAATAGCAATATCAAAAAAATGCTTGCAGACAATAGAGTTACATCAAACACTGTGTTAAATGCAATGAAAAAGATAAGAGGTAATAAAAAAGTGGATAATAAAAACGCAGAAGAAAATATGAAAGCGTTAGAAAAATATTCTACCGACCTTACAGAACTTGCTAGAAAAGGCAAATTAGACCCTGTAATCGGTCGTGATGAAGAAATTCGACGTATAATACAAGTTTTAAACAGACGTACAAAAAACAACCCCGTTCTAATTGGTGAACCTGGTGTTGGTAAAACTGCTATCATTGAAGGCTTAGCTCAACGTATGGTAAGAGGCGATGTTCCTGAAAGTCTAAAGAATGATAAATTGATTTCATTAGATTTAGGTGCTTTAGTTGCCGGTGCTAAATTCCGTGGTGAATTTGAAGAACGTTTGAAAGCAGTTTTAAAAGAAGTTGAAGAATCAGATGGGCATATTGTAATGTTCATTGATGAACTTCATACAGTAGTTGGCGCAGGCGCTACAGAAGGCTCAATGGATGCAGGCAACTTGTTAAAACCTATGCTTGCAAGAGGCGTTTTGAGAACAATTGGGGCAACAACAATCAATGAATATAGAAAATACATTGAAAAAGACCCTGCATTAGAAAGACGTTTTCAACCTGTAATGGTCAACGAACCTTCGGTTGAAGACACAATCAGCATTTTACGTGGTTTGAAAGAAAAATATGAAGTTCACCACGGGGTAAGAATTCTTGATAGTGCCTTAATTCAAGCTGCAAAACTTTCTGATAGATACATTACAGACCGTTTTTTGCCTGATAAAGCTATTGACTTAATTGATGAAGCAGCCTCTTCACTTCGTATTGAAATTGACTCAATGCCTGAAGAAATTGATATTATGTCAAGACAAAAAGTTCAATTAGAAATTGAACGTGAAGCCTTGAAAAAAGAAGAGACTAACCCTGATTGTGAAAGAAAAATCTTAGAAATTTCGCAAGAAATCAGCGATTTAGAAGCTAAAATTGGCGTTTTAAAAGAACAATGGAACAAAGAAAAAGCTACCATTCAAGGTGAAGCATCAATTAAAGAAGAAATTGAACAAGTTAAACTTGAAATTGAAAAGGCTGAACGTAATACAGATTTGCAAAAGGCTGCCGAATTGAAATATGGCAAATTAATGGAATTGCAAAAGAAACTTGAAGACATTCAAGGAACTGATAGAAAAGATAACCAATTACTTAAAGAAGAAATTGACGGCGATGACATTGCAGAAGTTGTAAGCAAATGGACAGGCGTTCCTGTTTCTAAATTGGTTGAAAGCGAAATGAAGAAATTAATCTCTATGGAAGATGTGCTTCATAAACGATTAATTGGTCAAGACGAAGCTGTTAATACAGTTTCTGATGCAATCCGTCGTGCTCGTTCAGGTTTGAAAGATCCAAAACGTCCAATCGGTACATTCATTTTCTTAGGTCCAACAGGTGTTGGTAAAACTGAATTAGCAAAATCATTAGCTGACTTTATGTTTAATGATGAAGACGCAATCGTAAGAATTGATATGTCAGAATACATGGAAAAACATAATGTTGCAAGATTAGTTGGTGCTCCTCCAGGATACGTTGGCTACGATGAAGGTGGTCAATTAACTGAAGCTGTTCGTAGAAAACCATATTCAGTTGTACTTTTCGATGAAATCGAAAAAGCTCACCCAGATGTATTTAACTTGATGTTACAAATCTTTGATGACGGTCGTTTAACTGATTCTAAAGGTAGAACCGTTGATTTCAAAAATACACTTATCATCATGACAAGTAACATCGGTAGTGAAGTTATCTTGGAAGACTCTATAAATGGCGATTTCTCAGAAACTAAAGAAAAAGTTATGAATATTTTGAAAGAACGCTTTAAACCTGAATTCTTAAACCGTGTTGATGAAACAATATTCTTCAAAGGCTTGACTTTAGACAATTTAAAACAAATCGTAGATATTCAAATGGAATCTTTAGGAAAACGTTTAGGCGAACAAGAAATTAACCTAGAAGTTACACCAGATGCAAAAGAATTGCTTGCAACTCAAGGTTATAACCCAATTTACGGCGCAAGACCATTGAAACGTACAATTCGACAAATGGTTGAAAACCCATTGGCTAAATTAATCTTGGCACAAAAATTCATTAAAGGTGATACTTTGGTAATTGATGCCGAAAACGATGAAATTAAGTTCAAAAGAAAATCTAAATAATAAATAATTCTTTATGAAGGCGCAGAATGTAATTCTTACATTCTGCGCCTTTTTATATACTTAAGTAAAGTTATATTAAAAATTTTTATATAAAATCCTTTTTGTTTATACTTAAAGCATAGGGTAAGTACCATCACTTCCGCTAACACACAAATACTAAGATTTTGGTTAG
Source organism: Candidatus Melainabacteria bacterium (assembly GCA_003258725.1). Taxonomy (GTDB): domain Bacteria; phylum Cyanobacteriota; class Vampirovibrionia; order Gastranaerophilales; family Gastranaerophilaceae; genus UBA6984. The sequence continues at coordinate 36,460 of QHMG01000008.1, forward strand.
AAAGGGGGTGAGACAAAATGGCCAAAGAAATAATAAAGACCGTTATAACAGCCATTATAACAGTCCTTAAAATTATTCTTATCTGGTTATAGGGTACTAAGAGAAGTCCTAAAGAAGTGACATTTCTATTAGGGCTTCACCCTATATTTACATTATAAACTATTTTTTTATTTTTTCAAGTGTGCTAAAATTATTCAAAAAGGAGAAAGTTATGACAAACGAAGCGCTTTTTGATCCAGGGTTTACAAAGAGTTTAATCCCTTTGTCGCTTGATACAAAATATTTTTACGACGAACTAAACATGATTAAAAACTTCAACATAAAAAAATCAGAGTTTAGAATTGCTTTACCAAAATTGGCTCAATTAACCGAAAGACACATTGGTTTCTACGTTGGTTGCATGCTTTGGGGTGCATATTTAAAAACTTTAGGCTCTGAAAAAATTATTGGCAACCCATTTTTAGGTAAAGAATACGAAGAAGAACCAGCTTTGAGCGAGATTAATTTCATTTTTGATTTTGTAAAAAAATTAGACAAGGATTCAAAATACTATATCGGAAAACCTTACACTTTTGACCCTAAAAAGCTAGAAATTCTAGAATTATACAAAGAATTCATCAAAAAGAACGAAAGTTTTGTAAACACAGACACTGTTGATAAAATTGTTCTTGTAGGTAAATTAGAAACTATGAGCAAAGAAGAAATTTTAGAGATTAAAAAGAAAATTCAAGACGTAATTCATACAGGTAAATTAGAGGAATTACTAGAATTTTGTGATAAAATATAAGGAACAAGTATTTAGGATTTTATAAGATTTAGGAAAGGAATAAAATGCACCAAGAAGAATTTATTGCAGTTGCTTTAGGTGAAAAAAAAGCAGATTTAGTAATTAAAAATGCGCAAATCGTAAATGTTTTAACTGAAGAAATTTACGAAAGTGACGTAGCTATTACCAATGGTAGAGTTGCAGGTGTTGCAAAAGGTTATAAAGGCGAAAAAGAAATCGACTTAAAAGGTGCATTCTTAACTCCAGGTTTTATCGACGGTCACGTACACATTGAAAGTTCAATGATGTTACCTCATAGGTTTGCTCAAGCAGTAGTTTCAGCAGGTACAACAACTGTTGTAACTGATCCTCATGAAATTTCAAATGTTTTAGGCTTACACGGTATCAGCTTTATGAGAGAAGCCTCTAAAAATTTACCACTAAGAGTTTATACAATGCTTCCTTCTTGTGTTCCTGCAACTTCATTTGAAACCTCTGGTTTTGAATTAAACGCTTATGATTTATCTTTATTGATGGACAAAGATTGGGTTCTTGGTCTAGCTGAAATGATGAACTTCCCAGGAGTTTTAATGAGAGATAAAGAAGTCATGGCTAAGATTGACTTAGCTTTACAATACAAAAAACGTGTAGACGGTCACGCTCCGCAAGTTTCAGGCAAAGATCTTTGTGCATACATTGCAAGTGGCGTAACTTCTGACCACGAATGTACAGACCCTGAACAAGCGTTAGAAAAATTAAGACAAGGTATGTACATCATGGTTCGTGAAGGTACTGCAGCAAAAGATTTAGATGCATTAATGCCAATTTTAAAACATAACAATAATCGCAAAATCTTGTTTGTAACTGATGACAGACACCCAGAAGATTTAAGAGTACACATCGGCGGTATGGTTCAACGCTCTGTTGAAAACGGCGTAAACCCTATTAAAGCTATTCAAATGGCAAGTTTAAACACTGCGGAATACTTTAAAATTCAAGACTTAGGCGCTATTGCTCCTGGTTATAAAGCAGATTTCAACGTATTTGCTACAATGGACGACTTTACAAGACCAATGATAGTATTCCAAAACGGTCAAGTCGTTGCTGAAAACGGCAATTTGGTTGCATCTTTAGACAATGTTAATGTTCCTTCTACTAGAGGTTCTGTAAATGTTGGTTGGTTAGAAGAAGATAGTTTCCACATTCCTGCAAAAGGTAATAAAGTTAATGCTATTGAAATTATCCCTCATCAATTGATTACAAAACAAACTGTTGTTGATGTAAAAGTTGAAAACGGTTTAGCAAAAGCAAATTTAGATGATGATGTATTAAAAATCTGTGTTGTAGAACGTCATAGAGCTAGTGGAAACATCGGCAAAGGCTTTGTTAAAGGCTTTGGTATTAAAGAAGGTGCTATTGCTTCAACAGTTGCCCACGATTCACACAATATGATTATTATTGGTACAAATGATGAAGATATGCTTTTAGCACAAAAAGAACTTGTTAAATCTCAAGGAGGTAAAGTCGTAGTTAGAGACGGCGAAATCCTTGCTAAATTACCTTTACCTGTTGCTGGTTTAATGTCTTACGAAGATATTGAATTCGTTACAGAAAAATCCGAAGCGTTAAACAAAGCTGCAAAAGAAATCGGTTGCGTTGTAGATGATCCTTTTATGACAATGGGCTTCTTGTCATTACCTGTAATTCCTCAATTGAAAATTACAGATAAAGGTATTTTCTCAACAGATATCTTTAACTTTATTGATATTTTTGAAACTGAACCTGCAAAAGTTTAGCCTCAACAAAGAATATTTGGAAGGCGGTTTGTTAAATTAACAAACCGCCTTTTACATCTGTAATAAAAAACTAAAAATTTAAACCAAATTTTCTAAAACCATGATAAACATTGAATTTAACATGTAAACTTTTGTTACATTAAATTACTAAAGTACTAAAGTCATACAAGATATTGCCGAATATAATAATGTAATGAGAAAGAAAAAAGGGTATTGATATGGTAGATAAAGCTAAAATACAGGCTTATATCGCAACACTTCCACCAAAGGAACGTGCCAAATTTCAAAAGTTGCCAAAACAGCAACAAATTTCTATCATGAACAAAGCTCTAGGAACAACATCTACTAAACCGAAAGCAAATTCTAATACCTCATCTTTGCCTAAATTTAGTCAAAGAACTATGAATTCTATTTTTATGAACGATAGATATACTTGCCAATCAGATAATACTCGTGTTATGTATCCACATGTTGAAATCGCAAGAAAAGAAGTTCAAGTAAAACAAGAACTAAAGAAAGCAGGTAAAGAACAACCAAGAAAACTAAATTTAAAACCTATCAGCGCACAAAGCAAACAACTTCGACAAGGTATAGTATCAAGAATGCAAAAGAGCTATAATACTGCTGTTACAAGCTTCAACGGTCAAATGCAAAAAGATGGTTGGGCTGGTGATGTTGCAGATGGTATTAGCAAACTTTGGAACAATAATTTATGGAATATCACAGGAAATACTGCCGATATGGTTAGAGCAGATTTAAGACAGTATCACGCTCAAACTGCTGATTTAAAAGCGTCAATTTCTCGACAAGATTTCCCAGCAAAATTTAAACAAATTTATGGAATAAACTATAACGAACAAAACATTAAAGCCTTTTATAACACAGAAAAGAAAGTTAAAAATGTAGCGACTGCCGTAACAACTTCAAAAGCAGTCCAAAGCGCATTTAATTTACCTTTAAAACAATTTAATGAAAATTATGGTATATACAAAGACCATGTAGAAGTTTTGCACGGTTCAACAGGAACTATGGAAAGAAAAGTTCCTAAAGAAGTTCTTTTAAAAACTATGAAGAATAAAGTTGAAGAACTAGTTGGCGAAAAAGGTGTCGCACAAATTGCAAAGCAATCAAATATCGACTTGTCAAAATTAGATGATGCAAAAAAATACACTTTCTACGGAAAAATAGCACAACAATTAGTAAATTCTTCAAAAAATGCTGAAAAAAAAGCATTAAATGGTAAATCTTTTGAATATTATGAAAGACAATATGATGCATCTTATACTAGAGCATTTGGTACTAAAAATAATATTCAAAAACGTGTTGCTAAATACAATACCTCACAAGAAATTGGTACTGCAGCTGTTAAATCAGGGGCTCAAGCCGTTGTTGTAGTTGGTTCTACAGTAGCTATCGTAGCTTCTGGCGGTTCAGCTACACCTTTGGTTGTTGCAGGCATTTCTGGGGCTGCTTCTGTGGCAATTGATGTAACTGATAAAGCAACTAATGGCATTAAAGGTGACGTAAAAAAATCAATGCCAGGAATTTTAAAATCAGGCATGATTGATGCTGCATTCAGCTATGCTGGTGGCAATGTTGCAAAAGGTATCACAAGCGTAGTTAAACCTACTACAAAAGTTGGCACAGTTGCAGTTAAAGCAGCAGCAAACGGCATTGGGGCTGCAACAGAAGGTACAGTTAAAGATGCTGTAACAGGTGGATTAAACAACTTCTCTTTAAAAACATTTGCTGTAAGAGCTTTAATCGCATCAACATTAGGCAATATAAAAATGGTTTCAAATAGTGACGCCATAGTAAAAACTATTGGCGTTGGCAAAAGCGCTACAATGAGTGCAACTATAAAATCAATTAAAATTGAATTGAAAGAACAAGCAAAAGCTCAAGGGGCAACAGAAGCTCAAAAAGTTGTTCAATTTATGGAACAAAATCCAGAAGAATTTGAAAAAATTGTAATGGAGGTTGCTCAAGAGCAAGCTGATGACACAACACCAACAGACAACAGAAAAGTTGGACAGGTTATTGAACAAAAAACTGATAATATTGAACAAATTGTTGTTGATATTCAAAAAGACAAAGATAAAATTGATAAATAAGATTAAAGAGGTTTTACTATTTCGTAAAGCCTCTTTCTTTACAAGATGTAACAAATCGTCAAAAACATGGCAATTATTATATTTAGGGTACTTTATATATTTGAATTAGTAAAAAATAGGGTTGAATAGTGATTAATTTAAGTGCTTTAAATGCAGTTAAATCAACTAAAAACGTAATAAATGCGAAATCTCAAAATGGATTTCGTCAAAACCTTTATGTTCAAAAGCCAGATACTTTTGAACATACTTGCCCTGTTAATTTTACAGGTAGTTCAAATAAATCAAAACAGTATGAAAAAACGACAGAAACACTTAAAACTATTGGACAAAATGCTCAATTATCTTTAGATGGACATTTGGCATCTGAAGGTTGGGCGGGTAAAGTTGCAGATAGTGTAAGTGTTTTATGGAATTCAAAAAATAGAGCCGTTTTGGTTCAAAAAGATATTGATACCTACAATCAACAAATTAATGATTTAAAAGAGTCAATTAAAGATAAGAAATTCCCTGAAAAGTTTCAAGAAATATTTGGTGTTGAATACAAAAATAGTAACATCACAAAATACAATAAAAAAGTTAAACAGTTTAAATTAGCAGTTACAACTCAGGCTATGTCCGATATTGTATCGAAGAAGTTGTCTGAGGATTTAACCGTATTCAAAGAAAATAACGGAAAACTTCAAGATAAAGTTGAGAAAAAAATAAACTATTACGCAACAACAGGTTCTGTTCCATATTTGTATCATACAACTCCAAAAGAACAAATTTTTGAAAATATGGAAAAATCGTTAGTATCAATTATTGGTTCAAAAGAAACTTTAGACAACACTTTAAAGGCTTCTGGTATGGACACAGAAAAAATGTCTATGGAAGAAAAATATAATGCTTATGGAGTCATGGCGGAATTTTTAGATGAAACAATGAAAACGACTGCAGAAAATGTCCGTGATGGAAAAACGTTAAAAGAATTACAAAAAGAATATGATGACTCTTATGAACATGCTTATGGTCATACAAATGACATTCAAGAAAGAGTTGATAAATACAATCGTTCTCAAGAAATTGGAGCAGCAGCCGTAAGAGGTGCGACTCGTTCCGTATTGTCTGCTTTGACATTATTGACTGCTCCTGAAATGGGGTTTGCACAAATTGTAGCAAAATCTGCAACAACAATGGGCATCAAAATTTTGGTAGACGGTTCTGATAAATTAAGTAGCGATAAAGAGGACGCATTAGATAGCAAAAACTTTAAAAAACTTGTACGCTCAGCATCAATTAGTGGTGCAGAAAAACTTGCATCAGGAGTTTTAGGCTCTGTAGTTCCTGCCTTTGACACCGGTTATGAGTTCTTAGACCAGATTTTAGAACAAGGCAAAGAAGTTGCATCTGATACAATCTTAGGTTTAACTTCTGAAAAATTGAAAAAAGGAAATTGGGCAACAAATCAAATTATTCCAAGAATGTTGATTTCGTTTGTATTCAAAAATATTAGCCCTAATGATGATGTAATCAAAGAAATTTTGAGTGCAACAAAAGGTAGCGTAAATCAGGCTATGAAATATTCTACTCGTGAACGTGATGCTGTAAAATCGTTTATGGAAGGCACAAAACAAGCATTGTCAAAGGTTGAAGTGAAAGATACGAAATCATTAGAAGAATTAAAAAAATTGTCAAATGAAAATCCTGAAGAATTTTTGAAAATTATGACTTCCGCATTGCAACAAGTTGTAGATGAAAAAAATCGTGAAATGGATTAAAATAAAATTATGGAATTAGGGAAATAGAAGGAAATTAGAAAAATGATTAATGCAGTAAATGCAACAACACCAACAAACAACATAAGTTATGTATCAAAACCAGACACAATAGCATTAAGACCACACCACTTTTTATGTCTGCCAGGGTATAAAGGATACAATTATAATCAGTCTGCCAAAACAAGTTGGGATATAATTTCAAAACAATTAAGAGAAAATCCAGATACAGATATTTTAATTAAAAGTGGTAAAGATGATTTATGCAAAAAATGTCCTAACGATGGCTCTGGAACTGCAATTTGTAAAGATGATTCTGTTAATCAATTAGACGAAAAAGTTAAATTTTTAATCGGCGTTGAAACAGGTAAAACTTATAAATTTAGCGAAATTATGAAACGTATGAAATGGGTTATGACACCAGAAGTTCACAAAGATTTATGTTCTGACTGCTGTTGGTGGAGAAAAGGCTTATGCAGAGATACTTTTGCCGAAAATAGTACTTCTCCATTATTGAGTGTAACTTCAAAGGGAAAAATTAACACAAACGGCTTAAAATATGTTCCACCGACAGAAAAAGCAGCATAATTTTACTCTTTTTTGATGATATTAAAATTTTATTTTTTGATATAGAATAAAATTATGGCGAAAAAGATTTTATTAATATATCCCCCATCACCAGTAATGAACCGTGAAGACCGTTGTCAACAACCGACAAAGGACTTATTGGTCATTCCACCATTGCCACCTACTGATTTAATGTATTTGGCAGCTGTTGCAGAAAAACTTGGTTTTGAAGCTATGATTAGAGATTATAGTCTTGGTGGTAGTTTTGAAGATGATTTAAAAGAATTTAAGCCAGATTATCTATTGTTGAATGTTGCAACTCCAACACTTCAAAGTGATTTGGACTGTTTGAAAATTGCAAAAAAAGTTTGCCCTAAAATAATTACAATCGCAAAAGGTGCTGTATTTTTAACCTTTAATTCAGAAATTTTATTAAAAAATAAAACTCTAAATTACATAATTTCAGGTGAGGCTGAAGAAACTTTAAAAGAACTTTTAAGTGGTGATGTTGAGATAAAAGATATTTTAGGTTTGTGGTACAGAGACGGCTTTGTCGCAAAATTTAATGGAGCTAGACCATTTATTCAAAACCTTGATGAATTGCCATTTCCAGCTCGTCATTTAGTAGATAACACAATTTATAGACGTCCTGATAACAATAAGGTTCAAGCGGTTATAAAGGTTTCTAGAGGTTGTCCTCACTATTGTTTCTTCTGCCTTGCAACTCCAACTAGCGGAAGTAAAGTGAGAACTCGTTCTCCAGAAAATATTATTGCTGAAATTAGAGAATGTATTGAAAAATACAATATTAAAAACTTCATTTTCTGGTCAGATATTTTTAATCAAGACAGAGAATGGACAATGAATTTATGCAAAAAAATTATTGAAAGCGGACTTAAATTCACATGGTCAGCTAATACTAGAGCAGATACCGCTGATGAAAAAATGGCAAAATATATGTACAAAGCTGGTTGCCGTTTGGTTAGCATTGGTGTTGAAAGTGGTTCTCAATTTATACTCGATAAAATCGGCAAAAACATCACAATAAATGATGTTAGAGACACCGTTAAAGCATTTAAAAAAGCAAAAATTAGAATATATAATTACTTTGTACTTGGTTTACCTTGGGACGACGAAGAAACTATTCACGATACAATTAATTTTGCTGTTGAGTTGGATAGTGATTTTGTAAGTTTTTATACCGCAACACCACTTCCTGGAACTCGTTACTACAACTTTGTAAAAAATGAATTACACGAAGAAATTGAAAGCTATGAAAACGCCTATTACAATCCTTGCGTAAGCACTTATTCTTTAACAAAAGAACAAGTTTTAGATTTCCACAAAAAAGCTGTTAAAGCATTTTATTTAAGACCTTTATATATATTAAAAATGCTTACAAGAATCCGTTCTTTCTACGAAATAAAAAGCTACTTTATGGCGGGTTTATCAATTCTTTTGAACAAATAATTATTTTATAATTTTCAATTTTATTAAAACAAAAGTTATAAAATCACATATCGCTAAGGCAAACAGTATTAATAAAACAACCCACATAGCGATTATTGCTGATTTATAAAGTAACATATTACCAGAATTTTCAGCGTATCTTGCAGTATATTTTAATGTATTTTTTACAACAGGAAACCATAACGCTAAAATGAATGTTAGTATAACCATTTTGTCCACATGTGGCTTTACAATTTTATCTACAATAGGTTTTAAAAATTTATTTTTGTATTTCATTTTTAGCTTGTAATATTTTGTAGACATTTTAATTGCTTGATACAGATTTTCTTTATACAAAGCGTAGTCAGGATTTAATTCTATTGCTTTAATAAAATATTTTTTAGCACTTTCAGGTTCACCATTTTTTAACAAAAAAGTTCCGTAATTGTTTAGTGTTGTATCGTCTTCGTTATCAAGTTCAAGAGCTTTTTTATATTCCTCGTTTGCTTCTTGAATTTTTTCTAAACCACATAAAACATCTGCATAAAGCCTATGGTAATCAACCGTATCAGGATACTCATTAACTAAACTTTTTGCAATTGGTTCTGCCTGATAATAATCTCCTTCTTTATGTACCAAATAATCAGCCCAATAATATTTTGCTATTGGATTTTCAGGATTAATTTCAATAGATTTTTTATAACAATCCTCTGTTTTCTTCAAATTACCCAACATCTCATAACAAAAACCTAATTCAGCATAAGCCAAACCTGTATAAATATTGTTTACTTCAATTGCTTTTTCAAAATATGGAATAGCTTTTTTATATTCAAGATTCTCTCTATAATTACAACCAACCATAATGTAGGCATAATCACAATCTGGATAAAGGTTAATTATGTCAAAAAATTTATTAAGGCTTTCTTCTCCTGTTAAATTGAGTGCATCTTCAACTAATCTATCACATTCTTCGCTATAGATTATCTCTTGAGTTTGCTCAATGTTCTCATTTTCAGTCATCAATTATTTCTTTCTTGGCTTTTTAGATTTTGGTGCATTCTTTTTACCAAATTGTTGAGGAGCTTGAGAGAACGATGTTTGAATACGTTTTACGCTAATTACATCTGGCAACGATTGCAAACTTGTGATAACTTTTCTCAATGTGTTGATATTATCAAGCTCAATACCAAGTTCAATAATACCAATATTATTTTGTTTCGATTTTACGTTTGCATAATTAATGTTTGTATTATTATCAGAAACTGCAGAAATAATATCCTTCAATAAACCTTGCTTATCTTGAGTTTCAACCCTAATAGTTGTGCTATAACTTTTATTAACAGGATTGTTTGCCCACTGAATATCTAATAACCTTTCTGGTTCAACATCTTCTAAAGTTTTGCAATCTAATCTATGAATAGAAACACCCTTAGAACGAGTTACAACACCCACAATCGGTTCTCCAGGTATTGGAGAGCAACATCTAGCAAACGAATATAACAAACCATCTAAGCCAACTATATCCTTTGCAGTATTTTTTTTCTTTGGTTCTACATAAGTTCGCTTCTTTTCTTCAGGCTTTTTAATTCTATTTACAATTTTATTTACTGTTGTTTCACCATATCCAAGCGCTGCAAATAAATCCTCCATAGATTGGTAATTCATTTGTTTTGCAACTTCTTCAAATGAACCATTTTTAACGTATTCATCAAAAACTGTTTTTGTTAATTCGTGTTCAAGGTTTGTTTTTCCAAGTTCAACATGTGCCTCACGGTTATTCTTCTTAAACCATTGACGAATTTTTTGACCAGCTTGTTTTGTTACAACAAAGTTTAACCAATCAAGTCTTGGAGCTGGCTGTTTTGAAGTTAAAATTTCAACAATATCGCCATTTTTTAATTTTGTATCAAGCGGAACAATACGACCATTTACCAATGCGCCAACTGTTCTATGTCCAACATCAGAGTGAATACGATATGCAAAGTCAACAGGAGTCGCTTTTTTGGGCAAATCAAATACATCACCGTTAGGCGTAAATGCAAATACTTGATCTGAAAAAATATCTAATTTTACTGAATTTACATAATCTTCAGCGTTTGTCATATCTTGGTTATATTCAACCATTTTTCTCATCCAAGAGAATTGCATATCCGCTGCGTTATCCGCTTTTTGAGAACCTTTTTCTTTATATCTCCAATGTGCGGCAACCCCATATTCTGCTATTTCATGCATCTTATGAGTTCTAATTTGAACTTCTAACGGACGCATTTTTGGACCAATTACAGAAGTGTGTAGCGATTGATACAAATTGCCTTTAGGCATTGCGATATAATCCTTAAAACGTCCTGGAATTGGCTTAAATTGAGAGTGAATTAAACCCAAAACTTCATAACATTCTTTTTCGCTATCAACAATTACACGAACAGCAGTAATGTCATATAAGTCATGGAAAGAGATATTTAGACGTTTCATCTTGCTATAAATACTATAATAATGCTTTGCTCTACCTGTAATTTGAGCGTTAATGCCATTAGCCTTAACATCTTTGGCAATTTTATCCATTAAAACTTTTACTGTAGCTTCTCTTTCGTCTTTTGTTTGCGAAACCAATTGTACAATTTCAAAATATTGGTCTGGATGCAAATATCTTAATGATAAATCTTCTAATTCAGCTTTAATTTTACCAATACCTAAACGGTTTGCTAGGGGTGCAAAAACATCTAATGTTTCTTGAGCAATTCTTTTTTGCTTTTCAGGTCGCATAAAGTTCAGCGTACGCATATTATGCAGTCTATCAGCAAGTTTCAAGAAAATAATTCTGACATCACTTGCCATTGCAATAAACATTCGTCGAAAGTTTTCTGCTTGACGTTCCTCTTTTGATTGAAAATGATATTTACCAAGTTTTGTAACCCCTTGAACAAGAGTCAAAACATCTTCACCAAATTCTTTTTCAATAGTTTCAGGTTGAGTATCTGTATCCTCTAAAATATCATGCAAAAATGCTGCAATTACAGTATCTGTATCTGCTCTTAAGCTAATCAAAATTTTTGCAACTTCGACAGGATGAATAATATAAGGCTCTTCAGAAACTCTAAATTGCCCTTCGTGCAATTTTCTTGCAAAAAGAAAGGCTTTCTCTATTCTATCTTGGTCGTCTTTTGGACGTTCCTCTATCATTTTTTTTATGTCATCAAATAATGACAATGTATCAATATCGCTCATGGTATAATTATTTTACTAGTATTTTTTCATTTTTACAAGAGGTAATTTTTTATGGCAGAAAATTTGATTATCAAACTTAAAATTTCACCAAATGCAAGCAAAAATGAAATTATTAAAACAGATGAAATGGTTAAAGTAAAAGTTACAGCTCAACCTATCGAAAACAAAGCAAACAAGGCTTTGATTGAATTTTTATCAAAAAACTTTAAAGTTCCAAAATCAAGTATTGAAATCGTAAAGGGCGAAACATCAAAAGAAAAAACAATTCTTTTTAAAAATATTTCATCTGATAAAATGGTAGAAATTAAATCAATTTTGTCATAAAATAAAGAAAAAGAGACAGTTCAAAGGAAGTAATATGCAAAAGCGTTGGTATGACTTAGATCCAACAGTAAGTTTGGCAGTTAGCTTGATGAAGAGTGCAGACTTGGACTCACAAGTTAAATGTGCGGAATATATTATTTCTAAAGCTAAGAATTACGGTATTAAACAAGCCGTTTTAGATACTGCAATTACGATAATTATGCGCCGTTGGTACGACAAAGACAAACGTATTCAAGAAGCCTTTGATTATTTTAAATCAGCCCCAATTGATTTACAGAGAGAAATCGCACTTGAACTTATTGCTGTTTTACAAGTTTGTTAACGACTTTCAATAGACAAATTCATAAATTCTATGTCATCATAATCAATATATGCAGTTTGCATCATATTTCGACCTGTTTTGATAGTAATTTCGTTTTGTTGATTTGTTCTAATAAGTCCTCTTGGTATTTTAAAGCGTTGACCGTCACCATTTAGTTGAATTTCAGCAATTTTTGTTCCGTTAAAATAAATTTCTGGCGGACTTGCGTACGCAAAAGCGATACTATTTTGTCCTACAGATTGTGCCATTTTCGTATCTATACCAATAATTGAACCAACTACAAGATAAGTACTGTCGTTCGCATCTTTTATTAAAACTTTTTTCGTATAATACGGTCCTATTGATTGTACCCTAAATTCGCCCGCATTTGCCGATGTATCAGAAAAATTATTGTCACCTAAGTGAAACATGTTTGTATCTACCGTCAAATCCATTGGCGCTGTTTTTTCAATACCAACTGTCATAGGACGAGACGCAATGGATTCGTTTACTGTCAATGAAAATGGTTTGTAACCGTCTTTTGAAACGGACATAATTGTATCCCCGCTGATATTTGCATCTAAACTAAATTTGCCGTTTGCATCACTTTTTGTAGAAAAATTCTTTTGTGGAATATTTATTGTTGCGCCGTCAATTGGGTTCATAGAATCTGCATCGACAATTTGATGCGAGCCGATCTGATCCACTTTTGAAACATTACCTTGAAAAGTTGCACTATTTGCCGAAAGATTAAAAAATAAAATTGATATTGCTAAAAATAAAGTTTTTTTCATAAACACTACCTCACCCAAAACAATGTAAACTTTTTTTGTACATTTAAAAACCGCTTGTGAGGGAAGTTTGAGGGCAATTAAAAGAAATTAAAAAATAAGATTTGAAATTTTATATTTTTTTGCTATTATAATCTTACGTTAAACCATAAATTACATTTTGTTTAACAGAAAATCTCATAAGCCGATGTGATGCAAGGCGACCCGAGAGGCTCCACGAAGTGGAAAGTGAGGGGAAGCCAAGTCAGATTAGACCAATTCCATCACATTAGCATAAACAATTAAATAAAAAAATCTCACATGCCGATGTGATGGAATTGGTAGACGTGCTAGACTCAAAATCTTGTGTAGGAAACTACGTGCCGGTTCGACCCCGGCCATCGGCATTTACTTTAAAAGACTCCTAAATGGAGTCTTTTTTGTCGGCACGTAGTTTTGTCGAACTCAATCTAAAATCGCAACCTAGACGGTCGCTCAGTCGACCCCGGCCATCGGCAATTTACTTTAAAAGACTTCCTTTTGGAAGTCTTTTTATATTATAATTTATTACAGATTTTATCAAGAAAGGTATAAAATGAAAAAGAGAAAGCACTTAAATGCTCTTATATTATCTACTATAATAACTTTACTGCTATTGTATTGCGCAGTAAATAGATATTTCGAAAGATTTATTGAAAACTTTCCTGTTGTAGTTTTATCAATTCTTGTATTGATTATTTTGGCTATTATTGGAATTCAAATTAAAAATAGAGTAAAGGAATACAAGAAAAATCCTAAAGAAACAATAAAAGATATAAAAAGTAACTTAATTGGTACATTGTTTATTATTTTAGGCTTTATTTTATTTTTTGTTGTACCTTGTTTTTACATTATAAATAATAATTGATTGTAAAAAACATTAAAATATCTTGCTTAGATGTTTTTTGTATTTATTATTTACATTAAAATGTAAATTACAATTCGCATACTGAGAGTAATTTATGTTATTATTATCAAATAGATTAAATTTAGGGCTTAAAATGGATAGAATTTTATTATTTATACCAATGTACAACTGCGCAAATCAGATAGTGAGAGTACTTTCATCACTAGATGAAAATGTGCAAAAATATTTGACTGAAATTATTGTTGTAAATAATTTAAGCACTGACAACGGAGAAGAAGTTGTTTTAGATTTTATAAATTCTAACCCTACACTTCCCATTCATCTTCTTAGAAACCACGAAAACTATGGGTTAGGTGGTTCTCACAAAATTGCTTTTGATTATGCAATAAAAAATAATTTTGATTATATCATCGTTCTTCATGGTGATAATCAAGGGCATATTGAAGATTTAGTTCCTTATTTAGAAAATAAAGATTACAAGATTTGCGATTGTCTTTTAGGTGCGAGATTTATGAAAGGTTCTAAGCTAGAAGGTTACTCGCTTTTCAGAACTTTTGGAAATATTGTCTATAATTTTTTATTCTCAATTGCAACTTTTAAACCTATTTACGACCTTGGGTCTGGCTTAAATATGTATTCTACCAAAATATTTAAAAATAAATTTTATGAAAAATATTATGATAACCTAATGTTCAATTATTGTATGATTTTAGGGTCATTTTATTACAACCACAAAACAAAATTTTTTCCAATTCGCTGGAGCGAAGATGACCAAGTTTCTAACGTAAAATTAGTTAGCCAAGCATACAAGGTTTTAGCGTTACTTTTCACTTTTGTCATAAACAGAAAAATGTTTTTGAATAATGATTACAGAACTAACAAAAATTACACATATCAAGCAGAGGTTATAAAATAATGTTTAAAGATTTCAGTTTTATTGTTGATATAGACGGGACAATTTGCCCAATTAAAGGCAAAGAGGAAAAATATGAAGATATTGTTCCTTACAAAAATGTCGTAGAAAAGTTAAAATATTACCATGACAACGGTGCAAGAATCATTTTATTCACATCAAGAAATATGAATTCCTACAACGGAAATATTGGTTTAATCAATAAAAATACTGCAAAAATTTTGTTAAACTGGCTTGAAAAATGGGAAATTCCCTATGATGAAATAATTTACGGCAAGCCATGGCCTGGACATAAAGGATTTTACATCGACGACAGAAGCGTTCGTCCTGATGAATTTTTAAAATATTCGGTAGAAGAATTAAACGAGATTTGCAACAAAAGCAAGGAAGCCTCAAAATAATGAAGAAAGTTAATATCATAATAACAATGGGCGGAATCGGCTCACGCTTTGCAAAAGTTGGCTACAATTTGCCTAAATATATGATAGAAGCAAAAGGAAAGACTTTGTTTGAATGGTCTTTAGACAGTTTACGTGGATATTTTAGCAATGTAGATAAATTTGTTTTTGTTGTTAGAAAGGAAAATAACGCAAAAAAATTTATTGAAACTCATTGCAAAAATTATAATATCACACCTGAAATTATAGAACTTGATTACGTTACAGACGGACAAGCAACAAGTGCAAAAATCGGAATTGAAAAATGCAATTTAAAAGAGGGTGTTTTAGTTTACAACATAGACACTTACGTAGAACCTTTTCAAATGAAATCAGAAGATTTACAAGGTGATGGTTCAATTCCTTGCTTTAAGGCTGAAGGCAACCATTGGAGTTTTGTGAAAACCGACAATTTAGGTAATGTTATTGAAGTTCAAGAAAAAAATAGAATTTCTGACCATTGCTCGCTTGGAGCTTACTATTTTTCGTCAGGAGAGCTTTATTTAAAAATTTATAAAGAATTTTATTGTGAAAAAAATCTTTCAAATTTGAAAGAAAAATATATTGCACCAATGTATAATTATATGATAAAACAGGGTTATAAATTGTCTATGAGTCTTGTTGATGCAGAAAAAGTTCACGTTTTAGGAACACCAGAAGAATTAGAAACCTTCATTTCGGAAAAATAAAATGAACAAAAAAAAAATCGGAGATTTAATCAATACAATTTTATTTAGTTCGCTCATAGTTAGCTTAATAATGACAATATTATTGCCATTTATTAGTTTTTCAAAGCAAATTTATCCAGATTTTATTTATGGAATTTCGCTTTATAATACAAACAAATCGCTAGAACTTGCGGTTTACAAATCGCTTTTGCTTGTTGGAAGCATAGTTTCACTATTGTTTGGAATAAAAATCAACAATACTCCCCATAAAGATAATCCACCAAAACTACCTTACATATATTATTTTTTAATTGGTTTAGTTCTCACGACAGTAATATTTTCGACAGTTATTTCTACAAAACTAATTACAGCTTTGTTTTTTTATATTGTTGTCTATTCTTTATGGCAAAATTATGCAAATAAACTGATGTTAATGGGCTTTTTTTCCTATTATACAACTACTGCAATCGTTGCATTAATAACATTTTTAGTTCCAATTTGTCCAGCTTATGAGATATTTTATAAATTTGGTGATGATGTAAATCAAATATTTTTACTTATTTTATCAATGATTCTCACTTTGGGAATAATTTGTCTATGGAAAAAATTTGGCGAAAAATTTTTAAACAAAACCATTCTCATTTTACAAATATTTTTACCTCTGAATTTATTAATTTACTTTAAAGATACGTACGAATATGGCGCAAAAGTAATAAAATTACCTTACCCAGCGCTATTTTACATCGTTATTAGTTTTGTAATTTTATTTGCATTTTATAATGCGTTTTGTTTTATAAAAAAACAAATTTTAGAAAAAAATTTAAACATAAAAACTCTAATTTCATTAAGTTCTGTGCTTGTAATTTTTGCAATAAATTCTTTTACAAGTCCTGCTCAAATTATTCCGTCAGATTTGTTTCATCATGGCGAACAAATTGTAGAATTTCAACAAGTTTTTGGACAAAATCTAACATTATACAAAGATTTTACGCCAAGTTCTGGCAACTACTCTTTATTGACAGGCACTGTTTTAAAACTTATGGGCGACAATGCAACTATTTATCCAGTAGCTTATTCATTAATTTTATTTTGCTTTGCTATTCTTGTTGGTGTTTTATCATATACACTTGCAGGAAGCCCCATTTCACTACTTTTAGGAGCTTCTACTGGATTATTTATCTATAATCGTGGTTATTTAATTCTACCAATTTTATTAATTTTAACTTTACCAAAACTAATTAACAATCGAGATTTATGGTTAAAAATATGGATATTATTAATTATAATTGGAGGTTTTTACTATCCTATTTACGGTGCATCTATGTTTTTTGCAACATTACCATTTGGATTTGTTCAATTTAAGGAATTTTTAAAAACAAATTATCAAAAAAACTTCAAATTTTATTTTAGCTGGATTGTTATGTTCTTGGTTGTTGCGGTAATGTTACCAATCTTTTTAAACATGGCAAAACACATTTTGTTATTAGCTAATCAAAGCATGTTAGCTGACGGCGCTACAATACTAAATCCCCGACAATTTATGCCAAAAGAATATTTAACATTCTTACCAACAGGCATAAGGTTCGTATTTTATATTTTAAGCAAAATTTTTATCCCTACAATTTCTGTAATTCTTCCTTTTACAGTTTTAGGAACAATTTGGATTAACAATAAAAACAATGTTTTTTATAAATCACCTTTATTTTTAGTTTTGTCATCTTCAATAATTTTTCAAATTGTAGCCTTTTCATATACACTAATTGCAGCAGATGAAAGCACAATTATTTCAAGGACAGCAATTGTTGTCGTCCCAATTATGCAGTATTTAACTCTAGGTTTTTACATTTTTGGAAAAGATTATTTAAAGGAAAGTACAAAAAAACAACTCGTAATCTTAACGCTAATTCTTGCTTCTGGCATAATGTTTAGCACTATTTTTTCAAATTGGTTTAGTTGTGATATAAAACACAAAATCGGTGGACTTCAAAATGACTCTTGTAAACTTAGCGCAAGTTTCAAATACCTAAATAATGATTATATATTTGTTGATGGTAAAAAATTAAACCTTAAAAAACTTGGCAAAGGGTTTATGAAATGTGAAAACTTTGAAAAATTAAAAGAATATAATAACTTTATACAAACTCACAAAATGCAAAACGCAACCTTTATGAATTTGCCAAGAATGTTTTACTACATTCTTGATGTAAAAAGTTGTTATAATGATTTAACTTATTTATTTCAAACTAAAAAAGCTCAAGATAATTACATAAAATATTTAAACAAAATTTCAGAAAAACCTATCATTGCGGATTTTGAACATCTTGGAAATTATGAAATTTTAAAATGGATTGAAGATAATAACTACATAAAATTAAAAAACGGTTGGTTTGTTTACGTCAATGATTTAGAAAAATATCATTTAAACAACAGCGATATAGAAAAAAAATCTGACCTTTTTGATGATGAAATTAATTTTGATATTAGCTGTAATTCCTTTGGAAAATCTATCAAGACACTTCAAAAAGCCTTTGATAGAACTCTTTCCATGTCTGTTGACGATGTTATTTATGACAAAAACAGTTTGAAAATAAACTTTAAAGATAAAATAAATGGCAAAGAATTTGATTATTTGTATCTAAAAATAAATATCAACGAAGATTTAAACAAAAAATTTTTTGGAAGTTTTGACAACAGACTTCTAACACTTTATAAAAATAATCAAGAACTTTCAAAATATACCCTAAATATTTATTGGGATAACAAGAAAAATCAACCAATAGTAACAGTTTTAGGAAATGGTGAATTACTTATTCCTCTTGGTTATAATTCTAGTTGGCGAAACAATTCTCATAAAAATTTATTAATAGAAATTAAGAATATGCCTAATTTAAAAATCAAAAAAATAGAATTTTTGGGCAGATAAATCCGCTCAATATATAAACTTTATGTTTATTGTATAATTTTTTTATAATAGCTTAGAAATAAAGAGGTTTTCATGGAAAAATTTTATTTAACAACTGCAATTGATTACGTAAACGGTGCACCTCACATTGGACACGCTTACGAAAAAATATTAACAGATATCATCGCAAGACACTTCAAAAAAAGATGTGACGATGTTTATTTCTTGTCAGGTACTGATGAACATGGTATCAAAATTCAAAAAACATCAGCTTCTCAAGGAATTACGCCAAAAGAACTTTGCGATACTAACGCTCAAAAATTCCAAGATTGTTGGAAAGCTCTAGGAATTGATTATAATCAATTCATCAGAACAACTGATGAACAACACGAAAAAATAGTTCAAAAAATCTTTAAAAAACTTGTAGAAAAAGGTGATATTTATAAACATTCTTACAAAGGTTTGTATTGTAGTGGGTGCGAATGTTTTTTAAGCGAAAAAGACCTTACAGAAGATGGTCTTTGTCCTGATCACATGAAAAAACCTGAAGAAGTTTCAGAAGAAAATTATTTCTTTAAACTTTCAAAATACAAAGATGCAATCATCAAACATATTAAAGACAATCCAGATTTCATCGTTCCAAGTTTCAGAGCAAATGAAGTTTTGAATCAATTACAAGACATTCAAGATATATCTGTATCTCGTTCAATTTCAAATGTAACTTGGGGTGTTCCAGTTCTTAATGACCCAGAACAAGTTATCTATGTATGGATTGATGCACTTTCAAACTATATTACAGCCTTAGGTTACAATCCAGATGGCGAAAGTGATGAAAAATTTAACAAATATTGGCCTGCAGATCTTCACGTAATCGGTAAAGATATTCTTAAATTCCACAGTATCTATTGGTTAGGAATTTTAATGGCTCTTGATTTACCATTACCAAAACAGCTTTTGGCACACGGCTGGATTACAATTGACGAAACAAAAATGTCAAAATCTTTAGGCAATGTAATTGCTCCACAAGACATTTTGAAAAACTTTGAACTTGAAACTCCAGACGCACTTCGTTACTACATGGCAACCTCTGCGCCTTGTGGAAAAGACGGCAATTACTCTGATGATGATTTCAAAGAAAAAGTTAATGCACACCTTGCAAATTCAATGGGTAACTTGTTAAATAGAACTCTTTCAATGCTTGTTAAATACTTTGACGGCGAAGTTAAGCCAGAATTTAAGACTGATGCAAGTATTTTAAATACAGCTAAAAACACTATTGATATTGTAAAAAATCATTTTGATAATTATGAAGTTGCAGAAGCAGGAAACGCTATTATCTCACTTGTTGACGTAACTAATAAATATGTTACAGACAATGCGCCATGGACTTTAGCAAAAGAAGAAAAAATGCTTGAATGTGGTCAAGTTTTGACAACAGTTCTTGATATTATGTGCGTAATTGCATCATTAATTGAACCATTCTGCCCTAATATCGCAAAAGAAATGGCAAAACAATTATCGTTTGATTTATCTATAAAATATGATGATTTAACTGTTGATAACATCAAAGTTGGTAAATTAATAGCAAAAGAAGATATCCACCCTGTATTTTTACGTATGGATTCTGAACTTGCCGACAAATCATCTAAGAAAAAATAATTTATGGACATCAAAGAACTAAAAAGTAGAATAGCTAAAAACAAGGAGTGTCTTTGACTTAGAAAATTCTAAACAAGAACTTTCTAAACTTGAAACAAAGTTACAATCTCCAGAAGTTTGGGCTGACCAAAAACTTGCAAGCGAATTAGGTCAAAAAACACGAGAAATAAAAGAAAATATCTCTCGTGTTGAACATTGGGAAGAAATTATTTCTGATGCGGAAATTGCATACGAAATGCAAGATGAGGATTTAATAAATGAAGCTAATTCAAATTTAAAAGATTTAGAAAAGGAATTAGACAAATTTGATATTCAATTAATGCTTTCTGGTGAATACGACAGTGCCGATGCAATGCTTACCGTAAACGCAGGTGCTGGCGGTACTGACGCTCAAGATTGGGCTGAAATGTTACTTAGAATGTACACTCGTTGGGCTGAAAAAAAAGGATGGAAAGTCACTTTACTTGATAAGTCTGAAGGTGATGAAGCTGGCATAAAATCTGCAACTATAAAAATTACGGGTAAATTTGCTTTCGGTTATGCAAAAGCTGAACGTGGAGTTCATAGATTAGTTAGAATTTCACCATTCAATGCAAATGGCAAACGACAAACAAGTTTTGCTAGTTGCGAAGTCTCACCAATTATTGAAGATTACGAAAAAGAAATTATAATTCCGCCTGAAGATATTGAATTAGACACTATGCGTTCAGGTGGTGCAGGCGGTCAAAATGTGAATAAAGTTGAAACTGCTGTTAGAATTTTGCATAAACCGACTGGAATTGTAATTAAATGTCAGCAAGAGCGTTCTCAACTTCAAAATAGAACTATTGCAATGCAAATGCTTGCAGCAAAATTACTTGCAATTCGACAAGCTGAACATGAAAAGAAACTTGCAGAATTAAAAGGTCAAAATTTTGATATAAACTTTGGATCTCAAATTCGCTCATACGTATTTCACCCATACAAAATGGTTAAAGACCACCGAACAGGTTATGAAGTAGGGAATGTCGATGCAGTAATGGACGGCGATATTGACGGATTTATTGAAGCATATTTAAAACAATAAAAAAGTCGGTCGGTTATGATATAACCGACCGACTTTCAAAAAAAATTTATTTTCTAACTTTATTTTCTTCACCCTTCACAAGACGTTTAATATTTTCTCTATGAAGATAAATAATGTATAATGCACCTATTGCACAGTATACAACGTATGCAATTGGTTGATGGAAAAAATACATTAAAACAGGAGCACAAGCTACTGCAATAATTGAACCTAATGAAACATATTTAGAAGTATAAGTAATTGCACCCCAAATAGCAGCAATAATCAAACCTACTTGCCAATTTAAAGCCAAAATTGTACCAACACCTGTTGCAACAGATTTTCCACCCTTAAATGCCAAATAAATAGGTTTACTATGACCGATAATTACGGCAACTGCAGCAACTACTGCAGGAATACCTAATTCAGCTTTAAAGTGAGCAAATAATACTGCTAAAATTACAGGAACAGCACCCTTTAAAGCATCTAACAACATTACGATAAAGAAATATGGAGTCCCCAAAACTCTTTTTACATTTGTTGCACCTGTTGAGCCTGAGCCTACCTCTCTAATATCTTTGCCTGTTTTAAGTTTTACAATAATGTAACCTGTTGGGATAGAACCGATTAAATATGAAATAACAAAAACGATTCCTAACATATAAAACCAAGTTACAAATTCTTTTAAAATTCCAACTATATTCATAAATTTCTCCTTTTTGTCGATTATAAAATATTATCTTAAAATTATCAAATAGTTAATATCTGGCTTTACGTCTTTATTTTTAGGCATTTTTTTCCATAGTTTCATGTGAATTGTTGCAGGATATGCCATTGTTGTAAACTTCAATTCATTTTGTAGGGGAGAACCATTGTTACAACCTCCTTGAACACCACAAGCATTACCTAAATGAATAAAATCTTTGAATGCATAAACATTTGTCGAAATATTTTCTTTTTGAGTAAATACAATATTTTTCAAAATGTCTGCATAAGCAAATTTGAACCCTAAATCACGAGCATTTAAACCTTTTAATAAATACGTATGCCCCAAATTACCCTTGTATGCAGAAACTTCAAAAATAACCTTGATTGTATTTTCGTCTTTTGAATAATTAATTTTTATTGGAATTAAATAATCAACGGGCGAACAATCTTTTTTCTCTTTGTCATCAAAACTTAATCTATCTAACCCAACAAGCATTGTTGGATTATTAATATAACGACTTTCTTCTGACAAACCAATATTTGCTTTTGCACCACGTCCTGTACAAGTTAGAGCCTCAATACTTAGCCAAGGTTTTTTATCAACAATTTGTCCAAAAACTTCCTCTGTTGGAGTGTAATTTCTGTTTTTAAAAATTGTTTTTTCAACATAAGTTTTTCTTAATTGATAAATTTCACTTCTTTTTTTATAGTTCAAATCTGTCATTGGATTAATTGGTACACTTCCTGTAACCCAATATTCATCAGCTTCTTCTTTATTAAATTTTTCAAATGGGCTATTTGATTCTTCTTTTTTGAACTCATTTTCTGGATATTCTAATTGAATATCAACATCATCAATTGTGTCATCTTCATCTTCAAGTTCTTCTTGCCATGGTTTCTGAGAAGACAACTTTAAAGCACCTTTCTTTTGAATATTGTCAAAAAGGTTCGGATTAATCATAAAGTACAAAATCAATCCGACAACCGCTACAAATATAATTAAGAAGTTTTTAAATTGGTGGTTATTCGAATTCATTTTATTCTCTCTATTTTAGTTCAAACTAGGCAATATCCCAACGTCCACAAGTACCGCCCCAACGTGCAATAATATTACCTTGAATATCTTTTATGTTTTCATAGTGAGGGTGGTTGTGTTCGTCCATACCCTCAACAATTGTAATAACTTCACATTGGTTTGAACAACCGTTACAATCACAAGTGATTGAAGCAAAGTGCATATCACCAACTTCCCAACCTCTGAATGTTGTTGGTTTTTCGGTGTATTGGTGATTTTCCATTGCCAATAATGCAGCGCCAATAGCACCCATTGTTTGGTGGTTTTCTGGAACGACAATTTTTGTTTTTAATTCTTCTTCAAATGCTTTAACCATACCTTTGTTAGTTGCAACACCACCTTGGAATGAAATTGTTGGTAATAAATCTTTTCCTAAAGCTAAGTTTGCAAGATAGTTTCTAACTAATGCTTGGCAAAGACCATACAATAAATCTTCTACAGGATAACCTAATTGTTGTTTGTGAATTAAGTCACTTTCTGCGAATACACCACAACGCCCTGCGATACGAGCAGGGTTTGTAGATTTTAATGCAGTATCACCAAATTCTTCAATTGGAACATTCAAACGTTGAGCTTGGTGATCTAAAAAACTTCCTGTACCGGCTGCACAAACTGTATTCATCGCAAAATCTGTAACAATACCATCTCTCAAGATAATAATCTTACTGTCTTGACCGCCAATTTCCAGAATTGTTTGAACACCAGGAATATTAACACTTGCGGCTACTGCGTGAGCTGTAATTTCATTTTTAATAATATCAGCACCAACTAATGCACCTGCTAAATTACGACCTGAACCAGTTGTACCAACACCTTTTACATCATATTCTTGTGTTGCTTGAGCTTTCAAATGTTTTAAGCCTTCTTGAACTGCCATAACTGGTTTACCAGCCGTTCTTAACATATAACTATCAACGTATTTACCATTTTCATCAACCAAAGCTAACTTAGTTGTAACTGAACCTACGTCTATACCTAAATATACTGTCAATGCCATATTTATACTTCCTTTTCTTTTTATAATTAAATACTAGCACAAACAAATGTAACAAATTGTAAATATACCTAAAAGCATGTATAAAGTTTATTTTCAGCCTTGCCGTTATAAGAAGTACGTAGGCAATAATGAAAGTGTGACATTATGGTTCAAGGGATAAATTGGAATAGTTATTCAGCAAATCAAATTTTGGAAATGAAACAAAAAGGTGTTCAAGTTCCAGATGATGTGCTTAAAAAAGCTGAAAGTTCTATTTCTGAAAAAGATACAAAAGAAATTACGTCAGAATCAAATGACGAAAAAAACGTTGAATATGATGTTACTGATGATACTCAAAATATTGATAGCTCTGAATATAAGTCAAAAATTCAAGATGTTGCAGATTTTAAAAAGCAACTTGAAGAAGAAGGCGCTAGCTTAAAATCAATGGTAAAACAATTTACTACAAAAGCAAACGAAAATACTACAATGTTAACTGCATCATTAGAAGAACTTAGTATGTTTACGGATTTCATCGCAGAAAAACAAGATATTGCGACAGAAACTCAAGCGCAAGCTGAAAAAGAACAAGCTGAAGTGCAAGCTACAGCAGAAAAAATAACTCAAGAAATTGAAAAGAAACAAGACGAAATTGAAACAATTAATGATAAAGTAGATTCAGGAGAGGCTACAGAAGAAGACAAAACAAAAGCTAAAAATTTACAAGGTGAAATTCAAACCATAGCTGACAATGGAAACGCAACAATCACAGCAAAAGAAGCCGTTGTTGCAGACTTAAATACAGAAACAGCAACCACAATGAGCGATTTAGAAGCCCTTACAAAACTTGTAAAAGAAGATTCAACTGATGCTCAAAAAGGTATAGATTTTGCAAAAGAAACTCATGACTTGTCTAATAAATTATACAAAAAAGGTTCAAAAGCAGGTAAAATAGGCACAATAGCAGGTAGCGTTATTGGTGGTGCTGTCGGTGGTTTTAGCATGTCAAAAGTAAAAATTGTACATAATGACGTTGGTTTAACAAACACAACAGCGAAATCAAACATCGGACTTAACATTGGCGGTGGCATATCTGGAGCTAGTATAATGGGTAGCTTGGGTTCACTATTTGGCTCTAAAAATAGAAAAATTGGCCAAGCGGGCATGGATGCAGCAAATAAATTAAATCAAGTTGCAACAAACCAAATAAATACAGCTCAAGTTATTGCTAACAACAATGATATTGCAATTAACGCAACAACTGACGCAGATTCTGCTGTTACTGATTTGTCAGGCATAATAAAAGATGCTGAAAATACGGATATAAAAACAGAACCAGAACCAACTGATAAAACTTTAGATGTTACTAACGAAGATAATAAAACAACAGAAACTCCTGTAGCAAAAGGTGAAACAGAAGTTGAAGATGAAAACAAAAAGAAAAAAGAAGCATAATTGACTTTGAATAAAAATAGGAATAACAAACAGGCAGTTTGCAAAATGCAAACTGCCTGTTTGTTTAAATTCTTCTTCTTCGCACTTTTAACTCCACATCGGCTTACGCTTTTTTTGTTCCTGTGGTACTCGGACATTCGTCCTGCGTTCCTACGTCACAGATATTATGTTGCGTGTCTTGTTTGTCTTTGCCATCGCAAAGCCAATACCGACACTCCACATCGGCTTACGCTTTTTTCCGCCTGTGCAATCAAAGATTGCTTCGTTCATTCACTTACGTTTCATTCACAACGGCGGTGATATTATGTTTCGCCAATGCTCCGCCGACTCCCGTCGCCGTGTGCTTGACTCCACATCGGCTTACGCTTTTATTTCGCAATAACAAACGCAATTGCCTTTGTTTTATCGTGAGAAATACTCAATTTGAAACGAAGATTTTTTGATATCTTTTTCAAAAGTCTAAGTTTTGGACAACCATTTTTATCGTGATAAGTTTCAATATCAGTTAAATAAACACCCGTAACACCATATTGTTGAAGAGCCTTAATGCAAGCCTCTTTTGCACAAAACTTGCCAGCAAAATGTTGAGAAGGTTTTGCTTGTGCCAAACAATACTCTTGTTCACCATGTGTAAAAATCTTGTCTAAAAGTTGTTTTGAACGATATTCAAATCTGTTGCTATCTTCAATATCTACACCAATTTGCATAAATTTTACCTCATTTTTAATATTATATATTCTAATTTATTTTATCATGGTAAAATAAATTTATACAGTAATTATGAAGGGAAAAATATGAATAAAGAATACTTTCCACAAGAAATAGAAAAAAAATGGCAAAAGTATTGGGAAGAAAATCATACTTTCCATACGCCAAACGACAGTGACAAGCCTAAATATTACGCATTGTCAATGTTCCCATATCCAAGCGGAAAACTTCACATGGGACACGTTAGAAACTATACAATTACTGACGTAATTGCTCGTTTCAAAAAAATGCAGGGGTTCAATGTTCTTCATCCAATGGGTTGGGATAGC
Organism: Candidatus Melainabacteria bacterium; assembly: GCA_003258725.1. Lineage (GTDB taxonomy): Bacteria > Cyanobacteriota > Vampirovibrionia > Gastranaerophilales > Gastranaerophilaceae > UBA6984. The sequence continues at coordinate 63,308 of QHMG01000008.1, forward strand.
TTTGGTTTACCTGCTGAAAACGCAGCGATGAAACATGGCGCTAATCCAGAAACTTGGACAGACGAAAATATTGCATATATGACAAAACAACTTAAAATGTTGGGTCTTTCTTATGATTGGGATAGAGAAGTTACAACTTGCAAACCTGATTACTACAAATGGACTCAATGGTTGTTCTTACAGTTATATAAAAAAGGGTTAGCATACAAAAAAGAAGCTGCCGTAAATTGGTGTGAAAGTTGCGGTACTGTACTTGCAAACGAACAAGTTATCGACGGCAAATGCTGGCGTTGTGATAGCGTTGTAGAAAAAAAATATTTATCTCAATGGTTCTTAAAAATAACAGATTACGCAGATAGACTTCTTAAAGACCTTGATAAACTTGAAGGTTGGGGCGATAACGTAAAAACAATGCAAGCAAATTGGATTGGAAAATCTCAAGGTGCAATCTTGAAATTCAAAGTTGTCGAAAAAGATATGGAAATTCCTGTTTACACAACTCGTCCAGATACAGCATTTGGTATAACATACCTTGTTGTTGCGCCCGAATATAAAGATATTGAAGCGCTTACAACTGAAGAAAACAAACAAGCAGTTGAAGAATACAGAGCAAATGCTCGCAAATTAACAGAAATCGAAAGACTTTCTACTGATAGAATTAAAACAGGTGTACCTTTAGGAACTCACGCAATCAATCCATTTACAGGTGAAAAATTCCCTCTATGGACTGCTGATTATGCATTGGTAGAATACGGTACAGGGGCTGTAATGGCTGTACCTACTCACGATGAACGTGACTTCGCTTTCGCTAAAAAATACAACTTACCAATGAAGGTTGTTATTTCACCAAAAGACAAAGAATTGAATGTTGAAGAAATGACAAACGCTTACACAGAAGAAGGTGTAATGGTAAACTCTGGCGAATTCAACGGAATGAAAAATATTGATGCAAAAAAAGCAATTACACAATTTGCAGTTGATAATGGTTTTGGCGAATTTAAAACTCAATTCAGATTAAGAGACTGGCTAGTTTCTCGTCAAAGATATTGGGGCGCTCCAATTCCTATTGTATACTGTGACAAATGTGGTATCCAGCCTATTCCTGAAGATCAACTACCTGTATTATTACCGAAAGATGTTGATTTTTCTGTTGTAGGTAAATCACCAATTACAACATCTAAAACATTTAAAGACACTGTTTGCCCTGTATGTGGCGGACATGCGGTTAGAGAAACTGATACAATGGATACGTTTATGTGTTCAAGTTGGTACTACTTACGTTATTCAGATGCTAGAAATTCTGAAAAATGCTTTGATAAAGAATTAGTTGATAAATGGCTACCTGTTGACCAATATGTCGGTGGTATTGAACATGCCATTCTTCACTTGTTATATTCAAGATTTTTCACAAAAGCATTACACGATTTAGGTCTTGTAGGTTTTGATGAACCATTCAAAAACTTGTTGACTCAAGGTATGGTTCTTAAAGACGGTTCAAAAATGTCTAAATCTAAAGGCAACACAGTAGATCCAGATGAAATCTTTAAAAATTATGGAGCTGATACAGCAAGAACCTTTATTCTTTCTGATTCACCTCCTGCAAGAGACTTCGATTGGTCAGACGCAGGCGTTGAAGGCTGTTACAAATTCTTAAACAGAGTTTGGAGACTTGTTTCAACAAACCAAGAAAAAATTACCTTTAATTACAAAGTTCCAGAGACTCGTACAAAAGCTAATGATGATTTAGTTCGTATGGTTCATATCTCAATTAAGGGTATTACTAACGACATCTCAAATGACTTCCAATTCAACACCGTAATTTCTAAATATAGAGAATTGGCAAATTACATTTCTGATTGGACTAACAAAGCTCAATGGAATGATGAAGACAAAAATGTATTCAGTTTTGCAATTTTAACATTAATGAAATTAATGTCGCCTGTTGCAGTTCACATGACTGAAGAAGTTTGGACTTCATTAGGTGCAAAAACTTCAATCCACGACGAAAAATGGTGCGAATATGATGAAAACCTTGCAAAAGCAAGTTCAATCACATTAGTTGTCCAAATCAACGGTAAAGTTCGTGATAAAATAGAAGTTGACGAAGCCTTAGACCAAGAAGAATTGAAGAAAATAGCTCTTGAAAGTCAAAAGGTTAAAGATGCGACAGAAGGCAAACAAGTTGTCAAAGTTATCGTTGTACCTAAAAAGCTAGTTAATATTGTGGTTAAATAATGATGCATAAGCTGATGTAGAGTCGGCAGAGCATTGACGCAACATATAAGAAGCGCCGAAGTTTTCAACTTCGGCGCTTCTTATATATAATTAAATTCATTAAATCTTAGTGACTCCAACCGTCTGGAAGTTCTTTTTTAGAATATTCTATCGGCTTTTTAGGAGCTTCTGCTAATTTTTTATCCAAATATGCTATTGTTTCAGGAAAATTTTGTTGCAAGTATTGTGAACGTATACCCAAAACTTCATGAGTTTTTGCTGTTGTCAAAAGAGCGTTTGATTCTGCAATTGTCTCTTTTTTACCACCAATTTCACCGTTGTAGTGAGTTTCGTGGTTAATAAAGTATGCAATGTGATTTCTTTGAGCATCTGGATATGCTTTATTAAATGCTTTTTTTTCTTTTTCGTAGATTTCGTTGAATTTTTTATCGTTAAACAACGCTTTTCCAACTGTTTCTTTTTCTTTTTGCATGTCTACATCTTTCACATCACAAGCATGCCCTAATTCGTGTAAAATAACAAACAAATCGTTACCCGTTACAATTTTACGTTCTGCTTCAGTCGTTTGAGAATAAGAACTTAAAACATCAGGAATACCAACCAATTTATTTGTTGATTGTTTTAGTTTGAATAATTCTTCACCAGGCATTTGTTTCAAAACATTCAAAATTGGCTCTTGCATGCCAGAAATATCATCAAAAAGTTCAAATTTTGCTGTTCTTTTTGGATTTTCAAGGTCTTTTACACTAATTCCATAACCTTTTTCAGGTATTGAAATTTCATATTCATGACCGTTTTTAGATGAAATAAATTTTTTGTCATTAACAATTTCAAAAGATTCACTGTTATTTAAAAGAACCTTGCCTTTTTTGTCTGTAATTTTGTAGTCAACAATTCTGTTACCTTGAGGGTCATCTTCATATAAATATTGAGTTCTAACTCCTAGAGGTGAAGTCATATCTTTTTTAATTGTTGTAATACCTGTTTTTTTGTCAACTTTTGCAGACGAAATTTCTTTAACTTCGCCATTTGCCATGACATGCTTAATATTAAAAATACCTTTAACATCTGATGGTTCTGTGTATTCAGTTCTTTGAACTTTGCCCTTTTTATCTTTAACAAGTCTAATTTCGTGAGTTACAAGACTTCTGCCTTTTTTGTCTAATTCATAACGAGTTTTGGCAGTTGTATTGTTCCTCAAATCGTTAACTTTTTTAATTTGGTATTCTTTACCATTTTGAGATTTGTAGTGAGTCAAAGATTCAAGTGCATAGCGGTTAAGTTTACTATCCATAACCTCTTTCACTGTAATGTCGTTATTTTTTACAACCGTTTTTGTAAAATCATCGTCATTTACAACACCTTTTTTAACTGCAACAAGAGTATAATCACCCTTTGAATATTCATCTCTTGCAAAAGTAACTTCTTTTAAACCGTCTTCACCCAATGTTTTTACCATGTCATTAACTTTGCCTGCTAATTTTTTAGTATCAATTTTTGTTGGTTCTTGAACTGTTTTGATAATATTTTTGCCTGTCAAAGGAGTATCAATTAATTGCGCAATTCTTTTAATATCTTTCGGCTCCATGTGGTAAACATCTTCAACTTCGCTTGTTGTTGAAAATTTTAACTCATCTTTTTTATCTTTTTTTGTTGCAATATTAGTAATATCTTTTACAGTATCATAAGGAAGTGCAAGGATATTTCTCAATCCTAATTGAGAAATATTTTTTTGTGGTGCTAATTTTTGAGCAAATTCACATTTTTTAGGGTCTTCTTCCAAAGATTTTTTAATACCCTCTAACACTTGTGGATAGCGGTATTTATTCGTTTTTCCGTCAGTTTCTTTCATATTTGAAAGAGTATCCATTACAACATCAGGTGTCAACGATTTTTCAAATTTATCATCTTTTAAACCTGTTTCTTTTGCTTTTGCGGGTTGCTTTTTTAATTCCGTACCAATAATTTTTGACGAATTTACTCTATTTATTTCCATTTTATACCGTTTTTTCTACTTTGTTTTTCTATTCTACCTTATTTTGGTTATTTAAACAAGTATTCTGACATTTTTGCAATTGTTTTTGGGAAGTATTGTTGCAAATATTGTGAACGTGCTGCTATATCGTTTTGTGTATTATACGAATTTAATAGTGCATTTGATTCAGCAACAGTTTCTTCTAAACCGCCTCTTGAACCTGAATAGTGTTCTTCTACGTCAATAAAGTAGTTAATATGATCTCTTTGTGCGTTTGGAAAGGCTTTGTTAAATGCAGCTCTTTCTTTGTCATACACTTTTTGTATATCTTCAGTTCTTGTTAAAACACTATTTCCGTTCTTGTTGTCTTTTGAGTGACCTAGTTCGTGTAATACAGAATAAAAATCATCTACAATATCAATTTCTTTTTTATCTGGCCAATAACAACAGTCCTCTAATTTATCTACACCTTTAAGAATATTTGTCGTATCTTTTAGATTAATCAATTCTTCTCCTGGAAATTTTTTCAACAAGTTAAGCATTGATTTTCTATTACCTTTAACCATTTTGTTTAAATTTAAGTTATTTTCTTGCTTTGTATCTCTGTCTTTAACTGTCAAAGTATTTTTATCTTCACTTACAGTCATTTCATAAACTTTACCGTTTTTAGATGAAATAAAGTGATTATCGTCTACAACTTCAAAAGATTGAGAATAATTTAATAATGTTTTACCTTTTTCATCTGTAATTTTATAATCAATAATTCTATTACCTTGTGGGTCATTTTCATATAAATATTGAGTTCTTGTACCATCTAATGATTTCATATCACGTTTTACAGATACAATACCTGTTTTTTTATCAATTTTACCTGATGAAATTTGGTCTACTTTTCCATTTGGATAAGTATATTTGATATCATAAACACCTTTAACTTCTGACGGTGTCATAAATTCTGTTCTAAGTTTTTTACCATTTTTATCTTTTACAATTCTAACTTGGTTTTCAACATTTGGATAACCTTCATCATCAATGTATGAACGAACTGAAGAAATTGTATTATTTCTATAATCATTTGTTTTTCTTAATTCATACATCTTTCCACTTGCAGATGTGTATTCGGTTGTTTCATCAACAGCAAGTCTATTTAGTTTTTTATCTAATAATTCTGTTTTTGTAATACCAAAAAGAGTTTTTCCTGTGATAACATAAGCATTTTCAGGGTCATAAACATCTTTTTTGAAAGAAACCTTATCTAAAGACTTTGAGCCACAAGATTTTTCCATTTCATTGATTTTTGAACCTAATTTTTTCAAATCAAGTTCTTTATTTTGAGCGATATTAATCATCTCATTTGGCGCAATTGTAGTTTCTGTTAGTGGTCTAATTCTTTCTAAATCTGTAACGGGAAGCGCAGAAAATTTAATCAAATGGCTACTTGCATATTTAGGATTACCATTTTCTTTTGTTTTTTTAGAAAATTCATTTACAACTACCAATGAATCAGCTTTACCATAAGAAATTCTTGCTAAATCTTTTCCCTTCATGTTTGACAAATGAGCCATATCTCTCAATGGTTCTAATCTTGCAGGTTCTCTATCGACATTTTTCAAAATTTGCATTATATGTTGTGTATTATAGACAGATTTACCGTTTTTGTCTTTAATACTTTCCAATTCATTCGTAAAACCTACTCTATCGTAAGCGGATTTTTCAAATGTATCTTGTTTTGGTTCGTAACTGATTGGAGAAGTTGCTTTACCTAACTTGCCACTCTTACCCTTTCCTCTTGGTCGATTCAGTTGTTGAACTTGAGTAACATCGTACGCTGATACATTTCGGATTGCCATTTTTAAAACACACACTTTCTTTGTTTTGAGTAAACTATATGGGCTTAAACGCATGTAAATATTCTTTTTGCCATGTTTTAAAAGTTTTGTAACATGTCTTAACGCTATATTTTCTTAACAACTTTACAAAACTGTATATATTTGCTAGAATATATACATAAGTTTCTTTAAAAAGAGAACAGGAAATCCTGTTCTCTTTTTATAATAAAGGATAGGGGCTATGAAAGAAGAAGTTAATAGACACGAAATACTCGAAAAAATTATGCCACTTGTGGAAAATACAGCTATGAGGTTTAATTTAGTACCCGTAGAAGTTGACTTTACTAAAGAAAACCACCGTTGGTATCTTAGAATATTCTTGTTCTCATACGACCACCCTGTTAACCTTGATGATTGCGAAAATGTTACAAGAAGTATTCAAGACTTTTTAGACGAATTAATTCCTTGTAAATACTATCTTGAAGTATCTTCTCCAGGGTTAGAAAGAAAATTCAAATCTGACAAAGAATACTTAATTTTCAGAGGAAGAAACGTAAGCATCAAATTAAAAGAACAACCAAAAGACGGTTCTGAACAAATTTTTAAGGCTAAATTAGTTGATTATGACGAACGAGAAGGTATTACTATCATTAGACTTGAAGATGAAAAAGAAATGGTTTTACCACTTAGTGCAATAAAATCAACAAAACTTTATTTTGAATAGCCCATAAAATACCAAGTAAATATGGTATAACATAACAACAAAACACAAAATTGAAAGGATATAAAAAATGATTAAAATTGGAACAGCATTGTTTGAAGCATGCGAAGAACTTGAAAAAGAACGTGGAATTTCTAAAGACGTACTTATTGCATCTTTATGTGACGCAATGGTTGCAGCTTACAAAAAATCAATGAAATGCAAAGAAGCTGCTAACATTGAAGCTATCCTAGATGAACAATCTGGTGAAATCGGCGTTTTCTGCACAAAAGTTGTTGTAAAATCAGTTGAAGACGGTATGGAAGACGAACAAATTTCTCTAGCAGAAGCAAAAGAAATTGACGAAGATGTAGAAATTGATGATGAAGTTAAAATTGAAGTTACACCTGAACAATTCGGACGTATCGCAGCTCAAGCAGCTAAACAAGTAATCACTCAAAGAATTAGAGAAGCTGAAAGAAACTTGGTTCTAAATGAATTTTTAGATAAAAAGGGTACTTTGATTACTGGTATTATTCAAAGGGTTGAAGGCAGAAATGTTATCGTAAATATCGGTAAAACAGATGCTATTATGCCATTAAAAGAACAAATTCCTGGTGAATACTACAAACCTGGAAACAGAATCAGAGTTTTTGTTGTAAACGTAAAAGAAACAACTCGTTTACCACAAGTAATTGTTTCTCACGCACACGCTGAAATCGTTAGAGAATTATTTGAACTTGAAGTTCCAGAAATCGAAGATAACATTGTAGAAATCAAATCAATTTCTCGTGAAGCTGGTTACAGAACAAAAATTGCAGTTTGGTCAAACGACCCTGAAGTTGACTCAGTAGGAGCTTGTATCGGACCTAGAGGTTCTAGAATTCAAACTATCGTTAACGAATTGAAAAACGAAAAAATTGATATTGTTAGATACTCAGAAGATCCTGTTGAATATATCGTAAACGCTTTATCACCAGCAAGAGTTGTATCAGTAGATATCTTGGCTAATGATGAAAACGCTCACGAAGCAATGGTAGTTGTTCCAGATGACCAATTATCTCTTGCAATCGGTCGTGAAGGTCAAAACGTAAGATTGGCTCATAAATTAACTGGCTGGAAAATTGATATCAAATCAGTTTCTCAAATGGAAAAAGCTGAACAAGAAGCTCAAAGAAACTATGAATATCAAGAAGAACCCGTTGAAGAAGAAAAAAATTACGATGAAGACGAAATCAACGAAGAAATCGCTGAAGAAATGAATCAACAAGGTGTTGATGAAGAAGATATGGTTCAAGAAGAACCTGTTGAAGATTCAGTAGAAGAATAATTAGTTATTAATAGTGGCGTAAATTTTCAATTTGCGCCACTATATTTATAGGAGGTTTTTATGAAAAAAATAATAATCGCATTATTTGTTCTATTTTTAGGGTTGCAAGTTAACGCAGCAACAACTACAACAACAAGCTCAAAATGGAATCAAGCTGCAATGCAAAAGAAATTAAACAATATTGCTTATGTTTTAATCAAGAAGAACAACTTACCAACTGGTATTACAATTAAAGCTTCCGCAGAAGCTAACGCAAATGCTTACTCAAACATTAATAAAGAAATCTATGTTTATAAAGGATTGTTAGATTTAACTTCTGATGATGCAGAATTAGCAGCCGTTTTAAGTCACGAAATGGGTCATATTATTAATGGTCACTGCGCAAAACAAACAATTTTAAACTCTGTAATTGCAAATATGGCAGGTTCTGTAAAAACTGAAACTGCAGGTCAAGCAATCGGCGTTGCCGCAGCACAACAAATATCTACTACAAAATTAAGCAGAAAAGATGAATTTGAAGCTGATGTTACAGCCATTGACTTAATGGTAAACGCAGGTTATAACCCATTAGCAATGGTTTCATTATTGAACAAAATGAACGATGGTTCTAACTTTGACTTGATTGCAACACACCCATCAAGCGAAAAAAGAATTATGAATGCTTATGATTATATAGCATACACATACCCAACATTGGCTAAGAAAAGATATAACTCAACAGCTTATAATAATGCCTACAAATTAATTAGCTTGAATATTGAAGAAAGAAATGCAAGCCCAAAATTAATGAAAAAATATCAAAAAGAACAACAAAAATTGAAAAAAGATAAAATTAAACGTGCTAAAAAGATGTTGAAAGCTGGTAACGCTTGGACAACTTCATACGCAGTTATAAACGCAATGAATCAAGAACAATCTCAAACACAATCAACAACAAATGCACAACCAACTCAAGCAGAAAAATAAAAAACTTCTAAAATAGAAAAAGATGCACAGTTCGTAGAACTGTGCATCTTTTTTATTAATAATTATTTTTCATAAGCTATGCTTATTGTTAAGTTATCTGAATTTGTGTGAACTAATGACCATCTTAATGGCGACATTATATCACATTTTTTCAACTCGTTTTCTATATATTCTGTTGTTATATTATCCGTATTCGGAATTTTTACTAAATCTGAAATTATCATTGTGTACCTTTACTATGTTTTAAGAGTTGTATATTCATTTTTATCACCCTGAATTTAGTTCAGGGTCTCATAAGCATGGAATTCTATCACATGCACCATACCGAAAATCCGCTGTCTTGGATTATTGCTCCACGCAGACAAGTCGCTCTTTTCACTTCGTTGACATTCGCTATGTCTGCGCTACTTCGGGCTGGGTTCGCTTTGCTCACACGGCGCCCTACGCAAAATCCGCTATTCTACTGTTACTGATTTTGCCAAGTTTCTAGGTTGGTCTACGTCTTTACCCAAGAACTCAGCAATATAGTAAGCAAGCAATTGTAACGGAACGATTGCCATAATTGGAGAAACCATTTCGTGTACGTGTGGAACATTTAGAACAAAATCAAATAAATCATCTAATTTTTCATCAGTTGAATCTGTAAGAGCAATCATTCTTGCATTTCTTGCTTTTGATTCTTGTGCATTAGACAAGATTTTTTCGTAAACTTTGCCTGTCATCATAATTGACAACACAGGTAATGTTTCATCTAACATTGCAATAGGACCGTGTTTCAATTCACCAGCTGGATAGCCTGTTGCATTTATATAACTAATTTCTTTTAATTTCAACGCACCTTCTAATGCTGTTGCGTAGTTAATACCCCTTGCGATAAAAATAAAGTTTTTAGAACTTGAGTACATTCTTGAGCATTTTTGAATTTTATCTGTTTTGGTCAACAACAACTCAATTTTTTGAGGTAATAACAATAATTCGTTTTTAATTTCTTTTAAATATTCTTTGTCAGCTGATTCCTTAATTTCAGCTAAATGAATTGCTAAAGCGTAAAATGCCATTAATTGTGCAACGTAAGATTTTGTAGCAGCAACTGAAACCTCAATACCTGCATTTACAGGAATTAAACTATCCGCTTCTCTTGCCATTGCTGAATCAGGTCTATTTGTAATAATCAAAATGTGAGAACCACGTGCTTTTGATTGTTTAATCGCAGTTAATGTATCTGCGGTTTCACCTGATTGAGAAACACCAATTACAAGGGTATGTTCGTCTGTAACTGTTTTTCTGTAAATATATTCACTTGAGGCTTCTACATCAACCGGAATTTCACAAAGTTCTTCAATAATGTATTTACCAACCATTGCGGCATGAAGTGATGTACCACAAGCAACAACTTGAATACGGTTCAAATCTTTTAATTTTGCTTTATCTAATTTAACTTCGTCAAGTTTAATTGGTTCATCAGCTGAGTACAATTTTCCTGACAAGAAGTTTCTCATTACGTCTGGTTGTTCGTTAATTTCTTTAAGCATAAAGTGTTTATAGCCCATTTTACTCAAAGCAATCGGTTCCCAAGGAAGCATCTCTGCTTTTACAGCAACAGGATTATTATCTTTATCAAAAATTTCAACACTATTTGGAGTTAAAACAGCCAATTGATTATCGTCAAGATATACCGCTCTTTTAGTATATTCAATAATTGCTGGAACATCAGATGCGGCAAAGTTTTCGCCTTCTCCTAAACCAATTAAAAGAGGTGCATTTCTTCTTGTTGCAATAATTGTATTTGGCACATCTTGATGAATTATACATAAAGCGTATGCACCTTCAAGTTGTGCAGTTGCAACTCTTACGGCTTCTTGTAAATTGTTTATTTTTTTGTATTCTTGTGCAATTAAGTGAGCAATGACTTCTGTATCGGTTTGAGATTTAAAAATACTTCCTTTTTTTTCAAGTTCTTCTCTTAATTCTTTAAAGTTTTCAATAATACCATTATGTACAATTGCTAATTTACCGGAATTGCTTGTATGTGGGTGAGCATTTGTTTTGTTAGGAACACCATGAGTTGCCCAACGGATATGTCCAATACCTACATGAGCTGATTTAATTTCTTCTTCTTTTGTTGCTAAAAGGTCTTTTAAGTTTTGTAATTTACCTTCAGCCTTATAAATTTTAGTTTCGCCATCTGCAAGGAGAGCAACACCTGAAGAATCATATCCTCTATATTCTAAAGAGCTTAAGCCTTTTGTTAAAACTTCTGCTACTGATTTATCACCTACATATCCTACAATACCGCACATATTGCATAATTCCTTTCATCTTTTTCCATAAAATAATTCTTATATTTATTCTAATATATTATCATCAAAAATTCTCGTTGCAATGAAAATTTCTCTGTTGTAAATTAAGAATAGATAAAGATTTAAAAAGGAGCATTTATGAAAAAGATTTTGATTGCAATTTGTATTTTATTCGTCGGTATATCTGCAAATGCGGAAATTATTATAAACGAAAATTCTATTTCTATGGATAATATTTGGAGCACGTTAGGAAAAAGAGAGCAAAAACTTTACGAAGTTGGTTCAAGAATCTTGAATAGAAACAAAATTCCAAAACGTATAACTTTCTATCTTAATAAATCACCTTTAAAATCAATCAATGCCTTTACTTCGTATAGTGACAAAGGTGTTTACGTATATCCAGAATTATTAAATTACATTGACAATGATGATGAACTAGCTGCTGTTTTAGCGCATGAAATAGCTCATGGTATGGACTATTACGACGGTTTTGGCAAATTAATTGTAATGAAATTTAACAGCAAAGCCTATGAATACAAAGCTGATGAAAAAGGTATTGATTATATGGTAAAAGCTGGATATAATCCTATCGCAATGATTACAGTAATGAACAAAATTGGTGGTGAAAATATTTTCGATTGGGGAACTTTTACATCTCACCCAAAAACCTCTACTAGATTAATGAAGGACTACGAATATATTTACAAAAAATATCCTAATTACTTAACAACGCCAATGACTAAAAATATTTATTACGTAAATTGGACTCACACTGCACAAAAAGATATTCAAAAATTTCAACAAAAAGAACGACAAAGAGCAGAAAAAAGAGGTAACATTTAATGTTTAAAAGGCTTTTTGCTATATTCATTTTATTGTTTTGCACTCAACAAGTATTTGCAAAAGAGATTGCCGTTCAAATCACACCAGCACATGTGTACAAAACCAGCAACAATGGCATAAAAGAAGGTGATTTTATTGAATTTGTAACAGTAGATGACATTGCAAATTTTAAAAAGGGAACAACAGTAACAGGACTTGTTACAGAGGTTGTAGAAAATGGCTTTGGCGGTAGAGTTGCAACCGTTTATATTGAACAATTCAAGTTAAATAAAAATAAAAATTTAAAAGGAATTGTTTACCAAAAGGGAAACACTCACCCTATATTTTTTGAATATTTTGGGAATGTTGACGATTCAAGTCTGGGTTTTTCGCCAATAAGAGGTGGAGAAGCCTTTTTGAGACCCCATAAAGATATTTTTACATTGTATTTAGAGGTTAAAGAATGAAAAAACTTTTATTAATCATATTTTGTATATTAGTGCTTGCACCTGTTGCTAATGCTGAAAAACTACCAATAAAAATTACACCTACACAAGTAATTACAACAAATACAGACGAAATTGAAGTTGGAGATTGGATAAAATTTAAAACAGTAAATGACGTTTTTTACAAGAATAAACTGCTTATAAAAAAAGATACCCCTATTGTTGGTGTTGTTGACCATGTTCACGAAAACGGCTTAGTAGCAGACAATGCAGAAATTATTTTTCAAACCTTTTATGTTAGAAATGTTGAAAAGAATCTTATAAAATTTAATTATCCACTTTATATTGGAAGAAGAAATTCTGTTTGCAAAACTTTTGGCGACAAGGTTGAAAAATACTTTTTAGTTATTTTCAAAGGCAATGAAGTAGATGTTCAACCAGAAAGCACTATTTACAATTTATTTTTGTATAAATAAATTCGTGTTAAAATAATCTTATGATTACACTTCAAGTTCCATACTATTACGTTGATTCGCTTTACGTTACAGGCATTGTAGCTCTTTTCATAATGTTTATTATGTTCAGCAAAATTTTATTACTCTTGAAGGAAAACAGAAGTCTTAGAACTTTATGCCGTAATCAACAAGAATATTGCAACAAAATCAATCCCGACAAAATACTTAATTATTTTGGAATTGATATTATAAAAATCTCATTACCGAAAAACCTTAAAAACCTTTCAACAGATTTAATGGCAAAAATTGTCGGTTTAAGGGAAGAACTTGCAGATAATTTAGGTTATATTATTCCGAATGTTAGAATTTGCAATGATTATGACCTAAAAAAAGACGAATACGAAATTTTTGTACGAACAAAATCAATAAAAAAGTTCAAAATAGAGGAAGAACACGAAATTTTAGACCAAATTATTGAAAACTTGAAAACAATCTGTTTAGAAAATATTTCAAAGATTTTCCTGCAAGAAAATGCTCAAAAGCTTTTAGATGAAGTTTCAAATAAAAAAATTGTAGAAACCTTATTACAAAACCTTTCAGTCGAAGATATTCGTCTTATATTAATTGAGCTTATAAATCAAAAAATCTCAATTAAAGATAACAATTACGTTATGGAACGAATGAGCGTTTACGCATGTAAACCAACCTTAATTGAAATCGTTACAGCATTAAAAAATGATTTGAATTAAGAATTTTCATTCTGCATTGCGGTTGATGATTTTAGAGATAAATAATTTACTTCAGAATATTTATCATCATTTATATTAACCTTGTTAAGAGTAAAACCAAATGTATTAATACCGTCTTTTGTACTTTGTGCAATCATTTTACCGTTATGAGCTTCAATAATTTGTTTTGACAAATACAAGCCTAAACCTGTACTTAATCGTTGAAACATAGATTCTTTTGTATAATAACGCTCAAAGAATTGCTCTAATTCTTTTTCAGAATAAGGAACACCCTCATTTATAACACTAAATTTAAAATTATTTTCGTCTTCTGATAATTCTACAATTATTTTTGTACCTTCTTTTTTGTATTTTAAAGCGTTAGAAATTAAGTTATACATAACACGTCTTATGTGCATTTGATCTGCAATAATTGTATTGTTATAAACATTTAATTTAATATCAATTTCATCTGTTCTATCCAAAAGTCTTGTAAATTCAAAGCAGACATCTTTCAAATTATCTACAATATTTAATTCCTTAAATGCAAATTTAATATTTCCGCTATCAAGTTTGTAAGTATCTAAAACAGTCATAACCATGTCCATTTCAAACCTTGAAGAACGATACATTTGTTCTAAAATTTCTTTTTGAGTATCATTAATTTCACCAAACATACCTTGTATAAATAATTCAATTGCTTTGCTTTGCGCAATAATAGGATTTTTCAAATCATGAACTAGCATTGCAAGGAAGTTATTTTTACGTTCTTCTAAGCTAATTTCATCATCAACATATCTTGCAAATATTGCAATATTTTCAACTTCACCTTTTGAGTTAAAGGAAGGAACTCTTACAAAATGTAGCCAATGCTTGTCTTTATTAGTAAATTCTATTTCTTCCGTTGAAATAAGAATTTCTTTATTCTCCATAATTTTGCGTTCAATATCATGAAAATTCTCCAAACTTAGGTTAAAATTAATTGAGCCATCTTCAAGCAAATCGTCAAATTGTTTATTATAACAAACATATCTGCCTTTTTTATCAACTAAAATTGAGATAAATGGCATAGAATCAAACAACAATTTCATTTGTCTTTGAAGTTTAAAAGTTCTTATTTGAAGCACACTCCCTGTTATAATCCAAAGAACTAAAAATGAAAATGAAACTCTTGAAGGCAAAATTGTTGGATCAAAAACAATTGCTAAAAAGAACAAAAATACAGGAATGTATATTGTTAGTGAATAAAAGATAAACTCTTTATTAAAAAAACTTGCCATATTTTTAAACATAAAACTATAACCTCTCTATACTTATAGCCTAAGTATAGCACTTCGCTAACAGGTTGTATATTAGTCAGGTGGCGAAATTTTATATGGAATATTTTAAACGCTTCGCAATAAAAGCTTTATATTTATGTCGTTGTTTTCTACTAATGTATCTCAAAGCACGATGTAAATTAAATTTTGCCTCATCAAATTTTCCCAAATGGTCATAACAAAATCCAATTTCCGCATAAGAACTAAATAAATAATATTTTTTAATCCATTTTCTAATAATAAGTTTCGGTTTATAATTTTTCAAATATTTGATTGTCTCTTCGTAATAATCAATTGCTTTTTTACGATTTAAAAGAGTAAGATTGAAAACCCTTGCTGTACCATAATAATTAATCATTCTACCAAAGATTAAAACCATTCCTAAGTAGAAAATCAAGCCAAATAAAAGTCCGCCGACAAGAATAAATTTCCAATCAAACGGCATATTTGAAAGTCCATAAGTCAATGTATTGGAAATAATTGACCATAAAAAACCAATAACTATACAAGCTCTAAAAAAGTAATTTCTCATAGACCAATTATAACATACTTTTTAAACTATTTAAACCCTGTTGATTAGGAAGAATTTACAATTTGTTTACGCAAACATGTCTTTTGTAGAAAAAACTAATCAATTTTCAAGAAAAATTTTATTTGTAAAAAAATGTTAATATAACCTAACATTTGTATTGCAAAATTATCCTTTATTTCTTAAACTTTTCATGTTAGTTAAACCTAACAATAGGCTAAGAGGTTATTTATGAAAATTACAGTATTAGGTAGTGGACACGGTGGTTTTGCAATGTCGTCAGATTTAAAATATTCTGGATATGATGTTGTTTTGTCCTCTATTGCACCACATAACTCAAAACTTAAATTGTTCAAAAGTCTAGGACAAATAAAAATTGAAGGAATGACTGAAAAATACAAAAATTCTGTAATTATTCCGACTAATTTTATTGAAGAAAACACCATTAAGGCAATAAAAAGAGCTGATATTATTATGGTAAATGTTCCTGCTTTTGCACAAGAAGCATATAATGAACTTATTGCAAAATTTGGTAAAACTGGACAAATTATTGTATACCCTTGTGGTGGATTTTCTGCTGTAAATTTCAATAATTACTTAAAAACTTTTAAGCGTGAAAATGACTTTACTGTTTGTGAAACTGGTTCCTTTGTTTATACAACAAAACTTACAGGAAACGGCAGTATTTTAATAAAAAGTATGAAATCAAGTGTGATGTTTTCTGCATATAACCCTAAAGATACTGATAGAATTTTGAATATTTTAAATCAAATTTACCCTCAATTTTACAAGGCTGAAAACGTATGGCAAACAAGTTTTAGCAACCCTAGTTCTGTATTGCATACAATTACAACCTTGTGTAATATGAGTCGAATTGAACAGTTAGGAGCATATAAAAATTCTTTTTACGACATAACTCCTAGTGTCGCTAGAGTAATGGAGAAAGTTGACAAAGAGCGTTGTGAAGTTGCATCGCATTTTTATAAGAATGTAATGAGTATTACTAAAATTATGTGTAGTTTGTATAACCTTCATTATGATAATATTTATGACACAATTAAAAATATTTCTGCATTCAAAATTCAACATGCACCAAAAGATTTAAAACATAGATATATAACAGAAGACATACCTTATTCCCTAGTTCCAATTTCAACTATTGGTAAAAAACTTGGAATAGAAACCCCTAATACAGATGCTATTATTAATCTAGCTTGTATGTCTAATGATATAGACTATTGGGAGCAAGGTAGAAACGCCAATAAAATAGGCTTTAAAAACATTCAAGCAATTTATCAAGATATGGCGGTAGCTTAAAATGGATAAAAAGTTTTTGCCACTAATTATATCAACCGCAGCCGCATCGTTTATGGTAAACCTTGATACATATATCATAAATGTCTCAATCCCTGCAATTGCTAATGATTTAAATGTATCAAAAGCTGACATTTCTTGGGTTGTAATGTCTTACAACTTAATGGTTGTATCCTTGCTTTTAATATGCGGTAAATTGGCTGATAGAATCGGTTTAAAAAAACTTTTTGTATCTGGATTTGTAATCTTTACCGTAAGTTCTTTGTTTTGCGCATTATCACAGAATTTAAGTCAATTAATAGTATCTAGAATAATACAAGGGTTTGGTGCATCTATACTTTACGCAATGCCTCAAGCTATGATTGGGAAATTTATGCCTAAAGAAGAAAGGGGCAAGGGTTTTGGTTATAGCGCATCTGCTGCTGCTTTAGGTATAATGCTTGGTTCACCTATTAGCGGACTTTTAACAGGTTTACTTTCTTGGCATTGGATATTCTTAATCAATGTACCTCTTGGAATAGCTATTATAGCCCTAATTTTATCCAACAATTCTTTAATTGAATCCAAAATAAAACTGTCAAAAGAAAATTTTGATTTAACAGGCTCTTTTTTAAGTTTTTTTGCTATTTTAGGCTTAACTTTTTGGTTAAATCGTCTTAATAGCGTTGGTTTTATGAACCCTGCAATGACAAGTATACTTATTGTTTCATTGTTTTTATTAATTTATTTCATTTACCACTGTCAAAAAAATTCTAATGCACTTTTAGACCTAAATTTGCTTAAAAACAAATATTTTTCATGTGCAAATTCCGCAATGTTTTTAATTTCGGGCTTTTTAGCTGGAAACAATTTTATAATGCCGTTTTATTTGTCAGAAATTAAACATCTATCAGAATTTAAAATAGGTCTTTTATTTATTATTTATTCAGCAAGTTATATGACTTTCAGTTTAATTTATGGAAAAATTTCTAAAAAATATTTACCTGCAAAAGTCTCTTTTTTAGCATCTTTTACATCCGTTTTATCAATTATATTTTTTATTGTAAACATACATAATTCTAATTTAGTGTATACCGTAATGTTTTTCGTCCTACTTGGTCTCTCTTTTTCTTTTTTTATTACCTCAAACAACAATTACATTATGCAACAAGCAAAAAACAACAATGAAGGTGCTATCGCTGGATTACACAGAATGACAGGACGTTTTGGAATGTTGTTCGGCGTTGTTATTTTAGAATTTTTGTTTTCTTATGCTCAAAAAAATGACCTAAATGGCTTTATTTTAAGCTATTGCGGTGGTTGTGTAATTTGTCTTTTTGCAACAATTTTTTCTTACATTTGTATCAATAAACAAAAAAACAGAACATAAATTTATTCTTCTTCATCACTTGATTTTTGTTGATTTAAGAAGGAATCATCAAAAAATGGTTTAAAATTCTTAACCATAGGTAGTGGCGGAATTTTGCCTGTCGAAATAAAATTTTTATCTTGGCAATCACCGTTTATGTCACAAACTCCGATGAATTGACCGATTGAATTGTAATAAAAAGTTTTTTCACCTCTTGGAAGGCTTTTTCCTACATATTGTCCCGTTGCATTATAGAAAAAAGTACCTGTTTTTAAAATCTTATCATGCGCTATCATCTTGCCATATTTATCATAATAAAAATTTTCGTGATTTTTACTTACAATAGTATAATCAGGTTCATTTTGTACCGTAACGGGTGTTTCCGTTGTTTTATATCCATTTTGCATTGTGCTAGTTTGAGTCGTTGTAATTGTACCTGTTCCTGTTGAAGTTTTTGTTGTTGTCGTAGTTGTAGTTGCTGGAGCTGCAATACATACAGGCATTGAAATTATTGCAATTAGGGTAAATAAATATAATAATTTTTTCATAAAATCTTCCTTCTTATGCAAAAATTTTAACACAACGAGGTTCTTTTTTGAAGAAAGTCTCAAATATTTAGGCAAAACAGAGGATTTTACAATACAAAATTAATCAATTTCTTTAGTCAAAAATGCACATTTGCAATCTTCAATTTCTAATAACAAATCTTTAAATTTTTTATATTGAATACAGCCTGTAATATGTGACAATTCAACATTTCCGACAAATTCTATTTTATAATTATCAATATTCTTTTCAACAATTTTAATCATTTTGCATTGTTCTAAAATGCTCAATAAACATTCGACACAATCAATGGTTAAACCTAAAAATGATGCACTTTTCGCAAGGTCAAATTCGCCATTTCGATTATTACAAGTGTATTTAACCATACCAGAAAGTGTTTTAATAATATCGTGTTCATCAAATTTGGTAAAATTGCAAGCCATATAATGAATATGACGAGGAGATACGCTCTCAATAATACTATCGAAAATTTCTTCACTTGGTGGATAGTCAAAAAACATTATACTATCTGCTTTTTTTATAGTTTCTCTGTTTATAATAGAGTTACTCAATGTTTTATAAGGTTTTAAAGAGTCTATAACACTCTTATTTTCCGCAAATACAATAACCTTCATTTTGGAAGTACGAACATAATCTTCAACTTGAGGCAAAATATCTATTTTGTTTCTATGGTCAAAAACCTTTATAGCATTTGGATTTTCAACTTTTTCTTCCTTTAAATTCTCGCTGTGAATGTCTTCCACCATTAATTGTAAACTTGTTACATCTCTAAAAGTATTGATTTTAGGTGAAAAAGCAATATCAAGTTTGTCCTCTGGAACTAATGAAATATCACCTCTAGACCACCAAACACAAGTATATAGAGCGTCTTTGCCTTGAACTTTTAAACGTAAATGATTTTTATTTTCGCCCATCAAAGTTTTTTCTTTTAAAGTAAACCCCTTTACTGCAAAGACAGGCGAAGGATTTAATGCACCAAAAGGCTCTAATTTAGAAATTTCATCAACAAGAGTTAAATCTAAATCTTTTTCATCAAGTTCTAAATCAATGTTTACAAAAGGTTTAAGAATTTTGTCACCTAAAACTTCTGATATTGTTTTATTCAAGGCATTTTTAACAATATTAAACTGCTCATCATTACCGCTAAAGGCAAAGCCAGCAGCCATTTCATGACCACCAAAACCCTCAAACAATTCAGAATTTGCATCTAATACTTCATACAAATTTATACCTTTAACACTTCGAGCAGAACATCTAAATTGTTGAGTTTCAGAGTTATAATTCATTATAAATGTAGGTTTATAGTATTTTTCAACAAATTTTGAAGCTACAATTCCGATTATACCTATATTCCAATTATTACTATATAAAACAATAGCGTTATTGTCTGTACCTTCTTTTTGATACATTTCATCTGCTTCTAAAAAGGTTGTTTCACAAAGGTTTTGACGAATTTTATTCAATTCATTCAAGGTTTGAACCGCCATTTCAATTTCTGTTTTGTTATCAGATAACAAAAGCGTCAAAGCCGTATTAACATTGTCTAAACGCCCTGTTGCATTAATTCTTGGCGCAATACCAAAAGCAATATTTTCAGAAGTAATGCCATTTTCAATGTTGTAACCAGCACTGTCTAAAAGCCTTGTCAATCCATAATGTTGACCTTTTGATATAAGCTCTAAACCCTTTGTCACAAAATATCTATTTTCACCCAAAAGAGGTACTATATCTGCAATTGTTCCCAATGCAACAAGGGGTAAAAGCTCTAATACAAATTCAGGTTTATTGTAATGCTTTAAAAGAGCCTGCGCTACTTTTAAAGCAACCCCACACCCTGCAAGGTATGTAAGCATTTTAATTTTTTTTGCAGAAAGTTTTTCATCTAAAGAATTTTGAGCTTTTGGATTAATTATTGCAAACGCTGGAGGCAACTCCTCTGGCGCTTCGTGGTGATCTGTAATTATAATATCTACACCGAAACTCTTTAAAAACTTAACTTCTTCAACATTGCTAACGCCACAATCCACTGTAATCATAACTTTTGGCTTTTTAGAAGTCATTAATTTTACTAGTGTTTTTGTGTTCATACCATGACTTTCGGTCTCTCTATCTGGTATATAATAGTCAACTTCAGCCCCTAAATGTCTTAAAGTCTTTAATAATACCGAAGTTGAAGTAATACCGTCAGCATCAAAGTCTCCATATACAAGGATATTTTGTTTTTCATCAATTGCTTTTGCAAGTCTTTCAACAGCTTTAGCCATATCAACAAAAACAGTTGGTTCTGTCAATTTCATATCCAAAGGATTTAAAAACTCTTTTATATCCGCTTTTGTAGTAATTCCACGTACGGCTAAAAGTCTTTCTAGCAAAGACTTTTCACCATTATCTGTTTTTGCAACTATCCATTCTTTTTGCATTTTTATTACTTGCTTTTACTAATTTTTTGTTCTAAAACTTCAATACCTTTTTTAAGTTGAACATCATTTTTATTTGTCACATCTTCATCTTTAATTTCTACAACAACATCAGGTGTAATGCCTTTTTTATGGATATCATTACCGTTTGGAGTCAAATAATGTTGAATTGTAATATGAACGGCAGAACCTTCTGGCAATTTATTAATTTCTTGCACAATACCTTTACCAAAGGTTTGCGTACCAATAATTGTAGCCCTTTCATTTTCCTTTAATGCACCTGAAAGAATTTCACTTGCAGAGGCTGAGCCTTTGTTAACAAGCACCACAACAGGCTTTTGAGTTAATAATTCTCTACCGGCTCTTGCGGTTTCTTTGTAACCTTCACGGTCAACGGTGCTCACAATAACGCTATCACGCATAAGCATATCCGCAATTAGAACCGCATTTGAAAGTAATCCCCCTGGATTTGAACGTAAATCTAAGATATAACCGTCTTTATCACGAGTTTTTAAAATAATTTCGCCAATTTCACTACCCGCATTTTTACTTAAAAACGAATTTAATCTAATATATTGAATATTGTTTGGAATTTTTGTTTCAATTGGTGGTTTTGTAGTTACAACCTTAACTTCAACCTCATCTCTTACAATATTAAAAGTAATAGGTTTTTCTACATTTTTACGTTTTATCAAAAGGGTTACAGTTGTACCCTTTTCGCCCCTAATTTTATCAGCAGCTTTATCAACAGTAATGCCTTTTGTACTTTCACCATTGATTTCCATAATCTCATCACCCGCTTGAATACCTGCTCGTTGCGCTGGAGAGTTTTCGATTGGTTCTACCACGTACAATTGACCGTCTTTTACAGAAATTTGAGTACCAATACCCTTTAAAGAACCCTTCATACTGTTTTGTTCTTCTGCAAATTCTTTAGGATCTAAAAATCTTGTATATGGGTCGTTTAAACTTGCTAACATTGTATTTATAGCCATGTAAGCATCTTCATTTGTTTGAATTTTACTGTCATATTTATGACGCCATCTTGTCCAATCTTGATTATTATTTGTTTGATCTACAAATTTGTTATTAACTAATTTCCAAACCATATCATATAAATCACAAGGGCTATATGCCATTACTCTTGCAGTATTTACACCCATTACTAAGAATGCTAACATCAAAACTGTTAATAAAATTCTTCCAAATGTTCTATTCATAAATTAATTTCCCTTTATCCAATATATATATTATTGCACATTTATTAAATATAAGATGTTTTTTTACAATAAATGTTTCAAAAACGTTAAACTTTTATTAATAGCTTTGAAATTTTTCAGTTTTCATATACACTATTATTAAGAAATCTATTGAGGAGGAAGTATGCACGAATACGTATTTAAAATGAAAAAAGGTGAAATTGAAATTGAATTAAAATCTGACGACTTGGAATTTGTTGAAGAACAACTTAACAAATGGAGAGAAGATTTACTTCAAAAATAACCTTATTTCCTAATTTAAAATTAGGCTAAAACGCAATAAAATTAACTTAGACAGGAATTATTATGCCAAAGTATACTTTTACATTTAAAAAAGACGACGTCTTTTTAGAATACATTACAACTGACAAAGAATCTATGGAACGCCAATTTCAAATTTGGGTAACATGCGCTTCTGTATGGGCTTACAACCAAGAGAAAATTGAAAAAGGTTTAATGGCAGCACCATTGCCAAAGGCAGAAAAACCTGTCAATAGTGAAGTTGAAGAAGTTAAACCTGTTGAAGAAAAATTAGAAGAACCAGTTCAAGCACCTGAAATTAGGGAAGAAGCGACTGAATTAATCATTGAAAATTCTGAACAAAGCCAAATTGACAGAGAGTCTCAGCGCATAATTCAAGAATATAAGGCTGAAATGGAAGCAGAAGCCCGTAAAAAGGAAACAGACGCTAAAAAAGAAGAGTTCAAACAAGACGTAGAACAAGTTGTGGCAAAGGAAGAAGCTGTTAAAGAAGAAATTTCTGAACTATACAGTAAACCTGCTACAATCAACGATATTCAACTAACTCAACCAGAAGAATCTGAAGCTAAATTAGGTGAAAACAATGATTTTGATGCGTTCTTGCAAAAATCAATGGCAAATCCAACAACACATGTCAAAGAAAAACAAGATGACAGATTTTTAAAGGTAATCAAGGTTAAGAATATCTCTGAAAAGCTAGACTTTTTAATCGTTACAGCCTACTATTTATCTGAGTTTGAGCGCCTTGATAGATTTACATTAAAACTGGTAAATGCCAAATTAATGGAAAACATGCACGAAGTTATTGATAACTCTGTATTACAAGAGGCAATTGATAAAGGGCTAGTTGAATGTTTACCAAATTACACAAATATCCCATCAGCAATGGAATACAGACTTACAGAAGCTGGGGAAGAAGCATTTTTAAACGGAAGTAGCAAATAAAACATGAAAAAAATAGCAGTAGCAATGAGCGGTGGCGTTGATAGTAGCGTAACTGCCTTATTATTAAAGCAACAGGGCTATGAAGTTGTCGGAATTGCAGGCAAAATGACCAATTCAGACGGGGCAGAACAAGTTTGTAAAAATGCTCAAGCTGTAGCTGATAAAATCGGAATACCCTTGTATATACTTGATTTAAGCGACAAATTCAAAGAAAAAGTTATTGATTATTTTGATAAATCTTATTTGGGAAGCAAAACCCCAAACCCTTGTGCTATGTGCAATAAGAGAATTAAATGGGGCGAAATCTTCGACTACGCAATAAATACACTAGGTTGCGACTACTTTGCGACAGGTCATTACGCCAATATCGTAAAAATAGGCGATTATTACACTCTAGCACCTGCTAAAGACCCTAGAAAAGACCAACTTTACTTTCTTTTTAGCCTAAATCAAGAACAGTTCTCAAAAACCTTGTTTCCACTTTATGAGTACGAAAAATCGCAAATTCGCCAGATTGCAGAAGAAAATGATTTACCGTCAAAATCGGCGAAAGACTCTCAAGACATCTGTTTCATACAAAAACCAAAAACCTTGAAGGATTATCTTTTTGAAACAATTGGCAAGAAAAATGGCGATTTTATTGACATTGAGACAGGTAAAAAGTTGGGAGAGCACTCTGGTTGCTATCAATATACAATTGGACAGCGCAAAGGGCTTGATATTGGGGGAACTCCAGACCCATTGTATGTAATCAAAATAGACTCAAACACAAACACAGTCTATGTTGGAGAGAAGAAAAATGCCTACAAATCAACACTAAAGCTAGAAAACTCCCATAAAACATTCCCATTTGAAGGTAATTCATTTGATGTAATGACGAAAATCAGGTATAATATGCCTTTCGTGAAGGCGCATGTCGAATTATCAGGCGACACCGCAGTTATGACATTTGAAGAACCTGTTTACTCAGTAACCCCTGGACAAGCAGCTGTGTGGTACGATTTAGAACATGGCTATTTACTTGGCGGTGGTTGGATTGTAGAATAATTAAACTATAAAAACGCCCTCTCAGCCTGTCACTTTCCGTTAAAAAAGTTTTTAATTCAATAATTATAAGAAAAAACAGTACTGTGTACGTAAAAATACGTACGTGTTTTTACGTACAATTTTTTACGGACAAAAATGAAAGGTTGCTGTTTTTAAGGGCAAAATTTTGAAAAGATACCGCAACAAGTGCGGTATGACGGAAGGTTTTAATTTTTTTATTTAAAATTTTATAATCAATAAAAAATGACTTGATAAATTTCAAGTCATTTTTTGTTAAAAGTTTGTTTTAAATTTTTAATTATGCCCATCTGTAAGCAGTTGGATCACTATCACCTTGACCAGATGAGAAGAAATCGCTTAATTTTTCACCAAAACTTCTTTGGTCCTTAGTTGCTGGTTCTGTCAAAAGCATCTCAGTTTCTTTTGTTTTTGGAGTTACAACATTTTTAAGAACTTTCATCAATTTATCTGGTAATGCCATATTTCCATATTGATATCCGCCATGAATTTTTACGTCTGAACCTTCTTTTTTAGGGTTGCGGATATAGAAATCTACCCATTGGTTATCTTTTGGATTTTTCTTTGGTTCTGCTTTTTCATAAAGCTCTAGAGTATCACCTTTTGAAACATTTTCCATTTTGCCTAAAGTCTTTTGAAAATCAGCATATTGACCTTTACACATATTGTCAACAAACTTTTTAAGAGTATCATTCTCCTTTAATTTCGCTTGAAAACTTGGCTGTGCACCCACAGTTGGATTAATGTTCATTAATTTAACCTTCCTTTATATTTCTATTACTAATTACCTTCCATTTACAGCACATGTAAGTAAAATGAAGATTAAAAATTGCTAAACTCAAATATAATATCCCTCACTTTATATAGTCTCATATAATGATTATTGCTAGGCTTTGGCGGTTTTAGAATTATATTTACATGTTGTTACAAATGACAAGAAGTTTTGTTTGTTATTGGAAAAATTATGAGACCCTGAAACAAGTTCAGGGTGACAGAACATTATGTATTAAAGAGTGACATGACGGAAGGTTTGTTTATATGATATAGCAATAAATAAAAGCGCAAGCGGTACGCTTGCGCCTGTTAGTAAACTTTTTATTAATCTATAATCCTATTGGTCTGATTCTTCGTGACCTTTTAGAAGTTTTTCAAAGTCTGACGGTTTAATACTTTGAACAAACGATTTAAATTCTTGTGCTTCTTCTTCGTCTTTTGCAGGGTCTGTTGAAACTGCGCCTTCTGAAAGTACATTTGCTGCTACATAAATTGGAGCATCAACTCTAATTGCAACTGCGATTGCATCTGACGGACGGCAATCAATTTCTAGCGGTTCTTCACCTTCTTTTGTAAGTACCAAAGTTGCAAAATATGTATCTTTTTCAACGTCATCAATTTCAACTTTTTCAAGTTCATATCCTGTTTGTTTAATAATACCGATGATTAAGTCGTGTGTCATAGGTCTTGCGACTGAAAGATTTTCAATTTTTCTAATAATTGCACTAGCTTCAGCTGACCCAATCCAGATAGGAAGGGCTTTTCTGTTGTCTTTATCGTTCAAAACAACGATAGGAGAACCTGTTCTTGTATCAAGTGCAATACCCATAACACGCATTTCAATCATAGTTTATAACCTCTTAATTTTCTTCATTTTCGTCAATATCTGAGTCGTTTTCTATCATTATATCATCAATTTCGTTTTTGTTAACCCTAACCAAGTGAGCAGATACAATCGCTGTAATAGGTACACAAGCAACAAGCGCAATACTACCAATCATTGCAGAACAAATCTCTGTAACTACTTGATTTAGGTTAAAGAATTTCTGCAAGTCGATATTTTGAGACAACAAAACCAACGGCAAAGACGAACCTAAATACACTAAAATCAAGGTATTTGCCATTGTGCCAATAATATCTTTACCCACATTCATGCCAGATAAAAACAAATCCTTCGTTGTCATTTTAGGGTTAATCATATAAAATTCATTAATACTACTTGCAATAGACATGCCTGTATCCATAACAGCGCCTAGCGTTGCTAAGATTACAGAGGCTGTAAGTATGCCTTTAAAATCCAAATTAGGGTCTGCTGAGTATAAGTACATCATTTCTTCGCAACAAAAGCCTGTAAGTCTTGCAAATTTTATCGCCATAATTGACAAGAAAGATGCAAAAATCAAACTGCCGATAACTCCGACACTTGCTGATGTACTTTTATGGTTAAATCCGCCAACTGTATACATTGTAAGCAAAGTAGATAACAAACTTATGATAAGTGCCGAGATAATCGGATTAAAACCGCTTCTAACCATTGGTGCCATTACAAATAGAATTAAAGCAACAGTAATAACAATTGAAAGCAAGCTATTAAAGCCCTTCCGTTTACCTACAATAAGCAACATTCCTATAAATATTGCCGTTAAAACATAAACAAAATTTATTCTATGAATGTCTGCAATATCATAATTTACTGTTTCACCGTCATCTTCCATTTCAGAGTGAAGAATTACCTTATCGCCCTTATGTAAAAATATATCGTAATAAGGGTTATTAGTAATCATGTTGGTTGTTTTAAACTCTTGCCCTTTAAATTCACCCGTAAGAAGTTTTACCGTAACAAGCTGTTTAACTTGACTTTTATCAGAATAATTTTGTTCAACATCTTCATACTGAACGCTTTGAACTCGTCCAAGTTCAGATTTCATAACCTTTTCATCGTTTTGAGCGAACACAGGCAAGCTCAAAAACATTATAAAAACAAATATAATAAATTTTTTCATTTTTCTAATCTCCGAAAAGACTTTGCTGAGCAGAGTTTTGCTTAATTCCTAAATGTCTATACCCTTGAGGTGAAATTTTTCTACCTTGCGGAGTCCTTTGCAACAAACCTATCTGCAACAAATACGGTTCGCAAACATCTTCTAATGTTCTAATATCCTCGCCCAATGCTGCGGCAAGCGTATTAATACCAACAGGTCCGCCGTCGTATTTTTCAATAATCATTGTCAGCAAGGCTCTATCTGTTGAATCTAACCCATATTCATCAATTTTTAGCGCCTTCAAAGAGTTTTTTGCGACTTCCTCTGTAATTTCACCGTCATATTTTACGATAGCGAAGTCGGAAACCCTTTTAACCAATCTATTTGCAATACGTGGAGTTCCTCTTGAACATTTTGCAATTGCATAAGCACCCTCGTCAGTAATTTTTATATCTAAAATTCCTGCGGTACGCTTTATTACCTGCGCCAATTCATCAAAATTATAAAATTGTAATCTATGAACAATTCCAAATCTATCTCTCAAAGGTCCTGACAAAGCACCCGCCTTAGTTGTAGCACCAATTAGAGTGAATTTAGGCAACGGAAGTCTCATAGTTTTAACTGTTTGGCTCTTACCTGTTGTCATATCAAGGTAAAAATCCTCCATTGCTGGATAAAGAATTTCTTCAGTAACCTTATTCAAGCGATGAATTTCATCAATAAAGAGAACCTCGCCACCCTTTAGTGACATCAAAATTCCTATAATATCTCTAGGACGCTCTAAGGCTGGAGCTGATGTAATTTTTAAATCTGCACCCATCTGCTCTGCAATAACCCCTGCAAGCGTTGTTTTACCTAATCCTGGTGGACCATAAAACAACATGTGATCTAGATTTGTTTCACGTTTTTTAGCCGCTTCAATTGAAATTTGCAAAGTTTCTTTTAATTCAGATTGACCAATATAACTCTCAAAGTTTTTCGGACGAATTGAGTTCTCAAAAGTCTTGTCGTACTCAATTGTTTCGGCATTTACGACAGGATTCTTTTTTATATTTTTTTTAAAATCGTCATCATCTGATATTATTGCCATATTTTTATGGTAACATAAAAGAGAGCAAAAGGCTACAAAGGCTTTAAGATGATAAGACATAGGACGATAAGTCATTTATAGTTAAAATGACATTCTGATTATAATTCGACTTATCCACTTAACACTTATTGACTTATTGACCTTAAGAGATTCTGAAACAAGTTCAGAATGACATTAGAATTGGACATGTAATTTTATGTCACCCTGAATTTATTTCAGGGTCTCTGTAACAGAAGCAACGTAGATTGGGGTTTCTACCCCAACAAAAGTAGGTCTGGCAATGCCTGACAAAAAATAAAAGGAAGAAACAATGGTAAAAACATCAGAAAGATTGAATAACATTCCACCATATTTGTTCGTGGAAATTGACAAAAAAGTAGCTGCGGCTAAAGCTAAAGGTATTGATATTATTAGTTTAGGTGTTGGCGATCCTGACACTCCAACTTTGCAAACAGTAGTTGATGCAATGCACGTTGCAATCGACAACCCTAAAAACCATGATTACCCTTCTTACAACGGTACAGAAGGTTTTAGAAAAGCCTCTGCAAAATGGATGAAAAAACGCTTTGGTGTTGATTTAGACCCAGAAACAGAAATTATGTCTAACATCGGTTCTAAAGAAGCAATTGCACACATATTTTTTGCTTATGTTGATGACGGAGATTACACTCTAATCCCTGACCCAGCATACCCTGTTTACAAAAACGCAACTATTTTAGCAGGCGGTACACCTTACACAATGCCTTTATTAGAAGAAAACGGTTACTTACCAGATTTTGACAAAATTCCAGAAGACATAGCAAAAAAAGCTAAAATTATGTTCTTGAACTATCCAAACAACCCAACAGGCGCTGTTTGTGATTTAGACTTCTTGAAAAAAGCTGTTGATTTCTGTAAAAAATATGACATTCTACTTTGCCAAGATATGGCATACTGCGAAATGACTTACGACGGTTATGTTTCACCATCAGTCTTTCAAGTAGAAGGCGCTAAAGATGTAGCTTTAGAATTCTATTCACACTCAAAATCATACAACATGACTGGTTGGCGTGTTGGTTTTGTAGCTGGTAACAAAGATGCTATAAAGGCATTAGGTGATTTGAAAAATAATCTTGACTCAGGTACATTCAAAGCTATTCAAGAAGCTGCTGAAAAGGCTTACGATATGCCAAAAGAAGACCTAAAAGCACTTAACGATATGTATAAAGAGCGCAGAGACGTCATGGAAGCAGGTTTGAAAGAATTAGGCTGGAAGGTTAAACCTTCAAAAGCTACTTTCTACCTATGGTTGCCTGTTACAAAAGGTATGACAAGCGAAGAATTCGTTACAGCAATGCTTGAAAAAGCTGATATCGTTGTTCCACCAGGAAATGGCTATGGCAAATACGGTGAAGGATACTTTAGAATTGCATTGACAAAACCTAAAGAAGTGCTTCAAGAAGCTATCAATCGTATGAAAAAAGCTGGCATTAGATACGAATAATCTTAAAAGGCTTTAAGACCTTAAGACCATAAGAGATTCTGTCACACGGGGGACAGGCTCACAAAACTATGCAACAAGGTTAAGTTTTGGGTTGCCTTTTGCTTGTTGAGCTTCTTTATCTTTTAATTTCAAATATCTTTCGCATTGTTTTGTTTTGTCATAACCTAGCAAAACACCCAAAATAAAGTCTTTTTCAGGGGTTAATTTGCCTAAAGGAGTATCGCCAAATGTTTTTACAACATCGACACATGCCTTGTCTCCTAAAAATACATTCAAATTCTTTCCACCTGGAGCTGGTTGCAAGTGATAATTCAAATCATCACGTTTCAAACGAGCTTCAATTGCATCTTTATCCTCCATTTGCATTGTTTGCAATACAAGTGGTCTAATTCCGTGTTTATATCCGTATATTTGTTCGTTTAATACTGCAAATTTGTTGTTTTTGTACTCTTGAGTTGTAATTGGTGATATTGGGGCAACACTTACCATTTTTTCCTTCTCCTATAAAATTTATCTTAATTCTGCCTATACAAATCCTATAAAAATTTTTTTTGCTAGTTGTTATAAAAATTCTTTACAAAATGTTAGATTGACTTAACATTTATCGAAAGGATAAAAAAAGCGCAAAAGCAATTGCTTTTGCGCCATAACAATATTGTTTTTGTTTACAGTTACAAATAAAATTAATTATCTGTAATGGTTTTTCCGGACTCTAGCGTACTATCGCACCCTTTTTGGGGATTGACTTAATTAAACTAAGTTCAATGCGATAGATGGAGCTTGGTTAGCTGTTGCTAACAAGCTAGCTGATGTTTGTTGAAGAATTTGTTGTTTAATATAATTTGAAGATTCTTCAGCGATATCAGCATCTTTAATCAACGCACTAGCAGAAGTTAAGTTTGTAGCCATAACATTTGCTGATTCCATTGCTGATGTAATTGCAGCTTGTTTACCACCGATTGCAGTTTTTGCATTTGTGATTTTTTCAATAGCCTTGTCAATTGTTTCTAAGTAATTTCTTGCTTCAGTATCAGACTTCCAAGCAACATCAGCATTAATACCTAAACCATCTCTTGTTGAATCTTGGAAAATTTTGTCATCAAGTTTAATTACAGAGTTATCTGTTTTATCAAGACCAACTTGAAGATTTACTTCAGTAGTAGAACCATCTAGCAATTTTTTACCATTAAATTCAGTTGATTTTGCAACACGATCAATTTCCGCTAATCTTGCATTTACCTCTGCTTTAATTGCAGCCATTGCGTCTGAACCATAAGTTCCGTTTGCTGCTTGTTCAGTCAAATCTCTGATACGAGTTAAATTGTCGTTGATAGTAGTCATAACACCTTCCATTGTATCTAACATTGAAGAACCCATTTGAGCATTGTCTTGAGCAACTTTCAATGAACTAACCTGATAATCCAATTTGTTTGCAACGGCTAAACCAGCAGCATCATCTTTTGATGAGTTGATTTTCAAACCTGTTGTCATACGTTCCATGGCTTGGTTCATTTTGCTTGTTGCACTGTTCAATGATTTTTGAGCAGTAAGTGAAGGAATGTTTGTGTTTACTGTAATTGCCATAAGCGATCTCCTTTCGTGATTGATACACCACAAATCCGTGTAGTGTACTGTTACGCTCCTTGCGTAACAATCAAAGTGACAACGATTACATATCTTTACTATGTATACCTTTATAGTTCCACAGAAAAATTTTTTTCTAACACATGAAATAAAGTTTTTTTACAATTGTTAATATAGTTGAGAGAGGCTCTCTGTCTTGGATTTTCACCATTTTAGATGTGGTTGAAATTAAGATAAGAAACTTTTTATAACCTTTGTTTGAGTTTCAAATTCAAGCAAGAAGGCATCATGACCCGCTGGAGATTCTATTTGTAAAAATGAAACCTCTTTGCCTGTTTTCATTAGTGCGCTTACGATTTCCTTTGAATGGGCTGGCGGAAACAGCCAATCAGAAGAAAAACATATTACTAAAAATCTTGAATTTGTGTGTTTAAAAGCATTTTCAAGCGAGCCATATTTTTTCTCAATATCAAAATAATCACACGCTTTTGTAATATATAAATAACTATTTGCATCAAATCTATCCACAAAAACTTGTCCTTGATGTTCAAGGTAGCTTTCTACTTGAAATTCGACGTTAAAATCAAAGTCTGGTTTATCTTTGTTTTGAAGTTTTCTAGCAAATTTATTATGCATAGCATCTTCTGACAAATAAGTTATATGCCCAATCATACGAGCAATAGCCAAGCCTCTTTCTGGGGTCTCTTTGCCATAATAATTGCCGTTATTAAAGTTTGGGTCTGAAAGAATAGCGTTTCTGCCGACCGCATTAAACGCAATTCCTTGCGCTGAAAGTCTTGAAGTTGAAGCGATTACAATTGAATGTGTAACCATTTCTGGATAAGTTAAAGACCATTCAAGCGCCTGCATTCCGCCCATTGAACCGCCTGCAACAATTAATTTTTTAATTCCTAATTTATCAACCAAGGCTTTTTGAACTTTTACGGTGTCCTCAATAGTAATTACAGGAAAATCAAGTCCATATTCTTTTTGAGTTGTTGGATTTATTGAGCTTGGACCAGTTGTACCCTTACAACCGCCCAAAATATTTGAACAAATTACACAATATTTATCGGTATCAAAGGCTTTGCCAGAACCAATCATTTTATCCCACCAACCTGCTTTTTTATCGCCTTTGTGATATCCCGCTGCGTGTGCATCGCCTGTTAGTGCATGAAGAACTAGAATTGCATTGTCTTTATTTTTATTAAGTTCGCCATAAGTTTCGTAGGCAACCGTAACATTTTCAAGTGTTTTTCCACAATCAAGTTCAATTGGTGAGTCTAAATTTATAAATTGTGTTTGTACATATTCATTTGACATAATTTATTTATCGCATAAAAATTCTTACTTGTACACCGTTATATTTTTGATATAATAAACCTATAAGGCACAAAATATAAGGATTTAAACAATGAGCGGACATTCAAAATGGGCAACAACCAAACATAAAAAAGCAAAAGTAGACTCTCAAAGAGCAGTTGTTTTTCAAAAATTTTCAAGAGAAATTATCGTAGCATCAAGACTTGGTGGCGGTGATTTGAAAGCAAATTTCAGACTTAGAACAGCAGTTGAAAAAGCAAAAGCTGCTGGACTTCCAAACGATAACATTAAACGTGCAATCGACAAAGGTACAGGTGCTGGTTCATCTGAAAGTTACGAAGAATTAACTTACGAAGGATACGGAGCAGGCGGTGTTGCTATCGTTGTTGAAGCAATGACAGACAACAGAAACCGTACAGCTGGTGATATCAGAAGTTATTTCACAAAATTCAACGGTAATCTTGGTGAAACAGGTTGTGTAGGTTGGATGTTCAAACAATACGGTATGATTACATTCTCTAGAGATGTTGATTATGACAAATTGGTTGAAGAAGCAATCAACTTGGGAGCAGAGGACTTTTTAGACGATGATGAAGATGAATACAAAATTTTAACAGCAGTTTCAGACCTACAAACTATCTCAGAAGGTCTTGAACAAGCTGGTTTTGAACATATCACAGCTGAATTTACAAGAATCCCAGAAAACACAATTGAAGTTACAGACGAAAAAACAGCAACTTCATTGATGAGATTAATCGACAGACTTGAAGAACACGACGATGTTCAAAACGTATATTCTAACGCTGATATTCCAGACGAAGTAATGGAAAAAATCGAAGGAAGTTACTAGCAAGCCTGAGCAGAGGCACGAACGTAGTGAGAGGTGAACCGCAGTCAACGTAAACGTTGAGTTTTCGTTGCGTAGGTGGACGGTGCCGTTTAATGCGAAGGCGCAGTAAGCCTGAGCAGAGGCACGAACGTAGTGAGAGGTGAACCACAGTCAACGTAAACGTTGAGTTTTCGTTGCGTAGGTGAACGGTGCCGTTTAATGCGAAGGCGCAGTAAGCCTGAGCAGAGGCATTAAAGATTTAACAGCGGTGAGATTTTCAATCTCACCGCCGTTTTTATTTTTGTCAGGCAATGCCTGACCTACTTTTTAGACATTACATTCATACATCTCTTTATACATCTTTATTAATCCAAATAAGCGTAACCTCTTTATTTTCTTTAAAGGGGTTTGTTGTATATTTTGTATTCGTTTTTTGCTTAATTTTCAGTAATTTTTTTGTAATTTCTAAAAATTTCATATAAAAAATTATGGCTTTATTTTTATACAATTTAACCCCTAAAAAGTACCGTTTTTTAGTGCTATTCGGATATTTTATGCTAGAATTAAAATATGAAGGAAATTGATTATATAAATATTATTCAAAATGTGTTGTCTTCTAATCATATCGGCGATGATTGCGCTTATTTAGAAGATTTAGGGATTGTCATTACACAAGACAGTTTGGTAGAAGATATTCATTTCAAACGTAATTTTTCAACACCTTTTGAATTGGGTTACAAATCAATAGCCGTAAACCTTAGCGATATTTACGCATCAGGAGCAGAAGCAAAATATTTGACCGTTGCTTTATCTTTACCAAAAAGTGTTGACGAAAATTTTGTAAAAGAGTTCTATGAAGGCGCAAAATCAATTCTTAACGGCGCAAAAATCGTTGGTGGAGATATTACAGGCTCTAACGACAAAATTTTCGTCTCAGTTTGCGCAATTGGTTCAACAAAAGGAAGAAAAATATCTTCTAGAAAAAATGCAAAAGTGGGCTACAAAATAATTACAAACGGCACTCATGGTTCAAGCAATGCAGGACTAAATTTACTTTTAAATAACAATCGCAATTCTTATCCAGAAATAGTAAAAGAACATCTTATGCCAAGCATTTCAGACAAATTGTCAAAGGCAATTGCAACAAGCGCAAAAAACAATTATGCAATGATGGATAGCTCTGACGGACTTATTGATGCACTATATAAAATTGCTGATTTTAGCGAGGTTTCAGCCGTTGTAGATTTTAAAAAAATTCCTTATGACAAAGATTTAGAAAAAATAGAAAATTTTGATTATAAGTCTGCAATCTTATTTGGTGGTGAAGATTATAGACTTATTTGCGCAATAAGTGAAGAAGATTTGAAAAAACTTGATGAAAATCTTTATACAATTATTGGTGAAATTCAAGAAAAGTCAGCCGATACAGTTAAAGTAAAGTTTAATGGAAAAGAAATCGGGTTTAACGCAAATAGTTTAGAGAAAAATTTGTTTAATCATTTTTAAGGTTTTGTTGGGGTAGAAACCCCAACCTACGATGTTTCAAATATTTCAACAAAAACAAGCCTTAATGTCATTCTGAACTTGTTTCAGAATCTCCTGTAGCAGAGACCCTGAAATAAATTCAGGGTGACATAGAATTATATGTAACAACATTACGTCATACTAAACTTGTTTGACAATTGAGGTTAAAACTGCTAACATTATTGAATAAATGAGGACAAAAATATGAAGAAATTAGCTTTCACATTAGCAGAAGTTTTATTAGTTATTGCGATTATCGGCACAGTTTCTATTTTGACTGTCAACAATGCAGTAAAAAATACAGGCACTGCTGAAAAAATAGTTCAACTGAAAAAGACTTATGATATTTTACAAGGTGCTGTTATGGCTAGCATGAATGATGTCGGAAGTCCTTATAAATGGGGAGCTTATGGTAGCGGAACAGAAAGCCATGAATATAATAAAGCTATCCTTGAAAAAGTATTAATTCCTCATTTAAAATTACAACAAAATTGTGGAACAGGTTCAGGTTGTTGGAAATCTACAATAAAAAACAACATATCTAATGACCCAACAACAATCAACAATAATACAGATTGGTATAAATTTATTTTAGCCAATGGAGCATCTGTTGCGATTGAATTAGTTCAGCTAGATGGTGACACTCCTATATATGACGATTCAATGCTTCTTTTGGCTGGTGATTACCCAACAGATCAAATGGTTGGTGTTGTATATGTAGATGTTGATGGACCAAACAAAGGAGCGGGCAAAGCAGGTGATGATGTTTTTGCCTTTGTTTTATTCAATGAAAATGGTTTATATCCCCATGGAAACAATGTAACATTAGAAAAATCAAACTCAGATAGAGATTCCTCTTGCCCGTCAATGGGGGAATTTTGTACAGCATGGGCATTATATAAAGGTAATCAAGATTACTTTACATGCCCTGCCCAGTTGAGTTGGACTGATCCAGAAAAATCTCATTGTCCTGTTGAATAGAGTTGTTAAAATCTATAACCTCAACGCACTTTGTTTGCGTGGTATGACAGAAGATTAAATAAGGGCGGGAAAATTAAAAATTTTCCCGCCCTTATAGAAATTACCTTTACATTTATACCTCAAGGTATCTATGCTTCTTTTGGTGCATTCATTGCTTCGATTTCTCTGATAGATGCATGCACTTTGTGGCAACCGCAATCGCAATATAGAACTTCGCCTGTTGTTCCGCTTGAAAGTGGTGATGCCAAGAACAATCCTGCGTTTCCTACATCTTCTAAAGTTGTATTTCTGTTCAAAGGTGATTTCAAGGAAATAGCTTTTAACATATTACCAAATCCTGAAATTCCGCTTGCTGCCAATGTTTTAATTGGACCTGCTGACAAGCAGTTAACTCTAACACCATTTTTACCCATATCCATTGCCAAGAAACGCATTGAAGATTCTAAAGCTGCTTTTGCAACACCCATTACGTTATAATTTGCAACATACATTTCTGAACCGATATAAGTTAAAGCAAGAACTGAACCACCTTCGTTCATAATAGGTCTTGCGTTACGACAGATTGAAACTAAAGAGTATGCGCTTACGCCTAATGCTAAGTCCCAACCTTCTCTTGAAGTGTTAATAAATTCACCTTGCAAGTCTTCTCTGTTTGCAAATGCTACTGCGTGTACTACAAAATCTAATTTACCGTAAACCTTTTCACATTCTTCAAATACAGCCTTAACTTCGTCTTCTTTTGTTACGTCACAAGACATAATTAATTTTGAATTCATTTCTTCTGCAATAGGTCTAACTCTTTTTTCCATCACTTCACCAGCATAAGTGAAAGCAATGTCAGCACCTTCGTCAAATAATTTTTGAGCAATTGCATACGCAATGCCGTGCTTATTTGAAACGCCAAAAATAACGCCTTTTTTTCCTTGCATAATATTCATAATTTTTCTCCTTATAATATTCTTTCGCCTGTCTTTTGGTCGAAATATAAAAATTCATTACTGTCTAAACTTAATTCCAAATATTCACCGATGTTTTGTTCCGCACTTAATTTTGCAGAACATCTATTTTCACCGATATTAAAGTAAGCAATTTGTTCAGAACCCAAAAGTTCTGTCATTTCTACTTTTACATTTAATTTTATTCTACCATTCGGATTTGTCATATTTTCTGGACGAATTCCGATTGTTACGTAGTGTCTGTTATGCAACTTCTCCATTATATCACGAGATAATTCTATAATCGGTTCTGTCATAATCAACGTATTATTGATAATATTGCAATCAATAAAATTCATTTGAGGTGAACCGATGAATCCTGCTACAAACTTATTTTGAGGATTGTTATAAATATTTGTAGGTGTATCTACTTGTTGAATTTTACCCTTATCTAAAACGACAATTCTATCGCCCATTGTAAGCGCTTCTGTTTGGTCGTGAGTTACATATATAAAAGTTGTTTGCAATTTTTCGTGCAATTTTTTAATCTCCGCACGCATTTGCACTCTTAATTTTGCATCTAAGTTTGATAATGGTTCGTCCATCAAGAACACTTTTGGATTACGAACAATCGCTCTGCCCAAAGCAACACGTTGTCTTTGACCACCTGAAAGTTGTTTTGGTTTTCTGTCTAAATATTCTGTCAAATTAAGAATTTTAGCCGCCTCTTTAACTTTTTCGTCGATATATTTTTTATCGTATTTACGCATTTTTAAACCAAATGCAATGTTTTCATAAACTGTCATGTGCGGATACAAAGCATAACTTTGGAATACAAAAGCGATATCTCTATCTTTTGGGTGAACATTATTCACTTTTGTATCACCAATATAAATATTTCCGCCAGAAATGTCTTCCAATCCTGCAATCATTCTCAAAATTGTAGATTTACCGCAACCTGAAGAACCAACAAGAACCAAAAACTCTTTATCCTTTATGGTTAAATCAATTCCGTCGATAACTCTTTTTTTATCATAAGATTTTATTAAACTTTCTAATTTAACTTCACTCATTTTCTGATTGCATTACCTTTTCTGCAGGAATTATAACGCAATAAGTTGTGCCATGCATAGCTTCTGGCTCAACCCATACGTTACCCTTCATAATTCTAATAATATTCTTAATTGTAGCAAACGCAATTGAGCGAAATACATTGTTTTTATTTGGATTATCCAATTGCGCATAAGGTTCAAACAAATTTTCTAATTCAATGTCGCTTATACCAAGACTTTGATCATCAATTTTGAACATTATGTATGACTTTTCTTTTGCGTTTTCTACAGGTAAAAAGCCTTTTTCGCTTACTAATTCTAAATCTGGGTGCGAAACCTCAATATTTATTGAACCTACATCTGTAAACTTTATTGCAGATTCAATAATGTTTTCCAAAACTATTTTCAACATTGCTTCGTCTGAATAAATAGTTCTTTTAACATCTTTTGCAACCTCTACATTAATCTCAATATTCTTTGCTTGAGCATCTTTTTCATTGTTTTTAATAACATTATTCAATATATTAATTGCATCAAAATAGCCTAATTTCTTTTCAAATAAATTTGATTCCGCTTTAGACAATTCTAAAATTTTGTCAATCAAATACAAAACATCTGTTGAATTTTTGTTAATGATATTAACGTATTTTGCTTGTTTTTCGTTTAATTCTCCGCCAATTCCCCCAAGTAAGGCTTGAGAAAAACCTACAATTGATTGCAACGGATTTCTGAAATCGCCTGAAAGTTTAACCAAGAAATTGTTTTTATCCTTGTTGGTTTTACGCAAACTTTCGTGTTCTACAAAAATGCTTGTAAGTGTTTTATAGCTTTGAGTATTATCCCTAAAGCACACCAAATAACCTTCCTCAGTCTTTCTTGCAGTAAATTCAAAGAACATATCTTTTTCGTCAGGAGTTTTTGCCTTGATAACCTTTGTAAGACCTGATTCCGCAATTTTTACGATTAAATCCATTGCGTTATCAAAAACATTATCAATATAACCTTCTGAAAAATTTTCCTTCAATTTTGATAAAGTTTTTTGCGCAACATCATTACACCATAAAAAACTACCTTGATTGTTTAAAAGAGCCACATTGTCTGGAAGTTTTGTTAATAAATCTTCTTCTTCCTCGTCTTTGTTGTTAAATAAATTTTTAAAAAATTCAAACATATACACCTATTTCCTTTTTTAGTATAACATAGGCGCTAATTTTAGCAAGATGTTAAGGAATACGCCAAGAGGCAAGGACACATAGAAGCGTAGCTAAATACAAAATTGCTTTGCTTCAATGCTTCTAAACATCTATACAGCTAATATTAAGTTATATTACAGTTAAACTTCTTGACTAGCAAAAAAATTTTTTTTTAGATTTAAAGCATGTACATACCATTTTATGGATTAATTTAAATAAACAGGAGATTATTATGCGTGAAGTTGACAATATGAACGCAATTCGCTTTCAAAAAGTAGAGATAAAAAAAGATAAACCTAAAAAATCAGCAGCACCAGAAGGTTCTGAAGATAATATTGAATTTCAAAACGCTAAAGCTGCTTCACTTGGACGTTCTCAAGTTTCTAAACCAGATAACATTGAAAGTGATATTAAGTTTATGATGAAAAATCCTGAACTTGTAATGCAAGCAAATATGTTCTTTGACAACGCTTATGAAATGTTAAAAAGCAAAAACGAAGAACGTGCTTACGAAAAATCAGCTCAAATGATGCAAGCATTCAGAGATGAATTTATGAAATTGCACTAATTTGCAATTAGAGGTTTTGGTAAAATTTTGGTTAAAAAAGTCCCTAAAAGGGACTTTTTTAGTAAATATTAGGGGTTGAAAATTAAAAAAATCGCTAATATGTCAGGCAATGCCTGACCTACTACTTTATCGGAAAAATTGTGAAATTCTACCACACGGGAGACAGGCTCACTAAGCTCAAAATTTCGCTTGTTCGCTTTGTCAAAAAGTTTAGAATAACATTTAGTTCAACAATAGATTGAGTGAAATATCAATATTTCATTTAAAACCACTTTATGAAACAACAAAACGGCGGGATTGATTTTAAATCAATCCCGCTGTAAAAGTTATTTAATCGCTAAGACTATGCCATAGCTTTTGCAACTGCAACGGCACATGCAACTGTTGCACCTACCATTGGGTTGTTACCCATACCGATTACACCCATCATTTCTACGTGAGCAGGAACTGATGAAGAACCAGCAAATTGAGCATCACCGTGCATTCTTCCCATTGTATCTGTCATACCATAAGAAGCTGGACCAGCAGCAACGTTATCTGGGTGAAGTGTTCTACCTGTACCACCACCTGATGCTACTGAGAAGTATTTTCTACCGTTTTCCCAGCACCATTTTTTGTATGTACCAGCAACTGGGTGTTGGAAACGTGTTGGGTTAGTTGAGTTACCTGTAATAGAAACATCAACACCTTCTTTAATCATGATTGCAACACCTTCATTAACATCATCAGCACCGTAACATCTTACTTGTGCTCTTTCACCGTCTGAGAATGCTTTTTCACTAACGATTTTTAATTCGCCTGTTTTGTAATCATATTCAGTTTCAACTGATGTAAAACCATTAATTCTTGAGATGATATAAGCAGCATCTTTACCTAAACCATTTAAGATAACTCTTAAAGGTTCTTTTCTAACTTTGTTAGCGTTTCTTGCAATACCGATAGCACCTTCAGCAGCTGCAAATGATTCGTGACCAGCTAAGAAGCAGAAACATTTTGTTTCTTCTCTTAATAACATAGCACCTAAGTTACCGTGACCGATACCTACTTGTCTTCTGTCACCTACTGAACCAGGAACTGCAAATGCTTGCAAGCCTAAACCGATTGTTTCTGCAACATCTGCTGCATTTTTAATTCCTCTTTTGATTGCAATAGCACAACCTAA
The DNA here is from genome assembly GCA_003258725.1 of Candidatus Melainabacteria bacterium. Taxonomy (GTDB): domain Bacteria; phylum Cyanobacteriota; class Vampirovibrionia; order Gastranaerophilales; family Gastranaerophilaceae; genus UBA6984. The sequence continues at coordinate 104,598 of QHMG01000008.1, forward strand.
TGTGTATGCCCATGATGCGTTATCAAATGCGATTGGTTGAATACCTTTAACAATAGCATCAACATCAATGCCTTTTGATAAACATAAGTCACGAGCTTCTTCTAATGATTTGAAACCATATTCTGGTAAAACTTTATCTAAAGTTGCTTGACGTCTGTCTTGTCCTTCAAATTTTACTGTCATTTTCTATTTTCCTTTTTTTAATTAATTTTGTATTAACTATTTTTTGTTTGTCTTTAGTTTTTCCCGCCTGTGCAATCAAAGATTGCTTCGTTCATTCACTTTCGTTTCATTCACAACGGCGGTAATATTATGTTCCGTCAATGCTCCACCGACTCATCGTCGCCGTGTGCTTGACTTCACATCGGCTAACGCTACTCTTTACGTGGATCTACGTATTTTACAGCATCTGCAAATCTGCCGTATGTACCGATGTTTTTATCGTATGCTTCTTGAGGGTTCATACCTTTCTTGATAGCATCCATGAATTTACCTAAGTTAATGAATTTGTAACCAATAACTTCGTTGTCTGCGTCTAAACCTAATTGTAAGATGTAGCCTTCTGTTAATTGTAAGTATCTAACACCTTTTTGTTTAGTTGAGTGGATTGTACCACACATAGAGCATAAGCCTTTACCTAAGTCTTCTAAGCCAGCACCAACTGGTAAACCGTTTTCAGAGAATGCAGATTGAGTTCTACCATAAACGATTTGCAAGAATAATTCTCTCATTGCAACGTTGATAGCATCACAAACTAAGTCTGTGTTTAATGCTTCAAGAATTGTTTTACCTGGAAGGATTTCACCAGCCATAGCAGCTGAGTGAGTCATACCAGAACAGCCAATAGTTTCAACTAATGCTTCTTGGATAACACCTTCTTTTACGTTCAAAGTTAATTTACAAGTACCTTGTTGAGGTGCACAGCAACCGCAACCGTGAGTTAAACCTGAAATATCTTTGATTTCTTTACATTTTGTCCATTCACCTTCTTGTGGAATTGGTGCAGGCACGCCTTTAACACCTCTTTTTATAGGACACATTTCTTCTACTTCTTTAGTGATTTGAATATCTTTCATGTTTCCTCCAATAATATTCTTAACATTAAATATTATATAACAAAAATATTTTTACGTACTTGTATCAATCATTTTTTTATGGTAACATTTGTAACAAGAGAATTTAGGAGATTTTATAATGTATAAAGCAATGGTTATGTCTGCTGGAGTTGGCTCTAGACTTGACCCACTTACAAAAAGTGTTCCAAAACCGCTTGTGCCTATTTGCAACAAACCTGTTATGGATATTTTATTAGAAAATTTAAAAGCTATCGGCGTAAAAGACGTTGTAGCAAACACTTTTTACCTTGCAGAACAAATTGTTGCAAGATATATTAAAAACGATATAGGCATTAATTTTAATTACATCACAGAAGAATCTCTTTCTGGTACTGCTGGCGGTGTAAAAAAATGCCAATTCTTCTTTAATGAAGGTGAAGACTTCTTTGTACTTTCAGCTGACGGAGTTACAAATGCTGATTTAATGAAGGGCATGGAAATTCACAAAAACTCTGGCGCAATCGCTACAATCGGTGTTAAACCTGTAAAAGAAGAGGATATTCCAAACTTTGGTGTTGTTGTTACTGATTCAGAAGGTTTTATTACTGAATTTCAAGAAAAACCTGCAATCAAAGACGCCAAAAGCAATTTAATCAACACAGGTATTTACATTTTTAATTACAAAATTTTTGATTACATTCCTGTTGGCGAATTTTGTGATTTTGCTAAAAATGTATTCCCAAAATTATTACAAGACAGACAAATTAACGTATTTCCTGTGGAAGAATATTGGTCAGACATCGGTTCATTAGACCAATACAAACAAACTCATTGGGATTTATTCAATAATTTGTTTAGCTTCAAGCACGACAAAATTACAAAAACAGAAACAGGAAGTTATATTTGCGGTAACAGCCACATTTCACAAGGCGTAAAATTTGTAGGTAATTCTGTAATTGGCGAAGGTTGCTATATCGGCAAAAATGTAACACTTGAAAACTGCATTTTGTGGGACGGAGTTGAGGTTGCAGACAATATTTGCATGAAGGATTGCGTAATTGCCTCGAACTCACGTGTTGATAGAAATTTAACAAATCACATTATTGGTCAAAACGAGCGAATTGCAAAATTCAACAGCAAGCATAAAAAACGCCTAAAATGGATTAAATTCTGGAGAAAAGTTTTAGGTAGAAAATAATTACAAAAATGGCGGTATTAAATGGTACTTGAAAATAAATTCAACATAACAAATTCAGCAGAATTGGCAAAAGTTGAAGAAAAAATAAGCAAAACTAAGGCTTTAGAATTATTTAAAAAAGGCTTATTAAACGATTTAGAAGCTGGTACATTTGACTCTTTATCTAAAATACACAAGTACTTATTTGATGAAATTTATGATTTTGCAGGAGAAATCCGAAATGTAAACATTGCAAAAGGAAATTTTAGGTTTGCGCCTGTAATATACCTAGAAACCGCTTTAAAAAATATTGATAAAATGCCTCAATCTACATTTGACGAAATTATTGAAAAATACGTTGAAATGAATGTTGCTCACCCTTTTAGAGAAGGAAATGGCAGAAGTACAAGAATTTGGCTAGATTTAATTTTGAAAAAGCAATTGGACAAAGTTGTAGATTGGTCTAGTGTTGATAAAGAAGACTATCTATTAGCAATGGAACGTAGTCCAATTAAAGATATTGAAATTAAAGTTTTGTTGAAACAAGCTCTAACAGATAAAATCAACAACAGAGAAGTTTATATGAAGGGCATTGATGCAAGTTATCATTACGAAGGTTACAACACCTTTAAAACTGAAGATTTAGACTGATTTTTAATAAAGAACGGGCGAAGCCTTCGGCTTCGCCCGTTAATTTAATGTCTGTTTACTTTCCTTATTACACCCACATTATTATTTAATCTTCAATGTATGTGTTTCTTTTTTACCTTCTTGTTTTTTCAATGTAACTTGTAAAATACCATCGTTGTATTCACATGTTGAATGTTCTACATCAATTGGTTTTGCTAATTCTATTGTTTTGTGGAATTTACCATAAGAGAATTGTGAATAATGTAAGTTTTCGTTATCTTTTACATCTTCAAATTTGCTTTCGGCAGAAATTGTCAAAGTATTTTTGTCTAATTCAATATTGATATCTTCTTTTTTAATGCCTGGTAATTGAACGCTTACTTTATATTCAGTTTCGTTTTCTCTTACTTCTGACAATGGTTGGTACATTCTATTTTCTAAATCTGAAGCATCACCAATCATAACAGCGTTTAATAGGTTTTCAAGATTGTTACGTACGCCTGAAAACATCATTTCTGGATCTCTTTCAATAACATTAAATCTCATTTTAAATACCTCCGATTTTCTATCTTTCATTCCTTACATTTACGTTATAACTCTTTTTTTTAAAAAATCGTCAGAATTAACAAAGTTTTAACTTTTTAAGCTGAATGTTATGAAAAGGTTAAGGAAATATAAAATAAAAAAGGTTATTTTTCAAATACAAAAACTTCCCAATTGCCGTCTAGAACGTGTTTTTTAACTTTATATTTTGTTTTTAATACAGAAATTAAATCGTTATTTAGTTTTGAAAGTCTCAAAAATTGTATTGGCACAGTTCCGCCATTGTTTAAAATTTTACTGATGTCCTCGTTTGAAAACATGCAAATGCCTTTATCTACAACCAAAACAATATTTTTTGAATTTTTTGCATAGCGGGATAAAACATAGTCAGAAAATTCTTTTGTAATCTTGTCAGAAGTCAAATATCTTCTGTAATTTTCAACCATATTGTGCTTTTTAGAAATTTCCTCTATTTCGTTATCCGCAAGATATGTTTTTTGTGCCTCGACAGCGTTAAGCATATAAAAACTTTCCGCATGACCATTAATTTTATAATATTTTTCAACCAATTTATCACTAAATGGCATTATAAAATCATAATTTGAATTAATTTCATTTTTAATTAAAGTATCCGCTAAAACCTTGTAGCCAAAAGGTCTTTGGATTTTTGTAGCGCTATATGGCGAAAATAAAATTGACAAATTTGCCAATATAAAAATCGTCAAGAAAAATTTAACTGATTTTTTATCAAGATTTTGCGCAAGGTATGCGCCCGAAATCATTAATACAATTGGCAAAACTATCAATGTGTAGCGAACATTTGCACTATAAAACTCCGTTTGTGAAAGAATTATGTGAAAAGCAACAAAAAATATAGGAATTATCGCCAAAATTCGTAAAAATTTGCTATTTTTTAACGCCAAAACAAAAATTGTAATCATAAAAAATATTGGAAATATTATGCTAAACCAGAATTTTGGACTAATCAAAAACATCATAAATAACATTTTATAATTCGGCATATTGTTTTGCAAACACGTCAAAACTGGACTAAACCAATTTTGAAACATTATTAAAATAAATGAATTATCAAAATGAACTATGTCAAAATTGCCCGAAAAATAGTTTTTTTCAATAAATAAAAATACTATCAAAGGCAAATATACCAATAAATTTAGCAACACCAACCCAACATTTAATTTTTTCGCCTTTATTGCAAAGAAAAACGCTAAAATTGTGAACAAAATAGTTATAATCACCAAAGTTGTTTGAGTATAAAGCATTAATGAGCTTGAAATAACAAAGAAAATTAATGATTTTCTGTCAAATTTTTCAATTAATTTTAAAAATGCAAGAGTTGTTAAAATTATTAAAAAGAACGTCATAGAGTAGAACTTCGCCTCTTGTGCATAATAAATAAACGAAGAATTTATTGCATAAAGAAGTGCAAAAATCAGACCAGTTCTATATTTTAAATTTTCCATTTTTAAATTTTTCGTAATTTGCATGCCTGCAAAATAAGTTGTAATTATCGCCAACATATCGAAAAATACTGACATTAAGCGGATTACAAAATCAGAATTAGAAAAAATTGTTATCCACAATTTGTAGAAAATAAAATATAATGGAAAGATTAAAAATCTATGAAGGTTAAAATTGAAATCAGGCAACGCATTTGCTATTGCATAAATTGTGGCTTCATCATGCCATAAACCGCCTGTTGGTTTTTCGAGATTAGAAAGCCTAACCACAAGCCCAAAAATCAAAACCAGAGCCAAAATAATATAATGTTTAATCTTTTGCGTTTTTTCCATTGCATAATTATAAAACAAAATCTTTCATTGTGGAATTTTTGCGTTTAAACACTTATTATGGCGTTAAGAAAGGTCACGACAAAATATTTAAAATAAATTAGGATTATTCGGGTTGTCGTGAGAGTAACGTCCCACGACTACTTACGGGCTGGGTTCGTTTCACTCACACGGCGCCCTACCGAAAATCCTCCTCTCGTTTTGCCTTAGCAAAACTTCGGTTTAAAGAAACTTCTATTTAAAGATTAAATAGACAAAAAAGATGAGATTAATTAAATAATTTTGAACATTCTTTTTTGAATATCTAATGCGATATCTTTTGCGAAATTTTCTTTTAGTCCTATATTTTTTGCAACAGCTAAAATATCATCTAAATTCGGATTTTTTCCTTCTCCATTTATTGTTGTTGCATGTTCCCCGTTAAACGAAGAACTATAAGTTAAATCGTATGCAGGAGATAAATGCCATTCTTTTTTATTATTGTCATACATAAAAGAAAAATTCTTTGAGTGGTCATCACGATTGTGAGCAAATACGTTGAAACACATTAATCTAAATAATTGTTCAATATCTTCATAATTTCTTGTAAGTTCAAGCGTGAGTTTCATTAATAAATTATAATCAAGATTAGGAAGCCTGTGACTTGTTTCTAATAACCCGCTTGCAGATACCATATGCACTTTTTTGCCATTTTTACAATCAAATCTTTTTATGCCAAAATAACCTGAACAAATTTCGGAAGGTAAAAGTTTGGTCTCTGTCATATTAATTCCGCAATCTTTGGCACATAGCGAATATTGATATTCCTTTTCACCAATATTTTTAGGGGCAATTGATGATGGGAATTTAATTATCCAATCTTCGTTATCAATAGATGTCAAAATCTTCGGTCTTGCACCACCTGATGAACCGCCTAATTGAAAAAGTTCATCTAAATTGTTTGAATTCTGAGATTCTAAAATTTTTGAACATTCTTGAGCAAGTATATCAAGGTTCGAAACATCGTTTTCTGTTTGGAACCTATGTTCGGGTTTATATGTTAAAGCTCCCATACCGTTTTCTTGGACAACTGCAAGTCGATTAAGGTTGTCAATTTCAACGGGATTTATTTTGTTTTTTAAAAACAACCTATCAACCAGCAATCTTCCCCAACCATCAGGCAAACTGTCATTAAAAACGCCAAATAACCCGTCAAAAGGTTCATATTTAGGGATAAAAACTTTCTTAATGAGCGGTAAACTAAATGGCGATATGCTAAAACCGTTATTTAACCAATCTAAATCGTATTCAAATGCGACTACTCTTTCGGGCGTTTTAGCAAGAGTGCCAACTAAAATATCATTATAAAATACTTTTAAATACTTATACTTGTCCATTTATAATCTCATCAATAGAAGCGTAAGTTTTTTGAATGTTATTTAAAAGATATTTAAACGCTGTTTAAAAGGTGTTTAAATTTTGTGTCATTAAACTTTACTTTTTATAGGAAAGAAGCAATCATTGTCTGTAATTAGACGAGTTTGAAAATGAATGTAGTACAACCTATAAAAAAGCTAGAAGATATTCAAAAGATTAAAAAATATTTGGCAAAAAAGCCAAGAGATGCACTGCTTTTTAGTTTTGGAATAAATACGGGACTAAGAATATCTGATATATTATCGCTTGATGTTGGGAATGTAAAGGGCCAAGATTATATTGAAATTAGAGAGAAAAAACGAATAATTATAAGAAATTCCCGCTTAATAGGTTTTTGAAGGGGGAGATTGATTTATTTGTAGAAGATTTACCGAGTGAGCAACCGCTTTTTTATACTCAAAAACATTGCAGACTTGATAGAGTACAGGCATATAGAATTTTGAATAAGGCAGCACAAGCCGTTGGTGTGAAGGAAAGAATTGGAACACATACACCGAGAAAGACATTCGGGTATCATCATTATAAAAAATATAATGATATAGTACTCCTGCAAAAAATCTTTAACCACTCCTCGCCATCAGTAACGCTTCGCTACATCGGCATTGAACAAGATACAATCGACGAAAGCTATATGAATTTTTATTTATAGAATATGCTTGTAATAAAATATAAGTATGAAAACACAAGAAGAAATTGTATTTAAATCAAATGGCTGGCAAACTGTCAATAGGCTTGGACTTTTGAATGAAAATTATCACACGCTTATTCTAAATTACAATGAGCTAAAAAATGAAATTATAAAAATACAAACTTGTGCTGAACCAATATTGTTATTATTTAACAACCTAAATTTAAATCGTTATATTTTCAATTTTCTCGCTTCAACTACTGCTTTAATCGATTCTTGTAGAAATACAATGAAGTTTTATAAAGAAACAGATTTGTATAAAACATATGAAGATGATGTAAAAAAGTTATTTGCAAGAAATAAAGAAGCAATATTCATAAAAGATTTAAGAAATTGTATGATGCATTATAAGATAATTTTCCCTTGCCTTTCCGATAATAATCAAGTTAGTTTTGAAGTCTATCAATTAAATGAATTTAAAGGATGGACATCGTTATCAAAAGAGTTTATTCAAGAACAAGGAAAATTTGTTACTATAATACCCTTGATAGAAAATTATTTTAAAAGATTAGAACCTTTTTATATGGAGATTTATTCAAAAATAAGAGAATTTCATCGAGAAGATTTTAAGGAAACAATCAAACTCGCTTCTGAAATTGGCCTGGCTTTGCCAAATATTTATTTCAAATTGGCATATAAAGTCTAATTATAAATAATTAATGATTGTGATATAAATCGCTTTACAATTCATCATAATAAGAATTTTCATGCTAATATGGATATACAAGTGAGGGTTAGTCATGGCTTTAAAACTAAAAGTGCAAATTGATGGTAATAAAATTTATTCTCCATTAAGAGATAAATGGCTTGTGTTAAAACCGGAAGAACAAGTTCGACAAAACTATATTTGTAAACTTGTGAATGTATATGGTTATAGTCTTGATCAAATGCAAGAAGAATTAGTTGTTAGTAATTCTAGACGTGGAAATGGTAGAGCAAGAGCAGATATTGTTATTTGGAGAAACAAAGATGATAAAATCAATGATAAAATTGCTTTTATCGTTGTAGAATGTAAGGCTGAACACGTAAAAATTTGTCAAGAAGACTATTATCAAGGACAAAATTATGCAAAAAATGTTGGTGCTAAATTTTTTGTTGCTACCAATGAAAAAGAAACAAAATTTTTTAAAGTCCCTGAAAAATATCCTAATAGACTTGACGAAATTATAGAAATTCCAAATGCAAAAGAAGCTTGCAACGATTCTGATGTGCAAAAAATCTTGGCTAGAACAAAAAAATTCTCAAGAAAAGAATTTGCAGACCTATTAAAGAAATGTCATAATATTATAAGAAATAATGATAAATTATCCCCTGAAGCTGCATTTGATGAAATTAGTAAGATTTTATTCATGAAAATAAGGTATGAAAGACGCCAGGATACAGGTGCTATATTTACACTAGATCGGTTCAAAGAAGAAGAAAAATTTTTTAATGAAAAAATCAGACCAACATTAACAAATCCTAATGAGAAATCTTTGTCATATATGCAAAGAGAATTTATTTTGACCAAACAAGAATTTGAAGATGATAATTTGTTTGAACCTAATGAAACAATCAAAATAAGACAAAATAGTTTTGAATTAATCGTTAAAGAATTACAAAAATACAATTTATCAGACACATCTGATGATGTTAAAGGTATTGCATTCGAAGAATTTTTAGGAACAACTTTTAGAGGTGAATTAGGGCAGTTTTTTACACCTCGTACAATAGTTGATTTTATGGTAGAAGTACTTGATCCTCAAGAAGGTGAAACTATTTGTGATCCAACTTGTGGTTCAGGAGGCTTTTTAATCAAAGCGTTTGAATATATAAGAGATAAGATAGAAAGAGATATTCAAAATACAAAAGAAAATTTTAAACAACAGTACTATGATGAAAATTTTGTATCAGCGACAGATAAAACAACTGATATTATTGAACAAAAAATAAGCAAAATATTCAGCAAGTTAACAAATGAAATCATTGTTCCAAATAGAAAATTTAAAGAACAAAGCGTTCAAGAAAAATCAAGAAGAATTTCAAAATTGTCATCAAGTTGTATATATGGTACTGATGCAAATCCAAGAATGGCAAGAACATCAAAGATGAATATGATAATGCATGGTGATGGACATGGCGGAGTTCATCATCACGATGGTTTAATAAACATAAATGGTATTTTTGAAGATAGATTTGATGTTATTCTAACAAATCCTCCTTTTGGTGCAAGGGTTGATAAATCCCAAGTATTAACAGAAATTGATAAAGATATAAATGTAAAATTAGATTTATCAAAAACTGATGATAAACATATCACGGAGCAAATAAAATTAATTAACAATACTCAAATACAAACAAGATTGTTATATTATTATGAACGTTATGGATTAGACTATTTAAAGCAATTAAATAAGTTAAATATCGATATTGATAAAAAACAAAAAGTTCTCGATAGGTTTAAATTAGGTAAAGTAAGTGGCTTAACAGAAGTTCTATTTATGGAAAGATGTTTAAATTTGCTAAAACCTGGTGGCAGAATGGGAATTGTCCTTCCAGAAGGAGTTTTAAATAATTCTAATTTACAAAAAGTTAGAGATTTCTTTGAATCAAGAGCAAAAATTCTTTTAATTACATCAATTCCACAAGATGTATTTATAGCTTCCGGTGCAACTATAAAACCAAGTTTACTCTTTTTTAAAAAGTTTACGAAAGAAGAAGAAAAACAATACAATGATATTGTAAATCAAGTGAAAAAAGAAATTGATGAGAAATATAAAATTGAAATATTGGAGATTGATAACCAACTTTCTAATGATAAAAAAGCTCATCAAAAAGCTTTAAAAGAAATTGAAAAACGTAAGGAACAGGAATTTGAAACAACAGGTCGAGAAAAAATTAAAGAACTTTTCGACTACCAAATTCCAATAGTTCAAGTTGAAAAAGCAGGTATAACAACAACTGGTGCACCATGTAAAAATGAACTTATAGATGTTGCAAATGAATTTAGAACATATCGTCAAGAAAATAATTTATGGCAAGACAACAAATTCGATGTTTCATATAAGCTTATGAACAATAACTTGGTGCGAGTAGTTAACGGTGAGGAACAAGTTATTGATGAATAGTAGTGCTTTTTTATATCTTAGTTTTATCAATTTTTCGAACTTATATAATTGGAGTGTACAGTATGCAAAAAGAAAGTATACGCTTAATAATGATTTGTATGATTTAGTGCCAATTAATGAATTTTTGACAAGAGTAAAAGAACCTGTAACTGTAGAAGATAATTTGAATTATAAAAGGGTTTCTATAAGGCTATACAATGCAGGAATCGGTCTTAGAGATATAGAAAAAGGCATAAATATCGGAACAAAGAAACAATTTAGAGTTCATACCGGTCAATTTTTATTATCTAAGATTGATGCAAGAAATGGGGCTTTTGGTGTTGTTCCAGAAATCTGTAATGATGCCATAATAACAGGTAATTTTTGGACATTTGATGTGAACTATGAAAAGGTAAACCCTTATTTTTTAACTCTTGTAATGACATCAGATTTCTTTATTAAGCTTTCAGAGCAATGCAGCAATGGAACTACAAATAGACATTATTTACAAGAAAATTTATTTCTTGATATGAAAATCCCGCTGCCTCCACTAAAAAAACAAAACGAAATTATAGATAGATACAATGAAAAAATTAACATTTCTAAAAGACAAGAGAAAATAGCTATAAAACTCGAACAAAAACTTAATAATTGCATATACAATAAATTAGGATTAAAAATAAAAGAAGAGTCTCAGAAAGGTGATTTTATAAATTTTGTCAAGTTTTCTAATTTAAAACAGTGGGGAATAGATAAAATAAATGGAACCGATCGCTTTTATAGCAAAAATTATAAATTACAATCATTAAATGATACTCAAAATTTATATATAGAAGCTTTTAGAGGAAAAAGCCCCAAATATGAAAATAACAGTAATTCAATAATTTTGAATCAAAAATGTAATAGATGGAATTCAATGGATTTAAATTATGCTAAAACAGTTTCTGAGTCTTGGGCTAACTCAATTGATAATAATTTTAAAACACAAGAAGGTGATGTTTTAATTAACTCTACAGGTGAAGGAACTATTGGAAGAGCTTCCTACATTAACAAAGAAAATATTGGCTTATTATATGATAGTCATATTTTATTATTAAGATTAAATCAAAAAAAAATAAATCCTTTATATTATACATATTTACTTAATAGTCGTTTCGGACAAGAGCAAGTTAATTTTGTGAAATCTGCACAATCTACTAAACAAACAGAGTTAGGGATTGATAATTTGAAAAAAATCAAATTTCCATATCCTGATATAGATGTACAAAATGAAATTGTTGATGTTATTACAAATTTAAAAGCAAAAATTGAGAAATTAAATAATTTAGCAGAGCAAAATCGCAAACTTGCTCAAAAAGAATTTGAAAAGGAGTTGTTTGAATAATGCCAGATTCTGAAAATATTACTGATACAAATGATATTTTTTCTATAATAGGTAATGACTTCAAATTGATATATTTGAAAATAGAAAATTTCAAAAATTTAAAAAATATAGAAATTAATTTTGCAAATAATAAAAACTTCAGTATTATTATTGGTAACAATGCAAGTGGTAAAAGTAATATATTGGAGGCAATAAGTGCAATTTTTACAGAAATTTATACAAGAAAAAGAATTCAAAATTTCAAATTTGAATTAATATATAAGTATCAAAACAAAACGTTAAAGATTACAAAACCATATGGATATATCCGTTATTTTGTTGATAATGCTGCTGTGTCAAAAAATTATTTTATGACAAATGATTATATGCCTTCTAAAGTTATAGCTCTATATAGTGGTGATGAAACTAGAATGTGGGAAGAATATTATGAGAAGTTCTATAAGCAGTATTTAAGAGAACTTGGTACAGGATCTGTTCATTCTTATTCTAAAAAATTGTTATATATAGACAAAACTTATTGGAATATTGCACTTTTAGTTTTATTAATTTCTGATTTAGAAGAACATAAAAAATATGTTAAGGAAAAATTGCATATAAACAAAGTAGATTCAATAGAGTTTTATTTTAAGCCCGACAAAATTAAATCTTGTATCAATCCCATTTTGTCCGAATTTATAAAACAAATAAACCCAGAACATAGTAAAAGCGTTGTTTTAGATTTAAAAAATTTAAAAAAGAAATTAAACAAAACTCAAAAAACAAATCAAGAAATATTTGAGATGTTAATATATGCAAATATGCCGAGAATAAATAAAATTATTACATCTATAAAAATTAATTTTAATAATAATTTATCATTAAAAGTCTTGAGTGAGGGAGAAAAGAAAAGAATCCTTATAAAAGCAGTTATGGATTTAGTGGCAAATGAACGTTCTATTATTTTGCTAGATGAACCTGATGCCCATATACATGAAATAGGGAAACGAGATTTATATAGATCCTTAAAAGAATATACTTCAAATGAGCATAGACATATAATTATGACAACACATTCCCCAACAATAACATTTGAAGCGGAAAATAGTAATATTATAATGATTGATAACTCAAATGGCTCTGCAGAAATTATATCTAATGAAAGGAAAGAAAATATAAGAAGATTAACTGATGGATTATGGACAATTCTTGAACAAAATATTGTGATAAATTCATCTAATCCTTTGATATTAGTAGAAGGTAAAGATGATGTAAATTATATAAAACATGCATTAACAATATTTGATGATTATAAAGATATAAATTGCGATTTCTTACCATTTGGAGGTTCAGGAAATGCCAAGTATTTTATAGAAGAAATAAAAAATAATTTATCACCAAATAAAAAAGTAATTGTGCTTTTTGATAGAGATGGAGATAAAGGGAGCGGTGGTGTGAAAGGATTAAAGGACTGTATAGCCCCTAGACCATCGGACGGCGGAATTAATGATAATAACACATATAAAAGGGATAATTTTTATTTTTTATTACTACCTAAAACAGATGAACATAAAGAAAAAGACACTCAATTTTTAATAGAAGATTATTTTTCTATAAATTGTAAAATGCGGTTAGCTATCAATTTTGTAAAAAATAAGAAAAAAGTCCTAAAATCACTTAAGGGGCTTGATGAAAAAGTAAAACAAGAATTTTGTGATAAATTTAAAGAACACAGTACCGATTTGTGTTTTGAAGGTTTTAAGGTCTTACTAAACAAGTTAAAAAATATCATTGAAGGAAAAGAGGAGAGTGCTGTTATTCAATTGTAATAATCAATAAATGATACAAGTAAAATATTATGAGAAAAATAATTATAATTTAATTTTTGCTCAATAAGTTGTATTTAGTGGTTATTTAATAATAAAAATTAAAAGTTTGTTTACAAAATTTCAATTACAAAAAACTTTTGCTATAATTGTCGTATGAAAAACACAGCAAAAACAAACTTTTCAGAAGAAGAAAAGAAACACACCAAAATAAAGCATGATTTATTTACAGAAGCTCTTAAAGCAAGTTTGAGTATAGCAAATTCTTTGAATTATAAAGATAACTCGAATATTCCATTTATGTATATTGACCTATATTCAGGTGCAGGTAAGTTTTTGCAATGATAAAGAGGGTTCCCCATTAATTGCTCTTAATTTAATTTCTGAATATTGAGATAAAAGAACTTTTGAGCATTTTGAATATATTGTTGCTGAGAATAACGAACATAATGCTAAATGTTTGGACAAAAATATAGAGAAAAAAAGAAAAGACCTAAAAATAACAGATCATGACTTAAAAGTTGCATTATATTGTGGGCATTGGGAAGATTTAATGAATGAATTATCTGACTATGTTCAAGCTCGAAAATGGGGGTTTGTATTTGTGGATCCTTTTTCTCTAGAATTAAATTTGCCAGAATTAATTAGAGTTCTTAATCATAATATTTATTATAAAGATATCATGATTTTGATTAATAAAAATGCACAAGAAAGAGTATTAGGTAAGCCGGAAAGCCCAGATATACAAAAGATATGTAAATATTTCGAAATAGAAGAAAAAGCGTTACAGCGATTAATAAATCATATAAAGAGAAATAAGAAAGGAACTAATGAAGATATTATTCAATATTTAACTAAAAAAGCTCTTCAAAATGTAGATAAAGATTTCAAAATATACGCTGGTATTTCAAGAATGCGTGAAGGAGAATTGGAAAATGCTGATCGTTTTTATTTAGCATTATTAACAAGTTCAATAGGTGTCGCTGATAGCTTTTTATATAAATATTCAGAGCTGCTTGAAGAAAAAGAATTTAACATTAATGGCGGACAACAAAGCTTATTTGACAGTTCCTCACAAACAAAATATACAAACTTAGAGGAAACTGTACAAAATATTATTTATCAAAATACAGAAATATCCTTATATTAGTTAACTAAAATCTTGTTCAATGTTTTTCTTTCTTGGAAATATACAGAAGATAACGAAATTCCGCATCGTCGAGCCTTAACTGTCGCATTAAATAATTTATTAAGTGAAAAGAAGATTCAGTTTGAAATAATTGGTAAATTGCCAACCTGATGCGTTAATACTGTTAAAAATAAAGTATTAGCAAAGGCTTTTAATTCAAAAGAAAATTTAAAACACATCAAAATTAAAGTTTTAAATGGGTAATTCTTTCCATTGGCGATCTTGGAGAGTACATCCTGCAAGTTTTTTATTAACTCCACCCCATTGTTTAAAAAAGAATGGTATATTATGTTCTATGCAATTATCCCTTATAGATGTTACCCAGTTTTCTTGTATTGGGCGAGCCCCTGGCCCGCTTTCACCACCAACTATAACCCAATTTATATTTTCTAATAATAAATCTTTAATTTCTGTTATCATTGGTTCTATAGATAAATATTTAATATGTGCTGGTGTATTTATCAAATAGGAAATACGTTTTTTTGTTTATCAGATTCAACTGTTACTCCTAGCCATATATTTTGTGTCCATTTAAGTTTTGGAGCTATGAGTTCCAATCTTTCTGCTCTTTTGGTAAGAACTTGAAAAGTATGCCAATGTGCTTTGTTCATTACCTCAAAAACTTTTACTATAAATTCATCAGGAACATTTTTATGAAATAAATCACTCATGGAACATACAAAAATTATTTGAGGCTTTTTCCAAGTTAATGGTTCATTAAGACAATCTTCATGCATAGTAACTTGAAAACAATTTTTATATTTTTCTTGTCCCATTGCATGTAAACGCCTAGCCATTCTTTCTGCATAGCAGTGTTTACAACCTTCACTAATTTTTGTACACCCTGTTACAGGATTTCAAGTTGATTCTGTCCATTCAATTTTTGACTTTTCTGCCATAATATAATAATTATAATTATTATACAAAAGTATTAAACCATCGTTTATATGAAATTTAACTTGATTTTCTTTTAGTTTTGAGTGATGAATACGACACCTAAAAAGGAGGTCGTATGAGTAAAAGCAAGAAATACAGAATTAAACAAAAAGATTTTAGGAAGTTAGAAAAATTAGCTGAGCGGATTTATAATACTGCTACAGTTATTGATTATTTTTGCAAGACGCAACAAGAGATTGAAGAGCTATATAATCTTACTCCAGTCGTCGAAAATTTAAGACGAGATACTGATACCGTCAACGCATTTTTTATAAATTATCCATACAACAAGAATTTTTAAATGGTATTTAACTCCTGTTTAAATACAGTTCAAAAAGTGTTCAAAAATAGATTGTGTCTGAATGATACGTTTTGAAAGAGTTTGCTTGATATTTTACTCATTAAGAGTGATAAATGTCATTGTTAATAAGAGGTAACAATGATTGAATTAGGCAAAAAATACAAGCTTAAAAAGATTAAAGGTTTTAAGAACTCTGATAACGAGTACTACAAAGTAATTGGATTCTATAACTTTGACACTGTAATTTGTGAAAATTCCTACGGGGAAAGATTTGTATTTATGAAAGAGTTTTTAATAGACCCGCAAAAGTCTGAGGATATCTATTCAGATTTGATACTTGAAAGGAAAGATTGATGACAGAAAAAGACTATGCACTTTATGGAACAAAGGTTTTGAATTTAAAAACACAAGAAATCGGATTACACTGATTTGTATATGGAAAAATAAGTTTGCTGATGCAGAGGTAGATTACGCAACTTGCGTTGATAAACAAGGCAAAAGGTACAATATAGAGCTTGATAATATAAGAGGGTTTGAAGATGATTTTGAAAAATAAGCTTACAAGAGAAACTTTAGAAATAACTTATCCTGGATTTAGAAAAAAGTTTGCGAAAGAAATCCGGATAGCTTTTGAAAGTTATCGAAAAACACAATTAAATAAGTATTCTTATAACTTTAAGGATGATAATTCTATGGAATACAATTTTTACTTCCAATTACAGTGGAATTTCAACCACTTTGGAAATTTGAATTGGTATATTGAAAAAATTTAGTTAATTATTCCATATGGTATAAAAGAAGATTTTTCATCATGTTGATTTAAAAATTCTGAGACATATTTATAACGATTTTCAACTCTTATACTTGGATGACAAGGGTCATTATTTAATGTTATTTTATATACAAAAATTCGTCTTCCATCAATATTCTTTAGATAATTTTTTATATTATCAATATCTGCAGCTTTACTCCCCCAGGCTAGTAAATAGTCTATCTCTTTATTAGTATTGATAAAAGAGTTTATTATTTCTAAATTTTTTGTTTGGCAATCATCTTTTTGAATATTTTTAATAGTTCCAGAAATTAGAGAAAAAGAATTTAATATAATAATTCTATTATATTTCTTAAGTTTATAAGCCATTCTTATAATATTTTTCACTGTATCATCAACAGTTGATTCCCTTTCTTCTATTTCAGGGAATGTATTTGAAGGATTCATCATTATAACTGCAAGAGTTTCCTCTTCTTTTCGTTGCTCAATAGATAATTCTAGATAAAAACGATGGTCGCCTTGTTTTGGATATTTTTTGTCATAATATCCAAAACCGCTTACTTCTATTTTTTCATTTTTAAACTTGTAATTATAATTATTAGATTTTTGTATGTATAAATCAAAACAATCCTTTATTGTTAATTTATGCAGATTATTAAATAGAGCTTTATTCATTATCATTCCTCGCTAAAGAAATCTTCATCAATTTTTTTGATTTCGATTTTAGTTTTAACTTGTATACCTAAATTATGTTTAATCATTAATTTTGTTAATTCTTCACCGTCTACTAATCGTATAATTTTACCTTGAACAGATGCGGCTTTCTTTTTAGCTCTTTCATCAAAGAAGCTGGTTGTTATAAATACTCCCTTTCTTACCGGAGAACAGCCTAGAGCTCCTGCGAAATTTTGCATTTCTTTTTCATTGACTTTATTGTCTGAGTACCTTTTAGCTTGCAGGTATATTTTTTCTAACCCCAATTCATCTTCATCAATTATGCCATCTACTCCGCCATCATGACTCATTTTAGTCATAGATCCGACACCATAATTCATTTTTTCCATAAGTTGAAGAACGATTTGTTCAAATCTTACAGGGTCTATTTGTTTTAATCTTGTTAGCAATTCTGTTTGTAGATTTTCTTTATACATATCTTGAGCATGTGCTAACATTTCGTCTGGAGTATCAGTTTTACTTTCTTGTATGTTTTTATCAGAAGTTTTTTCGTCTTTATTAGGTTTTACAAATTCTAAAAATTCATTATATTGCTTTAGATAGTTTAGTATATCTTTAGGTTTATCTTGAAGGGCTTTTTCGCCTCTTTCATTAATAACAAAATAGGCTCTTCTAGGTGAATCTATCAATTTAGCAGCTTTTAAATATGTTCTAGCCCAACCTACTCTACCTGCGAATTTATTACTACCACTAGAAATTTTTTCCTCCAATTCTTCATTTGTTAATTTTAGTTTCTTTGCTAAAATATCAACAATTTCCGTAATTCGATGTTCCTTTTTATCAGATAAAACTTCTAAAACTGGTATCATTAATTCATCATATTTAGGTATTGCCATTCATAAACTCCTTTTTCTTAAGCATAGCACAAAAATTTGCAGGATTTATTCTATACCTAAAATTTCATGCTCGATTTGGCGGATGAAGTCCGGGGAAAGTTCGGTTTTTATTTGTGGTGTTTCTGTTTGAGTATTGTTTTCTTTCAATTCTGGGAGAAAGTTTAAAATGTTCACTAGGGAATAGTATTCTGCTTGGCTTATCTGGCTGTTAGATTTATTACTGTTTGCGATTTTTTCCATAAGCTTTTGGGCAAACTTTTGCAAGTCCTCTTTGAACTGTGATTTATCATACATTGATTCTTTTCGCTTTTTATCCCAATCATATTGCTTTTTCCAGTAAAACAAAGTCCTTTTTGCAATCCCAAGTTCTAAAGATATTTCACTAACGGTCGAGCCTTTTAAAAACATTTGCTCTGTTTGTTTAAATAATTTTATTTTACTCATTAAAAACCCTCAAAATTTAAGTTTTTTATTCCAAAATGATTTTTGTCTTGTACTTTTTTAACCTGATAAACACAACTCCTATCAATCACTCCAAGGTGTTGGAAATACTTTATCAATTGATTTAGAAGTGCCATTGTGTTTTTAATTCTGCGGGGCTTCAGGCGTCTTAATTCGCAGACCTTAAAAAGTTCTTTTATCGACTCAATATCAATTTCATGCAGGTAATAGCAGTTTATAAACGGTATAATATTGAAATTAAAAATCGCATTATAGTTCCTGTAGGTCTTGAATTTGCAGTATTTTTCGACATAATTTTTCATAAAATATTCTTTTGCATCTTCTATACTAATTTTTAGGTGTTTATTCTTTAGCGGGCTGAATATTTCATAATTTTCACCTGTTTTCGTTTCTTCATTGTATTTATAAATTCCGTTTTCAAAAAGTATTTTATTGCTGTTCAAAAGCTGTTCAAGCTTTGTTTTGCAATCGCATTCTGCTATCAATTCAATATCATCAATGGTAAATTCTTTTAATCTTTTTGCTAATTTTTCTATATTCATATTGTCCTTTCGTCTTGGATTATTCGGGGTGTCGGCAGAGTAACGTCTGACTGACACCTTACGGGCTGGGTTCGCTTTCGCTCACAGGACGCTCTACCGAAAATCCGCTTCATATAATTTGCTCCATAACTTCTTTTGTAATTTCTTCTAAATTATTTTCTTTTGCAAAACTTTCAAGTTTGCTTATAAGCTGTACTATTTGTCTGAACCTGTTGTATTTTTTGTGGATATATTCTATCGAATCAGGCGTAAACGGTATTTCAGATAGTTGGCTAAAAATTTGACTCAAATCTTCTATTTCAAAGGTCTCAAATTTTACAATCTCACTAAATCTGTCATACAAGTGCTTGTATCTTTCAAGTTTTCTAAGAGGCAAGCCTATTCCGACAAAGATTATCGGGCAATCTGTTTTATCGTGGATGTCTCTTAGGGTTTCTACACTTTTGTAATTGTTCATCAGGTAGTCGATTTCATCTACAAAAATAATTTTTGGCTTTTGAATAAGTTTGCTAATCACGACATTAAAGTTGTCTGAGGTCAAATACCGAGGGAGTTCATCCATTTCTCTAACAATTTCTTCAACAAGCCACCTGCTTGTCATAAGGTTTGAGGCTCAAATGTAAATCCCGTCATACTTGCAGGCTAGCCAAAGTGCCGTTTGAGATTTTCCAAGCCCGGCTCACCATATATAAGTCCCATTTTAGGAATGTTTTTGGGTTTGCTTTTTAGGGCTTCAACTAAGCCTATAAAATTCCTTACATTTCGGGTCCTTACAAAGATTTTTTTCATTTTATCCTTTCTTGGTTGCTCGCAATAAATGGGTATGGCTTCGCCTTTCACCCTCTGCTCGCAATCCGCTATTCATATAACAGTTTATACTCCTTTGTTTGTTTAAATTCTGCAATCCAAGTGTCGCTTGGGTTATGTTTTATCAAATATTCGTATTTTTCTGAATTGTTTTTGAAAATCGGGAGGGACTTTTCTCCGTTGTTTATTTTTTGAACACCATTTGAACGAGGCTTGAACTTATTGTCACCCTGAACTTGTTTCAGGGTCTCTTGTGTTGCAGATTCTGAAATAAATTCAGAATGATATTCTAAAAATTTTATTTCATCATTCGTCAATAATTTTTTAACCGAGTTTATAGTTTTTCGTTTAAGTTTTTGTTGTTTTTGGATTTTTTGTTTGTAATCCTCTAAATCCTCGACCGTTCCTAAAATCTTTGCCATCGGGTGAGTTTCTGTTACTCGATCTGCTGTGCATAAGTATTCACCTTTCGGGGTAAAAACTTTTACACTAGTTAGATCAAACAGGTTGTATTTTACTAAAACTTTTCCTCTTAATCCGTATAGTCTTTCGTCAAAATAATCGCAGTTTAAGAAGCTTACGCCGTTTCGTTGAATTGTTTTGACTTCAGTTGCCAGCATCAAATCGTCAAGCAAGCTTTTATCAATATTCTGTTTTTTACGATTTTCCAAAACCCCTGCGATTGTCATATTCGCTGCATTTGTGCAGGTTTGTGAGTTTTTGAACTTAAGCCACATATCAATCATTTTGATTGTTTCTTCTATTGTGGGAACATAATCATTATGCAGGTTGGAGTGGAATTTTTCGTTTCGTTTTAAGTATGCAGGTTTGTTAATAATTGATGAGCCGACATAGCTTGGCATTAGTTTTTCAAATCCTTCTTGAAATTCTTTAAAGAACCTCTCAATAACCTTTGACCTTGCGTTATATGGTCTTGCAAACACCGTTTCAATTCCGAGTTTTGCATAAAGCCCGTAAAAACCTAATTCTCCGAATCCTTTATCATCTGTAAAATACTTCGCTCTAAATGCTCTGCCGTTATCTTGATAGACAATTTTCGGTATCATATCAAGGTTTATTATTGCGTTTCTTAGGGCACTTGCAATACATTGGGTGTTTTCTGCAAGCATAATTTCATACCCGACCAGTGCTGTTGATTTCCAGTCCAAAAATCCAACCAAAGTTTGCTCGACAAGGCTTGCCCGTAAACGGATTAATCACTTGAAACGCCAGTTTGTGCCCGTCTGCAACTAAAATATCCCCGACATCAAGCAGGCTAGCGTCCCTTTTAATATAAGGTTCGACTTTGTCAGAAAGTGCTTTTTCGCCGTCTCGAGCAAGCACCCATTTGTCATAATTGTTATCCTTAAACCATTTTGCATAGCGTCTGAATGTAATATCTGCAGGGATGAAACTTTGACCTTGTTCTTTGAGCTTGTATTTTGTAAGTGCGATTGCTTTACCGATACAAATTCTATTCGGGTGCAGGAGCAAGCCAATAAATATTTTGATTTCTTCATCCGTCAGACATGTTCTGTATTCATTCACGGAAACGTATTTGTAATTAGGAATTAGCCTTGTATAATCTTCTGTTCCGTCTAAACTTGCTTTCCAACCATGCAGGCTTCCTCGAGATATTTTACCTAAAATATTAAAAAGATAGGAATTTGAACTATTATGCAGTTTGACAAAATCATAGTCTGCTTGAAGTTTGTTGACAGCTTTACGGCGAAACTCCTGCCATTTGCGGATTAAATCAAGTTTTGCAAGAGCGTTTTGCTTTGCCTTCTCAGGGGTGTATTTAACAGCCTCAACTTGGTTTTCCATTGTCTCAAAATCCTTGTAATGCTTTGTGCAACACATCCATCACTCGTTTTGAGACAGAAGTCAAGTGTTAGGCATCTACATTAAAAATATTTTTTATTTTTATTTGATATCCTAAGTTTGATAAAGTTTTAATCATATAACGAATTGCAACTTTACTAAAAAAAGGAATTTTAGGTCTGGCATCATTATATTTACTAATAATACCTAAAATAATTGTATAGTTACTTGATTTAAAGTCATTATCAATATATTCAGTCATTCCTTTTTTTGATAATTTTCTATTGTATTTTTCTCTAAAATCAGAATCTAATAATGCTTCAGCAGAAACTGCAGCTTGATTAAATAAATGGCTTAGAACAGAAGAGCCTCCAGATTTTTTTATGTGAATAAGTTCTTTATTATTTGTTAGAATATCGCAAACTTCTATTTTATTTCCAGTTCCACCACCATAAGGAATTTCTCCAATTCGATGTATTAATGCTGCATTTATACTTGTTGCTAAATTTTCATTATACTCATTTTCTGTATAATTTTCTTCACCATTAGATGAGTATGATGGTAAGTTTAATTCAGAAATTGTTATATTATCATATTCTCTTTTAACTATTAGTTCAAAATTATTATCTATTTGGTACCATTTACCATTGTTTAAACAGAATGATTTACTCTGATATTCAATTTCCGCGATAAGACATTTTTGAGCAGACCAAGATAATATTTCAGACTCATTCTCTGCTGAAATAACTTTTATTGTTTTATTTTTAAATTTATCCATTGTTAATTCGGCAAGATCATCGAAAGTCTCAATAACTTTTTCGATTTTAATATCATCAAATTCATCTCTAGAGCCAGAATATTTAAAACACTTTACTTGCTCCCAGTTGATAATATCAGGTACAGCCATCCAAATATTTTCAAAATCTTGATTTTTTATTTTTTCAATAACGTAATTGTTAAGATTTTCAATTAAATCTTTGCTTCTTACAGCTTTTATATTATCAAGCCAATCAAAATTATTTTTATATGCAATGTCGTTATATTTTAAGTAACAATAATCAAGAAACTCTTCAATATTATGTATATTTTTCTCAACAGCTATACTAAAAATATCACCTCCTGTAATTATAGATTTCCCAAAAATCTCATCTGTGGTAGCAGCTGTAACATTACGCATTAGGTCACTATAAATATTGAATCCAAAATCAGAAATTTTACCCGTTTTAGGAATTTGTTCCTGCGATTGTTTTTGGTTACCTCCTATGTTTAATTTTGATATTTTTCTCAATTCATTATTTTTAACAGTATTCAAAACAATTTTAAGCCCAAATTGTTCTTCAAGAACACCTTCTTTAAATAGAGGTTTTGCATACCCAAATGTTAATGCGAATATTCTTAATCTTCCCTCATAGATTCGTTTTACCAACAAGACAACTTTAGCATTTGCTTGAAACAGACCTGCATCAGTTATTTCAAAAAAGTTATTTAACCAGGTCGGTTGGTGAGAATTACTTCTTACATAATATGCTATCTTATTTTCGTTATACACATGTAATTCTAATAACTCATTTTTAAAAATTTCATTATTTTCTTGAATACCGTCTTTTATTAAATAAATTGAAAGTTTATTCTTTGCCATTCTTTTTTATCATCTCCTTTTGAACATATTATCATTTATGTGTAATTTAAAATGGAAAATTAAGAAAAATTTAACTTTTACATAATCTAAAAGATTATACTATATATCTCAATTTACGAGTAAAAATAAAATTGCACTTTCTTGCACTTTATTGTACTGGGCTTATCTTTAAACACCTAGCCGATTTTAGTCTAATGTGGTCTTAAAAATTTGCAAATGGAGTGCAAAAGAGTGCAAGAAATGAGTACTTAAGAGCAAGTAAAGTCCCCTACATCTCAATACTAAAAACAGCCTCAATCGTGCTGTCTGTTTGATTTTTTATTAAATTTCTCCTGTCTCAATGTCCCAGAAACCTATTATTCGGAGAGTGAGATGCCTCTCAACAAAAAAAAAGAACCCTCAATGTGGTTCTTTTAATATGGTGGGCGTTGAGAGGCTCGAACTCCCGACATCTTCCTTGTAAGGGAAGCGCTCTACCAACTGAGCTAAACGCCCATCTGTTGCGTTTGTATATTTAATATACCTAAAAAGTTTTTTTATGTCAACATGATTTTTTAATTTATTTAAAATTAATTACAACTATCTCTGGTGTACAATTAAATCTTACAGGTAAAATGCTTGTGCCTATCCCTTTTGTAACAACCATTTTTTGTCCGTCTTCTTCTATCAATCCATGTGAATATTTGTCTCCATATTTTGACGGAATAATTAACGCTCCAATAAACGGAAGTCGAACCTGTCCGCCATGAACATGTCCTGCCAAGGTTAATTTTACATTACTCTTTTGAACATCTACAAAAACATCTGGAGAATGAGTCAAAAAAATTGTCGGTGTATTTTCTGTACCCTTTAGGGCTTCATCTACATCTGGAGTCTTTGTTTGCAAATCGTCAACCCCTGCAATATAAATAGTTTTACCATTTTCTAAGGTTAAAGGCTCATTATTATTTGCTAAAACCTTTATTCCAACTCCTTCTAGCATTTCTTTTATATCGTCATAATCCGCCCAATAGTCGTGGTTTCCCATAACGCTATAAACACCATATTTTGCACGAAGATTCTTCAAGTGATTTGCATAAACTTCAAAATTTAAAGAAGATTTTAAGTCATGCCCAGCTGCAAAATCGCCTACAAAAAGAATTATATCAGGGTTTTGCGCATTAATTTTATCTACAACTTCAATTAATCTTTTTTCCTGATTAGGTCTGATATGCAAATCGCCTGCAAAAACAACTTTTAAACCGCTTAAATCCTCATCATTTAGAGTAAACTCTGTAACTTTAAGCATTTGGGGTTCAATAAAAAACGACCAAATTATTAAAAATAAAAAAATTACCGATAAAATAATATATTTCATAGAGATATTATATCAAAAAAGTAATGCGCAAGCCTTCGGCTTGCGCATTATCTATATTAACTAATTTATTTACAAGAGGTATTTGTTGTCCAGTTCAAAATTTTACCATTTGGACATTTACCTGACGAATCCGCTTTCAAGTAATCTAAATTCCCATTTGATAATACCCAGTTTTCGCAACTATCATCATCTCCAGGAGTTGAACTAGAGCAAAGATCAGTACTATCCGAATAATATATACCTCTGTCAGGAGATACATAAAAACGAAATAAATCAACACCATGCCTGAATAAACCTTTATTTGGACCATCTATATCTACATAAATGGTACCCAGCATATTGCCTTGTGTTGATTTTGAAAATACAATAGAAGTACCATCTGCAAGAATAGCACTAACATTATCTGCAGAAACAGGGGCTGCCGTAGAAGAAATCGTATCTCCTAGAGCTCCAGTAAAATTACCTGTTTTCATACATGCTGCATTTACAGCATGTCCACAATTTCTAGATGTTTTCATAAATTCTAACATACGTTCTGAGAATCGAGAAGATCGTGTTGAATTTGTCGTATCAGCTTGAAACCACTCATCAAAAGGTCCGTAAACAGCTTCTGCTCTACCAAATGCATCTTGCAAGTTTGAATAAACCTTCTTTAATTTAGCGACTTTTTCTTTGTCTGCAGTTGATGAGTTCAAGTTTGGAATTGTCAATGCTGCAACTACACCAATAATACCCATTACGATTAGGGTTTCTGCAAGAGTGAAGGCAAGGGATTTTTTTAGATTTTTAAAGATACCGCAACGCACTTCGTTTACCTCTCCAAAATGATTATCAATCATTTTGTCGGCAGAGTGGTATGACGAAAGGTTAAATTTTTCTTCTATGCATTTATGAGATTCTGAACCAAGTTCAGAATGACAGAAAGGTTTATGTCCAATTCTAATGTCACCTTGAACTCGTTTTTGGGTCTCTACATCATGAGATGCTGAAACAAGTTCAGCATGACATAAGGTTTTACTTGTCATCATAAAACGGTGACATACGATTGTATTTCTTATTTTACGCAACAAAAACATCATTTTAGACTTTAAATCGCAAAGCCTAAAAGTTGCGTTATTACTAGTGTTTACCCCCCCCCCAAAAAAATGTGAGAGCGTTTATTTTCAATACTTTCAGCCATTCTATTTTATCCTTATTTTTCATTTAGTATAAACTATTTATTTATATTTTTCAAGTAGAAAATTTTATTTGTTATTGGAATGTTTATGAGATTCTGAAACAAGTTCAGAATGACAGAAGGTTTTATGTTCAATTCTTATGTCACCCTGAATTTAGTTCAGGGTCTCTGCTACAAGAGATTCTGCCACACGGGGGGCAGGTTCACAACATTGTGGTTTAATTCTTATTGATTTATTGGCTTAATAAAATTGTTATGATAAAATTATTTTCAGCAACTTGCGGAGGAAATTATTGGAAAATATTTTAAAAAAATATTCATTTATAAAAGGTGAAGTTTTTGGAGCTATAATTGCTGGTATTATCGCATTACCACAAGCTCTTGCATTTGGCGTTGCTTCCGGTTTTGGCGCTTCTGCTGGGATTTGGGGGGCAATAATTCTTTCATTCATCGTAGGTATTGCCGGTAGCAAAGTTCCTATCATATCAGGTCCAACAGCACCTATTGCAATCATTTTAGCTAGCGCTTTTGCTGTGACTTCCGGTAAAATTTCTGATATAATTTTAATTTTAATCATGGCTTCAGTTTTGCAAGTCATAATCTCTTTAACATCTGCACCAAAATTGATTAAATACGTTCCATATCCCGTAATTTCAGGGTTCTTAAGTGGTATAGGTTTAATCATAATTATTTTACAAACTCCTGTTTTATTAGGTGCAATAGCGAAGTCCTCAACCGTTGAAACACTAATGAATTTGCCTGCATTAGCTAGTTCAATAAGCATACCTTCAACTATTTTGGGAATTGCAACGCTTTTATTATTATTTTTTACACCTAAATTTATTTCAAAAATTATACCCCTTCAATTATTCGTTTTAGTTGTAATGACTGTTGTTGCTCACTTTTTAGGTTGGGATATTGCAAAAATTTCGACAATGAGCGTAAGTTTTCCAAAGTTTATTCTTCCAAATTTTTCGATTGATTTAGTTTCCAAATATTTTCCACTAGCATTAACTTTAGCCTTTGTAGCAACCTGTGAAAGTTTACTTACAGGTGTAATCATTGATTCATTAACAAAACACAAACATAATTCTAAGCAATTAATTTTTGTTCATGGAATTGGAAATTTAATCTGTTCGCTAACTGGTTCTATGGGTGGTTCAGCAGCCACAATGAGAAGTGTTGCAGCGGTCAAAAACAATGCTAAAACAAATATTTCTGCAATATTTTGTTCAATATTTTTATTAATCGTTTTATTAAAATTCAGCTGGTTTATTATAGAAATTCCTATCTGCGTTTTAGCAGGAATTTTAATAAAAATTGGCTTAGATATTATTGATTTCAAGGTTTTAAAAATCTTGAAATTCGCACCAAAAGATGATTTAACCGTTTTAGTAATCGTTTTACTTTTAACTGTTTTCTACAATTTGATTTTTGCAATTGGTGTTGGAATCGTGTTATCTTCACTTCTTTATGCAAAAAGAGTTGCCGATAGCACCATAATTAAAGAAAAACAAGAGCTTGACACATACTCCGATTACGAAATCAGCATTGAACAAAATTCTCATTACAAAATTAGAATTCTTCATCTTGACGGACAATTCTTCTTCGGTTCAATCAGTCAAATTGTATCGCATTTTGACGAATTATTAGAAACAAAGTATATAATTTTGACTTACAATTCAAACATAGAGCTTGATATGTCGGCTATTTTTGCGTTAGAAGACATTATTGTAAGGTTACAATCGCAAAATATTAAATTATTCCTTGTGATTACAAACGACACCGTTAGAGAAAAAATTATTGAAATGCACACCATAACAGAACAAATCGGCAAAGAGTCATTATTTGCAGAAGAAAAAGATGCAATAAATATTGCAAGTAAGCATATTGTGTAAAAGGTTGAATGTTTTGTTGGAAAATTTATGAGATTCTGAATAACTACGTTTTATTTAATATCTATAATAACATTGCAATTTTACGTATAATCTTAATGTCATGCTGAACTTGTTTCAGCATCTCATGTTGTAGAGACCCTGAAATAAATTCAGGGTGACATAAGGTTTTATTTATTGTTGGAAAAGTTACGAATTTTCTGTATTTCTTTCTTTTTGCATACGTGTCCAATTGATTATTCCAATAATTGACATTACAAAATAGATTGATTTTTTTG
This sequence comes from Candidatus Melainabacteria bacterium, assembly GCA_003258725.1. Taxonomy (GTDB): domain Bacteria; phylum Cyanobacteriota; class Vampirovibrionia; order Gastranaerophilales; family Gastranaerophilaceae; genus UBA6984. The sequence goes on from QHMG01000008.1 coordinate 132,940, forward strand.
TAATCATAATTACATCACCCAACAAAATCCATTGAGTAATCGCTATTACATCAGAAATTAACCATAAGGCATATTGATCCGCATAACGCTTTATTTCATAAAAAGTTGCAATAACCCCTAAAGACACCGTAATTGCATCTAAAAGCGGAGTTGCGCCACCTATTTTCACTAAAAAATATCTTAGGGTAAGTGAACTGGTAACAACAATTACAAACATCAATAATCTAAGTTTCCAGCTCATTACACGAGTTTTGCATTTATCTTTTTCCTTATTATCAAGGTGTTTTGTCCATAAATATAAACCAACAACACCACAAGGCAAGTAATACAACATTTCTAAAGCAAAAGTTCCATATACATGGTTATAAAACAGAATTATTGAATACAAAACAGTATTTATAATTCCGAAAATCCACTTCGGCCAACTGGCATGAGCGCATAAAAAAATACACGAAATACCCATTATTGAACAAATATAATTAACAACCAAATACCAATGAGGGTGGGTTTTATCTGTAATCATATAAAAAGCGCCAATAACAATCATTGCCAAAAACATTACCCACTCAAACCAGCGAAGGTTTTTAAAGGCTATTACAAAAATATTATTTTGTAGTTTTTCTTTAATCATTTTTATAGCTTTTTAGTTATTTCTTCCGCTTTTTCAGCCCAAACTGAAACCAAGTTGATAATATTTTCAACGCTTTTTTGCATTACTTGAAGTGAAATAAATTCTTTTTTAGAATGGAAATTTACGCCACCTGTGCCTAAATTTGGGGTCAAAAGACCTCTTAAGGTAAGCATAGCACCGTCTGTACCACCTCTGACTGGTGGCTCTTTAGGATTATCAAAGCCTGAACGCTTTAAGGCTAGTTTAGCATATTCAATTACCTCTGGCAACTCGTTCAATTTTTCTTTCATATTGTGATATTTTTCGTTTTCTTTAAAGGTAATTTTACTGCCTTTATACTCATTTTCAACTTCTTTTATAATGTTGCGTAAAAATTCAATTCTTTTTAATTCATTGTCAAAATCAAAATCACGAACTAACATTTTCATAACAACTTTGTTTACATCACCATTAATACTATCCACGTGATAATAACCTTCTTTATTTTGAGTTGTTTCTGGTAGTTCATTTTTAGGAATTTTATTCATAATTGCGCTTGCAACCTCAATTGCATTAATCATTTTTCCGTAAGCATAACCGCAATGAACTGGCACACCCTCAATTATAATTTCTGGATTAAAGGCGTTAAAGGTTTCTGATTCAATATTCTCCACCTCTGATCCGTCAACGGTGTAGGCAACATTTGCGCCAAATTTTTTTATATCAAAATTTGTCACACCCTCGCCAATTTCTTCATCTGGAGTTATTGCAATTCTAATTGTTGGGTGTTTAATTTCTGGATTTTCTATCAAAACCTTTACAGCTTCTAAAATCTCGGCAATTCCTGCCTTGTCGTCAGCACCTAAAAGAGTTGTGCCGTCAGAAGTTATAATTGTATTATTTTTATAAGGCTCTAAATCAACAGCGTCAATTTTTACGCCGTTTAGTTCAATATCACCCTCTTTGTAGTCATGAACTTGCGGTTTAACAGGTCCTGTTGGTGCTTGTTCGCTTGTATCCATGTGCGCAATTAACCCAATAGTAAGTTTTTCCTTAATATTGCCTTTTAATGTAGCCGTTACTGTATGGGTTTTGTCAAGTTTAACATCTTTTAAACCTATTTTTTTCAACTCTTTTACAAGAATTTTTTTAGCAAATTCGACTTGTTTTTTAGTACTTGCACCAATTTTAGGTTTTGTTTCTTCACAAGAACCTGTATCGACTTCAGCCATTTTTATAAATAAATTTTTCAATCTTTCTACATTAATTAGTCCATTTAAGTGTGTCATAACTTCTCCTTTTGGGTATTTATATAGTATTATATTATAAAAAGAAGAAAGGAAGTTTATGCGAAAATACATTTGGCTTTATGTTGTTGCAATAGTTGCATCTTTAGGTGGTTTACTATCAGGTTATGACACAGGCGTAATCTCTGGTGCGTTATTATTTATCAACGAAACTTGGGATTTATCTGACTCACTTCAAGGCTTTTTAGTAAGTTCCGTTTTAATTGGTGCGGTTATTGGTGCAGCAACAAATGGAATTTTAGCAGATATTTTTGGACGTAAAAAAATTATCATGGCAACCGCCGTAATCTTTATGACAGGTTCAATTATGTGTGCCTTAGCTCCAAATGTATTAGTTTTAATAATTTCAAGAATATTCGTCGGCTTTGCCGTTGGTATTGTTAACTTTGTTGTACCTTTGTATTTATCTGAAATTTCACCAAAAGCATTACGTGGAACTCTGGTTTCTCTTTACCAATGGGCAATTACTGCAGGTATTTTATTCTCTTATGTGATAAATTCAGCTTTTGCAAATGCAATTTATAGTTGGCGTTGGATGTTGTTTGCAGGCGTTGTTCCAAGTTTGATTTTGTTAGTTGGAATGAGTTTAATGCAAGACACACCTCGTTGGCTTGTAAGCAAAAAACGTGATGAAGAAGCTAAAAAAGTGTTCAAAAAAATTGAACCAGATATTGATGCAGACAAAGAAATTGAAGATATTAAACAAACAATTTCAAAAAGCTCTGAAAAGAGTAAAAAATTTGTTTTCAAAAAATGGATGGTTATGCCATTTGTAGTCGGTATTGGTATTATGTTTGCGCAAATTTGTACAGGTATTAACACAATTATTTATTATGCGCCTACAATCTTTAAATCTGCTGGTTTTGATAGCAATATTACTGCAATATATGCAACAGCAGGTATTGGTATAATTAACTTTTTAATGACAATCGTTGCAATATATTTTACCGACCGTTTAGGAAGAAAACCGTTGCTATACTTTGGCTTAACAGGTGTAATGTTGAGTTTATTTGCACTTGGAACATCTTTTGCTTTCGCAGATGTTTTGGGTTCATATCAAAAATGGGTTGCAGTCGGAAGTTTAGTAACTTACATCATATTTTTTGCTATGAGTCTTGGGCCTGTTGGCTGGATTATCGTATCAGAAGTGTTCCCACTAAAAATTCGTGGAATTTCTATGAGCATTTGTACAGTTTCAAACTTTGCGTTTAACTTCTTTGTTGTAGCAAGTTTCCCTGTTTTATTACACAGAATCGGCGGAGCATGGACATTCTGGATTTTCGGCTTTGTTTCAATCCTATGTATAATCTTCGTTTACTTCTTCGTTCCTGAAACAAAAGGAATTTCATTAGAAAAAATCGAAGAAAATTGGGTGAACAACGTAAATCCAAGAAAGTTTTAGACATAACAAAAATAATCATTAAACATTATTTATGGACAAATTTTTAGATACTATTCAAGAAAATTTTGACAAATTTCGTATTGTAATCAAATATACCTTTATCGGCTGTTTGATTACAATTGCGTTGCTTATAATTTTTGCATTTTTATGTAAAACTTGTAACACCTTTTTTAAAGATTTAAACACAAACCCTCAAAAATCTATTAAAAAAATTGATTTTTTACTAAAAATTGCACCAAAATCAGCGTTTTTATACTATTTAAAAGGTCAGGCATATCTTAATTTAGATAAATATGATGCCTCTTTAAAATATTTTGAAAAATCGCTCGATTTAAAAGAAAATGCAGACACTTACTCAGAAATGGCAGTTACAACTTTCAAAAAAGAAGGAAAAATTACGCAAAAAGTTCTTGATTTGTTTGAGAAAGCAATAAAACTTTCACCTGAAAATGCTAGAATTTATCAGGAAAGAGCAAGTGTTTATTTTATCGCAGGCGAGTATGACAAATCCCTAAACGACCTTGAAAAAGCGTATAAAATAACTCAAGATGAATGTTTTATTTCCAATTCGGCAGATGTTTACTTGCAAAAAGGCGATTATTGCAAAGCCTACACCTATTATGAGGCTTTTGACAAACAAACCGGACACAACTCTGTTTTCAAAGATTATGCAATGTTTAGATGTCATAAATAATTATAGGTAAATCTATAGTTTTACCATATATTAGTATTTTTATCTACACACTATTAGGGTGTATTTTATAAAAAACAAAAAGGCGGGCGCATAGCGCCCGCCTTTAAACTATCTTAATCTCCAAAATTAATATTGCAACATAGATAAAACTTCTATACCCAAGTTTTCTAATTTTTCACGACCGCCTAGACCGTTTAATTCAATCCAAAAAGCTGCACCTGCAACATTTGCCTTTGCTTGAGCAATAAGTCTGCATGCTGCGCTTGCTGTTCCACCTGTTGCTAACAAATCATCTACAATTAGAACATTTTTACCTTCTTCAACTGCATCTTTGTGCATTTCGATTGTATCAGTGCCATATTCCAATTCATAAGTTTCTTTATAAGTTGGTGCTGGTAGTTTGTGAGGTTTTCTGATTGGAATAAAACCAACATTCAATTTGTATGCTAAAGGCATACCTACAATGAACCCTCTTGATTCCATGCCTGCAACATAATCAATTTTTTTGTCTTTATAATGTTCATACAAAAAATCAACCATGTTTCTCATAGTTTCAGGTTCTTTTAGAGCTGTTGTAATATCTCTAAACAAGATACCTTCTTTTGGAAAATCTTTAATCGCTCTAATCTTTTCTTTAATACCAGCTAACATATATCTACCCTTTCCGAGAATTTATACTCCGACTGTTTCTTTTTCTTTATTGTCATGACGATGTTGTTCTTCTTCTAAAACAAGCCCATGTGTTGTTTTACCCCAATCCATATCTTTTGGTTTCAAAAGGATTTTGAAAGAGATGTAAAACGCAACAGGGAACCATACTGCTAAGATATAAGCTGAGGTTTCAACTGCTTGTTTTAACGCTTCCCAACGACCTAAATGATTATATTTTCTAAGGCTGTAACGAGTTGCTAATGTAAAGCAAATACCAATTACAAGACCTACTAAAAGCGATGTAATAATACCAATATCATCAACAGAAACTTTGCCTGTCAAAACTTTAAAGCATCTGATAATTACTTCAAAAATGAACCAAGTCGGCATTAAAAATTCTGACAAATAAGCTGTCATATCCAATCTTGCACGCAAGGACATTTTTTTAGAAGTGATTACATCACCGAACAACTCTAAATAACGTCTTACTGTACCTTCATACCATCGTCTGCGTTGTCTGTAAAGAGGCATTAAGTATACAACTGCTTCTTCTCTAACTTCAGCCTCTGGGCAAAAACGAATATCCCAACCTTTGATATGAAGTCTTGTTGACATATCTAAATCGTCTACAAGTGTGTAATTGTTCCAACCACCGATGTCTTCAAGAGCTTTTCTCTTGATTAATTCACCGTTTCCTCTTAATTCTACTGCACCTTTTACAGCATCACGACCAATTTGAAAGTGAGAATCAAGAGTCATTTCATTATCTTGGCAACGAGTTAAAAAGTTTACGTCTCTGTTTGAGATAACTTTTCTTGCTTGAACTGCGCCAACATCTTCTGGCTCTAAATTTGGAACAAGTTTGTTCAAAAAGTCAGAATCAACTCTTGCATCTGCATCAAATACTAAAACTGCATCACCTTTTGCAAACTTAAATGCATCATTTAAAACTGCTGATTTACCAGGAAATGCATTTTTATCCCTAATCAAAGCTTTTACTTTGTCATGTTTTTGTTCTAATTCTTTAATTACTTCTGCTGTATTATCATCACTTCTATCATCAATAACAATTAATTCAAAGTTTGGATAATCTAATTGTAAAATATTTTCTACTGTTTGAGCAATAACAGCGCCTTCGTTGTGTGCAGGAACCATAATTGTAATGTATGGTTTATAATTTTCGTTAATAACTTGAGGTTTTTTCTTTAATTGACGTTTTTTGTGCTTATCTGCAAGAGTCATATATATTACATATATAGACATACATACAATAAGACCAACCAAACCCCAAATTGTATTAAAGTGGTACTGATAAATGTATAAACAAACTATCAATCCAACAAATATAATGAAAAATATCAATCTTTCCTTCATTTAATTCCTCTAACGAAAAATCGCATTACTGAATAATTATATCAAAAACAGTTTACAAATACACCCTAAAAGACTTTTTTTTACTTTTTGTATAGAAATATTAAGATTGTAAAATGGCTAAATGCCAATTATAGCTTAATTTTCTAGAATTAAAACCCCGAAAAAATTAAATTTTGTAATATTATTGCCAATATTACAGGGTTTATAATATACTGATAGCTGTACATTGATTTAAGAAAGGAAATGAAAATGAACAAAGAAGAATTAGTACAAGAAATTTCAAAAAAAGCAAAAGTTACACAAAAAGACGCTAACGAAGTTTTAAGTGTTTTAGTAGATACAATCCAAAAAACAGTTGCTAAAGGTAAAAAAGTTACTTTAGTTGGTTTTGGTACATTTGAACCTCGCAAACGTGCTGCTAGAAACGGCAGAAACCCACAAACTGGTAAAGAAATCAAAATCCCTGCTAAAACAGTTCCAGCTTTCTCAGCAGGTAAAAAATTCAAAACTGTTGTTAACGGCAAATAGTCTGTAACGAAAGTTTTTAAACTTTTAAGGCGCACAAGTCTTTGACTTGTGCGCCTTTGTATTTACTAATAAAAAATATCTTTTTAACCTTCTTGCCTCATAAAAAAATTTATACTAAACTATGCTTATGGAAGAAAAGTTACAAATTACATTTGCACATATTTATCCAAAATTACTTAATCTTTACGGCGATATTGGTAATGTTATTACTCTAAAAAACAGATGCGAATGGCGTGGTATAGAATTTATTGCTGAAGAAATAAATATTGGAGATGAATTTAAACCTCACGATATGTATTTTATCGGTGGAGGACAAGATAGACAACAAGTTGATGTTGCAGACGAACTTCAAAAATACAAAGATTTTTTAACTCAAGAAAGAGACAACGATGCTGTATTTTTATCTATTTGTGGTGGCTATCAACTTTTTGGACATTATTATAAAGCACAAGACGGCTCTGAATTAAAAGGCATAAGTTTACTTGATGCATACACCCTTGCAGGAAACAAGCGTTTTATCGGAAATGTTACGACTCAAATTGATGGATTAGAACCAAATACATTAGTTGGATTTGAAAATCATAGCGGTTTAACATATTTGCAAGGTGAAACAAAACCTCTTTCTAAAGTAATTGTAGGACATGGAAACAACGGCAAAGACGGAACTGAAGGTGCTAAATATAAAAATGTTTTTGGAACATATTTACATGGTTCTTTTTTACCTAAAAACCCTCATTTTGCAGACTATTTAATTGAATTAGCTTTAAAAAAACATTATGGTAGAGAGATTAAGTTGTCTAAATTAGACGATAGCATTGAACTTGCTACTCACGAAAATTTAGTTAATAAACCTTATTAATAAATAGCCAAATTTGCTGAAATTATGTTAAAATCTTTTTATGAATAAAAAGAAAATTCTCACAATTCTAGTAACAATCATATTTTTGGTGTTCTTGGTTTACATTTTTAAGGACATGAGCGCTGAGGAGTTTATTAATGCATTCAAGATGTTTAGTTTTAAATATCTTTTCTGGATTGTGTTTCTCTACTATTTGACAATGTATTTTCGAGGAGTTCGTTGGAAAGCCTTGTTAATGGATAATCCTAAGTATTCAAATTGGCACTTGGGAGCTGTATTTATTGTAGGCAGTATGCTTAACAGCTTTTTGCCCGCTAGAGCTGGTGATATTTATAGAGCTTATTATTTAGGCGAAAACAAGCAAGAAAATAAAATGAAAATTTTTGGTTCTGTAATTTTAGAAAGAACTTTAGACGGAATTAGCGTATTTTTTATTTTACTTTTTGGAGTTTTATTTTATTGTAAAAATAACCCTGTAATTCTTAGTGCTACATATTTTTTTGGCGCTGTGTTCATAGGTAGTATGATTGCTTTTTATTTAATTTTTAAATTCAATAAAATTGATTTTGTTTGTCAAAAAACTGAAAATATTTTAGAAAAAATCCATTTGAACGGACTTTCTGGAATTGTAAAAAGTTTAAATAAGCATGCCAACTCATTTATGGAAGGTTTTGAGGTTCTAGACAATTGGAAATTAACTCTAAAATCGGCTGTAATGAGTGCAGTTGTTTGGGGAATTGAATGTTATGTTGCTTTCTTAATTTTAGAAAGTTTCAATTTGTCTTTACCTTTTTCAGCAAGTTTGTTCGTAATAAGTTTAATATCATTTTCTGCAATGTTGCCGTCTACATCAATCTTTTTTGGTCCATATCAAGCGGCATATTTAATTGCATTGGGCATTTATGGTGTAAACAAATCAACTATCTTGGCTATTTCTTTAGTTCACCCTGTTCTATTAGTTACACTATTAACAGTTGTGGGCATATATTATTTATACAAGTTTAATTTTTCACTAGATAAAATAAAAGAAGCTCAACAAGAAAGGGAAGCAGATAATGTTTAAAAAAGCCTTCACACTTGCAGAAATATTGATTGTAATGGCAATTATCGGAACTGTTGCCGTGGCTACAATTCCTAACTTGGTGGACAGTTATCAAGAAGATAAAGATGTTGCAAAACTAAGGAGTGTTTATCACGACTTGGAAGTTGCTTATGCAAAGGCTGTTGCCGAATATGGACCTTATAATCAATGGACAGGTAATAAAAAAGATGTTCTTATGAAATATTTGAAAGCATCACCATGTGGAAATTCAGTAATAAATTCTTGTTATCCGAGCGGTGCTGTAGGAAATGTTAAATCATCATATAAATACGAATTAGAAAATGGAGTTGGACTTTCTATAAATAAAAATATGACAAGTATTTATGTTGCACTTGGCGGAGCAAAAGGAAAAACACAATCTGGCAGACAAATTTTTCTTATAAAATATTCTGATGCTAATGGGATATACCCTAACGGAAAAGGTGGAGATAGAAATCCTTCGACAGGGGCTTTTACTAGCAGTTACACAGGTCATACTGCAACAAATTGGGTTATAGCAAATGGTAACATGGACTATTTAAGATGTGCAGATAAATTAAATTGGACAAATCAAACTAGTTGCCCATAACTTTTAACATACATTTTACGCAATACTCTGCACTCAAATATTTTGATGCTATTTCATAGCATTTGTTTACTGTATATTCATACGCTTTTTCGTTTTGCATATAATAATTTATTTTTTCTACCAAATCACCCATATTGATATAAAAAGGTAAATCACCTTTGTAAATATTTAGTTCCTCTCTAAAATCGCTCACAACAAGAGTTTTGCAAGCAACAGCTTGAACTGTTCTATGGTTTAAGGAAGAAAGACCTTGAGAATTCATAGTAAACATAAATTTTGCTTTGTTTATAGCCACCGCCATATCTGGTTCATTATCAATAAAACCTTTATATGCCTGTTTTAACAGTTCTTGTCCTTCTTCATTTGTTCTTGAAAGTGCATCTTGATAATGCTTTTCTATTGCATACCAAGCAAATTTCAAATTTGGAAAATGTTGCATTAACTCAATAAAGAAGTTTAAACGAAAATCAGTATCCAAGCGACCTGCAAACATTATGTCATATTCTTTTTCTAGATTTAGTGGTTTATAAACCTCTGTATTTACAAATTGAGGCATATAGTATAAATTTTTCACATTTGATTTTTCAGCTAAAGCTCTATCCCAATAAAATGTAAAGTTTTTATCTTCACTTAAATATGGTAAATATTTTTGCCAATCTTCAAAAACTCCTGAAGCTGTACTTTCTATTTCATCTGCAAAGTAACAAACACAAGGTATTCTTAAATCATTATCCACTTTTAGTTTTAATGGTGAAAAATCGTAACCTGTAATATAGTTGTAATCCTTGTTTGAAATAAATTCTAAAAAGTTATCTTGTTTTAGTTCATCATAAACATCAAAGTTAAAACCGTTTTGTTCAAAACCGTCTAACATGCTTTTTACGATTAATCTTCCCGCAATACTATGTGGTAAAATGCCTAAAATTTTTTTGTTATTTTCACTCATAAACCTATAAAAACACAAAAAACGGCCCTTGTCTATTTTAGTTATTTACAAACATTTTTTAATTAACTATAATATTGTTATGGAAAATAAAACACAGGTAATTATAGTCGGAGGGGGTCCAGCAGGTATTTCTGCAGGTATTACTCTTGCACGTGCTGGAAAAGAAGTTGTACTTATTGAGCGTGGTAGTTATTCTGGTAGTAAAAATATGTTTGGAGGAGCAATTTACACTCAACCAACAAAAGAAATTTTTCCAAACTTTGAAACAGAAGCACCATTAGAGAGAAATAACACAAAACATAAATACATGTTGCTTACTCAAACCGAAGATACGACAATCTCTCATACTGAAAAAAGTTCTCTTTCAAATAGTTATACCGTAATTAGGGGTAAATTCGACCGCTGGTGTGCAAAAGAAGCTCAAAAAGCAGGTGTAACTCTTGTTACTGAAACTGTTGTAGAAGAATTAATAGTCAAAAACGGCAAAGTCATTGGTGTTAAAACCGAATTAGAAAAATATTATGCTGACATTGTAATTTTAGCCGATGGTGTAAATTCACTCCTTGCAAAACAAATCGGACTTAGGGAAACAATTGAACCTCAAGATGTTGCATTGGGCGTAAAAGAAGTTATTAAAATTGGCGAAGACAAAATCAATGAACGATTTAATTTAAATACTGGCGAAGGTTGCATTACAGAAATTATCGGTTATCCTATGCTTTCAATGCTTGGTCTAGGTTATATTTACACAAACAAAGACAGCATTTCAATCGGGTTAGGTATTGCTTTAGATGAACTTAAAAAGCACAAATTAAAACCTTATGAACTTTTAGACCAATTGAAAGAGCACCCTTCTGTTGCACCACTAATAAAAGACGGCGAATTGCTTGAATATTCTGCTCATTTAATTCCAGAAGGCGGATTTAACAAAGTTCCAAAACTTTATGATGACGGAGTTTTAGTCGTTGGTGATGCTGGCATGTTAGTCAACAACTTACATTGGGAAGGTACAAACCTTGCAATGATTAGCGGTAAACTTGCAGGAGAAACTGCTATTCATGCATTAGATATAAAAGATTTTTCAAAAGAAAGTTTAAAACTTTACAGTAAAAAATTAGAAAATTCATTTATAATAAAAGATTTAAAATCATACGCAAATTTAATGCCAATTGCACACGAACGTAGTGATTCGTTTATGAATTACTATATAAAGAAAATTAATTCCTTCTTTAATATGTTCACTGCTGTTGACAGTATTCCTAAACGTGACAAGTTTAGAGATTTTATAAAATCAATTTTTACAGACAGAAGTATTTCAGAGTTGTTTAAAGATGTTTTTGCAGTTTTAAAAATTCTATGGGGGATTTTGAAATGAGCATTGATGATAAATTATTCAAAGTAAAATATGTTTGCGATTCTGTTTCACATTTGACAAACGATGATGAAAAATGTAAAAATTGTAGAACAAAAGTTTGTACATTTATTTGTCCTGCAAAAGTTTGGGAATGGGACAAAGAAAATGAAAAAATGGTTATTAATTATGAAAACTGCCTAGAATGTGGAGCTTGCAGAATTGCTTGCGAAAAACAATGTATCAATTGGAATTATCCAAAAGGTAACAAAGGAGTGACATTTAAACAAGGTTAGTATATAATAAAAAATAATAAATAAGGAGGCTCTCATGGAAGACAATATGAAAGAAGAATATTCTAATCAACACCGCCGTTGGTATGATAAAGACCCTGTTTTATCACAAGCAATGAGCACTTTAGAACATTCTGATGATGATACTCAAATTAGAATCGCACTAAATTTGATTAAAATTATCATCGAACACAACATTGAAAATGACAAATTTGAATCAGTAGAAGACATTATGTCTGCTGTTCAATCTGGTCAAAGCGATTCAAGAAACGGTCGTTGGTATGATATTGATGGCACATTAAAAACAGCTATGACAATGTTACAAAATTGTCCAGAAGCTACTCAAAGCGTTATCGCTAAAGAAATGGCTAAAATGGTTATTGATAAAATTAAAGAAGACGACGAAGGTCTTGAATAATTATTTTATTTAATTTAAAGGCGCACGGTTCAAACCGTGCGCCTTTATTGTTATTTTATCTTACTTCTAAGCAAAATATAATATTTTCTTGCCCCATAATAAACTACGATTGAAACAAAATCATTATCCAAATCATCAACCTCTAAAAAGGTTCTAGGAGCTTGTCTTCGTTTACCAGAATTGAAATGACCCACTACGTTTACAAATCCAATATGAATTTTTTGTGACGGAGTAAGTTTTTCTTTTGGCAAGTTTTGTTGATAAAAAACTTCTGAAACAAGTTCGTCTTTGTAACACGGTATTGTATATTTTACATTTCCGTTTTCTTTAAATAAAATATACCATTTATCTTCATGTTTTCTTGGTGTTAAAAGATAATATCCTGGTTCTATTGTTTGATTTTTGAAATAAACTTCTGAATTTAATCTAAACAACGGATATGGAGACCATGCGTAATGTTGCATATCATAATATTGATCAGGATCAATGCTGTGAATATACGAAAAATCAGGCGGTTGCAAATCCTCATAAATCTTTTGGTAATCAATATCTGCAAAAGCCATTTGTGTTACAAAAAGTAGTAATAAAATTGTACCTAGAAATTTCTTCATACTACTATTTTAATGATTTTTTCCCTTTGGGCAATCATTCAAACATTTTATTTTATAATGAGTCTTTAAGAAAAATTCAAAGTTTTCCGTCACCCCGCATTCATTGCGGGGTCTATATAGATACCGCAACAAGTGCGGTATGACAAAATATTATACTCAAATCAATTATAAGTATAATTATTTTTCTTCACAAAATATTATGTTTTTGCTAATATTTTATTGTATTTAAAAGAAAAGGAATTATGTTTATGCAATTAAGAATGAAAACAAACAATTGTGGCGAACTTAACTTATCAAATATCGACCAAGAAGTAACTCTTTCTGGTTGGGTTGATTGCGTTCGTGACTTAGGCGGTATGATTTTTATTGAATTAAGAGATAGAACAGGATTTTTCCAATTGGTTTCTGACCCTCAAAAAAATCCTGAAATTCATAAAGTTTTTGAAAAAATCAGAAACGAATATGTTATTACAATCAAAGGTAAAGTTACTAGAAGACCTGAAGAAACTTACAATGAAAAACTTCCAACAGGTCAAGTTGAAGTTTACCCAGAATATGTAGAAATTTTATCTGAAGCAAAACCTGTTCCATTTGTTTTAGATGATGACAGCGTTTCAGAAGACGTTAGATTGAAATATCGTTATTTAGACATTAGAAGACCTCAAATGTTTAATAACTTGAAACTACGTCACAAAGTTGTTCAAGCTGTAAGAAATTACTTTGATAACAACGGTTTCTTAGAAGTTGAAACACCTATTCTTATTAATACAACTCCAGAAGGTGCTAGAGATTACCTTGTTCCATCACGTGTTCAACCTGGTAAATTCTATGCTCTTCCACAATCACCTCAAATCTTTAAACAATTATTAATGGTTGGTGGCGTTGAAAGATATTATCAAGTTGCAAAATGTTTCCGTGATGAAGATTTACGTGCAGATAGACAACCAGAATTTACACAAATTGACTTGGAAATGTCTTTTGTTGAACAAAAAGATATTATTGAACTTGTTGAAGGCTTGTTAGTTGAAGGCTTCAAAGCTGCAGGTGTTGAAGTTAAACCTCCATTCAAACAAATGACTTGGCAAGAAGCAATGGATAAATATGGTTCTGATAAACCAGATGTTCGTTTTGGTTTAGAATTATTTGATATCGGTGATATCATTATGGAATCAGAATTTGAAATTGTTAAGAAAACCCTTGAAGCTGGTGGTATCGTTCGTGGTATCAGAATTCCTGGTGGCGCAAGTTATTCAAGAAAAGAAATTGATGATATTACAAAATTAGCTGTATCATTTGGTGCAAAAGCATTAGCTAACATTATTTATAACGAAGACGGCACAGCAAAATCTCCTGTATTAAAATTTGTTTCAGAAGAACAAGCTAAACGTATTCAAGAAAGAGCTGGCGCAGAAGCTGGCGATATTATCTTTTTCGTTGCAGACAAACCAAAATTAGTTTACGACATTATGGGTAGACTAAGATTATACTTTGGTAAAAAATTGAACTTAATTGACGAATCTAAACATGCACTTCTTTGGATTGTTGATTTCCCAATGTTTGAATGGTCAGACGAAGAAGAAAGATTTATGGCAATGCACCACCCATTCACATCACCTTGCTTAGATGATTTAGACAAACTTGATAGCGGTGATTTAGGAAATGTTAAATCAGTTGCTTATGATATCGTTTATAATGGTACAGAATTAGGCGGTGGCTCTGTTAGAATTCACTCACCAGAAGTTCAAAAGAAAATCTTTAAAGCATTAAAATTAACTGATGAAGATGTTCAAAGAAAATTCGGTTTCATGGTAAACGCATTACAATACGGTACACCACCTCACGCAGGTTTAGCTATTGGTTTAGACAGATGGATTGCTTTGCTTTGCAGATGTGAATCAATTCGTGATGTAATGGCATTCCCTAAAAACTCAGCAGCAAAAGATTTGATGTGTAATGCACCAACAGAAGCTGATTACAAACAACTTAGAGAATTGTATATTAAATCAACATACAATCCAGCACAACATAAGTAAAATTTTGCACTCTGCCGAACAAAACAATTGATAATTGTTTTGTGAGAGGAAGGCACTAAAAAGATACCGCAACAAGTGTGGTATGACATAAAAATAAACAATCTCTCGCCGAGATAACGCATAAAAAAGGACTTAGTAAAAACTAAGTCCTTTTTGCTTATAAAGAAAATAAATATAAAATAAACATATATATAACGGCAAAAATACTCACTAGTACACACTTTTTCCATAGTATTTTTTGCATATTAAGTAAGTAAAACATTGAACAAAAAAGTATTCCAGACAAACCAAAAACTATTATTTGTTCAACATCTTTACCTAATGAAAAATTACCTAAGTTATAACAACAGCTTATAAATACAATAAATAATATTACTGTTATTTGTATTAAAACTTCCTTTGATAAATTAGCCATAAACACATTATACATCTTTTTTAGAAATATGCAAATGGCAATAGGCAATTATAATGCATTTATTGGAGATATTGAATTAAAATGACAAAAGTTTATGAACTAAATATAAAATTAAAACTATTTCAGTAATTGGAATTAATAGAATTAATAATAATATCTTGCGGTTGTTAAGTGATTTTAAAGCCATCATTTTTACTATACCTGAAGTGCAACAAGAAAAAATAAAAATTATACATAACCAAGCAAATGTAGGATTATTCTGAAAATCATCTTTAAAACTATCCCAACCAATCATATAATCACCAACAACAATAAAAATGACTATAAGTATTATATTGAAAATTATATTAAAAATGTTATCTTTTAAAAATTTCATAAATTAATATTATCATAATTTAATGTAAATCATAAATATAAAATAAAACCACCTTATCGGTGGTTAAAAATTTTGAATAAATAATTGAGAGAGAGAGAGTATTAATAAATTAAATTGAGTTGATTAAATTTCCTTACCTTTTCCTAAAACCTTCATTCACTTTGGAATGTGTTTGTTTAAAATCTGTTTTACTATATCCTTTCTTTGATTATAGTTATTGATAATTATAGTCGATGACTTGAATTATTGCTTCACTCGGACAAGTCGCTCATTTCACTATCGTTGTTATTCGCTATGTCCTCGATACTTCGGGCTGGGTTCGCTTCGCTCACACGGCGCCCTACGCAAAATTCAATTAAGCGATAAAGTTTGAACCCATCATTGAAGCACCGTGGAAGAAAGATTCTTTCATAATACCTCTTAATGATTTTGCTCTTACGTCTTTTTTTGC
>QHMG01000003.1 GCA_003258725.1 Candidatus Melainabacteria bacterium
AAACCAAAACGATAAACCAAACCAAAAATAACCAAATAACCAAAACCAAAGAAAAACTTTACGACCACCGAAAGGTGGTCTTTTTATTAGGATGATAGGACATCAAGTCTATATTTTTAAAGAATAAGTAAAAAGCTCTTTATATTATAGTTTATGTTAACAAATCTTAATAAATGCCGCTAAAAGATAAAGTTTACATGCTTTTGTGCCGATATAGTTAATGTAAGGGAAATTATGTAATTCAATAAGGAGTCGCCTATGGGAATGTCAGCATCACAAGCAAGATTACTTTCAATAACATCTAGAATGAACGATATTGAATTGCGTTCTCAACAAATTTCTAATACAAAAATTAGATTAGCCGATGAATCTGAGCAGGTTGCAAATAATTATACAAGAGCATTAAATGCCTCAAAATTAACTTATACCGATTATTCATCAGGACAAGCAAAGACTGTTGATTTAACTCCAAAAAACTTATCAAATTACGGTTTGTGCTTAGTTAATCGTTCAGATAACTCTATTTTTAGCGGAGATGTTACTCCAGCTCAGATGTACGAAATGATTGAATCTGGACAATTCTTCCTAGCGAAGGCAGGTCAAACAACTACAACTCCAACTCAAGCTCAAATTCCAACTCTAGCTCAAATTCCAACTCCAACTCAAGCTCAATTTCCAACTCTAGGTAATTCAAATAAAGTGCCGTTTGTAAATAACTTAAATCATACAAATACAGTTACGAACTGGAATACAATATCAGGTATGGGACAGACTGGTGAAGTGATTAATGCTAGTTCTAAGAAATATACATTTACTGATTTTTGGGATGAAGTTGATTTGGAAGATACTGTCATTAAAACATACTTACAAAATCCTGAAGAAGTTTCTGTTTCTGGCAATACCTTCTTAAATATTCAAAGCGATGATACAAATCTTGCAAAAGCAGAGGCTGAATATAATGCTCAAACTGCAAAGATTAATGCTAAAGAAAAGAAATTAGACCAACAAATGAAAGAAATGGACACTGAACATTCAGCTTTAAAAACAGAATACGATTCAGTAAAATCGTTAATTAGTGATAATATAAGTAAATCATTCCAATTATTTTCATAAAATTGAATGATTAAAATTCGAAAGAATATAGAGCAACTCTTTAGTTGCTCTGTTTTTTTTGTAAACAAATGTAACGAAAGAAATTTAAAAGCTAAAGTTTACATGTGTTTGAGCCGATATATAACATGTAAAGGGAAATAAAAACGGAAATATAAGGAGTACGCACTATGGGAATGGCAGCATCACAAGCAAGA
>QHMG01000019.1 GCA_003258725.1 Candidatus Melainabacteria bacterium
TCAATTCTACTGAAGACAAACGTGATGTGATTGTTAATAGTCTTGCTTGTGATGCTGCTAATCCCATAATTACACATTCCTTTTTTGCTATCTACATGAGTATTATCGGCTAAAATCATGTAATCTTTAATATTTAAGACAAATTTATGTTGTTTTGTAAAAAAAACTTAACAAAACATTTCAAATCCTCAAGTTTTCATGATTTTGTGCCGATAACACATCTGTTAAAAAATCTCATAAGGAGAATGTGTATGGTATCAGGAATCAATTTTGGAAATTATAGTGTAGCACAATTAAAAGAACTTAAAAATAATGGCATTCAAGTTCCAGATGAGGCAATTAAAGCCGCTGAAACAAAAGAAGCTGAAGCAAGCAAAACGAACGATAATGCCGAAGTAAAATATGAAGTTGCAGATGACGCTTCTAAAACTAACGAAGCACAAAAAGAAGTTGAGACCGCTAAAGAATATGGTGCAAACTTGAAAACTATTCTTGAAACCTTAATGAAAAAAGATGAAGGTTTCATTGCTGATATGGCTACACTTCAAGGTGAAATTGATAAATACAAAACACAAACTGAGGAAGCTACAAAACAAATTGATGATATTTCAACTGAAGCTCAAAAAGAAGTAGATGCAACTAAAGAAAAAGCAAAAACTATTGAAGAACAAATTGCAGAAAAACAAAAAGAATATGAAGCTAAAATGAAAGAGCTTGAAGAACTTCAACAAAAAGAAAATCCAACTGAAGAAGAGCAAGCTAAAATGCAAACTTTACAAACAGATATTGAAGCACTTAAAGGTGATGTCAAGTCTTTATCTGAAAATGGAGAAAAAGTTGCAGACGAGGCAGAAGTAACAACCCAAAGCGCTCAAGCTAAAGCAGAAACTCTAGGTACAACTCTTGAGACAATCAAAAATGACGCAGAAGCAGCTGCAAATAAAGCAACTAATGCTAATGAATATGCTGATGTTACAATCGAAAAAGGGACAGAAGCATCTAATATTACATCTAAAAAAGAAGCTAAAGCCGAAGGATTTAAGAAAAGAGGTTTCTTAGGCTTTGGTAAAAAAGGTGATGTAAAAGCTGCAAATAAAATGGGTAACATGGCTATCGCAACAGGTGAACAACTTGGTGGTGCAACTGTTAACATTGCAAAATCAGTTGAAAATGTTGCGAAAGACTTCAACATCTCATTTGCAAAAACATCTAATGTTAAAAACTTAGCAAACAAAGAATATGTTGATACAACAAAATTTGCAGAAGCTAAGCAAAAAATGGAAGACTCTAAAGGTTTCTGGGGTAAATTTAGAGCATCTAAAGAAGTAAGAAGTGCAGCTAATGAAATCGCTGAAGCATCTAAAAACAAAGGTAAAAAGACTGAAGAACAAACAACCGCACAAAAAAGTGGTTTGTCAGCAACAATAGATGCAGAATTATTAAATAAAACAAAAAAAATTGATGAAACTGCAACTCAAGCATAACATATTATGGTTTTGGTTAAATAAAAGAAGTACGGCGGTGATAAATCACCGCCGTACTTCTTATTTATAATTTATTTTGCTATATTTAAAATAAATTATGCTAACGCTTTAGTCTCTTGAATACATTCCATTAATGTATTTGCAACTGTTTTTTGTTCTTCAAGAGTAATTTCTGGGAACATTGGTAAAGAAATTACCATTTCTGTATCTTTTTCAGTATAAGGTAAAGAACCTTTGCCCATACCCAAGTATTCATGAACTTTTTGTAAGTGTAATGGAATTGGATAATATAACATTGCGCCTATTCCTCGTTCTTGCAACATTTTGTGAATATTGTCTCGGTTAGGAATTTTAACTGTATATTGGTGATATACACAATATGTATCATCTAATTCTGTTGGAGTTTGAACATCTTCGCAGTTAGCAAATAATTCATTGTAAGTTTTTGCGTGAGCACGTCTTGCTTCATTCCATTCATTGATGTAGTTTAATTTAACTCTCAAAATAGCTGCTTGAATTTCGTCTAATCTTGAGTTTACACCAATTTCGTCGTGGTGGTAACGAACAGCACCACCGTGATTTCTTAATGCAAGAACTCTATCTCTAATAACGTCTGAGTTTGTAGTTAATAAACCACCGTCACCCATACCACCTAAGTTTTTAGTTGGGTAGAAGCTAAAGCAACCAATATCACCGAATGAACCAACCATTTTGCCATGTAACTTAGCACCAATAGCTTGGCATGCATCTTCGATTACATATAAGTTATGACGTTTAGCAATGTCTAAAATCATATCCATATTAGCTGGTTGACCGTATAAGTGAACTGGAATGATTGCTTTTGTTTTTGGTGTAATAGCGTTTTCAATTTTTGCTGGGTCAATATTGAAAGTATCAGGATCAATATCAACAAATACAGGTTTTGCACCTACAATACCAATTGCTTCTGATGTAGCAACAAAAGTGAAGGCTGTTGAAATAACTTCATCACCTGCACCTATATCTAAAGCTCTTAGAGCCAAGTGTAAAGCATCTGTACCAGAGTTTAAAGCAACAGTATGTTTAACACCGATAAAATCTGCTAATTCTTGTTCTAATGCTTTGTTGTGTTTACCTAAAATGTATTGACCAGAACGTAAAACTTCTAAAACTTCTTTTTCTACTTCTGCACCAATTTTTGCGTATTGTCTTTTTGAATCTAAAATAGGTATCATTTTTTTCTCCTTTACCATGTTCCTTAATTATAGTTTAACACAGTTTCAAAGTCTCTTTACATAAACTTAATAAGTTAGACTTTTTTAGACAAAATTTCTTTTACCCTTTCACAATTCATAACCGCAGAATAATCTCGTGCAACGATTAAGCCGTCAAAATATGCCATGAACACTGCATTTGCTCGATTTTTTGCTTTTAATTTTTTATAAATTCGCTCTAATTGTTTTTTTACAGTTGTTAGTTGAACTTCAAAAATTTCAGCAATTTCCGAATTCTCAAATCCACCAGCAACAAGCAATAGAACTTCAAGCTCTCGACGACTCAAAGTTTTGTTTTCTACTGATAATTCAAATTCCTTTGGTAAAATTTCAACTTTACTCATATATTAATTATCGTCTGATAAATTCAAAGTTGCAATAGCTTTTGTTGTAGACAAGTATTTTGCACTAAATCCTGCTGGCATTTTACATTGTTTTACTTTTGAACGTTTAGAACTGCCACTTATGCCTTCATTTCCATGCCATTCTTCATGTTTTTCAGCATAATGATATTTTGATTCTTCTTCTTCAACAGTTCTTTTAATATCTGGAGTTATGTGAGTTATTTTTCTTTTCGTAATTTCTACGTCTTCTTTTCCAAAACGTTCCTTGTAAACGTAAGTTTTTACTGTATCTTTGACTGTTTTACCTGCATCGTCTGTATAGGTTCTAACAGAAACTTCCCAAGTTTTGCCTGACTCATCTACTTCTTGAGTTACAACTTCATGAGCCTTGTACTTTTTGCCGTCATCACCTTTAACTTTTATTTCGCCTTCTTTTATAACTTTTGGCTCGTTATCATTTGAAACACTTGAAAAAATTGAGGTATCTTGTGTTTTTTGTGCTTTTGCTGTTGATGACGCACTGTTAAAATTTACATTTTGAACATTTCCGATTTCGTTTATATTCATAAGCAATCTCCTTAAAAACTTTTTATAACTTTTATAAAACTATTTTAAAACGGGAATTTCAAAATAGCAAAATTTTCTTAACATTCTTAATATTATTGAATTCTAGCCATTTAGTTAAGAAGTATTTATTAACAATGATTCAAAATAATAATCTTATTTATATTTTGGCAACATTATGTTTAAAATATTGTGATACAATAAAAACAAAAAGGTTTAATTTAATGAAGAAAAAAGTATTAATAACAGGTAACAATGGTTTCATAGGAACATATTGTACCAATATTTTAAAAAACTCTTTTGAAATATTTGGACTTGATGTTTATGGAGAAGAAAAAGAGAATTTTATACTTGGAGAGTTAGATTTAAATAACCTATTAAAATTTAATCAAAAATTTGATATAATTGTACACCTTGCAGGCACCGGTTCTGTTGGTGTTGCTCAACGTAATCCAGAAATTGAACATGCAAAAACAGTTTTATCTTCAAAACATCTTTTAGATTATATTGTTAAATACAATCAAAATGCTAAATTAATTTACATATCATCTGCTGCCGTATATGGAAATTCTAAATGTGAATTTGTTAAGGAAAATTCTAAATTAAATCCAATTTCTATTTATGGACAACATAAAGTTGCCGTAGAAAATTTAATTGTTCAATATTCAAATAATTTTGGATTAAAATATAACATTATTCGACCATTTTCCGTATATGGAGAAGGATTGAGAAAACAAGTTCTTTGGGATTTTTGCAATAAAATAAAAAACAATTTTGATAAAAAATCTTTAATATGTTTTGGTACAGGAAAAGAAGAACGAGATTTTATCCACGTAAAAGATTTAGTATTATTTATTAATCACTTAATTAATTCAAAAGAAAACAATGATATTATAAATGTTGGTACAGGAATAGCAACATCAATAGGAACTATTTTCGATAAATTAGTAGAATTAATGAATTATTCTGGATATTTAGATTATGACAATATTGAAAATGAAAATAACCCAAAAATATTAGTAGCAAATATTGATAAAATGAATAGTTTAGGCTTTAAAACAAGTATAAACATTGATGAAGGATTAACAAATTATGTCGAATGGTTCAAAAAACAAAATTAAAGTAGCTTTTTTATTTCAAGCCTCTGAAAATTGGTTAGGAGGCTTAAATTACTATAAAAATTTATTTTTTGCAATTTCTAGAATTAAAAAACCAATAATAGAACCTTATATTTTAAAACCTAAATCTGATAATGCAAAAATTTTGTTAGATATTGATAATGTGAAGATACTTAAAAAGAACTTAAAATATCGTTTTTTAAAAATTTTTAGTAAAATATTTAAAAATAAATTCAATCCATTAATTATTGCTAATCAGATAGATATTATATCACATGTTTATAGTAAAGATTGTAATGTTCCTACTATTTCATGGATACCTGATTTTCAACATTTACATTTGCCAGAAATGTTTACTGAAAATGAAACAAAAGAAAGAGACAATGAATATTTAGAAATTGCTCAAAATAGTAAATTAGTCATTTTAAGTAGCAATGATGCTCTAAATGATTTTAAAAACTTCGCACCTGAATATGCAGATAAAGGAAGGGTTTTACATTTTGTTGCTATTCCTGATGCTGATGCTTACAAGAATATAGGCAACATTGAAGAACAGATTAAGAGTAAATTTAATTTACCAGAAAAATATTTTTATGTTCCTAATCAATTCTGGAAACACAAGAATCATATTACTGTTTTAAAAGCTGTTTCTATGTTAAAAAAACAAAACCTAAATATAAACGTTGTATTTACAGGTAATACAAAAGATTATCGAAATCCTGACTTTTTTAATAAAGAAATTTTATCATTCATAAAAGAAGAAAAACTTGAGGAAAATATTAAAATTTTAGGAATAGTTGAACTTGACGAAGTTTATTATTTAATGAGAAATTGCATTTCAATAATCAATCCATCTTTGTTTGAAGGTTGGTCATCAACAGTTGAAGAGGCAAAAAGTATTGGAAAAAATATAATTTTATCAAATTTGAATGTTCATATTGAACAAAATCCACCTTGCGCAAAGTATTTTAATCCTCTTGATTATAAAGAATTGGCAAATATATTAAAAGAAAAATGGTTAAATGAAAATACTGAAATTGACTACAAATTAGAGCAAGATGCTCAAAATAACCTTTTTGATAGAATTGAAAATTTTGGTAAACAATATCAAAAAATAGTTGAAGAAGCTCTAAATTTATAATATTTTCAAATTTTTTATATACTTAACTTATATCAACTCTAATGTTGTAAAATATTTATTATGAAAAATTATTTAGCATAAACACTTATTTTTCTTACTGTTTTATATCTTGTAAAACTTTTTAATGATGGATTATTTTATATATACTCATTTTATTGTTTTTATATTATAATTTTCCATAGATTGTTGGAGAAAAAATGATTAAATTTTATAATAATATTGAAGAAATATATCATTTGAGTGTAATTTTAAAAGAGTTTTGTAAGAATCATGAAGAGGTTGCAGAAATTTCACAAATGAGCGTTTTAGTAAAATATATAAGCAAAAACATTGATTTTATCTACGCAAAAATGTTGGAAGAAAATTAAACTTGCTAAATGTAGCTTTTTTTGATAAAATTAAGGAGCAAAACAAGTTTTTGCAAAAGATACCGCAACAAGTGCGGTATGACAAAAGAGTGGATAAAACTCTACCGAGCGGATTTTGTACTCTGCCGAACAAAAGTTGACTAAATGTCAAGTTTTGTGAGAGGGGGTAAATGAAACAATAATCCAAGACAGAAAACGATTGAGTATCGTTTTTGAGAGGAAGGTAGCGCAAAAGCTACCACGAAAAGTTTAAAATTGAATATCAAAATGGGTGTGTGGCACCCTGCCGAAAAAACGATTGAGTATCGTTTTTGAGAGGAAGGTAGCGCAGAGCTACCACGAAAAGTTTAAAATTGAATATCAAAATGGGTGTGTGGCGCAGTGGTAGCGCAGTTGACTCTTAATCAATTGGTCGTGGGTTCGACCCCCACCACACCCACCATTAAAAAGAACACTTGAGGGTGTTCTTTTTGTTTTAAATTTATAAATTATTTTTTTTAAATATAACAATATATTTAATGTTTTAAATTTTTTATTATAACTGCTGGATTTCCTGCAACAACAGTATATGGTTCTATGTTATTTCTTACTACAGATTTTGCACCTATAATAGCACCCTCACCTATTGTTACACCATTCAAAATTGTACTACCAAAGCCTATCCAAACTTTATCTTCAATTATAATCGGTCTAGATTTCACCGAATTCCAATTTTTATTTTCAGTAAAATTATGACCATTTCTATAATCTTGAAGTTGTTGTACTAAATCGTGTTGTCTTTCTTTCCAATTTAACGAGTGAGAATTATGGTCATACAATACGCAGTCCCAAGCGATTGTAACATCATTACCAATTTTTATTTTTGAACGAGAAATTAAATTAGTTCCTGCATTAATAAAAGTTCTGTCTCCAATTTCAATTTCACCTTGTGAACTTTCAAAAATAAAGTTACAATTTAACATACAATCATTACCTATTTTTATAGGATTTTCTGAATTTACATCATACCTAAATGTTACTTGTGGCATTAAAACTGTACCATTTCCAACACTTACAGAAGAAGGTATTTTTGTATTTTTATTTTTTTTAAATATCTTTTTGATAATGTTTTTCATTATTTTTACCTAATTACATATTTATCAATTTTTTGATATATATTGTTACTCAAATACTTATTTTGTTAATTTTAATATACAAATCAATCAGATTCAAATTTTAAATTAACACTTACCAATTTGAATACATTCAAAACCACGGCTTTGTAAGCGTTCTTTATTATATTGGTTTCTTCCATCAAAAATTATTGGTGTTTTTAATAAATTTTTCATTCTATCAAAGTCTGGTCGTCTAAATTCATTCCACTCAGTTAAAAGTAATAGTGCATCTGCATTTTCTAATGCTTCATAAGAACTTTTTACATAAGTTATTGTACCTTTAAAGTAGAATTTTGCTTCTTCTGTTGCTTTTGGATCATAAGCATTAATTTTAGCTCCGAGTTTTAATAAATTATTAATAATAGTAATTGCTGGAGCTTCCCTCATATCATTTGTTTTAGGTTTAAATGCTAAACCCCATACTGCAAATGTTTTACCTGCTAAATTGTCACCAAATTTTTTAGTAATTTTATCCACAAATAATGTTCTTTGTTTTTTGTTAGTTTCATCTGCCGATTTAATTATACTCATATCACAGCCATTTTCTGCACCGGTTTTAATAAGAGCTTTAACATCTTTAGGAAAACAACTTCCACCATAACCTAATCCTGGGAATAAAAATTTATTCCCAATTCTTGAATCAGTTGTCATACCAATTCTAACCATTTCAGCATTTGCACCAACTTTTTCGCAAAGATTAGCAATTTCATTTGCATAAGAAATTTTTACGGCTAAAAATGAATTTGCAGCATATTTTGTCATTTCTGCAGATTTAACATCCATTACAATTACTCTATTTCCTGTACGGAAAAAAGGAGCATAAATTTCTTGCATAATTTGAGTTGCTTTATCAGAATTTGAACCTATTACAACTCTATCAGGAGATAAGAAGTCATTAACAGCATTACCTTGTTTTAAAAATTCTGGATTTGAGACAACATCAAAATCATAATTTGTATTTTCTTTAATTATCTCAGAAACTTTCTCAGCAGTACCTACAGGAACAGTTGATTTATCAACTATAACTTTATAATCATTCATTGATTTTGCTATTGATTTTGCTACATTAAACACGTATTGTAAATCTGCAGAACCATCTTCACCTTGAGGAGTTCCAACAGCAATAAAACAAACAAGAGATTTTTCAACTGCAGTTTTTAAATCTGTTGAAAAATCTAAACGAGCTTCAAGTACATTTGATTTAACAAGTTCATCAAGTCCTGGTTCATATATTGGAATAATACCATTTTTTAATTGAGAAATTTTTTCTTCATTATTATCAACACAGATAACATTGTTACCCATATCAGCCAAACATGCCCCTGCAACGAGTCCCACGTATCCTGTACCTATTACACAAATATTCATGAAATTTACTCCTTATTTTTATAATTTAATATTTTTTAAATATTAAGTTATTTTTTTCGTTTACTATATGAAAATTTAATAAAACCTAAAATGACTATAGTTCTTTTATATCCACATCTGTATTTTTTTAAAATAAAATTTCCTTTCACACCTGAAATTTTGTGGAAATATTTTATCTTTTCTTTTAACGCTTGTTTATTTTCTTTAATTGGAAGTTTTGTTAAAACTGTTGGTTTTTCATCTAAATCTACATCATAAATATCTGTTTCTGCGCAATGAGTAGAATCTATCCCAAAACCAATATTTTTAACAAGAGATCTTGAAGGACATAAACCCAACTTATTATTTAAAAAAGTACTAGCGTACCAACGAATAGCCCAAGAATCTACCTTGCCTTCAGTTTGTAATTCTAGCATTTCCGTATATGGATAAGAATTATTTTTATCAAAATCTTTTGAAAGTTTTCTTTTTTTTATTTCATCTAAAAGTTCTTTGCCACTAAGGTTAAATAATTCCCAAGCTCTTTTCCAAGTAGCCCAACCCCAACATTCGGCACCCTTTATAAAAAAAGTTGATTCTTTAGGAAGTTTTTTTAATGGAAAATTATAACCTTGTATACAACCGACACCATCTTCTTTTTCATACATATCAAGTGCCTCATTCATATACTTTAAGAAATATGGGTTTGTTACTAAATCATCTTCTATAACGACAATTCTTCCATATTCATTAACTATTTTTGTAACACCATAAATTATTGAATTTGCTAAACCTTTATTTGTTAAACTTTCTTCAATTTTAATTTCTTTAAAACCATTTATTGTTTTAATATAATCTCTAACTTGCTGAACTTTTTCTTCTGAACCTTCTTTTGGACCATCAGAAAATATATACAAAATACTATCTGAAGCTAGTTCATTTTTTTGTAAGGCTTCTACCGTTTTTTTAATGTATCTAATCTTTTATAACAAAACAATGCTATCGGTGCAAACATCTATTTCCTCTTTGTTTTTACAATTTATGCAACATTTTATATTATATGTTGCAATGTTATTCTTTGATTTTATCATAAATATTCTCAATATCACATTGTATAGACATACTTTTTTGTAATTTTTAAATCAAATCTAATAGCAAATAAAAAGGTGGCATTTCTGCCACCTGATACCATTTTTATTCCTTTTCCTTATCTATAAAATCTTTTTAGGCTTTTGCAAAAATCATATCTTTTGCTTTTGCTAACAAGCCTTTTCCCGCTTCAAGCCATTCTGCTGGTTTACCTTTAGAAAAGAACTTATCAACAGAACCCTTCATTGCATTCAAGCCTTTAGAAATTTGGTCTCTATGACCATATCCCAGTAAAGCGCCACCAATCAACAACACTGCGGCAGCAATAATTCCTGTTTTCTTACTAATTCCACCTGTTGGAACTGGTGCAGTATCTCCTGTACCACAGAAGGACATCGCACCTTTTGGCATTGTTGGTCTCGCTGTCAAACCACCGCCATCACATGCATTCCATGGTATTTTAGGTTTTGCTGTTAGTCCGCCTCCGTCACAAGTTCCTATTGATACTATTGGCAACGGTTGTGAGCTTACTAATGATGACATTTTATAATTCCTTTCACACAAAAAGTTTTTAACTACACACTTATATTAAAACATGCTGTAATCAAGAATTGACAAGATTACAGCATGTTTGTGAACTTTTGTTAACTAAGATTAGTCTTTATTTTCATAAGGCAAGTTAATAATCATTTTGCCTTTTTCTTCATCTTTTGTCATTTTGTTAAAATCTACTTTATTTTCTAACAAAAATGCTTGTTGCATACTCATCATTTTTTCTTTATCACCTTTTTTAACATCTCTTTGAGCATTAATTTTTAACAAATTACCATTTTCAACGTTAATTTCAATGTTTTTAGCTGTATTTCCAAAAGGTTTTAAAGCAATTACAACTTTATAACCTCCGTCTTCTTCTGAAATAGTCACAGGATTTGGCATTTCCTTTCCAATAACCATAATATCCTTGTCCATTCGACGCATATCACGTGCAAATTGTTTATCCATTTGCTCAATCATTTTGTCTGCACGTCGCATGTGATATTCAGGACTTAACATTATTTTAAATGTCATATCTACAGCAAAATAGAATGCTAAAAATGCACCTATAATTGTTCCGACAAAGATTAAAAAGAATTTTAAACATTTTTCTTTTTTACTACATTTGTTATTTTCTTGATTTTCCATAATTTTACTCCTTTTTTCACGTATATTTTACTGCAAAATTATAATAAATATCATCATGAAAAAAGACAATTACCGAGTTTGGCAATTGTCTTTTCTTTTTATATTAATTAACTTACGCAATTTCTTCACTTAATTTTTCGCTTAATTTAGCAATTGTTTCTGGGAAGTATTGTTGTAAATATTGAGAACGAATTGCTAATAATTCGTGAGTTTTTGGAGTTGTTAACAATGCATTTGATTCAGCAATTGTCTCACCTAAACCACCTAATTCGCCACCGTAGTGAGTAACTTTGTTGATGAAGTAATCAACGTGGTCACGTTGTGTATCTGGGAATGCTTTATTGAAGGCTTTTCTTTCTTTATCATAAACCTTTTGAACCTCTGGGTCTTCTTGAATAGCCATATCTACTGTATCTGCGTATGCTTCATCACTAGAACCATCAACATCTCTGTAATCTCTTGCGTGACCTAATTCGTGCAAGATTACAAATAAGTTTTCACCAGAGTGAATTTCTTTACTTGTTGGATCATAGTATGAGTCAAGAACATCTTTATTACCAACTAATTTTTTTGTTGTTTGAGCAACTTTGAATAATTCTTCACCAGGCATAGCTTTTAAAGATTTCATAATCTTTTCTTTGTTACCTTTAATTTGATTGTCAATTGAAATTCTTGCTTGACGTTTTGGATTATTCATATCAACAACATTAATATCATGTTTATCAACTTTGATATCATATTTTTCGTTGTTTCTAGTTGAAATAAAGTGGTTATCATCAACAACTTCAAATGTAGAAGATTTGTCTAATAGAACTTTTCCATTTTTATCTGTAATTTTGTAATCAACGATTCTGTTGCCTTTAGGGTCATCTTCATAAGAGTAAGTTGTCTTTGTACCGTTTAAAGAAGTCATATTTTTCTTAACAGTTGTAATACCTGTTTTCTTATCATAATGACCTTCACTTACTTGAGTTTTATTACCTTTAGCATCTTCGTAAACAATATCAAATACACCTTTTACATCTGAAGGCGCAGTGTATTCTTTTCTTACAACTTTACCTGCTTTGTTTTTAATAACTCTAACTTCGTGAGTTGCAGTCGGATAACCTTGATCATCAATTTCTAATCTAACTTTTGAAGTAGTGTTATTTCTTAAATCGTTTACTTTTTTAATTTGGTAAACTTGGCTACCTGATTGATATAAAGACATATTTTCGATAGCTTGACGATTTAAGTCTTTATCTAGCATTTCAGTATTTAATTCGTTGTTTTTAGTTGAAGCCTTAATTACGAAAGAGTTTGTATCATAAACATTACCATCAAATACAACTTCAAGTAAGTTTTTACCCATAGCTTTTTCCATATCCATAACTTTAGAAGCAGCTTTGTCTAATTTACCTTCTAAAGATGGAGTTAAGGCCATAATAGCTACGTTTTCACCTGATAATTGTGTTTTAATTAAAGGTTTTGCAGCTTTCAATTGTTCTGCATTACAATTATCTGCCATTAACATCAAATCTTTGTGAGTATATTTACCTCTATCAACTCTTGCACCAGGTTCTTTAGCATAAGGAACCATAGCATTTAAAACATCAGTTTTTTTAGTTGCTAATTGAGAAACTGTTTTACCTTTAACGTGAGGAGTTGCAGCAAGTGTTTGTACTGCATTCCATTTATCTGGAGATTCTGTCAAAATAATTTTCAAATTGATTAACTCTTTTGGTCCAAATTTTGGAACACTAGCTTTACCTTTTTGAATTTTAGTAGATTTCAAAGTTTCCATAGCGTTATCTACGCTAAAATCTGCTTTTTTGAAACTATCTGGAGCTTGTTCTGGTAATTTAGTTTTTTCTGCTTTTTTTGATGGTCTTAACTTTGGAGCATTGATTTGAGTTAAGTTTTGAACATTCATGTCTGACATTTTCTTATTATTCCTTCTTTTCCTAATTAAATTTTTCCTAAGAGAACCTTGTATTCCTACTATAGCATGAAAAAACGTCAAAAATTTATTTGCTATTCAAATAGCAATTGAAATTAAAATTTTTACAAATATTTACATGCCGGCAAGAAAATTCTTTTTTTAAATTTTCTATTTACTTAATTTTGTTTCTAAAACAGCAATTGTGCGTGGGAAGTTTTGTTGCAAGTATTGGGAACGTATTGCCAATGGTTCATAAGATTTACCTTCTGACAAAATTGCGTTTGATTCTGCAATTGTTTCACTCAAGCCACCTGTTTCACCGCCATAATGGTTTAATGTATTCATAAAGTAATCCATGTGTTCTCTTTGTGTATCCGGATATGCTTTAAAAAATGCTTGTTTTTCTTCTTCAAAGGCTTTGTTTACATCTTTATCCATTGTAAGAGATTTTTTCATAGATTCTTCAATATTTTTCAAATCATCATCTACATCACGATAATCTCTTGCGTGTCCTAATTCGTGCAAGAACAAAAATTCATCGCTTCCTGATGAAATAGAACGGCAAGAACCGTTATAATATGAATCCAACGGGTCATTTATGCTTTCTAAAAAGTCCACTGTTTCACCAAGTTTGATTAATTCTTCACCTGGAAATTGTTTCAATGTAGAAAGTAACTGTTTTTTATCTCCAATAAAGTTATCTTTTGCTGTAAATTTCGCTTTTTTATTTTTATCTTGTAAACTTTGAACAGAGATTTCGTTTTCATTTACGTTAATTTCGTATTTATCATCATTTTTTGATGAAATAAATTTGTTTTCATTAATTTCTTCAAAAGTTTGGCTTTTGTTCAAAAGAACTTTGCCGTTTTTATCTGTAATCTTGTAATCCACAATACGATTGCCTTGTGGGTCATTTTCATATAAATATTGAGTTCTAACTCCTTCTGGCGAAGTCATATCTTTTTGAATAGAAACAATGCCTGTTTTCTTGTCAATTTTACCTGAAGAAAGCACTTTTTGCTTACCTTCTGGAGTTTTTCTCACAATATCGTAAACACCATTCACTTGTGAATGCGAAGTATATTCGTAATATTTAACCTTGTTATTTTTATCTTTTACAATTCTAACTTCGTTTTCAAAAACCGGTCTACCGACCTCTTTGTCCTCACGCAAAGTAACCTTAGAAACAGTATTATTTCTAAAATCTGTTGATTTTTTTACAAAATATTTTTTGCCGTTTTTGTTAGTAAAACTTGTTGTATCTTCAAGGGCTTCCCGTTTTAAATCTTTGTTTAAAACAACCTTCTTTTCGTTGTCACCTTGCAATTTTGCAGTCAAATCGTAAGCATCTTTTTCATATCTGTTACGGGCAAAAGAAACTTCTTTCAAATCTTTTCCTGCAACTTTTTCCATTTCAAGAATTTTTTCTGATACTTTATCTAAATTCGGAATATTAGGAGTTTGAGTTAATAAAACAATATTTTTTACCGATAATTTTGTTTTTGTCAAAGGTAAAGATTTTTTCAAATCCTCTGGCATTAATTTATCTGTAAATTGCATCATTTCTTTACCGGAATATTTATGACTTCCTTTTTCATCTTTAATTTCTGCAATTTGAGTAAGTGTATTTAAATGCTCTAATGGTTTTGAAGCCATTAAATAGACAAAATCACCTTTGATATTTGGATTATTTGCTAATTTTGAAACAGAATCCCATTTTTTAGGTTCACCTTTTAAACTGTTTTCAATCTTAATCAATTGATTGCGTTCAAATTTCTTTTTACCGTTTTCTAAACGAACATCAGAAAGAATTTTCATAGATTTATCAAGGTCAAAATTTTCTTTTGAACTTTCAAAACTATCTGATTTCATTGGTTTTGTTACATAAGTTTTGTTAGTAATTACTTTGCCTGTAAATACAGGAGCTTTAACGCTTGTAATAGGTTGAATATTCATAAAATTTTAGGATTCCTTCAACTGCATGAAATATCGTAAAAAAATAAATTGCTACCTGTATTTACAATTTGTAACGAAAAAAAAGACCACCTATCGGTGGTCGTAAAGTTTTTCTTTTTGGTTTTGGTTATTTTGGTTTGGTTTGGTTTTTGGTTTGGTTATTTTTTAAAAACATTTTTAAAGAAGTTGCATACACCATTTTTTACTGAACTAAACGCATTTGATGCACCTTCTGTATAATTGTAATCTTTTACTGCTTTTATTACATTTTTACCTTTGCACAATGCAACACCAGCTAGAACTGTAACTAATGCAGCAGTTGCAACTTTTTTAAGGAAATTTTTATCTGTCATTGTCTTTTTTGCTTTTGTAGCAAAATTATCATTTTGAGGTTGGTTTTGCATTTGAACACCACCTAACAAATTTGTGTTGTAGTTTACACCACCAACGTTAGTGTTGTTAAGATATGCAGCTGCATCAAAATCAAGAACTCCGCCGTTCACTAAATAATCCATTGAATGTGGCAATGTCATATCTTTTGTAACCTTAACCTTAAAAATTTCCTACCTTACTTACATTTTTATAAAGTATTTTTTTATGAAAAAATTGCCATGAGTTTTTTTATTTGTTAAATTATATTACATAATGATTAAAAATAAGGAAACACTAAAATATTTTATTCCGCTAATATTCATTACTCTAGCGGTTTTGGGGATAACTTACTCTCATCATAACGGCTTAATTATTGATTGCGGAAGAGAGGCATATTATCCACAAGAGGTGCTTAATGGAAAAGTTCTATATAAGGATTTGTTCAATATTTACGGACCTTTCAGCTATCTTTTTAATGCTCTTCTTTATAAAATATTTGGAAATAACCTAAACACACTTTATATGGCAGGCTCTATTTGTGCTTTAGGGATAAATTTGACATTATTTTTTATCGCAAAACGCTTTTTATCAACCTCTTTTGGATTTTACCTAAGCTGTTTTGCACTTGCAATAGGTGTTGTACCAGTTTATGTTTTTAATTATGTTTATCCATATTCCTTCGGAATGACTTATGGCCTGTTGGCATGTTTAGTTTCAATGTTGGCTTTTACACAATTTGCAGACAAAAAAAATATTTCCGCTCTTTGTTTTGGAATGTTTTTTGCAGGACTTGCGGTTTGTTGTAAATATGAATTTGTAGCGTTTTTGCTGATTATTCCATATATTTTGTTCAAAACAAAACCAAACTTTAAAACTTGTATGGCTGGAAATTTTTCCCTTTTGGCAATGCCAATTCTTTGCTTTGGAATTCTTTTTGCACAAGGGTTAAGAGTTATCGACCTAATTGATGCATTAAATATCGCAAACGTAATGGCACATACACAAACTCTAAACTATTTTTATGTACATTCTGGAATTTTCTTTCATAAGCAAACTATTGGACTAATCATATTAACTTTTTTAGGCTTTATGTTTCCTTTTTTAATTTATATTGCGCCTATTATGTTCAAAAATAAACTTACAAACCCTGTTGTAAATTTAATTTTGACATACACAGGAATTTGCTTACTATTTGTATTTAAAGCTGGTTCTTTCTATGATTTATATGCCTTTACACCTTGTTTATTGCTACTCTTGGTATTAATCAATTACAAAAAATTATGGAAGGATTTGCCACTATTTATTTTAGTTGTCGGAACATTTTTGATTAGCTTAAAAATATTCTGGGGATTAATTTTGAACTCTTACGGAATATATTACTTGCCACTAATCATTATCGCAATTTTTGCAATGTTTAAGGACAAATTCAACTTAAAAGAAATTGATTACATCGGATTTTTCATACTTGTTTTAGCAATTTTAATCGGAGTTTCAAACTGTAAATTCTATATTGCTAAAAACCATACTCTAACTACACAAAAGGGTATTATTTATGTAAAAGAAAAACATTATCAAACGACTAAAAAATTATTTGAATACATAGAAAAAAATACTCAAAAAGATGATAAAATCTTAATTCTGCCAGAAGGAATGATGATAAATTACCTTACAGATAGAAAAACAGATGATTTTTATAATACATTGCTACCATTATATGAAGAAACCTTTGGCAATGAGCAAATTATTGAGCATTTTAAAAAATCCATGCCAGAATACGTAATTTTTAATAGCTGGGATTCTTCAGACTACTACTTTAGTATAATTTGTAA
The DNA here is from genome assembly GCA_003258725.1 of Candidatus Melainabacteria bacterium. Taxonomy (GTDB): domain Bacteria; phylum Cyanobacteriota; class Vampirovibrionia; order Gastranaerophilales; family Gastranaerophilaceae; genus UBA6984. The sequence goes on from QHMG01000019.1 coordinate 17,123, forward strand.
AGATTACCTGTTTGATTTTTGCAACTTCGTGAAAAAAAATTATAAAGAAGAAATCAAGCTATCAGGCGATTTCAGCTATACAATTTATAAAAAGAAATAAACCCTATTGACGAACATTGTAAAATTTTGTAAACTTTTCATGACTTTTTCCACAAATCATTAAACTTTCAACAGAGAGATACCGATATAAAAAATGTCGGTAGTCAAAAAGGGTAGAAAATATGGCAGATTTAATTAATCAAAATAATTTAGGTGCTAATAATACCTTGAACGCAGGTAGTGCTGGTAGCAACAGTAACAACCTACGTCCTTCAAAACCTTTTGGCTTAAATGTAAAAGTTCCAGAAAGAACTATTAAACAAATCGGCGATTCAGTAAAAGCTAATGCAGGCGCTGGCATTAACGGCATTTTCAGCTACTTAGCTAAAAATGAACGTGTATTTGACGGCACAGTAAATAAACAATTAGACAACTTATTCGTACAAGATTTTAATACAAAACAAATCCTAAAAGACGCTGATATGCACGCAGGTCATCATTTTGAAATGGATATGTAAACAAGTTTTTTAAATTATAAATTTCCTTATTCCTTATTCCCTATATTTTTTATTCAAAGCCTAAATACTCATATTTAGGTTTTTTATTTTTTTAAAGACAATAAGGGTTAAGACTATAAGTGGTTAAGTCGATTTATAATAAAATTCTTACGTCACCCCGTATTTATTACGGGGTCTTTTATTAAAATATCAACAAAAAACGGCTTTGATATCAAAGCCGTTTTTTGTTATTTTTCTTTTACCGAACCTTTACCTTTATGTTCGTCATAAGCACCGTTCCAAAGACTTGGATTATCTTTTCGTACGTATGTTATATCTTCTTTGTTTTGTTTAACTTCATTGTTTCCAGAAACAAAAACTTTTCCGTCTACTGAATGTTGATTTCCACTTGGAACAGGTTCACGATTACCGAAAATTCCTCTGTAATGTTCGTTTTTGTCATCATCTTTGATTGTTACAACATCTCTAGCACCGTCGTTTTGAGACACATCAACTTTTGTATTACGACAACCTTTCAACGTATAATCATCTTGTTTATCAGTACCTGTAATTTTAGCACCATTCATACGGTAAAAATCAATATCAACATTACCAGTTTTAACTTCTTTACTACCAATATTAATCATTGTTGGATCAGTACCGTAATCAATGCCAAATTCTCCGTCAGCTACACTATAACCAAATGGTGATTTTTCAGTTTTTGTTTTATCATGCATTTCTACAACAGATTCGTTTTTAGCAGCTTGACTTGGGAATACAACATGAGTTCCATCACGCAAGAAAACGCTGTTCATAACCTTTCCGTCTTTTTTAATTACTTCTGATTTTTGCACGTCATTCTTGTTAAAACGTACTCCACCAATGTTAATGTTATTATTATCTGGCATAAAACCTCCTTATTATCGTATATTTATATAAGTATAATTATACAATAAAATTGCTTTTTCTTCTATTATTACCCTCTTATTATATAATATAAGCAAGTTTCGACCACTTAATTTACACTTACATTTATTTAAACAAAAATAAGGCGCAGTGAAAAATTCACTGCGCCTTATTTTATTAAATTTAAAAATTATTTATTCTTTTTCTGCTAATTTTTCTCTAATTTCTTTTTCAATGCTAGCCATTGTTTCAGGGTTGTTAGCTAAAAATTCTTTTGCCTTTTCACGACCTTGACCCAATTTTTCATCTTTATAACTAAACCAAGAACCTGATTTATCAACAATATTCATTTTTACACCTACATCTAAGATGTTTCCGAATTTACAAATACCTTTACCAAAAATAATATCAAATTCTGCTGTTCTAAATGGCGGAGCAACCTTATTTTTCAATACTTTTACTTTAACATGATTACCCAAATCGCCGTTTTCACCTTTGATTGTTTCAGTTCTTCTAATTTCCATACGTACAGAAGAGTAGTATTTAAGAGCATTACCACCTGTTGTAGTCTCTGGATTACCAAGAACAAAGCCTATTTTCATACGTAATTGGTTGATAAATATAACAGTAGTATTTGTTTTTCCAATAATACCTGTCAATTTTCTAAGTGCTTTACTCATCAAACGTGCTTGTAAGCCCATTTGTTGATCTTCCATTGATCCATCAATTTCTGCTTTCGGAACTAATGCAGCTACTGAGTCAACAACAATAATATCTACAGCACCTGAACGAACTAACTCTTCAGTAATATCAAGTGCTTGTTCACCTGTATCTGGTTGAGAAATAAGCAAGTCTTCAATCTTAACTCCAATATTTCTTGCATATTCAGGGTCTAAAGCATGTTCTGCATCAACGAATGCTGCAATTCCGCCTTTCTTTTGACATTCAGCAACTATGTGTTGAGCCAAAGTTGTTTTACCAGAAGATTCTGGACCATAAATTTCAATAATTCTTCCTCTTGGAATACCGCCAATTCCTAATGCAATATCAAGATCTAAAGAACCTGTTGGAATTGATTCTACACTTACTGAAGGTTTGTCACCTAACTTCATAATAGAACCTTTACCAAAGTCTTTTTCTATTTTTTCAATAGCAAGTTTTAATGCTTTTTCACGTTCTGGAGAAACACCTGTTTCTTGCTTTTCTTTTTCTTTAACTGCCATTACACTTTATCCTTATATTGTATAATCTTTCACTTCGTATTTTTTGTAAAAACCAAAACCGATTTTTTCAAATTTTTCAAGTTCCATTTTCATATGAACATTTTCACGATTTAGTTCTATAATCTTGTTTTTTAGTTTTTCGTTTTCAGTCTGAACTTTAATCAATTCAGCCGCCATACCTTCTACACCTTGCATTTTTTCTTCTAATTTTTTATCCAAAGTGTCTAAAATGTTGTTAGAAATTTTTTCTTCCATTTGACTGAAAGAACTCATAATTCTATCTACAACAGCATTTGGGGTAATTCTAACTAAACTACTTTTAATACTTTTAGCTTCTTGAAGTCGTTTTACATCATTATAAGAAAAATATGTTAAACCTCTACGATTACGTTTTGGAACAATTGATGCACGTTTGCACAAACTTATAATTTCTTCATTATCAGCGTTTAAAATATCTCGAACTTCGCTTGGCGAAAGAGTTATATCACTTAAACTTTGTGTTGCCATATTTCCCCTACCCTTAATTTTATTGTATTTGAGTTAGTGCAAAAAAACAAATTTTTACTTATTTTCTTTTAATTTATGTTAAGAAAATATTTCAACTAACCAAATAAGCATATAATCTGCGCAAAAGCTCATCTCCACCCTCTGCCCAACACATTAATAAAGTTATTATACTGATAATTAATGCATATATAAAATCTTTTTTCTTCATTTTTGTATTTTAACATCAAAATTTTTATTATAGAATAATATTATGAAAAATTCAGTTATAGCTTTATTTCTATTGATAATTAATGTTTTATTTTGTACTCCAATTTTTGCAGAAGAAGAAATTCCTACTATAAAATTTAATAACAAAATTTATACTCTAAAATACGCTAAAAGTATTGATAATAATAACGAAATTCTAAACGAATTTACGACAACTAATGAAAGCGCTGAACCTCACAAGTGGACTGAAATGGTTTCAATACATTATTTTCCAAAAACAAAAATGGTGCCGAAACTATTTATTGCTGATTATTATGCAATTCAACGCTCTATTTATCCTCAATTTTACGATTATGGTGTAAGAGAATTTGTAAGCCCTCGTGCCTATGTGGCAGATTATATCGGTTCTTATTCAGTTATGAAGGAAGATGCAACCTCTAAATATTTAGAATATAATCTTTGTGGATTTAGTACTTATAATGGCAATAATTATATTGTACAATTTTCTAAAATATACCGTTTTAAAGACCATACAGACGTCAGTAAGGCTCTAAATCAAATATTATCAGATAACACATATTATTTAATACACATTCAAGAAAAACTTAAAAACAAACCAAAACCTTATATGCAAGAATATCAATCAAAAAATTCAACAAAACTTCATTCTCAAACAATGATGTTTGACGATGTTGTTGAACCAGAATTTGAAAATGATGAAATGTTAGACGAACTTTTAAAAAATAAATAAAATTAAATTTTAACAAAAAAAATCCTCCCGAATGGGAGGTTAAATTTTGAATAAATAATTGAGAGAGAGAGTATTAATAAATTAAATTGAGTTGATTAAATTTCCTTACCTTTTCCTAAAACCTTCATTCACTTTGGAATGTGTTTGTTTAAAATCTGTTTTACTATATCCTTTCTTTGATATTAGTTATTTTTATTTTTGTTTTTGTTTTGTCATTCTGAACTTGTTTGACAAAGTGAACAGGCGAAGTATGAGCCTTGTGAGCCTGTCCCCCGTGTGGCAGAATCTCTAAGTTCTTGAGACCCTGAAATAAATTCAGGGTGACATATTTATTTATATTGTGTGCTGAATGCAGAAGAAAAATTGATTAAGCAATAAAGTTTGAACCCATCATTGAAGCACCGTGGAAGAAAGATTCTTTCATAATACCTCTTAATGATT
>QHMG01000005.1 GCA_003258725.1 Candidatus Melainabacteria bacterium
AACCATCTAAAGTAGTGAAAGCGTAGTTAATAGTTCTGAAAGAATCAGTTGAAGGAGGAGTAGGAACAGATAAAGTCAACATTTGGTTGTAATAGCTTGCAGATTGGTTAGCTAAAGTAGTTCTTTGTTGGTTAATTTGTTGACCTTCATATTCAATGTTAGTTTTTCTAGCTGTTAAATTTAAAAATCTTGCTTGTGATGCTGCTAAACCCATAACGACACACTTTCCTTATTAACTATTGTAATTTCATTTCCCTATACCTTTTAATTCGGCACGAAACCATGTAAACTTAAGCATTTCAGCGTAATTCGTTACATTTGTTTACATTAGAAATAAATTCAAAGTGACATTAGATTGAATGTATTGAAGGATAATTTATGGACTTTTAATATTGTTTTATGTAGAATATTTGTAAAATGAAAAGGATTTAATTTTATGACTAGAAAACAAGAATCACAAGAATATCAAAGCTATAAAAGATATAAAAAAAGTAAAGATGTTACAGCGCAAAATATTTTAACAGTATTTACAACTACATTTTTAATTATGTTAGTTTTCTTTATTGGTGCAGCACGTAGAATTACTCCAAACGTAGATGTTTCAATTGGTGAAGATTCAACAGTAGATGCAAAAGAATCTGGATTAGGCGTAAAAGGTTTTATTGATAATAGATTAAGAGCTATTCAATCAGAAGATACGAATATTATGGCTAAAAAAGTTGAAGAAGCTAGAAACAAGTTTGAAGAAGATGATGAAGATGAATATTTTGATAAAACTTTAGAAGAAAAAGTAAAAATTCCTGTAAAAAAGGTTAAACAAGAAGTAAAACAAGTAACTCAAGAAGTTCAACAAACGCATGAGCACAAAACTGTTACAACAACTCCACCAAAACCTGTTGAAATTCCAACAGCTTACAATCCTGTAATCAAGGTTGTTGTAGGTAGCTATTCATCAATAGACCAAGCAAAAGTTGCTCAATCAATTTTGCAAGAGGCTGGTTTGGGTGTAACTCCTTTTGTGAAAAATATTCAAGGAACATACACGCTTCAAGTGGGTTCATTCTCATCAGAGGCAAAAGCTCAGTCGCTTGCTAATGAACTTTTAAAACACAATTACCCAGCAAGAATAATTAAATAAATTAAATAAATCGAGGTGCAAAATGTTTAATATTGTGACTATTGGTAGTGCTACAATTGATGTTTTCGTAAAGTGTGACGAAGCAAATATTGTATCAGTTAGTTCGACTGACAAAAAGTCAGAATTTATGAGTTATAGATATGGTTCAAAAATAGATATTACTGATTTTGATACAAAAGTTGGCGGTGGTGGTGTAAATACTGCCATAAACTTTGCTAACTTGGGTTATAACACATCTGCAATTTTCAAATGTGGTGAAGATTTTTATGCACACGGAATAATGAATTATTTGAAAGACAAAAACTTAGATTTGTCGCATATTGTTCAAACAGCAAAAACTTCAACAGGTTTTTCTGTAATCTTGGTAAGTTTTCAAGGTGATAGAACGGTTTTAGCTCATCGTGGCGGTAATGGCGAAATTAAAAAAGAAGATATTGATTTTGACGCAATTAAACAGGCAAAATTCTTGTATTTAGCACCATTGAACGGCAAGTCTACAAAGATTTTAGAACCTATCGTAAAATTCGCACACGAAAATGATGTAAAAATCTGTGTAAATGCTGGTTCTTCAAGCCTTAAAAAAGGTTTTGACTATATGAAGCATATTTTGGAAAACGCTCACATTGTTGTTATGAACAAGGAAGAAGCTCAAATGTGTACGGGTATTGTGGTTCGACCTAATACATCAGAAGAAGATTTTACAAAAGAAAAAGTTCATCCAGATGTAGTCAAAATGTTGAAAAAATTAAAAGTTAAAGATTACCAATTAGTCGTAATTACAGACGGGAATAAAGGTGCTTATGCTTATGCAAACGGCAAAATTTATATCGCACCAATCTTTCCAAGTAAAGTTGTTTCAACACTTGGCGCAGGTGATGCATTTGCATCAACTCTTTGCGCAGCACTTCATGCCAAAAAAGCGGATATTTGCAAAGCCTTGATGTACGGTTCTGTAAATTCAAGTTCTGTTGTTTCTAACTTTGGGGCATCAGAGGGGCTGTTAACATTCGATGAAATTGAAGAAAAATTAAAAGAACACCCAGAATATAAGTGCGAAGTTATAGATGCATAGTGATATAGCGTAGGTTAGACATTGCCTGACATCAAAATAATTTAATAACAAAAGGCGGTCGGTGATTTCATCACAGACCGCCTTAAAATTTATCCAAGAGTCCATTTTGCGCCGTTAGAGCAAACTCCAGATTTAGCGCCTTGTTGAACTGCGCTCATGATTTCTTTTAAACCGTCAGCGGTTAATATTTCGTCAGTTACGTTAATATTTAAATTTGGAACATCTTTTGTTTTGCCAAGCAACTTTTTGCCATAATTTACAACGGAATCAGCACCTTTGCTTATGCTGTCACCGGCTTTAAACGCTAGATTTTGAAGTTTTTCTGTCCAATTTTGTGCATTATCTATTTTTTTCAATTTTCCGGTTTTGACAAGTCCATATAAGGTTGCTAATGCTATGCCAACACCGACTCCAACACCAATTGCAGTTTTTACTGCCTTTGATTTTTTCTTAGGTTCTTCGACCGTTTGAGCTTGCTGAGCTCCTCTAAAAGATTGTGGTCTTGTTTGATATTGTGGAGTATAAACTCCACCAAGTGTACCGTTGTATTGCCCAATCGAAGATGGCATATAAGACATTTAAATCACCTATTTTGAATAATAACCTTTACCTATATTGGTATAAAGTTTATGTATAAGACAAAGTTGCTAAATTAGAAAATTATGTTACACAAGATTTACAAAAAGAATCGAATATAAAATGTAACAATATATTCAACACTACAAAAGTAGGTCAGGCATTGCCTGACATCAAAATAATTTAACAACAAAAGGCGGTCGGTGATGAAATCACCGACCGCCTTAATATATATCTTTTAAAAATCCTAAAATTCTAAGTTAATTTGAGAGAATTGAACGATTTTATTTTTACCACGTTTTTTAGCGTTGTATAAAGCGTGTTCTGCATATCTGATAACTGTATTAGCGTCTTCTTCAACATTAGCTAAACAAGGATATGTAGAGATACCGCCTGAAACTGTGATTGGGTGTCTTTCTTCTTCACCAGCAGGAATAAATTCCATTTTTTCTATGTTGCGTCTGAAACGTTCTGCGAACAAGAAAGCATTATCTTCAGAGGTGTTTGGAAGGATTACGATAAATTCTTCATCACCGTAACGAGTCAAAACATCTTCTTTTCTAATCATAGCTTTTAATTTATCAGCGAAGTTTTTCAACAAAACGTCGCCCCATTCGTAGCCGTACATATCATTAACAACTTTGAAGAAATCAATATCAAATAACAAGCATGATAATGGAGTTTTGTAACGTCTTGCACGAGAAATTTCTGCATCTAAACGTTCTTGTAAATATTTTCTGTTGTGTAAACCTGTCAATTCATCAGTTGTAGAAACTTCGTTGATTTTATCGTGGAATTCTTTAACTTTGAACAATGAATTAATACGAGTTACTAAAACATCTTTGTTGATTGGTGTTGAGATGTAATCATAAGTCAAGGCTCTGATTGTAACGTCATTGATTGGTTCACCAACGAACAATACCGGAACTTTAAATTTTGTTGTCATTAATACGTCGTTTAAGTTTGGAACATCTTCAACGATTAGCAAATATGGATTTAAAAGTTCGTATTCCTTCAAATCTTCAGCTAACTCAACTCTGACACTAGCTTTATCAATACTGTCTAAGTTTTCGATAGTATCCTTGATATCAGATTGTTTTTGAGTTGTATAGATAATAATGTTTTTCATGATTTCTCCTAATATTTGTTATAATTATAACAAACAGAACAAAAAAAAGCAATACTGCTAATTAGTCAACACAAAAATAGCATCTTCTGCGAATAGCGGACTGATTAATCTTGTAATAAGATTTTTTCTAATTTTACCGTTTGTAAAGTATAGCGATTTTAGAATTTTAAAATTATTCTTTTTTGCGTACTCAAAAAAATCGTTGATTGTTAATAAGTGAATGTTAGGGGTGTCATACCACTCAAACGGTAAGCGTTCTGATTTTGGCATACGACCTTTGAACATTAAGTAAAAACGAACCTTCCAGTATGCAAAGTTTGGAAAACTTACAACACATTTTTTTCCAACTCTTAGCATTTCGTGAATTACATAATCGGGTTTTTCTGTTGATTGAAGCGTACTGTTAAGGATTACATAGTCGTATTCATTGTCTGAAATCTGTTTTAATCCTTCATCTATGTCACCTTGAATTGTACAAACACCGTTTTGAATACTCTTGATTACAGAGTTTTCATCAATTTCAATTCCTTTGCCTTGAACATTTTTCTTCTCTTTTAGCAACTTCAATAAAGTACCGTCACCGCTACCTAAGTCAAGTACAGTTGAGTTTTCCTCAACTATATCCACAATAGAGGCGTAATTTACGTGTAATCTTTGACTATTTTCCATTTGAAATACCTAGTCTGTTGTAAACTTGCGAGTTAATTTCTGCCCCTATAAGAATAAGTATTGATGAGTAATACAGCCAAACCATTAATACTGCAAACGCTCCAATAGTGCCGTAAATAAAGTTGTAAGTGTGCAAGTTGTTTACGTATATTGAAAATCCCCACGAACCAATTAACCAAAATGTGCTGAAAAAGAAGGTTCCAGGTATTGTACTTTTTAGTTTTAAAAGCTCTGGACCTTTCAAATCTGGCAAAATGTAATAGTGCAAGAATGCCATTACGTAAAGTGCAATAAACGAAATTGGCCAACGTAGGAATAACCACATTGAAGCCGCTTCTTGCCCTAAATGTAAATATGTTACACAGAAATTGAAAATGATTTTACCAAAAATGATTAAGTTTATTGTTATAAATAAAACCGCAGTATTTACTATTAACATAAAAAATGCAAGTATACGAGTGTAAAGGAAGGAACGAGTTTCACCGATTTTGTAAGCTCTGTTTAAGCCTTTAGCGATGATTGCGAGCGTGTTTGTTGTTAAAAATACTGTAATTATAAAACCAAGAATTGCCCAAAATCCACCTTTTGAATAGAATACAGCCTCTTTTAATACTGTAAATACTAATTCTACCGATTCATCAGGCATGATTTGAACTAAAAATGATAAAATTGGTTTTATAAAATCGTGTTTGCCTGCCCAACCAAAGATTCCAGTAAGGAATAAAAGTGTTGGGAATATGCCTAAAACACACATAAAACCCATTTCAGACGCCATTCCGAAAAAGTCATTGTCAACAACAGATTTTATTAATCGTTTTAAGTAAATAATGATTTTTTTCATTAAACACCCTGTTTTTTGATTAGTTCAATAAGTTTTTTTACTGCATCTTTTGCATTGTGCTTGATGACACAACCTGCTGCAAATTTGTGACCACCCCCGCTGAAGGCAGAACAAACATCTGCAACGTCAATATTCTTGCTACGCATAGACACTTTGAACATCTTGTTGTCTAATTCTTTTAAGATAAAAGCAACTTCTGTTGTCTCAATGGCTCTTAAAACTTCAACTAAACCTTCTGTAAAGTCTTCACCACCGCCAAATTTTTCAAGATCTTTTTTGTATACGACAGTATAAGCAATTTTGTCGTTGTCTGAAAATTCAGCCTTGCTTATGCAATATGCTTGAAACATAACCAAATTTTTAGATTTTGATTCATAGCAATTTTTGTAAACCTTTTTAGGGTTAGCACCTGCAGCAACAAGTTTTGATGCTATTTTTAAGGCTCTTGAACTTGTGTTGTCAAATCTAAATCCGCCTGTGTCGGTCAAAATTGCTGTGTAGATTGCTTCTGCAATGTTTTCATCAATCTTCCAACCGTGATTTTCTGCAATTTGGAATAGAACTTCCCCTGTTGAACTTGCATCGCTTTCAACAAATTGAATGTTTGCATCGTAATTGTTTGTTTTGTGGTGGTCAATTGTCACCTTAATCATTGCTTTTTCGTAGAAAATTTGGGCGTCAAAAATTCTATCTAAAGCCGCAACGTCAACAAGGATAACCATATCGTAAACCATTGAATTATCAAATTCAGAAATATGCTTGATGTCTTTTGCCCCGTTTAGGTATTCGTACATTTTAGGGTATTTTGATACAATCATCATTTCAGCTTTTTTCTTGTAATGATTGTAAATTAAGTCTCTAAGTGCAATCATAGAGCCTAAAGCGTCGCCGTCTGGGTTTACATGAGTTATTATTAATATATTCTTTGATTTTTTTATGCTATCATCTAAGTTCAAATGTTCCATTGCTTAATTATAGCACACAAATATGAAATGGGCTTAAAATGACAAAAAAGGTTCTGTATACTAACTTTGAAGGCATTGATGAGACTTTAGCAAAAATGCTTGAAGACAAAAATTTTAAAAAAGCGATTACGAAAAGTAATCTGTTTAAATTTTGGCAAAAAGTTGTAGGAGAAAAGTTTAAGGACAATTCTAAGCCGTTTTCAATGACAACAAATGGAGTTATGATAATAGCTTGCAAAAATCCAGCAGTAGCCCAAGAATTGATGTTTCGTAAAACAAAAATTTTAACAGAATTAACTCCCTATCTGAAATCTTTGAAAATGAAAGTTTCCGACTTGCGCTTTGATGTAAAACGCTGGGTCGAAGAAGATGAGTAGTTGAAATATTTAATTTTGTGTTACCACGAACTTGTTGCGGAATTTTTAAAATAAAAAAATAACTTAATCATAATAAATTTATTGTATCATTTTTTATAAATAAATTTGTCTGACTTAAAACGTACGTATTTTTGCGTACGCTTTTTTACGGACACGTAGGACTTAAAACCTTTAAATATAATGATTTATAGGCTTAGAAAAGATTTTTGACTATTATAGACTGCATTTTAGCTAATTAATACACCTGTGTTGTATTTATTAAAAGGCTTTTAACGATTTGTATAAAATTTACTCGGTTAATTCTCTAATCATTTTTTGCGCAGGAAAATAATTTGGTAAAACCTCTAAAGAGGTCTCAAACTCGTGTAGGGCAAGGAGTTTGTTGCCATGTCTTAAATGATAATTGCCATAAATAAAATGTAGCTCTGGATCATTATAACAACGGTCAACGCCTTTATTTAAGAATATCTTAGCCACTTCCCAATAGTTATAATTAATCAAAGCTCTTGCGATAAACTTGTAACTTTCCTGATTAATCTGGTAAAATATGTCAGCTGAATTGACTACATTTTCAACGTATTCGCTCATTCCAGCCTTGATTAATAGCCCAATGTCAATTTCTAAAAAGTTCCTAATTTGTAGGTATGACGGGAAAAATTGAATATAGTTCTTCATAAATTGAATTAATAAATATGCCCAATCTGCCCGTAAATCCTTGTCTCTGATGATAGTGAAAGTGCTTTTAGCCTCGTCTAGCTTGTCTTTTAGTAACTCACAATAACCTAATTCCAAAAGCATACCATTTGCTCTGAAAAAAGGCTCACATTCTTTTATTCGTATATCAGTTAAGCATTTTTTTGCCTGTTCGTAGTTCATTTTATTGGTTTTCAGGTGAGTTTTTCTTTAAAATAACCTTTTTAGGCGCACTTTTCTTGTCGTGTGGCATTAAATCTGACAAAGAACCTAAATCCGCCAAAGAAGTGCTTTCTGACTGCTTGTTAGCGTTTTGGATTTGTACGTAAACTTCTTCACGGTAGATTTTTACGTCTTTTGGGGCATTAATTGCAATTTTGCAATTGTCCATTTTTGATTCTAAAATCGTAATCTCGATTTCGTCATTTATAATAATCTTTTGACCGTTTTTTCTTGATAATATAAGCATTTGTTACTCACCGTCCTTTGTAGGTTCTTCGTCCTTAAATAACGGATAAGTTACGTCAAAGCCTGTTCCGCTTAATATAACTTGACCAGCCTTGTTGTTTGTAATATTAAAAACGATTGGTGCAAGCAGATTTACGGTTGTTTTTCTAGGATTATCGCTTGGAATTTTGGCGATATTCATAACAACTAAGTCCTCTGCTGATTTTACTTCTAATGATGCTTCTGCTTCATCAGGAAGTTCAAAAATGTAGTCAATACCGAAGAAGCTAGGTACTGTAGCCGGAAAAGCTAAGTCTGGAGTGTGTGTTGATTGAATCCATTTGAATAAAGACGCTTCTTTAGATTCAATCATTACAAACTGTTCTTCCTCGTTATAGCCTAGAATTGGCATTGTGAAATTAAATACGTATTTATCATCTACGTCAATTTCACCAAATCTGGTTGTTTGAATTTTCATAATTTTCCTTATCTCAATTACTAATTGTTGTTGCTAGTACCAAAGTCTAAGTTTGGCATCATTTGGCTAAACATCATTGTTTGTAGCATTTCTGGAGAAAATTGCATTTGACCATTAGCTTGACCGCCAGCTTGTTGTTGGGCTTGTTGAGCCATTAAAAATGGTAGCATGTTCATCATGTTGTTATTGTTGTTATTGTTACTATTTTTTTCGCCAAAAAGCATACCAATATTAGGTTGTGAGTATTGTGACATTTGAGCTGTCATCATATCTCTTTGCATTTGTCTTTGAAATTCTTCTCTTGTAATGTCAGGCTTGTATTCACTTCTAACCTCAGGTGTTGACATAGCTTGAGTACTAACTTGAGGGGTTCTTTCAATTCTTGACTCTTGGGTTTCTCTAGACATTTCTGCTTGTTTTGCAATGTTGCCTAACCCTGCGTCGTTCAAGACTCTTATAGCTTTTAAAACTTCTTCATCACTAGGTTGAGAAGATGCAATTAGGCTAGGAGTTTTGCCTAAAAGTTTTAAAGTATTAGTTTCTATTGAACTTTTTTTGTTAGAAAAGTCTTTAAAGTTCTTAAATTCGTACTTATTAAGTTCTTCGTCAGAATTCATTTCCTTTCTTAAACGTTCAACTCTTTTTCTTTCTATTTCTTTGTTTAAGTCAGCAGACAAACCGTTTCCGTACGGTGCTGCAATGAATTTGTCTAAATCTGTTTGTGCTTCTTGAACTTTCTTTTGTTCAGTCGGTTCATAACAAGCAGGGTCGCCGTTTAGGCAAGCTCTACCCCTTATTGCATATTTGCCTAATGTGTTGTTTGGATTTAATTCATTTGCTCTGTAATAGCAATAATCGGCTCTTTCTTTAATTCCTGCTTTTGTATATGCCATACCCAAGTAGTACATTACAACTTGGTTATCAAATCTTTTTGTCTGTTTTAAATAATTTGTCAAATCTTGAATACAGCCTGTTACGTTACCTTGTTTGTATTTTCTAATACCTTGTGCAACAAGCGGTGTAATGGCTTCTGTATAAGCGAATGCGCTACTTGCAGTAAACGCCATTGTCAATATTATTAATAATGATAATAGTTTTTTTCTCATTCGTGGTACTCCCTACCTCAATTTTAATGATTTTAAATCAAAAATCAACTTTTTAACATTATATAAACATTTGAGAGTTTTGGAATGCTTTAAAAGGTTGATTTTATTGAGTTGTAGGTAGAAAGTTTAATTATTAAAATATTTTAAGTTTAAAGTATCATCGCAACTACCATTAGAACCATGAAGCCGATTTGTAGTGCTGTTGCCATTTTTTGTTGAAAACCGTTTGAATCGTATTTCTTAGCTACTTTCTGAGCATTTACGGCACCATAAAGCCTGCTTAAACGAGAGGTATCACTTTCTTTGCTGAAATTAGCATTGAAAACGGTGTTTTCTAAACGGCTAAGACGATTGTCAACAGTATCGTTTGAGAAACTTTGTTTGTAAACATTTTTTTCTAATTTATTTAATTTTGAGCGAAAATCTCTGTCAGAAATTTGTCTATCCCAAACTTTGTCTTTTTGATTAACAGAATTGTTATAGCTTTCTTGTTGAATATTTTGAGGTGAAAAATAGTTGTCTGGGTATTGAGTTTGAGGGTTATCAGCTAAGTAGCTCTCGTCTTGATAATAGTCGTTATGCGAAAAATATGCTTCATCAGAGCTTTTTGGCATGTTGTATGCAAATTTTTCTTTTAACCTATCGACACGTGTTGCAAGGTCATCGTTCGTGTATGTTTTTCGAAATGCTTGTTTTTCAAGGTTGCTAATTCTTGTTTTAATCTCCATTTGCTTGTAACTTTTTCCAAATGCAGTTTGTTCAAGTGAATTGATAACTGGGTATTCAATATTAGGGTCTGCTTTTTCTTCTGGCTCATAGTAGTCTTGCTGTTGTGCCAATTGTTGATTTTGCTGAGTTTTAGGCGAGTAAAAATTGTCTTTGTCGTCTTCACCATTAGTAAAGGCGTATTTTCTTGGCGTAACTTCTTTTCCCATTTGCTCTGAGGCAATGTCCTTGTCTAAATCAGCAAGTCTAGATTTTATGCTACCAGATTTTTTTTCGCCATAAACTGTTTCTTCAATTCTATCTAATCTAGCGTTATCGCTTTGGTTTGTGTATTCTATTCCATAAAGGTTGTTTTCGATCGTGCTAAGCGTTTTAGAAGTTTGGCTTTGAGCACAAACGCTTGTTTGTAATACAAAAATGCAAATTATGCTAATAAATAAATTTTTCATGATATAAACCGTCCCAAAGTTATGTTAAACGTGCTTGACGGCTTTTTCCATTAATCAAGTTTGCAGTATTTTGTATTAAAAATCTTAGTAGAAAGTAGTAGTAATTTTATATAAGAAAAAGGGCTAAACCTTAGGAAATTCAGCCCTGTGCAAATAAGAAGATATGCTATCTGAAGTAAATATTTACGATTTTAAATCTATTGTCAAAGCGTTTGATAATGCAATTCCGCCTTTTACTTTTGGCATGTTTACAACACGTCCATTTACGTACATTACAGTTGAACCGCCACCGTCAAGGTTCATTGCGTTTATACAACCAATTGATTTCATAAACCATGCTAATTCTTTTAAGGTCAAACCAACTGATGCACCTTCACGACCGTCAACTGCAACCATTATAAAATTTCCGTCTTGTGTGTAACCGATTGCTGTTCTTGGGTTCTTACCACCGATTGCACCAAGTTTTTGTTCTGTCATGTCAACGAAAACTTCGCCATTTTTAACTAAATAAGGACCTCCGCTGATAATGTGTTTTACGTTATCCCAGTTTGGAATTGTTTTTATGTCTAAGTCAACATGTTTTGCTCTGTATAACTTTGATAATCTTTCGTCTGGACCTACAATTACATAACCATTGTGCGGGATTGGCATTGTCTGAGTTCCGATAGAAACAATTTTGCCATTTTCTACCGCAATTTGTTTGCCGTATTTTGGGCTAGGTGGCGCAAATGAGCCCCATTCTGGAGTGTAAACAATTACGTGAGTAGATAACATTCTTGGTTGGTTAATATTATCCACTTTTAAGTTGCCTTTAAATGATTTAACTTGCGCATTAAGCTCTAATCTTGCCATATCAAAGCCTTCGTCAAAAATACCCATAGCAACTCTGTTATAGATTGGTCCTGTGTATATTTTGCCGTTAATCATCAATGTTCCTAAAGGAACACCAGTTTGAGGTTTAAAATATGTGCCATTTATTGCGACAAGCGAATTGTTTTTTCTTGCCAATGTTGTAATTGTAGATTTAGACGCTAACCTTGATGATGATAATTGGGGATTGATTTGTAAGTTTGGATTTAATTTTTGATTAATTTCAACTACATTAATGCGTACAGGACGACCATTGATAGTTTTTGTAAGTTTGATGTGCTTTACACCTAAAGCAACATCATAAATCATTGAATTTTTATACCTATTTCTAACGCTGTTATTAAAGTTTGTCGCTTGCTCCTCGATAGTAAGCTCTTTAATATCCTCTTTCGCTCTAGTATTCTCTAACAAAGGAGATACAACGCTTCCTTGTGCTAATCGGACTTCTTTTGCAATAATCGGCGGACTCTTAAAGAAGTTATTTGTAAGCACAACTAATGCGGTTAGTATGCTCAAATTGATTGCCGTCGCAATCATTTTGGGTGGGGTAAGTTTTAATGTTTTAGTATCCATAATTTCACCATAAATTCACAGCTACTAAAGGGTTTTCAAAGAAAACTCTTATTGCTATTTATATTGGAACCTGAATACCTTTTTTTTGAAGAGTGGTGCGATTTTTTCAATGCATGGGGAATAACACTCTAGAGCGTTTCATAAATTGGGGAATGTATATCTTTTTCTATTCTTATTTGGGCTTTCGCTCTACTAATATTGTAACATATTTTTACATTTTTCTCAAGGGACTGTAAGCCTTTGATAACAATAGTTTTACAAATCTTAATAGTGTAAAACCTACGATATTAAAGGGTTTAGTGTCGTTTTTACAATTTACGATATGATTTTAATTCTTTGTCGAAGTAGTATATTTGATAACCTTTTTTACCGACTGAAACCTTTATTGAATTGTTGATGTCTGTTCTTAGGACTTTTGTTTTTCTAAGTACGTTTAATGTTAACACATGAGGGTGCTTGTAATCGTTGTGAGCGTTTGAAATTAATACATATTGCGGATTTAATTCTTGCAACATTTTTTTGTCAATTGTGCCTTTTGCACCGTGATGTCCAAGTTTCAATATTGACACCTCTTTGGGCAATTGATTTTTAAGTGTATTATAAGAGATTAATCCTGCGTCACCCATAAATAACATCGAAAAATCCTTGTATTTAACATAAGTTATAATTGAGCTTTCGTTATCGTTGTTTGCTATATTAGCGTGGTATGTTCGGATTTCAAAATTAGGCTCTGTGTAGATTGTAGAATTATTTTTTGCTAAAGTTAGCGGTTTTATTGTGTTGTAAATATCTTTAGATGTTTTAGAATAGTTGTTAAACTCATTGATATATGTATTTTTAATTTTTAAATTTTTGTATAAATCGACAGCACCGCCAGAGTGGTCATTATCAAAATGAGTTATAATCATACCTTCAAGGTTCTTTATTCCGTTGTCTTTTAGGTATTTTAAAATTATAATTTTAGCTTGAGATTTTCCACCGTGATAACCAGATTTTGCAGTGTCAATTATAAAATATTTGTTTTGAGGCGTTTTTATTAAGAAGGAATCAGCGTTTTGTAGCGAAAACGTAATAATTTCAAGGTTTTTGTTTGGAATATTTATGGTAGAAAGTCCTAAGATTAAGACAAGGCTTAGCGTTAAGGCGAGAGTCTTTTTTGAATAAACTTTAAATAAAAGAGTGATAAGTAAAACAATTATGTAATACAAAATAACTTGATAAACGCTCGGGTGTGTGGTTTGAATTAGCGAATGCGGAAGTGTTGCAAAATAAGATGAAATCGCAACAAGTAAGTTCAAAAATGGAGTTAAAACGAAGTCAAAAACCATACAAGAGATGTTTGAAAGGGGTTTGATTATTGCAATAATTGAGCTTACAAATCCACCAAATGAAATTAATGGTAAAAATAAAACGATTGATATGTTTGCAAAAAGTGAATATAAACTGAAGGTATTGAAATAAAACATTTGTAGGGGTGCTACCCAAACTTGTGCAATAAAAGGAACTAGAGCTGTATCTTTTACAAATGCAACTAACTTGTCTTTTAGAGTATCACGTTTGCTTGTAAGTATACTTGCAGAAACGAAAAGTCCGAAGGTTACTAAAAATGACAATTGAAACCCAACATCATTAAGATATGCAGGGTTATAAATTAGCATAAGCATTGCAACGAGTGATAAAAGGGCTATACTATGAGTGTCTCGATTAATCAATTTACCAGCGAGAATGAATAAAATCATTATTGTTGCTCGAATAACAGATGCGCCAAGCCCTGTCATCATTGCATAAAGGATAATGACAAACATTCCACTTAATACTGTTATTTTATAAGGAACTTTAAACAATTTTCTTAAGAAAAAGAACCAAAAGCCATAAATAAATGCTACGTTCATACCGCTTGCAGCTAAAATATGTAACAATCCTGAGTTTATAAAATTTGTTCTTATGTAATCTGGTGGTGCAACTGCATCGTCACCGAAAACAATACCACCGAGAATTTCCAAATTAGGACTTTTTAAATATTTTTGATGAGTATTTAAAATCTCAATACGTGTGTTGTTTAGGCATTGTAGGAATTTCCATTTTAGGCTCAAGGGTTTATTTATTGAAGTTATACCTGATTTTTCTGCGTAAACAACAGTAAAAGTCCCGAAATTTTTTAAATATTTACCATAATCAAACTGTGAAGGATTTACAGCTTCAAATGGAGTTCTAAGTTTTCCCTTAATTTCGTAGTAATTACCGATTTTGAGGTTTGAAAAATCTTCATCAAGCGAAGTTACTGTAACAAGAGTTTTTCCTTTATCAGTTTGAAAAAAGAATTTGGATTTGTCTGAGAAATTGCTATTAGGAATACTTACAATCTGTCCAGAGAGTGCGATATTCTTTTGTGGTGCAATTTCTACAAGCTCGTCTGTATTTTTAATTCTAAATGTGCAGTTGAAAAATGCAAAATAAAATATGAAAATCCAAAACAAAACAAGTTTTGGAGAAATGAAATTCTTTAAAATTCCAATAATTGCGCAAATAGAAAGAATTACACTCAATAAAATTGCATGATTAGTGAAATATGCAAAAACACCTAAAATATAGATGAGTGCAGTAATAAACATTACAAAATTTTTGTTTTGAATAGTGAAATTAAGT
This sequence comes from Candidatus Melainabacteria bacterium, assembly GCA_003258725.1. Classification (GTDB taxonomy): domain Bacteria; phylum Cyanobacteriota; class Vampirovibrionia; order Gastranaerophilales; family Gastranaerophilaceae; genus UBA6984. The sequence goes on from QHMG01000005.1 coordinate 14,756, forward strand.
ATTTGTCTTAACATATTCTTCAAAATCTTTTAAAAACTCTGACGGAGTTTGATTATAAAATTTGGCAATTTTTATGAGTGCTTCAAGTGAAATTTTTCTTTGACCCGACTCATATCTTGATAAAGATGCGGGTTCAATTTCAGCATCAAAGCAAAATTTGTTTAATGAATAATTTTCGTCAAGCCTTCTTTTCTTTGTATATTTAGCCAAATTTTCTATATAAGTCATAGAAAAATTATGTATTGATTTTTGGTAATTATCATTGACTAATGGTAATAGAACTAAGTATAAAGTTTTTTATATACGCTACTACTTGACAAAAAAAGAAAACAGAGTAATAATATAGGGGTAGGGGGTATACCTACAAAAGAGGAAGTTAAATGTCAGATTGTAGAACAAAAGAAGAAACAGATAAATTAGTTAAAAGACTTAATCGCATTGAAGGACAGGTTAAGGGAATTAAGAATATGATTGTTGAAGATAGAGAATGTATGGAGATTTTAAATCAACTACGCTCTGTATCTTCTGCTCTCAAAGGCGTTTGGGAAATTATGGCAGCAAAACATATTGAACACTGTTTAGATAATGCTTCTGAAAAAGAACGTCACGAAACAATCGAAGATATTATTGGTCATTTACATCAGTTGAGGTAATAAATATGGAACTAGAACACGAACATAATGACGGACATCATCACCATCATCACGAAAACATTAACGCTGAAAACGAGCGAAAGACCTTAATTGTAATTATTTTTACGGTAGTAACTATGATTGCAGAAATCTTTTTCGGCTACATAAGCAACTCTATGGCTCTACTTGCAGACGGTTGCCACATGGGAACACACGCCTTTGCTTTAAGTATTGCATTTTTTGCTTATTTCTTTATTAATAAAATTCAAAATTGTGAAAATTGTGAATTTGTTTCAAGTAAAATTTCAGCTTTTGCTGGCTACACAAGCTCATTATTCTTGTTAGTAACTGCGGTATGGATTATCATAGAAGCTGGAGAAAGATTATTAAATCCATTAAAAATTTCTTTCAATGAAGCAATTTTAGTTGCGGTAATCGGTTTAATCGTAAACATGATTTGTGTTGTAATTATGGAATATGGCAACAAACATAAAGACGAAGATTATAACTTTAAAGCAGCGTACTTACACATTTTAACCGATGCTTTAACATCAGTTTTTGCTATCGTTGCGTTAATTGCTGGTAAATACATTGGTTGGACATTCTTAGACCCAATAATGGGCTTTGTAGGTGGCGCTTTAATCTTAAAATGGAGTATAGGCTTAATCAAAGATACTTCAAAAATCTTGCTAGACTTGAAATTATTGAAGCCAGTTGAAAAATAATTGAAATATGTTATAATGAAAGAAGGGCGGACAGGTTGCCTCCTGTCCTTTAAAAGCCCTAATGATAGCAAAGTGCTAGTATTATCAGTAATATGATTACTAGCGCTTTTTCCGTTATGCGGAATATCATTTTTCTCACCCCCTTTCTTCAAACTAGAACGATTTGTAGTCGTTTTTAAAGAGGAGGTGTTTAGGGCTTACCCATATTCAATACTAACAAAAGAACGCATTTTTACATCATTTAAAAGTTGTAAAAATGCGTTTATATATAAATTGTAGTTCAATATTTTAAACTGAAGCTCCGCCGTCAGTAAGTTTTTTCATTGCTTTTTGGCTTCCTTCATTTTGTTTTGCAATTTTTTGAACAAAGTCGATTGCATCAACATCTCGGGCGATTGCCTCTTTTAGAGCCATAATATCTTCTACTGAAAGGTTATTAAGGTTTAAGTAACTTTTTTCGTCAACAAATTTTCTGAAGTTTTCTTGAGCTGTCGGGTCGAATCCAGGCATATCAATTTTCATTGCATACCATTTGTAAAATTGATGAATCATCGCATATTGGTCTAATTGACCTTCATCAAGCAAGAATATAGGTTCAGTTTTAAATCCAATTTTCTTGAATAAAAGCAAATTTAATAAAAATGCTTTAATACCCTTTAATTCACGAATATAACCTTGTTCTTCTCTAATGATATCAAGAATTTTGCTGGCATGAGCGTGTCTGATGACTGGAGTGCCGTTTCTTTCAATGTAAAGGAGCATTTTTTCAGGCATGTTTTCAAATTTCTTCAAAATTGCCGCAACATTATTTTCTAGTTTAGCCTTGTTTTCTTCCGTTTTTACGGTCAAATTAAGCGAACAACCATTGGTCATTACAGTTTTAGAGGTTGAATTTGTAAAACTTGCAATGGCTTTTTCGTGTTTTTTTCGTATAAATTTTTCTTGTAGAGTTAAAACAAGATAAACTATTTTTTGGACTATTTTATCCATAATGCCTGCTATTGATGTACGATGTGGAACTTTCTGTTTACAAGTTCGTGTTTGTCTTGAATGAAATCAAGGTTGTTGTTGAACATTTTAACATTTTTGTCGTATCTTCTCAAGTTCAAAAGTGCGAACAATTCTGAAGGAATGTTCAAAAGAGTTAATTTTGTTGTTTCTGAAAAATTTTTAATAAATGTAAAAAAGTCCTCAGTAACGCTTTCGACTTCTTTTAAATCAAGTGCAACAGGGTGTTTTTCAATGTCCATTTTGTTTAAAAGAATTGCTAAATTTGCTAAAGAGCAAAAGTTTAAATCTTTGGTTTTAATGCCAACAACGTATTTGTTATCCATAGTTTTTCACCTCTTTCATAATAATTTTAGCAATTTTAATTAGGATTAAAATTATAATAAAAGAGTAAATTTCTACAACTTTGGTTTGATTATTCCTTAATTGCACCAGATAGCAAATCGGATAAAAAGTATTTTTTGCCTAAAAAGAAGATTGCAATTACAGGAATTGTACATATTACAGAGCATGCCAATAAGTCACCCCACATTGTAATTTCTCTGAAATTACCCTTGAAAATTGCAAGTCCAACAGGAAGTGTTCGCATGCTTTCTGAATTTGTAATGATTAAAGGCCACATAAAACTGTTCCAAGTTGTTACGAATGTGAAAATTGTAAGGGTTACAACGGCTGGTAATGCTAGTGGTAAGCCAATTTTAAAGAAGGTTTGAAAAATATTACAACCGTCGATTTTTGCGGCTTCTTCAAGGTCTTTGGGTAATGATAAAAAGTATTGACGCATTAAAAATACGCCAAATCCGCCGAATAAACCTGGAAGAATTAAGGCTGGGAAAGTGTTTACGAGGTGTAATTCCCTCATTAAAAAGAACAAGGGAATGATATTTACTTGAGGTGGAACCATCATTGTAACAAGGATTACAAAAAACCAAAAGTTTTTGTATTTAAAGTTTAATCTTGCAAAGGCATAACCTGCAAGTGCAGAAATTATAACTTGACCAAGTGTTGTTAAAAGAGCAACAATCATACTATTTGCAAAGTATCTGGTAATTGGAAGTTCTTTAAATACGTGTCTAAAGTTCTCAAGGGTTAAATTTGTATGAAAAAATACTCCGCTAGAATTGAAAATTTCATTGCTTGGAGTTAATGACAAATTAAGCATTGCAAAAAATGGAAAGAGCATGCTCAAAGAAATTATTATTAATGATAAATATCCAAGTGTTAAGGCTAATTTTTTCATTAGTTTTATTATACACAAGTTCCGCTATAGTTCAATTAAGTATCATTTGTAACAATCAATTCATATTTTTTATATACGTGGTATATGAGAAATTTTTGGGTTATAATAATATTATTAGGATAATATTACAACCACGTTTGAAAATGATAAATAGCTGAAAGTCAAGCGTGAAAAAGCAGATTAGGGAACGGAGTTTTGAACTCACGTAAATTCATATACCAACTATCATTAATTATTTGTATACTTGTGGCAACTGCGACAAGCGTTTTTGCTATTGATAATAATTCTGCTAATCCTAATACTCAAAGCAATTTAGCCTTATCTGAAATTAAACAAAATCCTAATACTCCAGAAAATGCATTGCAAAACGAAAAACAATATATCAAAGACATTGAAATTACCGGTACAAATATTGTTAAACCTAATTATGTTTTAGATAAGATGATGTTGCACCGTGGTGATGTTTATGACAGAGATTTATTAAAAACTGATTTAACAAGAATTTATCAAATGGGTTTCTTTACAGACAAAATGAGAGCTGTACCTGTTGAAAATCCAGACCATACAATTACTTTAAAAATTATAGTTGAAGAAAATATTCCAATCACAGATTTTACAATTGAAGGTAATACTGTTGTTTCGACTGATGAAATATTATCCTATCTTTTACCCCTAAGAGGTCAACCTCAAAACGTAATTCAGATTAACGAAGCAATAGAAAACATTCAAAATTGTTATGCTCAAAAGGGCTATGTGTTGGCTAGAGTAAGTGAATTTGATGATGATCCAGATGGTGTTGTAAACCTAAAAATGTCAGAAGGCGTTATCAATAAAATCATGATTTCAGGCAATGAAAAAACAAAAGATTACGTTATAGAACGTAACATTTTGACTGAACCTGGCATGGTGTACAATGAAAATCTTATTAAGGCTGATTTGGTAAGGCTTTATGCTACTCAAGCATACAAAGATGTAAATCGTGACATAGAACAATCTTATGAAGACCCAGAAAAATATGATGTAACGATTAGTGTTCAAGAAGCTCGTACGGCAACACTTTCAGTAGGTGGCGGACTTGATTCAAGTACTGGTTTCTTTGGTTCTGTTGGTATTACGGACAATAACTTTAGAGGTAGAAATCAACGTGTAGGTTTGAACTTCTTAGCTGGTTCAGGTTTGATTTTGAATGATGCTTCAATTATCAGACACGCAAACTTGCAGGCAGAGTTGAACTTCTTTGAACCTTATTTCTTGAACGCTGATACTTCTCTAATGGGTAGAGTGTTCTTTAGAGATTTTGGTAGCTATCAAGTTCCTCTTGCAATTGAACAACGTATTGGTGGTGAAGTTACTGTTGCTCGTAGAGCAAAAATCAACCCTCACCTAACAGGAACTTTCACTCTTGGGCTAGAAAATATCAATATGCGTGAAGGTGACAGACGAGAAATTGAAAAAATGTATACTCGTCGATTTGTTCCAATTTCAGAACGTGCAAATCAATTAGAGGGTGGATTATTCTTATCTTTAGCACCAGGACTTGTTTATGATACTCGTGATACGTTGGTTAACCCAAGACACGGTGTATTTGCAAACTTGAAGTTTGAAGAAAATATTGCTATGAATGGATTTGACAAGACTCATGGTAAATTAACAGGTGCAATTAAAAAGTATTTCCCTGTAATGAGCAAGTCGGCATTCTCTTTGACAGCAAAAGCTGGTGGTGTAATTCATGGACAAGACAATATGCCAGAAGTTATGGCATATCGTTTAGGTGGCCCTTATACTGTTAGAGGCTATAAAATGAGTGGTGTAGGTACAGGCTCGTCATTCGTTATGGGTTCTGCTGAATTGACAACTCCATTCTTGTTCTTAGATAGAATTAAAAAAGTTCCATTCTTCGACAATGTTAAGTTAGCATTCTTCGTTGATGCAGGTAAAGTATTTGATTCAACACTTTCTACGTACTTGTATGATCGTCCTGGTTATGCAGTATCAGCTGGTGTAGGTTTGAAAATATTTATTCCTGGTTTAGGCCCGTTGTCAGTTGATTACGGTATTCCACTTACTAACCCAATGGGTGGTAGTAACAAGAACGGTTACTTCACTTTCGGTGTGGGTGACATGTTATATTAGTATATTAAATTTATTGGAGGTATATATGAAAAATTTAAGAAATTTAGCTTTAACTCTTACATTTGTGTTATTAATGTCGTTTAATGCAAAAGCTATGGCTGAAGGTGTTGGATTTATTGATTACAAAAAGGTTCAAGATAACTACTCTTATGCACAAGCTGCAGCAAAAGAAATTGATGCTAAAGCTCTAGAATTACAACAATTTGTCGTTGACAAAGAAAAACAATACAAAGCTTTAGATACACCATTAAAAAAACAAAACTTTGAAGAAAAAACTAAAAAAGAATTTGAAGCAAAACAATCAGCTTATGTTACTTTCAAATTAAAGAAAGAAGAAGATGTATACAATAAAATACAAGCAGCTGCAAAACAAGTTTTAATAGATCAAAAACTTGATGCAATCTTTGATTATCGTGTAATTTTTGTCGGTGGGCTTGATGTAACTGATTTAGTTATTAGCAAATTAAAAGGTAATAAATAATAACTAAAAATAACGTAGAGACAGGTTTATAAGGATAAAAATAATGTTTAATAAAAATAAAAAATTACAATATGTAATCAAGACAGTTCCAAGTGAAAGTACATTACCGTTGCAAAATTTGTTGAACGAGATGTCTGCTGACGGTTGGGAATTATATAGCATGAATGAAGTTGAAAGTGATGAAGGCTTTCAATTTAATTGCATATTTGTAAAAGATTGCGATGATAGTAATTCGTTTGATGATGTTGTAAATATTTCCGCATTTAAAAGTCAAATGGAGAAGATGCTTTCTGCAAAATTAACTCCTTATGAAACTTGTCGTGATATTCAAGCAAAAATTAGAGAACAAAAGAAAAAGATTGCAAAAATTAAAGCGCAGTTAGAGCTTGAAGATGCGGGTTCATCTCAAAGAAAAACTTTGAATGATAAGATGTCAGCGGGCTTAAAAGAATTAGAAAACTTGCAACAAAACCTAATTAGGGCTATATCTCCAGATGCAATGTTTTCTGCTTTGTCTTTGGAAAAGTTCTCTATTCATTTAAATGAAGAAATTTTAGAATTTGTCTCACCTGATAACGAAGCAGATTTATTAAGTGAAACTGTAAAAATTCGCCAAAAATTGGCTGATGATTTAGGCTATGTAATTCCTAAAATTGTGTTCCAAGATGATGAAATGCTTGCGCCTTATGAATTTTCAATAAATGTTAGAGGATTAAGCGTTTTAAATTCTTTTGTTTATCCAAAACATTTGATGTTCTTCCAAGATGACGTAAATATTAAAACTAAAAAGAAAGAATATTTTTATGATACAGACGTAATTACTGGCAAGAAAATTATATGGATTCCAGAAGAAAAAACAAAAGATTTTTGGGAAAAGGGCTTAACACCTTCTGAATACATTGCAAGAGCTGTAGAGTTTGTAGCAATAAAGTATATTGACGAATTATTTGATTACGATGATGTAAACAAATACATTGAGATTGTTCAAGAAAAAAATCCATATTTAGTTGAAAATATTATTCCAGATTTTGTTTCAATCGCTGAATTGAGATATATTTTGGTAAGTTTAATGAGAGAAAAAGTTTCAATTAAAGATATTGTCTATGTATTTGAAAAGATTAACGATTTCTCAGATGAAGCAAGTAAAGAGGCGTTGTTAGACAAAATCAGATTTTCTTTAGCAAGATATATTGGCGCAAGATATGCAAATATTGAAGGAACAATTCAAGGTTTAGAAATGTCTGAAAAAACTTTGGCATCTGTATTTGATAGTGCCGAAGATTCTGACAATATCGTAAGAGTTGACGGAAGCAAGATTGAAAAAATTGCTTTAAAACTTTTGAAATTTGCAAAAGAAAATAATTTAGATAATATAATTTTATCTGTTCCAATCGAAATTCGTCACATGGTGTTTATTGTGTTATCGCAGTATATTAACACTTTGACGGTATTGGCTCAAGAAGAAGTAACAAATTATTACAATTTTGAAGTAATTGGTGAAGTATAGTAGCAAATTTTATTTTTAGGAACATTAAAAAGAATATGAAAGTTACTGCAATTAAAAATCCTATTGTGCCAAAACGTGCAAATAGTGTGTCTTTTGAAAGAAAGCTAAGGGAAGAAGAAAAGCCTGAATATACGCATGCCATAAAAGATGCGTTAGATTATTTGGGTGTAAAAAATATGAGTATGATTATTCATGGCTCAAGTTTTCCATCTGAAAAACGTGATACCTCAATTGGTTCACCATACTCAAAAGGGGCTGATAAGTTTGTTGATTTCATTAAAATGAATGGTTTTAATTCTGTTCAATTAGGACCTGGTGGAGCAATTGGTAAAAAAGATCCATCTCCATATATTTCAAAAGTATTTGCCAAAAATGAAATGTTTATTGACTTAGAGCCATTGAAAACATCTAAATATGGCAAGATTTTGAGTGATGAAACTTATAATCAACTAACAACTAAAAATAAAGAAACAAAAGACAAAAATTATAATTACACAGATTTTAATAAAGCGTTTAGCAACTATGATGTTGCAATGAAAGAGGCTTATTCAACATTTAAAACAAAATTAGCAAGTAACGACAAATCAGCAGTAAAATTAAACAAAGAGTTTAGCAAGTTTAAAGATGACAATAAGAGTTGGGTTGAAAACGACGGTTTATTTAAGGTATTGACTAAAGTAAATGGTTCTGATGATTTTGAAAAATGGAACGAAACTGATAAAAACTTGCCACAAAACTTGAAAGCTGGTGATAAAAAAGCTCAAGCTCGTTACAACGACATTATGGCAAAACATGGTGAAGAAGTTGAACGAAATACCTTCACTCAATTTATTGCTGACAAACAATTAAAAGATAATACAAAACACAGAAAAGAAATTGGTTTTAATTACATTGGTGACTTGCTTGTAGGATTTAACCAAAGTGATGTTTGGTCTAATCAAGGAGCATTTTTAAAAGGTTGGAAACTTGGTTGCCCATTTGGTGGAGTTGATAATTCTCCTCAAACTTGGGGTATTCCTGTTTTAGACCCTAAAAAACTTTTAAATAAAGACGGTTCTTTGGGTGAAAGTGGAAAACTTTTAAAGGAAAAAGTTTCTTATTCTTTGAAAAATTATGATAATGTTAGAATAGACCACGCTTTAGGCTTGGTTGATCCTTATATTTATAAAGAAGACACTGTTCACAAATCTCCAAACGGAGCTGTTCAACGTGATAGATTATGGGCAAACAATGTTTCTTATATGCACGATATTGACCCAGATGGAAACTTTAAAAAAGTTTTGAACAAAATTGTTTTACCAACATTTAAAGAATTTGGCGTTGATAAAAATGAGGCAGTTTGGGAAGACTTAGGTTCTTCAACTCCGGCTTTTGATTGGGTTTATCATCAACAAGAAAATTTACCGGGGATAACTCAAACTCTTTGGAGTCGTGCAGAAAACGCACCACGAAAAGAAAATTGGAGTTTGGTTGTATCGCATGATTTTGAACCAGCAAGTGAAATGGTTCAAAAAGATTGGGTAAGAAATTCTGATGCTTGGAATGTGGATTATCTTTCAGGTTACTTAAATCCAGACCCTGCAACATCAAATGAAAGACAAAAATACAAAGAAGAAATTTCTAACAGTAAACAAAGTCGTGTTGCATCAAAATTCACAGAATTATTCAGAGGAACAAATAACCTGCAAATTATGTTCTCAGACTTCTTAGGTATCAATAAAACGTACAATGTAGGTGGACAAGATAGTAAAGACAATTGGAAATTACGTGTAGATAACGACTTTGAAGACGATTATTATAGAGCATTACAAGATAAAAATAGTTATGCTTTAAATATGCCTGAAATTTTAGGTCAAGCAGTTAGAGCTAAAAAAGGTATGGCTGTTGCAAAAGTTAGTGGTGACCCTTATAAAGCAAACCAAATGCGTAACGAATTAGATGAAAAATTAAATCCATTATTAGGTAAACTTGATAGCTTTAGTGAAATCTTGAAGGAAAAAGAAGAAGTTAAATCTGTTGCACCTAAAAAAGTAGATGTTCCAAAGGTTACTCAAGAAGTTAAAAAGCCAGAAGTTTTAGAAACTAAAAAAGAAGAAAAAACAACATCAAAAAGTAAAAATGTAACAGCCGAAACAACATTGGCAATTGCAGCAGGCGTTGGCATTGTGGTTGCAGGTGTTAAAAAATTGTACGACAAATTTAAACATAGACATGATAAGCAACAAGTAGCTTAAGATAAATTTATACATATAAAATCTTTTTCTTGAAAACTATTTTTTGTGTGTTATAGTATTTATACACATTAGAGAGGTTTAAATGAAAAAGATTTTAATTTTAGTTTTACTATTGGGTTTAATCAATATTAATACATTGCCATGTTATGCAAAGACAGTGAAGGTTCGTGCTAATACACCTGTTGAATTTACTGTGGCTGAGGTTAAATCTAGTGCTGATACAGCGGTAGGTGAAAAAGTTTCAATAACCGTAGACAATGATGTTGTTGTCAATGGTGTTAAGGTATTTAAGACAGGGGCTAAAGGCTATTTACTAGTAAATGATGTTCAAAAAAGAGCGTTTTGGGGACAAGGCGGAAAAATTATTGTTACTAGAGGTAAAGTTTTTGATGCAAATGGACAAGCTCACAGAATAGAATTTACAAAAGAGTATGCAGGTAAAGATACAACTTGGTCAGTTGTAGTGGCAACTTTAGGCTTGGCAACTGTAATTTTATTTCCTCTAGGTTTATTTGGTTTTGTTAGAGGTAAAGATGCTAAAACCCTAATGAATGTACCACTTGAGGCAAATATTCTAGATGAGTTTTATTTTACACCTGCATTGTAAGATAAAGTGTTGCAACTTTTTTAATCTAGTTAATTTGTGTTATGATAGAATCATATAATAATTTATAAGGTATGAAAAATGAAATTATGCGTATTTTGCGGAACATTTAACCCGATACACAATGTCCACTTAGCTTTAGCAAATTATATTAAAACTCATTTCAAATTTGATACAATTTTGTTTATACCCGCTTATAAACCACCTCACAAGCATATTGACGATGATTTAGCAAATCACCGTTACGCAATGGTTAAACTTGCAATTGATGGTGTAAGTGGTTTTAATATTAGTAATATTGAATTCAGGCATGAAAGATTTTCTTATACTGTTAATACAATGGAAGAATTGTATAAAATGTTTCCAGCCATTGAGGGAAAAATAAGTTTTATCATTGGTACTGATGCTTTTAGACAAATTGAAGATTGGTATGAAACTGATAGATTAAAAGAATTGGTAGATTTTGTTGTTTTTCCACGTGAAGATAATTTTAAACCTGAATCTTTAGAACGCTTTAGAAATGCTGGTTATAATTTTATTTGCGTAGATATGCCATTTATAAACTTATCTTCAACCGTTTTAAGAAGTAGAATTAAGCATGGAAAACCTATTGGAAATCTTGTTTCACAAAAGGTTCAAGAATATATTAAAAAAAACGGATTATATCTAGAGGACGAAGAAAAAGACAATGAAAAATAATGCAGAAATTAAAGAATGGCTTAAAGAAAACTTAAATGAAGAAAGATATTTGCACTCTTTGGGAACTGCTGATTGCGCAAAAGATTTGGCTAAAAGATATGGGCTTGACGAAGAAAAAGCATACCTTACTGGTTTAATTCATGATTGTGCCAAATGCTATAAAAACGAAGATTTAAAAGAAATTATTGAAAATAAAATGGATTGTGATCCAGAAGAATTGCTAAATCCAAAAACTTTTCACTCTCCAGCGGGTGCTTATGTTGCAAAAACCGAGTTTGGTGTAGAAGATGAAGAAATTTTGTCAGCAATTTATTGCCATACCGTTGGTAAACTGAATATGACAACTTTTGAAAAAATAATCTTTTTAGCAGATAAAATTGAACCTAATACTCGTGATAAATCTTGGTGCGAAAAAGTTTATAAAATTCTTAATGAAGAAAACGGCTTAAATAAAGCATTAATGGCTTGTTATGATTACACAATAAAAAGCCTAGTCGATAGACGATTAAAAATTTGTCTTACAACTATAAAAATTTATAACGAACTACTTGATAATATCAAGGCATAAATTTTCAAAAGCATTAATTGGCGAAACGCTTGCTGTAACTTCTTTTTTTGCAAGTTCGACGGCTTCAACGTCGTGCATTAATCTTAGTTGAATTTGTTTGTTATCAAGGTTATTTTTTAATAGTGAAAGCATATAATTTTGCATTTCGTCTAAAGTTTTTATTGCATTAGAAGAAACATCATTTAGTTTTTTTGCAATTTCAAAAACTTCTCCCCGTTCAAATTCGTAGTAGTTTTCAAAAATATCTTTAATGTTATCCCAATTGTAGTCGGTGTTTTCAAAAGAAGGTACAAAGAAACATTGAGAACGAGAAATTATTGTTGAGATTAAATCCTCTTTGTCACGAGTTAAAAAGAAGAAGGTTGTTTTTGAAGGTGGCTCTTCAATCGTTTTTAAAAGAGCATTTGCGGCTTCTTCTTGGAAATTTAGCTTGTTTAATCCTTGAATATTGTCATCATTATCTCTATCGCAGAAAATAAAAACTCTGTGATAATCAGAAGATGTCAAAAGAGATTGTTTTATTTCTTGAGCTTGTCGTATGGAAATTACGGTTTTTGAGTCATCTCCGTCAGGTTTGTTGTCAACTCTGGAAATTGTTAATACAGCAGGGTGTTCACCCATTCTAATCCAATTGCAGTCAAGGCAATTGCAATCATAATTCTTATCTTTTTTACAGTTTAAAAGTCTTGCAATGTATAGCGCAAGGTCATATTGGGCTTGTAAATCGTGTCCATATAGCAAAATGCTATGAGCAATAGATTTGTTAGAATTTTTAATTCCGTTTTCAAAATATTTTACTAAAAAAGGATATTTATCTAAGAAGTGCATTTTGCACCTCCATTTCGCTGTCAATTGATTGACCTGACTTTATTCTATACTCTGCATTAGTTAAATTTTCTTTTAATTTTACTAAATTCTTTAATTGTTGTCCTCTGCTATTTTTCATAATTGCAGTAACTTGTTTTGCTGACATTCCTGTAATTGAAGCAATTTCTTCAACTGATTTGTTAGAATTTATTTTTAATAAAATTCTCTTTCTCAAAATAGTTTGAATTGCTGACAAAATTTCTAGAGGGTGCTTTTTATCTAAAAGTTTTTTGTATTCAAAAAGAGCTTTGTCATAATCTTGAGACATAACAAGTTCTGTAAAATGAAACAAATCTTCGTTTGAAATACAGATTTCTTTAACCATTGATTTCGTAATATTTTTTTCTGGATATGCAAACAGTTTAAGTTTGTCTAACTCATAATCAAGTTCTCTTAAGTGATTGCCAACACTTTCTATTAACTCATCAATGGCAGGTTGTTCAAGAGTTATCCCCTTTGACTTGCCCTGTTTTTTTAGCCAAGCAGATAAATCTTGTTTGCCATAATAATTCATTTGATAACGTAAAAATTCTTGCGAATTGAATTTTGAAAGAATTTTAAAAATCTTTTTGCGCTTGTCGATTTTTTTGCGTTCATCAGCTGGATAGTTTAAGTAAAAGGCTATATCACAACCTTTCATATTGTTGGTTAATGCGGTTTCAAGCTCTTTTAATTCGTTATCCTCAAAACTTATGGCTTTTTCTTTGTCTTCTCCGTAAAAATAACGGTTGCAGTTTATTACGGTCAAAGTTTTTCCAAACATAATACCTTGAGAGCGTACAGCAAGCATTAAATCTGGATATTTTGGATAATATAATTTTTTGAAATTTACAGACGCAAAATTCTTATCCAACCCTTTTTTTAAGGCTTCGATTGCTAAATCAATATTATAATCTTCATCACCGTAATAAAAATATACTGCCATAACTACGATTCAATCAATAAACTTGCACCGATAACGCCTGCGTTGTTGCCTAGTTGCGCTGGAACAATTTCAACAGCTTCAGCTGAAACAGGCATTGCACGTTGCATTAGTGCTTCTTTTGTAGGTTTTAATAACAAATCGCCACAAGCCGCAACACCACCGCCGATGATAATTCTTTCTGGGTTCAATAGATTTACAACACTTGCTAAACCTGTACCTAAATATTCGCCCATAAATTTAAAAATCATATTTGCAACGCCGTCGCCTTGTTCAGCAGCTTTTGCAACAATGTAAGGGGTAATTTCACCATTTTCAGCCATTTCTCTGAATTTTGTAGATTTACCACCTTTTAAGTATTCTTCTGCCATTGCAACGATTGAAGGTCCTGAAACGTATGCTTCTAAACAACCGTAATCACCACAACCACAAAGTTTGTCACCATTTGCGAAAAGTTTGATGTGACCAATTTCACCCGCAGTATTGCTTGCGCCACGTACAAGTTTACCGTTGATTACAATACCTGAGCCGATACCTGTACCAACTGTAATGCAAACTAAGTTGTCACAGCCTTTACCAGCACCGTAATTTAATTCACCTAAAGTAGCAACACGTACATCGTTGTCAATTCTTGTTGGTATTCCAAATTCTTTTTCAATAATGTCAGTGATTGAAACATTATTCCAGCCTGGAATATTTGTTGAATGTTTTACAATACCGTTTTTGTAATCAATTTGTCCAGGAAAACCAAAACCAATTCCTTCAACATTAGCTTTTGAAGAATTTGTTTCTTCCATAAGTGTAATGATTGCTTGTTTCATGTTGTTAACGGTGTATTCGTACCCCATTTCTGAACGAGTCGGAGTTGAATTTGAATATAAAATTTCGCCTTTATGGCTAACAAGTGCAAATTTAATGTTAGTCCCACCAACATCAATACCAATTCTATTTTTAGTCATCTTTAATACCTCTTTTTCTTACAATCATAATAGGACAAACAAGCATGCTTGTCATGTTATTAAAGTAAAAAATGCTTTAAATGCTTGTTATTACTGAAAAGGCAATTTTTCAGACTTTGCGTAGGCTGAAACGAAGCGGAACGCCGAAGTAGCGAGGACATAGTGAATGACAACGAAGTGAAATGAACGACATGTCCGAGTGGAGCAATAGTCTGAACATACCGTCAATACTGAAAAGGCAATTTTTAAACACAAAAATACTTAATATAAATGTAAGCGATAAGCAAACAAACAATTTAATAAAAAGGATAAAAAGAATATTGGTGCATTAGTTTATATGCGCTGATAATAACAAAGATTTTTATACTCTCTCTCTTAATATCCTCGTGTTTATTTAATGTTCGTCAACAATCTTGACGAACTTTTTATTGCAAAAAAAAGAGGGCGCCTGTTAAACCCTCAGTACTTGAATTTACTCTAAAATTTTCTCTCTCTGTATAGAAAATTTTCACATCAAACCGAGCAGTGCTATAAGAGCACTGCGGTTTGTTATTTCGGCTATAAATGCTGTAAATAAACAGCAATAAAAAAGTTTTTAGTATTTCCCGAATTTTTGGTAGGATTCGCTCGCTTCGTTCAACATCACCCTACTGAAATTCGTTATGATGATACCAATCTCATTGCTTCTTGTAGCAATTCTTTTTGAGATGAAATCAATTTGTTTGCAAGTTCCATTTGAACTTTTGCTTGTTGGTAGTTTGCGATGTTATCTTTGAATCCAACGTTTGACAATTCTAACAAGCCTGAACGAATTTCGTTACGTCCTAAAACAGGTCTACCTGATTCTTCAGTTTCAATGTATTGACCGTCTTTAACTTCGTACAAACCGTTTTTGTTGTGGAAACTCATTGTTGCGATTTTATACAAAGGAACACGTTTTTTACCACCGTCGGCTTTACCATAGATTGTACCGTCGTTCTTGATTTCGTAATCATCGTATTTACCTAAGTATTTACCATTATTTGGGTCAATCCAAAGTTTGATGTTAGTTGTTGGAACATCTAATGCACCACCCTTTGTAATTGTTTCTTCATAAAGGTCTGCACTCAAAGATTTTGTACCAGCCATGATTTCACCTTTATCGTTTAAGATGTAACCTTGAACTGTATTACCGTCTTTGTTTGTATAAACACCTTCGCTGTTGAAGTCGAATTCACCATGTCTTGTGTAAATTACCTTGCCTTCATCGGTACGAGTAACGAAGAAGCCTTCGCCTTCAAGGAATAGGTTTGCGTTTGCTGTACCAGGAGTAGATTTACCTTGTCCGAAGTTTTTATCGCAATTGTCAAGAACTGCACCACCTAAGAAGGTTTTGAATGTTACCTTATTCTCCTTAAATCCAGGAGTATATATGTTGGTCATATTTGTTGTAAGGGTATTCATCCATTCTGTTGTTGCCTTTTGCGTATTAAGCGCAGTTACAAAAGAATCATTCATAGCCGTTCTCCTTATTACTGTTTCTGTTATTACGTTTTTCTTCCTTGTTGTCTTTTCTTGATTGATCTCTATATGACAAGTTTTCGTATTCTAATCCTTCATCATTGAACTTTTGCTTTAATAAAGGAATGTTAGATTTCAAGTATTGTTCTACTGCTGCATCTCCTGGTAAAAATTCTGCTGAAATTCTGCCATTGCGGTTAACTTTTAAGATTACTGATAAATCTTTGTCAAAGTCAACACGGAAAGATTTATTTGTTTCTTGAGATTCTTTCAAGGCATTCAATAAGCTCTTTGAAACTTTTGCTGAATGGGCTTCTTCAACATCTTTTAATGTTGCTTGATTTGCCATATCTGTTGCTTTTGAATCTTGTGAAACTTGATTGTTGTTTTCAACTAAGTTTTGGAAGAATTTTGCGTCTGCTTCTGTCATCTTAATTGATTTTTCTTCAGCCTTTCTAGCTGATGATGCAGAGTTAGATTTACCTGCTTTCTTTGTGTTTGTTGTTGATAAGTTTGCATCAATAAATTTAACAATGTCACTTGTTTTTGAAGTTGTTAAATTCTCTTTCAAGTCTTGTACAGGCGAAATTGGTGCGAAAGTAATAACTTTCATATCTTTAGCTGGTTTTTCCGTTTTGTTTAAATCAACAGGCTTGATTTCTCCAACTTCTGTTGCTACCGTATTTTTAATGATATTTGTATCATTGTCAACTTTTGAATTAGTAATAACCAATTTTTTATTGTTAGTTTTTTCAGTTTTTGATGTTTTTTCATCTTTTAACAATGACTTGATGTTGTTGCTTACTGTGTTAATTTTTTCAGGTGAACTTGTATTTTTTGCAAATTTATCGCTTGCTACAAATTCGATTTCATCAGTAACTACAGGTTTAACGTCTTTTGTTTCAACGTTTTTAACTTCAACTTTTTCATTTTTTACGTTATTTTGAGATAAGTTAGCTTTTATATTATTTTTAGTAACATTTGTAACTGCTTCATCTTTAACAATATCTAAAGATTTGGTTTCTGCATTTGCGATTGAACCAACAACTTCCACATTGTCTGCTTTTTCAGCAACAGTTCCTGCAACCTCAGGTTTTTCAGTTATTTTTGTATCAACAAGGTCAGCTTTAGCAGTTGTACCAGCTACTTCTGGTTTGTCAGTAGCTTTTGCAACAGTTCCTGCAACTTCATTGTCAGGAGTTTCTGTTAATTTGTCAGAAAATACTGTGTTAACAATGTCTAAATCAACAGGGATATCGTTTTTAGTAGTTTTGTCTATTACTAAATCCTCTGTCATTTTTAAATTATCTGAATTGTTAGAAATTTCAACTGTATCAATGTCGCTTGTAACTTCTGCATTGTCATTCAAGTTTGATTGTTGATTTCTGTTATTGCTTGATAAATCCAACAAATCAGACTCATTAGAATTGTCTTTATGTAATTTTGATTTATCATTTTTTTCTGTTTCAATTTCTTTGTCTGATTTTATTGCAGTTGAAACCTGTGCAATTTGGTTTTCATTTTTGTTTGCCTTTAATTCAATTTGTTTGTTATTAACTAAAACAATTTCTTTCACAAGTTCTTTTTCGGCTTTTTCGTGAATAGAAAGTTTTTGGTTTTGAGTTAAGTTTTCTTTGTTTAATGTTTTGTCGA
Source organism: Candidatus Melainabacteria bacterium (assembly GCA_003258725.1). GTDB lineage: Bacteria > Cyanobacteriota > Vampirovibrionia > Gastranaerophilales > Gastranaerophilaceae > UBA6984. Next base: position 32,488 of record QHMG01000005.1, read on the forward strand.
AAGAGGTTTTATTTTCTGTTGTAGAAATAAATTTAAAATCTTTTACCGCATCAGCATTTTTACCAACAGTTTCAGTTGGGTTTGCGGGTTTAATATCTGTTTTAGTGTTGTTTGCAACCTCAATGTCAGACATCATAGATACAGCATCTTTAAATGAAGTACCTTCTGCTGTTTTAATTGCAGGCTTTGTAGTCGTAGCTTGCGCTACTTGAACATTGTTATCAAGTTTTTGGGCTGATGTTTTGTTAATTTCCATGTTCTCTCTCTATTTCTCTTTGATATTGCTCTAGCAACTCTTGTTCTTCTCGTGTTTCTCTTGATTGTTGGAAGTATCTTTGAACGCCTAACTCTGACATATTTTTTAATTCAGCTGCTTTTTCTTCTGCAATGTATGCGTCTCTAGATTTTTCCTTATGTTTTTCAAGTACCTTTACTGCTTGCTCTAATTCAACTAGCTTTTGCATTTCTTGTTGAACTATTTCTTCTTTTTCTTGTCTTACAAGTTCAAGCTGTTCGGCTTTTTCCCACAAGTGATGCAAGTAGTTGTCGTATGCTTCCATCATTGTGAAATCTGCGTGTCTTTGGTTTTGTTTTGTCGCCTCAATTTCAGCATTGTTACGTTGAATATCTGCTTCAGCCTCGTATAACGCTTGCTGAGCTTTTTGAAGAACCATTAATTGTTCTTCTTTTTTACGTATTCTAAAATCAAGTACTTTTTGTAGTCTATAAACGAAAGGCATATTACACTCTCACGTTAACATTATGGGGCATAATGCATCAAGTTTATACATCTATTTGTATGATTTATTTAATAATTTATTTTAAAAAGTCAATATTTTTTAAATTTGAGCAATAATAACTCTATCAATTCCAGCTAAATCTTTTTCTATTTGAATATTTTTGTAGCCTTCTTGTTCTAGTGTTTGTTTTATATCTTCGCTTTGACCTAAACCCATTTCAAATAATAAATACCCGTTTTTGTTTAAGTAATTTTTTGCGTTTTTTGAGATTTTTTCGTAAAATTCTAACCCTTTTTCGTCTTTTGTATAAAGTGCTAAATCTGGGTCAAAAGTGACTTCTTTTTGAATTGTAGCTTTTTCGCTTAATGGGATGTATGGTGGATTTGAAACGATTAAATCATATTTTTCACTAACCTTTTCAAAAAGGTTTGATTTTAATGTTTTAACTTTTTCGCTCAAGTCTAATTTTTTAATATTTTCCTCTGCAATTTTTAACGCATTGTCAGACACGTCAAGAGCCGTTGATTTACTTAATGTATATTTAGCAATGGTACATGCTAAAATGCCTGTACCTGTTCCGATATCAAGTGCAGATTTAAGATTGTTTTTGTTTATAATATCAATAGCTTTTCTTGCTAAAATTTCAGTTTCATCACGAGGAATAAGAGTATCTTTAGAAACCTTGAACTTGTCGCCCATAAAGTATGCAAAACCTAGAATTTGTTGAATTGGCATTCGTGTTCTGACACGAAGTTGAGCTTTTTCTTTAACAATTCTAAGTTTACCTTCATCTAAGCGTTTGCCCATAACGATATCAACGGCACTGTATCCGCAAAAATGTTCAATAAGCATTTTTACTTCAGCATTAGCCTCGCTTTGCTCAATCCCTGCTGAAGTCAATATTTTCACTATTTCTACTATACTCATCTAAAATCTCACTTATCATTGTTTTTAAATCATATTTTGACAAATTTGTTGTATCTTTTTTGTCTATATTATATTTTTTGCACAAACGCTCGTAATAATAAAGTTGTTTTTTTGTCGGCGGTTCTTTTTGCATTTTAACATCTTGCAAAAATTTTCTTTTTTGTTTTTCAAATGCTTTTTGAGCCTCAATTAAAGGCTTTTGCGATTCTTTGTAATTGTAATAAGATTTGCACTCTTTTAAATATGAAAGAGTGTCAGATTTAAAATCTTCATCATAAAGAATATTTTCCAAAAATTCAAAATGAGGGTTGTCCATTTTGAAGTAATATTCTTCATCTTCAACAAATTTTTCATATATTTTTTGAATATCAAAATTAGGACATTTTTTCACCAATGCCCTTAAAAAGTTACATAACGCTGATTTTTGAGTTTTGCTCAACGTTAAATAAATTTTATTTTTAATGTATGACATAACATAATATTAACGCAAAATATCTTTAACAGATAATTTTTCACCGATTTTTGCGTGGTGGAATGCCAACATTTTTTTGTAAATAGGATTTGAAACGTTTGATGCTGGAACAGAAACTGTTTTTTCTTCTTTTTCAACAGGTGCTTCAACTTTATCTAAAACTTGTAATCTAATTACTTTGTTATCCATTTTTAAATCCTCTTTAAATCTCTCGTACTTATATAAAGAAAATTTTTAGAAAAAAATTGCCTTTTTTGTATGATTTTATATTAACAAATCTTTACAAAGTTGTAAATAATGTGTAAAATGTAATTTATAAAAAAGGTTTCAAATCATGTAGGCATCATGGTTTTAGCTGTTTGTAAATTTTTGTAAAAATTTTTTAAATATGTCTGAAATCATGACAATTACTGAGAGAGAAACAACTTTATATAAATATAGTATCAGTATAATTATGGATAGACTATGGCGTTAACACTAGATAACATCAGACAACTCTATAATTTACAAAAGGCTTCTGACAAAGAGGTTATGGAGTTTGCAAAAGCAAACAACATCGAAATCAGCTTGTCAGGGTTTAAGAATACTGCAAATTTAAACGACTTAAAAGGAAATGCAGGTGGTTCTGTATTTGGTTTTAATAACAAACAAAGTGCACAACAAAAGACTCCTGTAACATTTACGCCAAAAACTAACTTTAATTTTGGAAATACTCCAAAACTTGGCGCAAATCCGCCATCATTAAGTCAAAATACGTCTATTTTTGGTAATGGCTTTGGAGTCGGAAATTCAAATACTCCTTCATTGTCTCAAACTCAAAATGTTGGTCAATTAGCTTCTACATCAGGTGCGTTGGGCAAAGATTATGCTGCTGATTTCAAAAAGACACATAGCAATTGGTTTAAAAACATGAATTTTAATTTTGCAAAAGTGTCAAATGACACCGTTGATTCATTCTTGACTGAACAATTTGCTAAGGGTGATGAAATTAAATTCAAATTTGCTGGTAAAATTACAGATCCAGAAATGTCACGAGTTGTAAGTGTAAAATACAATGAACAAACTGGTGAAATTATAAAAATTCACGATGATGGTTCAGAACACAAAGAACAAATGACGGCAGAACAATTAAAAATGTACCAAGGAGTAAGTAAAAAATATAAATTGGTATCATCTGAATATGTTGACGGTCGTGTAATTGAACACATGGCAAATGGTAAAACTCGTGAAAGAGAAGCCTTCTTTGGAGAACGTGGATACCAAAAAGACGGTAATTCTGTAGATGAAGAATTGCAAAATGCGTTCCCAGAAGATTATGCAAATATCAAAACTGATGATGACAGAAAAACTTTGATGGCTAGATATATCAAAGAAAACATGAAAAATATGTCATCAGAAGAACGTGAAAGAAAAATTGATGAATTATTAAAGAACACTGACCGTTCATCTACATCAGGTATTTACTTGATGTCGATTGCAGGTGGTTTGTCTAGAGCTGCAAGAAAACATGCAAATAGTAGAATTATTACATCTCGTGATTCTATAGAGGCTCAAGTTACAACTGCACAAGCAGCAATTACTCAAGGCATTTCAGAAAGAGGCTTAACATCTGCAGACCAAGCTCAAGCCATTAGAGATGCAGAAGAACTTGCTGATGATTTTGGTCAAGGTACTCATTATGCACAAACTGTAGGTTCTAACATTGCTACAATCTCTGCAGATAACATGGAACAAGCTGGCATGTCAGCTATGAAAAGAGATGCTTCTACTTTTTCAAGAACTGCAACAGAAGCTATTGAAAGTACAAAAAGTACGCATGATGCATTGTTAGAAACTTTAAATGGCGATAAAGAAGCAGTTGATAAAGTAGAAAATGAATTAGCAGATAAATTTTTTGAAAAAACTGGTCAAAAAGGCGGAAAAATTCAAGATGCTCAAATCTGTACAGATAGTAATGGCGTAAAAAAAGTTCAACTTTGTACTGTATCAGGTTGTGCAGAAATTGAATTTGATTTATTAAATGGTGACACACAAGCTGCATTGAAAAAATTTGCAAAGCTTAACATGGATACTGTTAGTGATGAACAAAAGGCTGGTTTAGTCCGAGTTACTTCTAAAGTTATAGATACAGTAAGACCAGAAGAAAGGCAAGCTGTTGCTCGTTTAGGTGTAACGTCAGAAACTAGTATTCAAGATGCAAAAGTTCAAGCTCAAGTGATTACTGAACGTTATAAAGGTTTTGAAGAATTATCTGAAGATGCAAGAAAGGCATACTTAAGTGAACAAGGTAAACAAGGCCATAAGTATCAAGAAGAAAACCAATTAATGGCAGATGATTTAGGTCGTAAGCATGATGTTGATGATATTTATAACATTACAAATGCTGATTTTGTTCAAATGTATGAAAATGCAAAAATTCAACAAGAAATCGCACAAAGAACTGTTGATTCAGGTAATGAAGATGCAATGACAAATTTAGCAAACCACGCCTATGAATTAGATCCTGACAATGTTGAAGATATTGTTAAGATGTTAAAAGAACAAGGCTCTGATAAAACAAAACAAGCCTTGGAAGAAGCTAAAACTCGTTACGAAGAACAAGCTCAACGAGATAAAGAAATAGCAGAAGCTAAGAAGGCAGAAACAGAACGTGCAAAAACAGCTCAAGCTGAAACCGAAAAAGCTAAATCTCAAGCTCAACAACCAGCAAAAAATACTCAAACAGTTGCACAAAGTAGCGGTCAACAAGTTAAGGCTCGTACTAATTTTTCAAATGTAAGTATTTTAAAGGCAATTTCAACAAAAGAATTTAAAGAAAAATCAATTGCTGAAAAGAAAGAAGTATTTAAGCAATTGAATACTAGAGAACGTGCTCAAGCAATTGGTGAAATGGTTGAAACTACAGATGCTACATCATTGAAAAATATGATGTATAGTAGCTTTAAGACTGATATTTTGAAATATTTAGTTCAACATTCAAACGCTAAAAATAACCAAAAATTAAAATATGTTGAAAGATTCTTATCTCCAACAGATAAAAAGATGCTTGAAGAAATGCAAGAACAACACAAAAAGAATAAACTTATATTATAAAAATAATTAGAAAAAGGCGGTCAGTCCAATATGGACTGACCGCCTTTTTGTTTATCTTAAATTACGCATGTTCAATTTGCAAAGTAACTGTTGTTAAGTCACAAACTTCTGAAGGTCCAAAGTATTGGATAGCACCAGGGAATAAGTAACGGTCATTCATTGCCCATTCTTCTCTCATTGCTTCTAATTCTTTGAACACTTTGCCGTCTAATTTGATTAACGCTTTTTGGATAACAGGTTTCATTTCACCGTGACGTTTTTCCATATTCATCATCATAGTTAGAGGAACACCACCAGCAACCCATTCTTTAGCAGGTTTAATCAAGTTTTTAACTGATGATAAATAACCAGTTAGACCAAAGTTGATTAGAGCAAAAGCGTTGAAACCTAATGAGTAGCAGTAATCAGCATCAAAGTTTGAAGGGAATGCGCAACGTCCTTCATAACCAAAGAAGTGAGCTTGGTCTGAGAATTTACCAACATAAACGCCTTCATCTTTTAATTCATTTAATCTAGTTCTAATCATTTCAATTAATAATTTTTCAGTTTCAATTCTAGAAACTTGAACATTACCATGAGGGTCTCTGTCCATTAATAATTGAGCTTTGATTAAAGCAGGTAAGCTCAAGAATAATTTTGCATTATTTTCATCTAATTTTGAAGCGATAATTTTGAATTTTTCTTCAGAACGAACATTTTGATATGTTTCATCAGATTCTAATTCGTGAGTTAAGTCGTTCAAGCTAGAAATCAAATCTTTCATTTCTGGAATGAATTCAATTAAACCTTCTGGAACGATTACAATACCGAAGTTTTTACCATTTTCAGCACGTTTGCAAATGATTTTGCACATGTCTTCAACGATTTGGTTTAATGACATTTTCTTTTCTTCAACTTCTTCTGAAACTAAGCAGATGTTTGGTTGAGTTTGCAATGCAGCTTCAACAGCAACGTGAGATGCGCTTCTACCCATGATTTTAATGAAGTGCCAATACTTTTTAGCTGAATTTGCGTCTCTTTGAATGTTACCGATTAATTCAGCGTAAGTTTTTGTAGCTGTATCAAAACCGAAAGAAACTTCAATTTGGTCGTTTTTCAAGTCACCGTCAATTGTTTTAGGACAACCGATTACTTGAATACCAGTATTGTGTTTAACGAACCATTCTGCAAGTAATGCAGCGTTTGTATTAGAGTCGTCACCACCGATGATAACAACAGCAGAAATGTTCAATTTTTTACAAACTTCTAACGATTTTTTGAATTGTTCTTCTGTTTCTAATTTTGTTCTACCAGAACCGATGATATCAAAACCACCTGTGTTTCTGTAAGAATCAATGAATTTGTCATCAAATTCAACGTATTTGCCGTCGATGATACCAGACGGACCACCTAAGAAACCATATAATTTATTTTCTTTGTTAGCTTGTTTTAATGCGTCATATAAACCAGCGATAACGTTGTGTCCACCAGGAGCTTGACCACCTGATAAAATAACACCTACGTTTTTAACGCCTGATACTTTTTCTTCGTTTCCGACAGCAAATTCTACGATTGCTTGACCGTAAGTTTTTGCGAACAATTCTTTGATTTGTTCTTTATCTTTTACGGCTTCTGTTTTTTCTTTTTCAACGCAAATTAACTTGTTGATGCCTGCTTTTAGGCTTTCAGGAAGTTTTGGTTGATATTTTAATCTTTCTTGTTGTAATGGTGAAAGTGTTTTCATAATCTTTTTCCTTCTTTCTTTAATACCCAATTAAAATATATCATAAATATACTTAATTTACTTTTTCTTTTTCCATTAATTGGCGAACATGCTTTCTAACCTCATCTTTTTGTGGAAAGTTAGTAAATTTTGTCAAAGTTTCTTTGAATAATTGAATTGCATCATCAATTTTTCCGGCTTTTTCATAAGCGTAAGCTAGGTTTAAATGTATTTTGTAATCTTTTTTGATTTTCATTGCTCTTTCATAGTATGCAATACATTCCGGCATGTTATCAGAGCAATATAAAACAAGTCCCATTTGAGAATTTGCATCATAAGATTTTGGTTTTAATTCAATTGCTAAGTTACAATAAATGATTGCGTTTTCCCAATCGCCCATTTTTGAATAAGCGACAGATGCGGCAAGTGCTGCATCAAAATTTCCAGGTTGAAGTTCTAATAATTTTAAATAAATATCAAGAGCTTTCTGAGTTAATGAAAAATCATTTGCAAGGTGTTCTTTTGCCTCAAAAACTTTAGCAACAAGCATTGCATACTTTTTGTTGCAGTCTGAATTAAATATGTAGTCTGCTAATTCTGATGCTTTTTCGATATCGCCAATTTGCATGTATGTTTCAGCAAGTGCTTTTACATTTGCTTCATCTTGTTTGTATTTAAAACTTTCTACAAAATATTTTATAGCATCTTCAAATTCTTTTCTTTTGTAATGAATCAAAGCTACGTTATACAACGAATTTTGGTCGGTAGGATAGCTTTCTAAAAATATTTTGTAATTTTCTAATGCTTTATCATCTAGTTCAAGTTGTTGATATGCAAGTGCTAAATTGTAGTAAGCATAATTTTCAGCATTACTTTGTTTTAGGGCAATTTTGAAAAATTCAACAGCTAAATTATATTTTTTTTCGTTATATAATTCTCCGCCTCGAGTAAAATATGCGTCAAATGTAGACATTTTTTCCCGAACTTGTCTAAAATATGTTTTAATTCGTTCTATTAATAATCCTTGCATAATTTTATTGTATTATAATTATATGAAAATGCTATAGATTTAAAGAAGGATTTTTTATGTTTGATTATATATCGGGAAATTTAGCATATAAAACTCAAAATTCAAAAGGGTGCTACTTTACGGTTGATGTAAACGGAATTGGTTACAGAGCTGAAGTTGTAGCGTCTGATTATGATAAAAAAAATGTAAATGATGATGTTAGGATTTTTACAGTCTTAATTCATAGAGAAGACGCAATGCTTCTTTGCGGATTTCTTTCTAAAGAAGCTCGTGACATTTTTAGAGTGTTAACTTCTGTTTCTGGTGTTGGTGTAAAAATGGCTTTGACACTGCTTAACGAGTTTGAAATTAGCGATTTAATTTATTTTGTAATCAACGAAAATTCAAAAGAATTAACAAGAGCAAAAGGTGTCGGTGCAAAATTAGCACAAAAAATTGTTATTGAATTAAAAGACAAATTTATAAATTTACAACCAGAATTGAAAAAATCTTCTATTTCTGCTGAAATTCCACCTCAAACAGAAGACGTACAAAATATTTTGTTGTCTCTTGGTTATGAAGAAAATGAAATTTTGTCAGCAATAAAACGTGCAATTTCTAAGGGGCATGATGTTAATAATTCAGAAGAATTTTTAAGGGTAACCTTACAAATTTTATCAGCCTAAAATGCTTGCAAATTCTCATGTTGAGCATGCTTAAAGTTTGTAAACTTTTTGTAACAATCGTAAGAAATACTAGCAAAAAATGCTTTGTCGATACGTTCATGTATATGTAGGTAAATAAGGTTATTATATTCATGATTAATCCAATCAGTGCAAATTCAATTGCTCCAAAGACAACAAAAACAAGCATTTTTTATGTTAACGACTTGCACGGACAAACAATGAAGATGGAAAAGGTTTACAACATGTCAAAGGCATTTGACCAATTTGTTCCGTCTGAAAAAACAACTAAATTAAAATTGTCTTCTGGTGATATTATGTTAGGCGAAAGCTCAAAACCAAACGTAATTGCATCTAAATTTTTAGAAATGATTGGTGTTACTGCAACTGCTGTTGGTAACCATGAATGTGACGGCGATTCTAAACAATTATATGATTTAACAAAAGATAAAAACTACAAAATGTTAGGTCTAAATGTTAAAATTGACGAAAAAAATCCATTAAGTAAAAGAATTGAAAAATCTTATATTCAAGAAAAAGATGGTGAAAGATATGGCATTATCGGTTTATTACCACCAGATTTATTCACTCGTGTAGCAAAACCAGACAACTACAAAGATTTCAAAGTAGATGATTTTGACAAAACAATCAAAGATGTTCAAGAAGAAGTAAACAAATTACAAGAACAAGGCGTAAATAAAGTTATCGTTATTTCTCACGCAGGCAACGCTAACGAAAAAAGATTAGCTCAAGAAACTTCTGGTATTGATGTAATCTTAGGCGGTCACTCTCACGAATTAATCAAAGACGTAAAAGAAGGCGAAAACTTGTTATACGGTAAAGACGGTAATCCTGTTGTTATTACACAAGCTGGCAAAGATGCTGACAACATTGGTGTTTTAAACTTAGAATTTGATGAAAACGGTGTTATTACAAAAGTTCAAAACAACGTAACTCCAACAAAAGGTTTCAGAAGAAACTTAATCATGAAATACTTCTCAGAAAAAGTTTTAGGTAAACCTGAAATGGTTGGTACAGTTAAAGCAGCTGAGCCAGAACCAGCAAACAGATTAGGTGCAGAAAACCCACACGCAGACTTTGTTGCAGATGCAATGAAAGAAGCAACAGGCGCAGAAATTGCAATTTTAGGTTCAGCTAACTTAAGAAACACATTTGAAGCTGGTGCTATCACTTCAAGAGACGTATCAAGTATTGTTCCATTCAAAAACGGTATGGTGGTTGCTCCATTAAGTGAAAAAACTTTAGTTGATGCTTTAAAATTTGGCGCTCATTCATTAGTTAGCGCAGGTACAAAACCTGGTATCTTACAAGTTTCAGGTTTAAACTATAAAATGAACAAAGCAGGTGAATTGCTTTCAGCTGATTTTGTTGATAAAAACGGTAACAAACAAGCATTAGATATTAACAATCCAAAAGAAGATAAAACATTTAAAGTTGCATTGGATACATACTATGCTAACGGTCGTGACGGCTTCTCTATGCTAAGCTGTATGGACAAAGTTGAACAAACTTTTGAAGACGATAAAGATAAAATGGTTATGGCTAAATTAAAAAGAATGACTCAAGCAGGTCAACCAATCGAAGTTAAAGCTGATAACAGAATCCAAATCGTAGACTAAATTTAAGGAAAAAATTAAGAGATAATGAAAAGCGCCAAGTTTATTTTATAAACTTGGCGCTTTAGAATTTTTATATACTTTAATAAAATTGTAAACAAATGTAACAACATAACTCAAAACTCTAAAGTTTTCATGTGATTGAGCCGATATATAAAATGTAAGGGAAAACAAATTAGTAGTAAGGGAAATGTGGAATATGGCTTTAAATGTATCTTATGTTCAACAATATTATCAAGGAATTGATGCTCAAAGTTTAAAATCAGCAACAAGAAACATCTTAGCTAACGCTGAAGCAAAAGCTACTGCTAATCAAGTTAAAGGTGTTGATGTTGATTTATACAATGGTCAAATTGACGCTATGACTGCAAGACAAGTTGCAATGTCAGGTGCAGGCTTACAAGTTACTTTAAATCACAATTTAGAAACAGCAATTAAATTCTTAAAAACAAAAGCTGCAGAATCAACAAAATCTTCAAAAACTGCAGATGTAATTTCAATTGCTTCAACAGATAAAGATAAAGAAGGCTCAAATCCTTTCTACAACGGCGATGTATATGATTATTCTAAAAAAGAAGAAGAAAAGAAAGAATACTTATTCATCAATGTTGCATAAACAAGTTTTATAATAAATTTCCTTATTTCCTTCCCTATATACAAATTTTCCAAGCCACCTATAAGGTGGCTTTTTTTTGCAAAAGTTGTAACGAATTATTCGGGGTGTCAGCAAAGTAACGTCTGACCGACACCTTACGGGTTCGCTCACTTCGTTCGACTCCACCCTACCGAAAATTCGCCTTATTTCCCCTCTCATAAACGATTATTAATCGTTTATTCGGCAGAGTCCTATATACAAATTTTCCAAGCCACCTATGAAGTGGCTTTTTTTTATAAAACTTTGTTTTTTCCCTCAAAAGATTATTAATTATTATTTTAGATTATTGCTTCACTCAGACAAGTCGCTCATTTCACTTCGTTGTCGTTCGTTATGTTATTGCTACTTAGGCGTTATGCTTCGCTTCAGACTATGCAAAATCTGATTTGACTAAATCATTTTTAAGACTAAAATTGATGCCAATGCAAAATAAACAGCAAGTCCTAAAACATCAATTGCAGTTGCAATTACTGGACCTGACGCTACAGCTGGGTCAATATTCATTTTTTTCATTGTAAATGGAGTTAATGTGCCGATTAAGGTTGCAAGTGCCATGTTTATTGCCATTGCGATACCTACGATGAAACCAAGTTCAAAGTTTTGTTGCCAACCCCAAGTAAATAGGGTTACTAAAACGCCAAAAAATGCACCAATCAATAAACCAATGAAACTTTCTCTTAAAATGTGTTTAATCATTGAGCCAGTTGTGATTTGACCTGTTGACAAACCACGTACAATAAGTGTAATACTTTGAGTGCCGATGTTACCTGCCAAACCTGCAAGTAGTGGAATAAAGATAGCTACAATTGGCAAAGCCTTTAATGTATGGTCAAAACAATTAACGACATTAACTGCGATTAGCTCACCAATTAATGTTACAAAAAGCCATGGTGTGCGTGCTTTCATTGATGTAAATACGCTACCTTCAAGGATTTCGTCCTCGTCAATGCTACCTGTTGAAATACCAGATGATGCATAAATTTCTTCTGTGGTTTCTTCTTCCAATGCATCTTGTGCATCGTCCCAAGTTACAATACCTCTAAGGTGATTATATTGGTCTACGACAGGCAAAGAGTCAAATTGGTATTTCATAAATACGTCAGAAATGGTGTCTCTATAATCATCAATGTGAAGTTTTACAATGTCCGCATTCATTATGTCTTTAACTTTTGTTTTAAATGATGAAGTTAAAAGAGTTCTTAACGATAAAACACCCAACAAGTGATCTTGATTATCAGTAACGTAAACGTAATACAAGTCGATGTTGTCTTCTTCCGCTTTTTCTCTAATATAGTCTAAAACTTCTTTTACCGTCATTTCTTGGGTTACAACCATAAATAACGGTGTCATCATACCACCAGCTGTATCTTCATCGTAGTTCATCAATTCACGAACTTCAGAAGAAAACTTTTTAGGTAAAGAATCTAAATATGCTTCAGTATCATCTTCTTCCATATCACCCAAAACGTCGGCTGCGGCATCATGTGGTAAGTTTTGGATAATTCTTGCAGCTAAATCTGTGTCAATATCTCCCAAAATTTCAACTTGCAAATTTGGTGGAAGATATTCAATCATTTCGGCAGCTTTATCTTCGTCAATAAGATTGAAACATTCCAAACGCTCTTCTGGCTTTAATTCTTGAAAAATATCAGCTAAATCGGCAGCGTGAAATCCGTTCAATTCTTCAGCTAATTGAGCGGTGGTTTCGTCGGCTAGGATTTCACGTATTCTATCTACGGTTGTTTGAATATCAATCATAGTTTTATTATATCCTAAATATTTTTTTTAGTTTATAATAATTTTATTAAGATTTTTTTTTGAAAAGAGGAATTATATGCTAAAAGATTTATATCTAAACAAAGTTGAAAATGCTATTGATACAGCGATTAAAGCTGGTAAACTTGGTCAAATGACTGAATATACTACAGGCTCGTTAAATGTTGAAAAGCCAAAAAATCCAGAATTTGGAGATTTTGCAATTAATGTTTCATCATTAGCAAGAAGTGCAAGAATTGCGCCACCTCAAATTGCGAACGTGATTGTAGAAAACTTAAAGAATGAAGGTTATGAAGTATCAGTAATGGGTGGTTTTATAAACTTCAAAACTGGTAAAGAGCTTTTAGCTAACGCTATTGAAGAAATTTTTAAAGAAAAAGAAAATTACGGCAAACCTAAAAATATAAAAGCTGAAAAAATTAATTTAGAATATGTTTCAGCAAATCCAACAGGTCCTTTTCATATCGGACATGGTCGTTGGGCTGCAATGGGTAGCGCATTAGCAAATCTTTTAAAATTTTATGGACATGATGTTTACCAAGAATTTTATATTAATGATGCAGGTTCTCAAATCCAAAAATTAGGTAATTCTTTAAAAATTAGAATTAAACAGGAATTAGGTGAAAATGTTGATTTTCCAACGGATGAAATAGAAAGAAAGAATTTCTACCCTGGAGATTATTTAGTGCCTGTTGCTAAAAAATTCTTAGAAGAGAACAAAGTATTAGTTGAAAGTGTTAACAAAGATATTGATAAAATTGATTTACAAGTTTTTTGTGATTTTGCAAAAGCTGAAATGGAACGCTTGCAAAGGGCATTGTTAGATAACTTTAGAGTTCATTTTGATAAATTTTATTCAGAATTAACACTTCATCAATCTGGTAAAGTAGAAGAATCTTACAAAAAGTTAGAAGAAAGTGGCAAATTGTATGAAAAAGAAGGTGCAATTTGGTTTAAATCTTCTGAATACGGTGATGATGAAGATAGAGTTATAAAAAAAGCAGATGGTTCAAATACATACCTAACTGCGGATATTGCTTATCACAAGGACAAATTAGACAGAGGTTTTGATAGATTAATTAATATTTGGGGTGCAGACCACCACGGTTATGTAGCCCGTGTTAAGGCTTCTATTGAGGCTTTAGGTTATGATCCAAATAAACTTGAAGTGCTTTTAGGTCAACTAGTAAATCTTGTTATCAATGGCGAACAAACAAGAATGGGAAAACGTAAAAATATGATTACGTTAGACGATTTGATAGAAGAAGTTGGTGTTGATGCAACTCGTTTTTGGATGTGTATGAGAGATATTGATAATACTCTAGATTTTGATATTGAACTTGCAAAAAAATCAACAGATGAAAACCCTGTATTTTACGTTCAATACGCACATGCAAGAGCTTGCTCAATATTAAGAAATGCTGTTAATGACAGAAAAGATACTCAAACTGGTGAAACAATAAAAGCACCTTTGACTAAAGATGAATTAGATAATTTAATCAATAAATTTGACAAAACTTTAATTGAAAATGATATTGATAGTGCAAAAAAATTAATCTTGAAACTTGAAGAATTCAAATCTACAATCGTAAACTCAGCCAAAAACAGAACAGTTTACACAATTTGTAGATATGTTCAAGAGCTTGCAAGCGAATTTCACTCATTCTACAATGCAACAAGAGTAATTACTGACGACAAACAAACTACTCTTGCTCGTTTATCTCTTGTTTGTGCTGTTAAATTAGTTTTAGAACAAGGTTTAGGAATTTTAGCCGTATCGGCTCCTGAACACATGTAATCAATAAACTTATTTAAAATGGCGTTTTTGAGTAAAACTCAAAAACGCCATTTTTTATTATTTTTAAATTCCTACAAATTTCTTTTCACCAAGAATATCTCCGTGAAGTGTTTTAACTTCGTGGTCGAACGGAATATTTGCCCAATTCATTTTCTTCAGCATGCTAAGAGTTGTAATCTCACGAGCTTGCATATCGCAATCTAAAATCTTAATTAAAATTCCGTCAGCTTCTTCTAGGTTTACTACAATACAAAGTCCGCCAGCACCAACTTTTGCGACTAAATTATCAGAACCTTGCATAATTTTTGTGTCTAATCTGTCTTCACCACCAATGATATACGGGTGATTGCGAAAGGCATTGCGAATTTTTTTGTATTTTTCTGATGTAAATAAGTTTAAGTATCCCTTTAGCATATTTTCTAATGGCATTGAACAAATTGGGACTCCACAGCCGTCTTTTGTAATTGGATAGTCTTCTTCAATTTCACAAAAATCATAAATTCTATTTTTAATTTCTTGTTGAAGCGGGTGTTCTAGTTGGTCATAGGTGTCTAAATCCCAACCATTTTTTTTGCAAATGGCTAACATCATAATGTGTTTACCAACGCAATTATTTTGGAAAATATTAGGTTCTTCACCATTTTTAATCATTTCTTCTAAGGCTGTTTTTGAAATAGGTTTATGAATACCACATCTCAACTTGCTTTCATCAACACCAATTTTATTTAATAGGTGTTTTGCAAGTTCAACGTGACACTTCTCTCCCGCATGAGAAGCGCAACAAATTGCAATTTCTTCTTCTGTAAAATCTAAGTCATAATCAAGTATCAAAGATGCTTGGATAGGTTTTGCGCAAGAACGTAAATAAAACGGATAGCCAAAAGTTTCGCCAAATTCAAATCCAGAAGAAACTACAAAGCCTAAATGTTCTTGTTCAACAAGTCCATCTCTAAAATATTTTACTAATCTTTGTGGTATGTAGCTATCTGGGTACATTAATTTTTCTTAAACATTGATAATAACTTAGCTAATTTAGCTTTTAAAAGCATGTTTTGTTTTTTTAATTCTTCAATTTCAGCAACGTATTTGCTTTCGTTAGCAGTAACACCTTCTGGAATGATAGAAGTATCTAAAATAAATCTTTTTCTAGCTTCTTCTTTGATAGTGATTAAAGATGCTGTATCTTTTTCTGTAATGTAACCTAAGTCAATCATAACTTGAGCAATCTTAGATTTTTGACCAGCAGCAGTAAGTTCTTTTTGTTTTCTGATAGTCATTTCTAATTGGTCAACGTTAATTTTGCCAACACGTTTGAAATATTCACCTGTTCTAAATCTACCTGACATAAAACCAGCCATTGCAACGATTTTTACAGGAACAGGCGCTTTAATCATATCTGCATCCATTGCAGTCATGAATAATTTACAAACTTCTTCAAGAGTCCAAAAACGGTTCAACGCAATTTCCATGATAGAAAGACCTTCGTCTAAATCTTCCATAAACAAGTACATATTTGGCTCGAAACCTTTTTGACGTTCTTCTAATTCAGATTTACCAACATAAGAAAGAATAGGAACGTACAAATGTAAAAGGTCTTCTTCTTTTCTGTTGATAAAGTCTTCAGAAAGCAATGATTGTAGGTCTTCGTACAAATGTAAGAAGATTACCTGTTTAATCCAAAGAGGAAACTCTTTTAGCTTTTCTATGAAATTGTTTAATAAATTTTTTTTCAAAATACTCTCCATTAAGTATTCTTTTTTATACATTATATATTATAATATAAATAAAGGCAAGTTTATTATATAAATATATAAAAGGAAGAAAATGAGCGTAGATGGATTTTCAATGTCGAGTTTGGGACTACCCAAGGATATAACTTCAGCGCAAATGACAGCGAGTACTGAGCAGGCGGTTTTAAATGCTGGTGAAAAGGTTGTTGGCAAAATTGACAGAGCTTTAAATAAAAAGATTGATAATAATACAGACGAAGAAAAAGAAAAAAATCAATTTTTTGAAGATGGTTTTCAAAAAGATGACGATGATGATAACGAAGATGAAAACCAAGAGGAAGAAGCAAAAGGTTTTTCAGTAAATCAAGATGAAATTTTCAATGATGGTATAGCTAGAAAAAAACGTTTTAAACGCTATAAAGCACCAGTAATAAAAGATCCTGAAAATATAACAATACGTATTAATAATAACTTGAATAATATTGAATTATATAATATAGTAACTAATAAGACTGTTGAGATTATTGATGCGGAAGATTTTGTTAACATGGTTAATAAGCTGGATTATAATTCTGGAATTTTAGTTAATAAAAATATTTAAAGAGGTACAATTTAGAGGTTTTTATGAATCCATATTTAAAGACATATCAAAAAAATGAAGTTGAGACAGCATCTCCAGAAAAAATTTTAATTTTGCTGTATGACGGAGCTATTCAGTTTTTAAATAAAGCAAAAATTGCGATGAAGGACAATAATATTGCTGAGATTCACAATAACATAATGAGTTGTGAAGAAATTATTGAAGAATTCATCAATACAGTAGATGAAGAAAAGGGTGGGGAGTTTGCAGTAAGAATAAAGGCTTTATATCAATATTTTTATAATACTTTGGTTATGGCGAATATAAAAAAAGACGAGTCTAAAATTGATGAAGTATTGAGACATCTAGTAGATTTGCGTGCAACTTGGAAGCAGGCAATTGCAATCGCAAATAGCCAACGTGCCCAATTAAGTTCAGGGGTTTCGGATTACGAAGGTTAATTATGACTAAGCAATTTGACCAATTAAAAATGTTATACAAACAGGTTTTAGCGACCTCTGTTGAAGTTAAAAAATTTATAGAAAAAGAAAATTACGACGAGGCTTTATCAAGAGAAACTCACAAAGCACAATTGATTAGCAAAATTAATATTGTCAAAAATTCTTTTGATTTAACAGATTTTGAGCAATCTACTTTGAGAAAAATTGTAGAGGATATTCAAAAACAAGAAATGGAAAATATTTCAACTGTAAAAGATTTAAAAGACGATACAGCTTTAAAACTAAAAGCATTAAAGGCAAAGTCAAAAATTACAAATAAATATTCTGGAGATACAGAACCACAGGAAGGTTCTATACTAGATTTTAATGAGTAATTTTTGCATTATAATATAACTATGGAAATATCAAAAAACGATAAAGCTAAAAAACTTGCAACAACAATTTCAATTTTTTCAAATTGTGTTCTTATTGCTATGAAAATTGTTGCAGGGATTGTGTCAGGAAGTATCGGGATTATTTCAGAAGCAATACATTCTTTTTCAGACCTGTTAGCTTCTTTTATTGCGTATTTTTCAGTAATAAAATCGGCAAAACCCGCAGATGAGGATCATTCTTACGGGCATGGAAAATATGAAGATTTGTCAGGTTTTATTGAGGGGTGGCTAATTGTTTTTGCTGCACTTTATATTGCATACGAAGCGGTTAAAAAGATTGTATTTCATTCAAATGTTGAAATTAGTGTAGATATTGGTATTTACGTAATGGCACTTTCGGCTGTAATCAACTGTTTTATAAGTTGGTACTTATTTCATGTTGCTAAAAAAACAAGTTCTATTGCGGTTTATGCTGATGCTGAACACTTAAGAACAGATATTCTTTCTTCAGCAGGTGTATGTTTAGGTTTGGTTTTAATCAAAATTACGGATATTCATATTTTAGACCCAATTATAGCTTTAGTTGTTGCAACAATTATCCTAGTTGCAGGGTTAAAAATTTGTAATCAAGCGAAAAACAATCTTGTTGACAAATCCTTGAGCGAAAAAGAGGTTGAAAAGATTGAACAAATTGTAGATAGTTTTATTGACGGTTCGGAATTGATTACGATTAAAACCCTAAAAACAAGAAAATCGGGCATAAAAAAGAATATTGAACTTGTAATAGAAGCAAATAAAAATATGACTATCGAAAATAGCCATATTCTTTGTGATAAAATTGAGCGAAGATTAAGTGAAACTATTGGTAATACTGAGGTTTCAATTCATTTAGAGCCGAGTATTGAGCGAGTTCCAGCTTAGTAAGGCACTTGAAAAACCTAAAAAAATACGTTAAACTGAATAATGTTACAAATTATGAGGATAGCTTATGAAAATGTTTCAAAATAAAAAATCTGTTGCCTTCACACTTGCTGAGATACTTATGGTAATGGGTATCATTGGCGTTGTTGCGGCGATTACAATTCCAAATTTAAACAAAAATATTGGTGATCAAGAAAGAGTTGCAAAAGTTCAAACAATGGTCGCTGATGTTGATCAAGCCTATAAAATCGCACTAAAAAAATATGATGATGAATGGACTACAAATTCTTATGGTCCACGAATTTTAGAGTTTATGCAAACTAAGCTAACTTGTACCACTGCTAATGCATCAAACTGTGCTCCACTTGGTTATAAACGACGAGGTTCTGGGGTTTCAACTGGAATTCCAAATCAAGGAGTTGCTGCAACATTTAATGATGGTTCAACAATCTTATTTGGTGGTAATATTGCATATATTGACATTGACGGTAAAGGTGGATATCAAACTTTGGGAGTTGATGGCTTTTTAATAGGGTTTGGAGAAAGTGGACTTTTGATGAACGGCTCTGAAAATGATTCAAATGTAACCAATTACACTTCTTGGATTGTAAAAAATGGAAATGCCGAATATTTACATTGCAATACGGTTAAGAATTCAAATATAACCTGCAAGTAATATAAAGTAATAAACATATAAAAAGGCGGTCTTGAATGAAATTCAAGACCGCCTTTTTCGTGTTAAACTTAGTTAGCAAACCTAAAGTGCATGATGTCACCGTCTTGAACAACGTAGTCTTTACCTTCAAGTCTCATTACACCTTTTTCTTTTGCCATTGCGTAAGAGCCGTTGCAAGCTAAAAAGTCATCATAAGAAATAACTTCTGCTCGAATGAAACCTTTTTCAAAGTCTGTATGAATTACACCAGCGGCTTGAGGAGCTTTTGTGCCTGCAGTAATTGTCCAAGCCTTAACTTCGATTTCACCAGCTGTAATGTATGTTCTAAGGTTCAATAAATGGTAAACTGATTGAATCATTTTTTCAATACCAGAGCTTGTGATACCAAGTTCTGCTAAATATTCTTTTGCTTCTTCGTTTGATAATTCTGCAAGTTCTTCTTCTATTTTTGCAGAAATAATAACCATTTCAGCACCGTGTTGTTTTGCATATTCGCCAACTTGTTTGGTGTATTCATTGCCATTTACAACGTCTGTTTCTGAAACATTGGCTGCGTAGATTACAGGCTTGATACTCATTAATTGAGTTTGGCTTGCAAATTTTAATTCGTCTTCATCTTCGAATAAATCGTTGATGTTGATGAAAGATGCTTCTGAAAGTTTGTCGTAAAGAGTTTGCATTACTTTAACTTCCATTTTGGCTTGTTTATCACCAGAGTTTGCGACTTTAGAAGTTTTTGCAATTCTCTTTTCAAGTGATGCCATATCAGCAAGAGCAAGCTCTGTGTTGATAATTTCAATATCATCTAGTGGATTAACTTTACCCGATACGTGAATTGTATTAGGATCGTCAAAACATCTTACTACTTGAATGATAGCGTCTGTTTCTCTAATATTTGCTAAGAATTGGTTTCCAAGACCTTCGCCTTTGCTTGCGCCTTTTACAAGACCTGCAATATCAACGAATTCAATTGCAGTTGGCACAACTTTTGCAGCATGAACAAGTGGTTCAAGTTTGTAAAGTCTTTCGTCTGGAACAGCAACTACACCAACATTAGGCTCAATCGTACAGAATGGATAGTTTGCACTTTGAGCGTTTTTAGCACTAGTTAAAGCATTAAATAGTGTTGATTTTCCTACGTTTGGTAAGCCTACAATACCTGTTCTTAACATTATAATTTTTCCTTTATGTTTGTGTGTACTCGTTAATTATACAACAAACATAAAAGGTGGATTTTAATTTTCTTGTTTATCGCCTTGTTCCACTGTTACAGGAATATGTCGAATTACAAGAACCTTTGTAATCCTTACGCCATCAATTCCTTTAACTTGTAGTGTCAAATTCTTCCACTCTACAGAATCGTCCATTTGCGCAATTCTGCCTAATAATTTAAGAATTACACCACCAAGTGTATCAACATCTTCTTCTTCATATTCTTCTTCGTCTTCACCAAAGAATTCAGCCATTTCATCAAGTCTAAGCATACCATTAGCTTCAAATGTGTTTTCACCAATTTCTTTAATGTCAACTTCTTCAACTTCATCAAATTCGTCTTGAACTTCGCCAAAGATTTCTTCAAAAACATCTTCTAGTGTAATAATACCAGCTGTTCCGCCGTATTCATCAAATACAATAGCCATTTGACCTTGACATTTTTTGAATTCTAAAACGATATTGTCCATTGTAATTGTTTCTGGAACAAACAAAATTGGGCGTTTTAATTTTTCAATGTCAAATTTTTCACCTTTTAATGCAGATGAATAAAGGTCTTTAACGTGAATGAAGCCGATAATATGGTCGATATCTTCTTCATAAATTGGATAACGAGTATATTGATTTTCGCTTGTAAGTTTGTTCAATTCATCAAGAGTAATATCCTTTGGAATACAAATCATGTCTGTACGTGGAATCATTACTTCTTTTGCTGTCAAATCAGAGAATTTGAACGCATTATGCAACATTTCCTTTTCGGTTTCGTTTAAAACACCTTCTTTGTAACTTGCATCAACCAACATGTCTAATTCTTCTGTTGAGTGAGCCAAAGAGCTTTTTGGGTGAGGTATTCTCATCATTTTTAATAACAAATTTCCAAAACCGTTTAACAACCAAATAAATGGGTGAAAAAGTGTTGAAATTATGCTCATTGGTCTTGCAACAAAAAGAGCAGTCGCTTCTGTGTATTGTAAGGCGATTGACTTTGGAACTAATTCACCAATAGCAACGTGCAAGAAAGTGATTAAAGCAAAGGCTATTGAGATAGAAATAGTGTGAGTTGCTACACCTTGCGCCAAATGTGGCAAAAAGGCAAAAATGGGTTCAATAAGATGTGCTAAAGTTGCTTCACCAACCCAACCTAAACCAATACTTGAGATTGTTACACCTAATTGAACAGCGGCTACAAACTTGTCCAAATCGTTAATTTGCTCTAATGCAACGTCAGCGGTAGAATTTCCATTTTTTGAAAGTTCTTCCATTTTTGTTTTTCGAACCTTTACCATTGAGAATTCTGATGCTACAAAAAATGCATTCGATAATAATAAAAAGCAAATTACAAATAAATTAAATATCGTACTGACTGTCGAATCCATAAATTTTTTTATCCTTTTATTTACTATTTTATAATATATCATGGAAAAATGCAAATATTCATGTTAATATTTTACGGAAAGGGTACGAATTTTGAGATTAGACAAGTATTTAAAGGTTTCAAGACTTATAAAACGTAGAACTGTTGCAAATGAAGTTTCTGATATGGGCAGAGTTTTAGTTAATGAAAATCCTGCAAAACCTTCAAAACAACTTAAAGTTGGTGATATTATTAAGATTGAATATCACAATAGAACAGTTGTTGCAAAAGTATTGATTATCCCTCAAAATAATGTAAGTATTCAAGAGGCAAGCACTTTATATGAATTAATAGAGGAATAATATGCACGAATTATTAGATTTTCACGCAATGATACAATATTTTCAACAATTTGGAACTTGGGGATTAGCCTTAAATTCCTTCATTGAAAGTTTCTTTTTAGTTCCACCACCAGACTTTTTGTTAATTATTATGGATCTTGCAAAACCTGAAAAAGCCTTATGGTATGCAACAGTTTGTTCGATTGCGTCGATTTTAGGTGGTATCATAGGTTATTTAATTGGTTATATCGGTGGTAGACCTGTATTCAATTGGATTTTTAGAAAAAATCCAGAACATTTTGAAAAAGTAGAAGCTCTTTATGATAAATACGGTTCAATTGCTGTATTTTTCGCAGGTTTTACTCCAATTCCATACAAGGTATTTACAATCGCAAGTGGTGTTTTGGGTATGAATGTATGGCACTTTACCGTTGCAAGTTTCTTCGGTAGAGCTGGAAGATTTTTCCTTGTGAGTGTTGTTTTAATGATTTGCGGAGAATGGGTTAAACAATACTTAGAGCTTGTCATTCTTGCTGTTTCTGCTGTAATTGTCGTATTCTTCGTTGTTTTATGGCATAAAGGTAAAAAAACAATGAAAAAATCAGCCGAAAACAAAGAAGTTGCACAAGTTGAAGAAAACAAAGATGAAAACGCAATTCATAATCTATAATTAAACTTTGTCACGTTCAGTTGCAAGCTCTTGAAGTCTTTGATATAGATTAATTTCTTCTTGCGAAAGATTTTTAGGAATTTCAATATTTACTGTTACAATCATATCGCCAGTTTTGTCACCTTTAGTTAAACCTAAACCCGCAAGGCGATATTTTTGTCCTGAGTTAGTTTTTGGCATAATTTTCATTGAAACATTGCCTGATGAGGTTGGAACATTGATTGTAGTGCCTAAAACCGCTTCAGGCGGTGTGATTGGAATAGTAAATAAAACATTTAAGTCGTCATATTTGAAATTAGAATTATTTTCTATGACAACATTTAAGTATAAATCTCCGTTTTTACCACCATAAGAGCCTTTGTTACCTTCTGACGGAATTCTTATTTTAGAATTTGGTTTAACATTTGCAGGAATTTTTACGGTAATTTTTTTATGTTGTGAAACAACACCTTTTCCGTCGCAAACAGGGCAATTCATGCCATTTGCAAAAGGTCTGCCATGACAGTTTGTACATTCTTGAGTCGAAAGAATATTGACAGTTTTTGAAACTCCGCTCATCGCTTCAAGCATTGAGATTACAACATCAGTCGTGATGTTTGAACCGTTTATTGGGCGATGTTCGTTTTTTTGTTTTGGTTTTTGTTGCGGTTGTGGCTTTGTTTTTAAGCCATCTAAAAATTCATTGAATATGTTTTGAAAATTGTTAGTGTCTTCTTTTTTAGTTGAAGATTGCTGTTTTTCAGCACTTTTAAAAACTTCTTCTTGCCTTGCTGTTTGTTGATAAGCCTTTTTTGCCTCTTTTTGAGTTGCTCTGTCTGCAGTTGATTTGTTGTAATTAAAAATGCCTAAAAGTATGTCATAGCGCTTTCTTTTGGTTTCATCAGAAAGTGTTTCGTAAGCTTCAGTTACTTCTTTAAACTTTTCAACGCTACTTTCACCTGCAATGTCAGGGTGATATTTACGGGCTAATTTTCTATATGCAGATTTAATCGCATCAATTGATGCGTCTGGTTCTACCCCTAAAATTTCGTAATAATTCTTTTGTTGCGCCATATTAATATAATAATAGAATTTTCTGAAATGGCAATAGTCCTAAGTTACGTAACAAAGCTATTCAATTTAGAATAACGATTTTAAGGCCAATGTGATTAAAATTATCCCTGCAAAGATTTCCAAATACTTTGTTGAAAACCTTTTTAGACAACAGCCAGACCAATAACCGACAAGAGCAAACAAAAATGTTGTACAAGCTATTAAGCATGCTGGAACAAGAATAGCTGTTTTTGTCAAGGATATGCTAATGCCAGCTGCAAGTGCATCAATACTTGTTGCAATTGCAATCATAAACAAGCATTGAAACGATAAACAAAGCGGAACTTCTTTATTTTTTTCAAATGCTTCTTGAATAAATTTTATACCTAAATACATAAATATTGCGAAAACTAACCATTTACTTGCAGGTGCTACGTATTTGTAAATAATTTGAGTTGAAAAATATCCGATAGTTGGCATTATGCCTTGAGCTGCGCCTGTAAAGAGAGCTAACATTAATGAATTACGTACCTTTTTATCTTGTAAAACAAGTCCATGTGCAAAAGATACAACGCATGCATCAATTGAAAGTGCTATTGCAAGCAATATGATTGTAATTAAACTCATTCTATGCCGACCTCAATTTCAAATAATCTATTCCAAGGATAAGAATATTTTACCTTAAAATTTGCGCCTACAAAGTTTGCTACCCTTTTTTCAAAATTCTTCATGTCAATTTCACAAGGTTCTGTTAAGGTTTGTCTTACATTTGCTTGGTATGCCCAATCATCTAAAAGTCTTATTGTCTCAAGTTTTTGAAAGGCTTTATGGTTGTATTTTTTTGCTAAATATTTAACTTTACCTGCGCATAACAAACTGCCTAAAGTATTGGCAGAGGTATTCCAAGCTGAATATCCGTAAAATTTTTCGTTCATTTTTGAATTGATAAAACATTCAACAAAAGCATTATCTGCGCCATTTGCGTTTCTAACGTCAGCAATCATTATGTTGTCGGCTAACTTAAAGTTGCCAGAAAAAGGTTCGGTTGGGCGTTTCATAACAATTTCGCCTTGATGTTCTTTGAAATTATTTACGATAAGTTTTAAATCTGCTTGAGAAGGCTCTACGACCTCAATATTGGCAAGTGAAAGTTGCCCCATTACAGATTTTTCAATAGAAACATCTTCGTAATTTGAAATCAAGTTTTTATATTCAGGTTCTGTAAATTCAACACAAACCTTCAAATTTCCTTGTATTGCTCTTGCAAAAAGAGTTAGAGAAATTTCATCTGCGCCTGTTTTTGTAAATCCGCCAAGTTTTTCTAACGCTTGAGCTTCTTGAACATTAAAACCGTATTCAGCGCAGTCATCTTTTGAAAATACTAGAGTGTTGAAAAGTCCTTCTTTTTGCCATTCAAGGTATAATTTATTAATCTCAAAATTACGTTTTCTTGTGTTTAAATAATCATCTAAAATATTGTCTGGGATTAAACGCTCGATACAGCTTTCGCACCCTAATTTATGAGTTTGATAAGAGTAGTCAAAAATCTTTTTGCCATATTTGTTCCAATATTCTTTTTCTTCTTGATTTACGTTATTGTTTGAAATTCGCATTATACTTGAAAAAGCGTAAATCTGAGAGTGTTTTTCTTTTAAAATTACTTTCAATTCTTCAACTCTTGCTTTAATTTCATCAAAAGTTTCCGGACATCTTCTTGATGGAATTAATCCGCCATAAGCAATTGTATCAAGCGATAAAACCATTGCATCAACTTGTGGAACTTGTTTTAACCATTCAAAAAGCCCTTTTATATCCGCACTCTTGGTTAAATCACCCAATAGTTTTCGCTCTGGAATAAAAAGCTCTAGGCTTTCGTCTATGTCCGCAATGTCTTTAAATAAGTTATAGCAAACGGGTCTGTTATCAATAGGTATTACACAAATTTTCATAAAACCATTATACTAAATAAACTTAATAATGTATGACTTTTTACAAAAATTAAGTATAATTTTGGTATGAAGAAAATCATTTTGTTAATATTTTCAATGTTTATTTTTTGCGCAAACGCAGGTTATTGCGTTATTGATGCTGCAACAGGTGAAGATATTAAAGGTTATAGGGGCGAATTGCCAGATTTGACAGAACGCTTTCAACGATATATTCCACAAGTTGCACGTCCTCAATTCAAATCCGTTGATGCATTTAACGTATCAAAAGGCTACAAACCTGTTCCTCGAGATAATCCAACCTATGTTAATGTAATTTTGAAAAAAGAAAAAGTTTCTCAATTTGCAAATGACATAAATCAATTATTACCGAATATTGAACGTCTGCTTTACTCTATTGAACACGAAGAAAATGAACAACTTTTTGCTGCACGAGCAAACGATTTGTATGATAATGTAGAATACTTACGCAAAAAATATCAAGATGCACCAGAACGCTTTTATCCAGCTTATGATGCGTTAATTACCGTTGCAAATAGAGCAAGAGCTGTTGTTGCCATAAGAAACGAAGCAATGGTTTACAACAAATATCTTCCATATCAAACAGAAGGCTATATGTACACACCTCAATACATTAGTGAACAATTGACTTATTTACAGCAAGAGCTGACAGAAACGATTTCCCTGATGAAGGATGTAAATTAGTCTTTTTCGGGTAAGTATTGAGCCCAATGTTCGTCTAAATTTTTAATAAAGTCATGCGCATTAAGAACGTCGTCTTTTGATATTGGCGGTAAATCTTCTTTCATTCTTAGTGCAACTTTAGTTTTTTCTTTTTCGCTAATGTCTTCTAAATCAGATACGCCTAAAAATGCGGTGCCAAAAGTTTTTCCACACTTGTTACAAAAAAGTTTGACAACAAGCATAGAATCTTCTTCTCGAATTACCTTTATTGAGTTTTCATCAAAATCTGTCTTGCATCTAGAACAGCACAGATTTGTAAACATAGCCCTAATTTTATTTTCCATAACACGAAGTATTATACTCCAAATGGATAAGTTTAAAAATAGCCCACATGTGGAATTTATATATTGTTAAATAAACAGGAGCTTCACCTATGTTTACACTCTCAGTACTTACTCTCGGATTTATCGTTTATGCCGCTTGCGTAATTATTCCAAGCGTATTAGATGAATTAGTACATACTCACTAATTGTATTTATGTTAAAATTCTTGTATGCAAGAATTTAATCATTATACAGTTATGAAAAACGAAGCCGTTGACGCCTTAAATTGTCAAAACGGCTTAATTTACGTGGACGCTACGCTTGGTGGTGGGGGGCATAGTGAATTAATCTTACAAAGAATTCAACCAGATGGAAGATTAATTTCTTTTGACATTGATGATGATGCAATCAATTATTCAAGTGAAAAGTTAAAAGATTACAAAAACTTAACAATAGTAAAGGATTCGTACACAAATATTAAGAAAGTTTTACAAGACTTAAATATTAAGAAGATAACTGGCGGAATCCTTTTTGATTTGGGCGCTTCGTACCATCAACTAACAAAACAAGAACGAGGTTTTTCGTTTACAAAAGATGCGCCATTGGATATGAGATTTAATAAAGATGCTGATTTTAGCGCTCGTGATGTCGTGAATGAGTATAGCGAAGCGGATTTGGTACGTATTTTTAGTGAATACGGAGAAGAACATTTTTCTAAAAGAATTGCCAAAGCAATTGTAGCCAAAAGGCATGTAAAATCAATAGATACAACCTTAGAACTAGCACAAATTGTTAAAGATGCAACACCACCAGTAAAGAGTCGTATACACCCTGCTACAAGAGTGTTTCAGGCTATCAGAATTGAAGTAAATAATGAGTTAAAAAATATTAAAAATACTTTGAATGATGTGTTGGATTTATTAGATTATGGTGCTATAATAAGTGTAATAAGTTTTCATTCACTTGAAGACAGAATTGTAAAAGAGCAGTTCAAATATTATTCGGCAAAGTGTCACTGCCCCAAAGAACAGTTAATATGCACTTGTGAGCCCCCAAAACTTGAACTAATCAACAAAAAACCAATAACTGCAAGTGAAGAAGAATTAAAAATAAACCCACCTTCAAGAAGTGCCAAACTTAGAGTGGCAAGGTTCATTAAAAAGTAATAATGATGTGAAGATGTGGGAATGTGTATTAGAAATCTCGGGTAGGAAATTAAAAAATTGCAACAAGAAATTTTGCACTTGAATTATAACGAATTTAATGAACTTGAAAGCTATGAGTTTGAACTTCCAGAAGAAACCGTAATCGAAGGTGTCTTTGAACAAGAGGACGAAGAAAAACAAATGGCAATCAGAAAATTGAATTTCACACTATGCATAATGTTAATTGTATTAATTGCAGTTACAACTGTTAGTTATTATTTTGCGACAGCAAATGAAATTACATTAAATCAAATTAGTCGTGAGACGGTTGTTTTTAATGAAGAAAATGCTGAACTTGAAAATCAATTAGACAGGCTAAAATCATTTAATAACGTTGATAAATCAATGCAAAAAAATAACTTACTTTCAAAGGCTAAACAAGTTATAGAAGTTACGGAAGTTGATACTGCAAGTGTTGCAAAAACTGATGCAGATCAAAAAGTTTTAAATTGGGCAATTGGCTATTAATTTTTAAGTAAATTTTCTTAATGATTTTTATATTTAATTATCCTTATGATACAATTGTTATAAGGGGTTTTGACATTGGAACGTAGAAAAATTACAAACGATGAAAAATTCAAATCTTTTGATAGGCGCTTAGGTTGTTGGCAAATCGCTTTTGCTGTGTTTGCAGTGCTTTTAATTATTCACTTGTTCTTTTTGCAAGTGGTTGATTTAAAAAAGCTAAGAATTAAAGCAAAAAAGCAACGTAGTGCGCAAAGTTTTGTCTTGCGTGGTGACATTTACGATAGAAATGGCATTAAATTAGCATCGGACAAGATTTTGTTTGATATTTATGCTAGAACTCCAGATTATGAGCATACCCCAGAAGAACTGGCAAATATGCTTGCACCCATTTTAAAAATGCCCAAATCAACTTTGGTAAAGCGTTTAAAGCAAAAAACAATTATGATTTCTCTTAAAAAAGGTGTAGATAGACAAACTCATGACGAGATTGCCAAGTTGCACTTAAGAGAAATTCCAATGGATAAAAGGAGTATTCGTGTATATCCTCAAGGGGCAATGGCTGCGCATGTTTTAGGATATTATAACTTTGATGCGGATATTGCTGCAGGTGTTGAATTAACGGCAGCAGATAGATTAGAGCTTATTGAAGGTAATACACAAATAGAAAAAACACCTAAAGGTGATATTATTTATGATTTTACTACAGACCCCTTGGCGACAACTCGCCCTATGAAAGGGAAAGATGTCACTTTAACTATCAACACTGCAATTCAACATGTTTGTGAGCAGGAATTATTGAAGGTTGTAAAGAGTAGAAAAGCGTTGAGAGGTACAGTAATTGTCACCAATCCCAGAACAGGTGAAATCTTAGCTTACGCTGTATATCCGTATTACGACCCAAACAATTACAAAAAAGCGACATATAATCAAATTAAGAATTGGACTTTAACAGATGTATTCCCTCCTGGGTCAACATTTAAAATTATTACTGTTGCATCAGCAATGGAATTGGGTAAACTTAATAAAAACACAAAAATCAATGATACAGGTAAAATTAAAGTTGGTTGGTGGGAAATTGAGAACTATGATTATAAAAAACGCCCGAATCCTGGTATGATTTCGCTTGTTTATCTGTTTGAGCATTCAAGTAACGTAGGTTCTGTAAAAGTTGCTCAATTAATGACTTCTAAAGAATTTTACGATATGTTGAAGAAGTTCGGTTTTGGTGAAAAAACAGGAATTGACCTACCTGGAGAATCTCGAGGTTTGTTAAAGCCAGCCAATAAATGGGACACATCAGACCATGCAACTATGGGTTACGGTTATGGTACATCTGTAACTGCAATGCAAATGGTAGATGCAATTTCTGCGCTTGCAAATAATGGGGTTAGAATTACTCCTCACGTAATCAAATACACTCAAGAGGAAGCACAAAACAAAATTCACTATACTCAAGTATTAAAGCCAGAAACGGCAAGAGATGTTACCGAAATACTTATGAAAAGTATTAATAACGGAAAATCACAAATTAAAATGGATAAATATAACGTTGCTGCCAAAACAGGTACTTCTAAGAAACCAAAAGACGACGGTAGCGGTTATACAAAATATTATTATACCTCAACAGTAGGTTATTTCCCAGCGACAGACCCTCAAGTTTTAATTTACATTACAGTTGACTCGGCTCAAGGTGGTGAAGTTTGGGGTAGTACAATCGCAGCACCTATTTTTAAAGAGGTTGCGTTACAAGTTGCACGTATATTGAACTTGAAACCTGATAAAGTAGGTTCTGAAAACATAAAAGACTAAAATTAAAGGAGTTATAAAATGGATTTAGATACATTAGTAAAAAATCTTGATTGTGAAAAAATTAATTACCAAAATGTAGAAATAACAGGGCTTTCATACAATTCAAAAACAACAGACGAGGGTAACTTATTTATTTGTTTAGTTGGTGAAAATACAGACGGGCATGAATACGCTAAAATGGCTGAAGAAAAGGGCGCTGTGGCTTTGATGGTAGAAAGAAAATTAGATAGCGATTTACCTCAAATTCTTGTTAAATCTACAAGACATCAAATTGCTGATGTTGCTGATGCTTTTTATAATTCACCTTCAAAAGCAATAAATTTAATTGGAGTTACTGGAACAAACGGTAAAACTACTGTAACTCACTTGATTCAAAAAATATTTGAACACGATGAAAAACGCTGTGCTTTAATTGGAACATTGGGTTACAAACTTAATTCTAAAGACTTTTATCGTGAGGCAAAACACACAACTCCACAAGCGCCTGAGTTACAGCGCTTGTTACATCAAATAAAATATGAAAACCATATTGATAATGTTGCAATGGAGGTTAGCTCTCATGCCCTAGAACAAAGACGTGTAGGCAATTGTGATTTTAAAGGTGCTGTTCTTACAAACTTGACTCAAGATCACTTAGATTATCATATTACAATGGATAATTATTTTGAAGCGAAGGCTATCTTGTTTAAAGGCTTGAAGGAAGGTGGATTTGCGGTAATTAATGCTGATGATGAATATGCAGAAAGATTTTTGAGCGTAGTTCCAAGTGGTGTAAGAGTTTTAACTTATGGTATTAAAAAAGATGCTGATGTAATGGCTCAAAACGTAGAATTTACAACAGATGGCGCAACTTTTACACTAAAAACAAAAAACGAATGTTTCTCTGTAAAACTTCACATGAACGGAATGTTTAGTGTTTATAATGTTCTTGCAGCGCTTACCGTTGCAATTACTCAAGGATTTGATGTAAAAGACGCTGCTGAAGGACTTGCAAACGTAAAAGGAGTTGCAGGCAGATTTGAAATTGTACATAAAAAACCAATGGTAATCGTAGATTATGCACACACTCCAGACGGATTGAAAAATGTATTGAAGGCTGGTCGTGAAATTACTCCAGAAGGTGCAAATCTAATTTGCTTATTCGGTTGTGGAGGTGACAGAGATGCAACAAAACGTCCTAAAATGGCTGCAATTGCGGAAGAACTTTCTGATAAAGTGGTTGTAACAAGCGATAACCCAAGAAGTGAAAATCCAGATCAAATTATAGCTGACATTATGGCAGGTTTTAAGTCTGTAGATACCGATAAAGTGGTAGTTGAACCAGACAGAGGTAGTGCAATTGCTTTATTAAAGAATATTAGCAATGAAAATGACGTTGTAATTATTGCTGGTAAAGGTCATGAAGATTATCAAATTCTAAAAGACAAAACAATTCATTTTGACGATAGAGAAGAAGCAGCAAAGGTTTTCGGAAAATAATGCAAGATTTAAGACAAAGCAATTTATTGATTGAACAACATTTCCATGGTGCTTTTGGGGTGGATTTTTCAGTTTGCTCGGTAGATGAAGTTTTAGTATTGGCTAAAAAACTTTTGCAACACGGAATTGGCGGATTTTTTCCAACTTTAGTAACTGATACTATTGAAAATGTTAGACGGCAAATTGAAGTATTTAAACAAGCTCAAGCTAAAATTACTGATGATATGGCTGAATTACTAGGTGTGCATATTGAAGGTATTTTCTTAAATCCAGCTAAAAAAGGTATTCACGATGAAAGGCAGTTTTTAGATGTTACTGTCGAAAATTATAAAAAAATAGAAGACGATTTGATTAAAATTGTAACTCTAGCACCAGAATTGGACAAAAATGCAGAATTACGCAAATATTTGATTTCAAAAGGTGTTAAAGTTCAAGCAGGACATTGTGTTGGCGGAGATTTAGAATATTGTACGGGTGCAACTCATTTATTTAATGCAATGAGTGGAATTTCTCACCGTAGCAAATCAACAGCCTTGTCTGCTCTCGTTAATGATGATATTTATACTGAAATTATCGCTGACGGAGTACATTTGAACGACGATACAATTAATTTGGTTCTAAAAGCAAAGCCAGAAGGCAAAGTATTATTGGTTTCTGACTGTTTGCCAATTACAGATAGCAACTTAAAACAAATGAAATTTTGTAACAAAGATGTTTTTTACGACGGTGAAAAAGCTACTGATGCAAACGGCACAATCGCCGGTAGCACAAGTCTTTTAGATACAATAGTTAAAAGACTCTTGAAAAAAAATATCAATGCCCTTAAAATAATAAATAACACTTACGACTATCACAATGTCCAAATTAATGGTTCAATTACTTGGAATAGCGATAACGAAATGGTGAAAATTGAAAAGGACAGCAAGGTAATAAAGGATTTTGATTAATGGCTGAACGTAAAATAGAAAGTGCTAATCCCGCACCAAAACAACCTCAAAAACCAAGCATAATAAGCTATACAAAAGAACAATATTATTTATTTTTTACTATCTTAATCTGTTCTTTTGCTTTAATGTTTTGGCTTTGTAATTTTACAATTATGAAAGAAACCTTCCAAATTATAATGATGTCAGCTCTTTCAATAGCATTAGCCGAATATTTTACAAGAAGATATTTTAAACTTTAATTTATATAAATATGTGTAAAAAGGGGCGCAGTGCAAAGCACTGCGCCCCTTTTAGTCTAGTTCTATTTGTCTAATTTTTTCATTGTTGGGAATGCAATTACATCACGAATTGTTTGAGAGTCAGTTAATAACATAACTAAACGGTCAATACCCATACCCATACCACCTGTTGGAGGCATACCGTATTCTAATGCTTCAATGAAGTCCTCATCAATTTCCATTGCTTCTTCATCACCGTTAGCTTTTGCAACAGCTTGAGCTTCAAATCTAGCTCTTTGGTCGATTGGGTCTGTCAATTCAGAGAATGCATTACAAATTTCCCAACCGTTTACACGAGTTTCAAAACGCTCAGTTAAACGCTTGTTGTCTCTGTGAACTTTTGCAAGAGGTGAAATGTCTCTTGGGTAGTCAATAATGTGTGTAGGTTGAATTAAAGAAGGTTCAATTTTTTCTTCAAATACTTTTTCGATAACCTTGCCCCAAGTATCTGTATCTTCAACTTCTACATGAATTGATTTAG
This sequence comes from Candidatus Melainabacteria bacterium, assembly GCA_003258725.1. Classification (GTDB taxonomy): domain Bacteria; phylum Cyanobacteriota; class Vampirovibrionia; order Gastranaerophilales; family Gastranaerophilaceae; genus UBA6984. Next base: position 65,951 of record QHMG01000005.1, read on the forward strand.
CTAAGTTTCTAGCTTCTTCGTCAGAAAAACATTCGTTAAAATCAATGCCAGTTGCATCTTTTACTGAACCTAACATTGTTTTTCTATCCCATGGTGGAGTTAAGTCTATTTCGTTTTCACCGTATTTAATTTTTGTTGTGCCAAGAACTTCTTGGGCAACGAAAGCAACCATATTTTCTGTTAATGTCATCATATCGTTGTAATCAGCGTATGCTTGATATAATTCAATCATAGTAAATTCTGGGTTGTGTCTTGTGTCAATACCTTCATTTCTAAAGCATTTGCCGATTTCAAATACTTTTTCAGAAACACCACCAACAATTAAGCGTTTCAAATATAATTCAAGAGCGATTCTTAAAGTCATATCCATATCTAGAGCGTTGTGGTGAGTGAAGAATGGTCTTGCAGAAGCTCCAGAAGCTACTGTTTGCAAGATTGGAGTTTCAACTTCTAAGTAACCTTGTTTGCCTAAAAATTCTCTAATTTTAGAGATAATTTTGCTTCTTTTTCTGAATGTGTCACGGGTTGTTTCGTTAACGATTAAATCGACATAGCGTTGTCTATACTTTGTTTCAACGTCAGTCAAACCATGAAATTTTTCAGGTAATGGTAACAAAGCCTTTGTTAAAACGGTGTATTCAGTTGCTTTTATAGAAAGTTCTCCACGAGGAGTTCTTCTGATTGTGCCTTTAAACCCAATGATGTCGCCAACATCAACAAGTTTTAACATCTTGAATTTTTCTTCTCCTAAGTTTTGTTTGTGAGAGAAAATTTGAATTTTTCCTGTTTCGTCCATCAAATCAATGAACATACCAGTATTACGCATCGCCATAATACGACCAGCTACTGCATATTCATCTTCAGTTTCTTCTCCTGCTGGAAGGTCTTTATATTTTTCTTGTAATTCAGCTGCGCTAGCTGTTTTTTCGTATTTGTAAGGATATGGATTAATTCCTTTGTCCACAAAGTCTGTTAGTTTTTGAACTCTTGCTTGACGAATGTTCTCTTTTGGAGAAATCGTTTCTTTGTTTTGATTTTCTTCTTGTGTCATTTTTCTTCCTTTTATTCTTAATTAATTACTTGCTTGTTAGAATGGCTTTGCCATAGGAATAGGAGCTAATTTGCCTGCTTCATCTGATTTTGGAGTTTCGATTTTTACAGGTTTTACTTCAACTTTTGGCGCTGCTGCGTTGTTAATTTCGTTTTTAACCTTGTTGCTGTTTGAACGAGGCTTGATTACAGGTGTAACTGGTTGTATAACCTCATCATTTATAGCATCAGAAACTTCAGAAGACTCTTGTTTTTTGTTTTCTTCTGCAGTTTCCTTATCAAATGTTTTTTGTGCTGCATCTGGTGAGATAAACATTGGTGAACCCTTCATTCTGAATGGTTTTAAGGCTACAGGCGGATAGTCTGTAAAGTCTTTTGCGCCATAAGGTTCTGTTGCAACTCTCATAACGTCTTTCCAAATAAGGGCTGGAACAGTACCACCTGTTAAGTTACCCATTTTTGTATTATCATCGTTACCAACCCAAACACCTGTAACGATGTCAGGAGTGTAACCGAAGAAGGTTGCATCCTTTGAATCATCAGTTGTACCTGTTTTAACGGCAGCTGGCTTACCAATGTTTGCGGCAACACCAGTACCACTTTGAACAACAGTTTTCATCATGGCTGTCATTGTTGCTGCTGTTTCAATTGCTAAAACCTTTGTTGATTTTGCTTTTGGTGCAGTGTAAATGACCTTACCTCGAGAAGTTTCAATGCTTTCAACTGCATAAGGTTCTACTTTATAGCCACCGTTTGAGAATACACCGTAAGCTCTTGTCATTTCAAACAATTTTACACCGTTTGAACCTAAAGCTATTGTGTAGTCATATTCTAAAGGTGTTGAAATACCCATTACACGTACTAATTGGATAACAGGTCTAATACCTACGTATTCAATTAATCTAGCTGCACAAACATTTGAAGATACCATTAATGCTGTGTATAAAGGAATTTCACCTCTGTATTTGTTACCATAGTTTCTAGGCGCCCAATTACCGATTTTTACAGGTAAATCCTGAATCATATCGTTTGGAGTTAAGCCTTTTTCAATAGCAGCGGCATATACAAATGGTTTAAAGGATGATCCTGGCGGTCTTATAGCTTGTGTAACACGGTCATATTGAGATTTTGTGTAATCTTTACCGCCAACGTATGCTAAAATTTTACCATTTTGAGTGTTGAATGAGAATACAGCGGCTTGTTGCTTGTCGCCTTTTAAGCCCCAACTGTTCATATTTCTTGTAACTGCTTCATTTGCAGCCATTTGAGTCTTGTAATCAAGTGTAGTTACAATTTTGTAGCCACCTTGTGAAATGTCTGTTTCATCAAAGCCAAGTTTTTCAAGCTCATTCATTACGTAATCGCAGAAATATGGAGCTTTGTTGAAGGTGTAAAGCTGTGGTAGAGAGCTTAAGACGATTTTTTCGTGTTTTGCAGCTCTGTATTGGTCTTTTGTAATGTAACGCATTTTGTACATACGTTTCAATACTTGGTTTCTACGTTGTTGAGCTTTTTTTATATCGTTAAATGGTGAATATACAGATGGTGCTTGAGGAAGACCTGCAATAAGTGCGATTTCACCTAAACTTAACTCGTTGATGTGTTTATTGAAGTATATTTGAGCCGCACCTTCAACACCGTAAGCGCCAGAGCCTAAATATACATTATTCAAGTACATTTCAAGAATTTTGTCCTTTGAAATAGTTTTTTCAATTCTTGCAGCAATTACAAATTCTTTAATCTTACGGTTGAAAGTTTTTTCGTTAGATAAGAATAAAATTCTTGAAAGCTGTTGTGTGATAGTACTTGCGCCTTGTACAACGTGTCCAGCCATAATGTTTGCAACGATAGAACGAGCTAAACCTAATAAATCATAGCCGTCATGGTGATAGAAGTTTTTGTCTTCTGTTGCAATAATAGCTTGGATTAGAGTGTCAGGAATCTCGTCTAATTCAACCTTTTTAAAGGTGTAAGCCGTAAAGGTCTTAATAATTTCACCGTCAGATGAATAAAGTTTTGTGATAATATTTGGTCTGAATTGCTCTAAATTGTTGATTGGTGGTAAAGTGCTTAAGTATAGCTTGAAAGATACAATACCAGCAAAGCATACAGCGATTATAATGCTTATGCCATAAGCGATAGAGGTTCTTAACTTCTGGTTTTTAGCTTTTTTAATTTGCTTTGGAACTATAAAATTATACATTTTTTCCCTTGCCTTATATAATAATTATCCTATAATATAATTATTGTATAAAAAACGAAATTGTAAACACATGTTAGATTTTATTGTATCATTTATAAACGAAATCCGCTCATATTTTGTACCCGAAAGGCTTACTTACAAGGTCGTTGGAGAGTGTAAAAAATGCGGAAAATGCTGTAATCACATGTATAGCTATGATGAGTATACAGAAAAAGAATTTAAATTTATGCAACTTTTATTTCCAGCATACCGTAGATTCTACATTAAAGGAAAAGATGAAGACGGAAAACTAATATTTGCGTGCAAATTAGTATCTCCAGAAGGTTTGTGTACAGTGTATGACAAGCGTTTGGCGATGTGTAGAAAATATCCTGCAAAACAAATTCGTTTTTATGCAAAAATGCCCGAAGGGTGCGGATATACTGTAATTAAGAAGGATTTTAAAGATTATTTAAAATAATTGCCAAAGCTGAAAAAATGCTTTATAATTTTATTGACAGGAGTAGATGTGGGAAGAATTAAATCAAGTATAATCATAGTTTTAGCGCTTTTTGCGATGATGATATCGCCAAAAACCTTTGCAGTTGAGCAAATTCTAGATGTAATGCTTCCATCAAGCAGTTTTTTAGATGTTCCTGACAATTATTGGGCATATACAGAAATATCGGAACTACACCACAAGGGCATTCTAAAGGGGTATCCAAGCCAAAAGTTTTGCCCAGAGGCTTTTATAACCAGAGAAGAATTTGCAACAGCTGTAATCAAGGCTCTAGGCTTAAATGACGGTGAGGTAATGGATCCATTGGTACTAGATGATGTGTTCCCAGAGGATTGGGCATACCAAAATATACAAAATGCCTTCTTTTTCGGACTTTTTTTGCCACCTAGAATGGCAAAGGACGGCGGATATTATTTCTATCCAACTCAAAATATAACAAGAGCTCACGCTATTACAATAGCTGTAAATTCAATAAAAACAGTGCCAATGACAAAGAAAAAAGCTAAAAGTGTTTTAGAATATACCTATGACGACTTTTTTAAAATTCCAGATTGGTTTGTAGCACCAGCAGCAAAGGCTCAAATTCTTGATATGCTTGTGATTGACCCAAGAGGAAAGAAAGAAATTGCTTATGACAAGCCAATTACAAGGGCTGAAACGGCTGTATTGCTTTATAATATGATTGAAGAAGCTCGCAAAAACCCGAATGATAAGATTAAAGCTGCTTTTGAGAAGAAAATTTCAGCTGAGGGTCACGTAATTCAAGATGCAATTGTAGATGACAGTATAGCTACAATACCTGCAGGAACTGAATTGCCGTTGATTATTACAGGTAAAATAAGCTCTCAGAAGGCTTGTGAAGGTGAAAAATATGTTGCTTTAGTGCCAAAGAACTTTATTACAGCTAAAAAATATTTGTTAATTCCTTATGGTGCAAGGTTTACAGGTCATGTGCAACAAGTTAAAAAAGGTCGTTTTTTGATTAGAAATGCCGTTTTAACACTTCAAAACGACAGTTTAGACGTTCTACATCAGCCATTAACAAGGGTGAACGCTATTGCAGAGATTAAGACTTCCAAAAGTGACTCTAGATTTAGAAAAATCTTTAAAGGGGAGAAATTGACCGTAGATAGAGGTGAATTTCTATACATTAAGTTGTTAGAGCCAATAAAAGTAGACGTTTCGACTGGTCGACTTCTTGTAAACCCTGAATTAGAGTACAAAAACAACTCTGTAATGGACCCATATCAACATAAAAATGAGGCAACTAAAAAACAGGTTTTAGATTACATAAAATCTCCTACTGAGGTAGAAGACCTATAAATAAAGTTGTTTAGGCTTGGGTAATTTCTGTAATTCACTCTATAATAGTCAAAAATGAACAATAAGAAGGTGAAAATATTAAAAACAGGTGAATTTAGGGGCACGTGTCCGTAAAAAAGCGTACGTAAAAATACGTCCGTTTTAAAGCGGTCAAAATTTTACAGTTAAAAATGGTATAATATTTTCGTTAAATTTTATTGGTTAAAATTTTTTTTTAACTTAAAACAAATTCACAAAACTAAAAAAAAGACATGTTTATATTATAATCATGTAAAGGAGGCAAAATGGCAAAGCAAAAAGTAAATTACGCAAGAAGAACTGCGAAATATTTCAATTTTATGAGAAAAGTTTTCCAAAGAATTGTTACTAATGTTTGGTACTGCCCTCGTTTTAAGCTAATTTACAAATTGAAAATTGAAGGCAAAGAGAACATTCCTCATAACAGCGACTTTATTGCTTGTGGCAACCATTTGTCTAATTTAGACCCATATATAATAACTTACATTATGCCAAAACCCGTAGCATTTATGGCGAAAAAAGAGCTTTTTGAAAAAGCCTTTACTCGTTGGATGTTAGATTGGCAAGGTGCTTTTGCGGTAAACAGAGAAAAATTAGAAGTCTCTACAATTAAGACAGCGCTTGAAGTTAAGAATACAGATTGGATTTTAGGCTTGTTTCCACAAGGTACAAGAGCAAAGAGTGGAACTATTGAAAACATTCACAAAGGTTTTGCAGGTCTTGCTCGTTCAACAAAATGCGGAATTTTACCAATCGGTATTGTTGGGTCAGAAAAAACAACTTGGCTACCATTTAAGGGCAATATCACAGTTAAAATTGGTGAATTAATCCCTTATGATGAAGATTTAGACGCAGTAATGGAAAAATGGGCTAGAGCTATTCAAGAGCTTACAGGCTTTACATACATTCCAAATCCAGCATAAAATAGAATGAGGAATTAAGAATAAAATGACACATGTCGAAAAAAACTATGCAAAACGCACAGCGAAAGATTACCACATATTTAGAACTATATTTTTTATGTCCTTCTTGTGGTCAGTCGTTTTACCTGTAACAACATTAATGTACAACCTAAAAGTTAAAGGCAAAGAAAATTTACCTAAAAAAGGAAATTACATGCTTGCAAGTAACCATGTTTCAGAAATGGATCCACCATTTTTGGCTTGCGCTTGCAATATGCCAATAGCATTTATGGCTAAAAAAGAACTTTTTGATAAAACAGAACCAAGAAATTGGCTTGTTAAGAAATTAGGCGCTTTTTCTGTTGATAGAGAGCATCCTGGAATTTCTACTTTTAAATCAGCAAAAGAAATCTTTAAAACAAGTTGGAAATTGGGTATCTTCCCAGAAGGCGGAACTCGTAAAAATAAAAAGATTGAAAATGTGCACAATGGTTTTGTTGCTTTGGCGAAGGCCGCAAAAGCTGATATTGTACCTGTTTCAATTTCGGGTTTTGACGGATATTCAAAACGACTTTTTGAAAAACATGTAACTGTAACTATTGGAAAACCAATTTCTTACCAATTGGAAACTGATGAAATTGTGAGACTTTGGTGTCAAGAAATTTCGAAAAATACAGGTTTTGAAAATTGCATGTTGCAAGAAAAAAGTTCATGTTAGAATACATGTATTATAATTATACAAGATAAGGAAAATAAAAATGAATTCAGTCGTAGTAATTGGTAGAGTAGGACAAGACCCAGAGCTAAAGTTTTTTGAATCAGGAAAATCAAGAGCTTCTTTTTCAGTGGCAGCAAATCGCTGGGATCCAAAAACTCAATCAGAAGTTACAGACTGGTTCAATGTAGATGTTTGGGATAGAACCGCTCAATTCGTTGGTGATTACGTAAAAAAAGGTACGCTTGTGGCTATTGAAGGTCGTATCGCATCTAGCAAATGGAAAGACCAAACAGGCGAAGAAAGAGAAAGATTTTTAATTGTTGCAAACAACGTAAGACTTCCAGGTTCTAGAAAAGACGACGGACAATAATGATTATTTCTGATATGGTCGGAATCGTTGCTGACGATTTGACAGAGGCTAACGAAGCTGCTTTACAATTTCACTTAAGAGGTGCAAACTCTCAAATTCTTTTAGATTTTGAACAAGGCTCTACTAGAAATGTTAAAAACACTCAAGTTTGGGCTGTTTCAACAGCGACAAGAAATCAAGACCCCGTTTTTGCGCACGATGAGGTTGTAAAAGCTACAAAATATTTTTTAGATAATTTAAGTCTAGACTATTTCTTTAAAAAGATTTCATCAACTTTAAATGGTAATATTGGCGTTGAAACTTTTGCTATGCTTGAAACTTTAGAGTGGGACGCTGCAATTATTATTCCTGCATATCCTTCTGAAAACAAGATTACAGTTGGTGGATATCAGCTAATTAAGGGGCAACCTATTGAAAGAACTGAGTATGCACGTGATGTAATGAATCAACTGCATGAATCTCATGTTCCAACTTTAATAAAAAGACAGTTAGGAGAAGAAAAGGCTGAACTTGTTGGTACGCTAGAACTCCAAACAATTATGAAAGGTGCAGGTCCAGTTCTTCAAAAAATTCATGAACTTGTTAGAATGGGCAAAAAACTTATTGTAGCTGATGCTGTTTCTATCACAGATATTGAACAAGTCATTTTGGCATGCAAAAAATCTAATTTAAGATTTTTACCTGTTGGAACTTCAGCAACAGCACAAGTTTTAGGGAATGTTTGGTTGCCACCTTTAGAAAATCAATTAACAGTTAAGTCAATTCCGCAAATGCCAAAATTGATTTTGTCAGGTACTGGTACGCAAACAACAATTACTCAACTTGAAGTGCTTGATAAATCAGAAGATTACGACAATACATACTTTATAGAACTTGATATGAACACTGTTTTGGGTGGCGTTCGAGATGATTTTGTAGAAAGAGTCGTAAATAATTTGGGCGAAAATAATATTGTTGCGGTCACAGCATCAAATTTAATTAAGAATTTTGATGGTTTTTCAGACGATTCTTTAAATGCCGATATGACAAAGTCTAAGTTGTTAGAACATGTCTCTGCATTTTTGGGTGAATTGACAAACGCTGTAACAAGCAGAAAAGAAGTTATTTTAATTACACTTGGTGGCGAAACTTCGTTCAAATGTTGCCAAGCGATAAATTCAAATCAATTACAGATAATAGATGAGATTGCACCACTTGTTGCTTTAACATTAGATCACAAGGCGCAATGGATTGTTTCAAAATCTGGGCATATAGGTAATTCTAACTCTTTAATAGAGATATTGAATTATTTTGAACAACATAAACCCGATGATGAAGAGAAATAAACAAAGTCAAGTTTGTAAACTTTTGTAAAATTATTAATTGTATTATTTACAATTAATAATTTTTGTGCTATATTATAAGTGTTATGAACATTACTCCAATTAATAAAAATTACACAGCCCCAAAAAGCATGCGCACTTTGAACTTCGGTTCTAAGGTGAGCGCTCAAGTTGGTGAAGCAAACAAAAATTTTTGCTCAAAAACAATTGTAAAAAACACACTAAAAGAATTTAGCAATTCTAGAGGTCAATATTTGGCAGATATAGATTTATCAGATATCTACATTCCAAATACTCCTAAAGCAAAAACAGTTGTTCAAACCCCACCAATTGTTTTTGGTAGTGCGGTTAAATGTTTAGCTGACCAACCATTAGCAGATACTTTTGAATTAAGTACAAAAAAACAAGACAAGAATTTGCAAATCCCATTTAAGGGTGCTTATCCTCAATACTTGATTGATCAAGATGGTGTTGTTGAAGATTACGAATGTACTTCAAACGGAATTCAGGATATAGCCTATTCTTCCTACTGTAAGCCCGCGAGCTATTCTTTTAAAGGGAAAGAGGAAAATATTTTACAAAAGATATGCAAAACCTTAAAAGAATATTTACCATTATAATTTCTTAAAAAAGAATAAGCAACCGAGTTTCAGACCATTTCAATTTATTTAGGGTCTGATTTTTTGTATCAATATGTATTAATTCTTGCTATTTTTGAATACAAAACACTTGCATTTTTAGCGATTGTCTATTAAAATAGCTGTATGAGTGATTTAAGTTTAAACCAAAAAGCAAAAATATTCTTCGATGGTGAAAATGGCATCGAAATGGAACTGGACTGTTATATCAATAATATTGAAGATGACAGATTGGGATTAGATTATCCGCAAGACGCTGAGACTTTGAAAAAGTACTTGGAAGAAGGTACTCCGATTGACGTAAAAATCTTTACTCCATCGGGTCTTATGGTCTTTGAATCTGTTGTTATCAATTCTCCAGATGAAGGTTTCGTTATTGAATATGTAGAAGACGCTGTTGTTATTCAACGTCGTGATTATTCTCGTTCACCGTTGAAAACTAAGTTAGAATTGAAACTAAGAACTGAAACTTTTGTTGCTAGTACAATTGATATTTCTGGTGGTGGTATAAAATTCTTCTCTAAAGAAGATTTGAACCCAGAAGAAGTCGTTACTGGTAAGTTATATCTTAAAAATTTCGATGTACCTGCCAGATTTGAAGCTGTTATCCTTGATAACCCTTCTCTTCAACCTGACGAATACACTCTTGCTTTCACAAATATTGATGAAAAAGAAAGAGATAAAATTATCAAAACTTGCTTTGCTATTGATATGCAATCAAGACGCAATAGGAATGAAGAATAATTTTATTAAATTATCATGAATAAACTTCGAGAAATTGAGAAAAAAATAAATAAAGAAGTTAAAAATGGTCATGTGCAAAACGCTATTGAAGTTTGCCAAGTTGAGTTGCAAAACGACCCAACAAACGCAGATTTACACGTTAGACTAGGCGATTTGTATTTGGCTTGGCATTTGGATATTCATAATTCTTATCAATATATTGATGAGGCTATTACAGAATATCAAAGAGCGTTGGAAACTTACATTGATTCTGCTGAAATTTATTTTAAAATAGGTCAAGCTCAATATTTTAAAGGTGATTTAGAAAAAGCCATTAACTATTTGAATATGGCGACTACTAAAAATAAAAATCTTGCTAAGGCATATTATTTGTTGGCAGAAACATACACTAAAAAGGCGCACTTCTTAGAAGCGATGTTTAATGCAAAACATGCAATTAAGTTAGCTCCTTTAACAAGTTCTTCAGCGCATTACTTGCTATACAACCTTTACAAGGTTTCATCTTTTAGAAATCCGCTTTCTTGGTGGCGTAGCAAATGGCAATTATTATTGGCTATTTTAACATTACCATTTGATAAAATGGCTATCAAGAATGTTCTTCGCTCTTTATCATACTTGCAGTTCTTGCCAGTATTAGTTAAAGGGTATTATCAAGTGCAAAAAAGCGGTTTAGCTGGCGCAATTGATTTGTATATTGATGCAATTGAAAAAGCTCCAGGTTTTGTGCCTTTGTATTGTTTACTAGGTGACATTTACCGCTCAATTGGTCAATACGATGATGCGATTACAGAATATAAAATGGCAATTTGGCTAGATAGTTTGAATATTCCTGCTTACCGTCATTTGTGCCAAGCGTATGAAGAACAGGGTGATTACGATAATGCAATTGATATTTATCAAAAATTGATTAGTATTTTGCCTACAATGCCGGAATTTCATTCAAATTTGGCTAACTTGTACTACATCAAGGGTGACATTAAAGAGGCTATTTCGCACTATCAATCAGCAATTACGCTTAACCCTAACAAAAAATGGACAAGTATTATTACTCAAACTCTTGGTTTTGTTTATCAAGAAAATAAAGGTGATTTGGACGCTGCAATTAGTGCTTACCAAAGTGCGTATTTGTTAACTCCAGAAGATATGGACATTTATGTAAACTTAGGCTCTGCGTTTTACGACAAAGAAGATTTTGAAAACGCTTTGACTGTTTATAGAAGCGCCCTAGACCTTGACCCTAACAATGCAAAAATTCATTGTAACTTAGGTTTCTTGTATTGGGGTAAAGGTGATATTGACGAAGCAATTAAAGAATATGAACTTGCTATTGAAAACGACCCAATGTATGACATTGCATACAACAATTTGGGTGTAATTTATCTTGATGACTTAGGTAGAGTTCAAAAATCAATCGAATTATTTAAAAAATCAATTGAATGTAATCCAAATTATGCACTTGCGCACTTTAACTTAGCTAGAGCAATTACCGTTGTTGGCGACAAGATTGAAGCTGCAAAATTGTATCAAGTTGCTCAAGATATTAATAAGGTTACAAACGAAATTGACCCTCAAGATATTACAAACAAAATTAACAGTTTGTTCCAATCATAATTAGGGGTATAGAGGTTTAGAAGTTTAGAGATTGGGCTTTGAGTTGAGTCTTTTTGTGAAGGGTTGTCTTTCAGGGCAACTATACATATATGCGTTCTGTCCACATGTCTAATTCTGTTCTTTTTTAGTTGCGGTGTGGTTTTGTCTATGCTACAATTAGCGTAACTAATAGGGAGAATATAATGATTCAATTTTTATTAAAACTTATGGGCGATCCAAACGAAAGAAAAGTTAAAGCGATTATGCCTATAATTGAACACATAAACGCTCTTGAGCCTGAATTTGAAAAACTTTCAGATGATGAATTAAGAGCAAAGACTCAAGAATTTAAAGAAATTCTTAAAAACAGAAGAACTTCTGATAATCCAAAAGCTGATAAAATTTTAGAAAAAGAAGCGTTGGACAAAATTTTACCGGAAGCCTTTGCGACAGTTCGTGAAGCAGGAAAGCGTGTTTTAAATATGCGTCACTTCGACGTTCAGCTAATCGGGGGGTACTTCTTACATAACGGTCATATCGCTGAAATGAGAACAGGTGAAGGTAAAACTCTTGTTGCAACTTTACCCGCATACTTAAATGCCTTGACTGGCAAGGGTGTTAACGTAATTACGGTAAACGATTACTTGGCAAAACGTGACAGCGAATGGATGGGTAAAATTTACAAATTCTTAGGTTTAACCGTTGGTGTAATCCTTTCTGGCGGAAGATCTGCTGATGATTTTGAGCTTAAACGCCAAGCATACGCTTGCGATATCACTTATGGCACAAATAACGAATTTGGTTTTGATTATTTGCGTGATAATATGGCTGGAAGCTTGGACATGCTTGTTCAAAGACCTTACAATTACGCAATTATTGACGAAGTTGACTCAATTTTAATTGATGAAGCTAGAACTCCATTGATTATCAGTGGTCGTGTTGAAAAATCTGCTGACACTTACCGTTTAATGGCGAAAGTTGCCCCTCAACTTGAAAAAGTTAGAGATTATGAGGTTGATGAAAAGAATAAAAATATTATTTTGACTGAAGAAGGTATTGACAGAGCGCAAGAAATTATTGGTTGCAAGGACTTGTTTGATTTGTCTGACAACTACGCTCATCATTTGTTACAAGCCTTAAAAGCAAAAGAATTATTCATTAGAGATACAGATTATGTGGTTAAAAATGGAGAAGTTTGTATCGTTGATGAATTTACAGGTCGTTTGATGGAAGGTCGTCGTTGGTCAGACGGTTTGCACCAAGCAATTGAGGCAAAAGAAGGGGTTAAAATCCAAGACGAAACTCAAACTTTAGCAAGTATCACTTTCCAAAACTTGTTCAGATTGTACCCTAAATTATCAGGTATGACTGGTACTGCAATGACTGAAGAAGCTGAATTTGGAAAGATTTACAATCTTGAAGTTACAACAATTCCAACAAACAAACCTGATATCAGAATTAACTATCCTGATGTAATTTACAAGACTGAAAAGCAAAAATATTTGTCGGTTGTTGAAGATATTATTGAGCAACACAAAAAAGGACGTCCTGTTCTTGTTGGTACAATTAGTATTGAAAAATCAGAATTGTTATCAAAATTATTGAAGGATAGAAATATTCCGCATAATGTTTTGAACGCAAAACACCACGCAAAAGAAGCATACATTATTGCTCAAGCAGGTAGAAAAGGTGCAGTTACAATCGCTACAAATATGGCTGGTCGTGGTACAGATATTCTTTTAGGTGGTAACGCAGAATATTTAGCAAAAGAAAAATTAGAAAACGAAGGTATTACACCAGAAGATCCTAATTACGAAGCAAGAAAAGACCAATTATTGGCTGAAACTCGTGAGCAAACAGAGAAAGAACATAAAGAGGTTATTAGATTTGGCGGTTTACACGTAATCGGTACGGAAAGACACGAATCAAGACGTATCGACAACCAATTAAGAGGTCGTGCTGCTCGTCAAGGTGATCCTGGTTCAACAAGATTCTTCTTATCATTAGAAGACAATTTGATGAGAATTTTCGGCGGTGAAAAGATTATTCAACTTATGAATGCGCTTAATGTTGATGAAGATATGGCAATCGAAAACCCTATCATTACAAGACAAATTCAATCTGCACAAAAGAAAGTTGAAACTTATCACTTCGATATAAGAAAATCAGTTCTTGAATATGACGACGTTATGAATGTTCAAAGGGAAAAATTCTACGAACAAAGACGTAAAGTTCTTTCTGGTAAAAACTTGTCAGAAGATATTATTTATATGATTGAAAGAGAAATTGACAGACTTTTAAGTAGTTACATTTCTCCACATATGGCAGTTGAAGAATACATTGACGAAGACTTAAACACATTAATCAAAGAGCTTCACTCAATTGTTCCACAACTTTCTTACATCACAGTAAACGATATTAAAAACTTGCAATACGCTGATATGTATGACAAAATCGTAGATTTAGCTAAACAAAAATATCGTGAACACGAGCAAGAAATGGTAGATTTCTACAACGATGTAATTTCTCAATACGAAGAAAATCCAGAAAAACAAGAACCATTTGCTGACAACAATATTGCAAGAAACGTAGAACGTGATATTATGCTACAAGTTGTTGATAACAAATGGATTGACCACTTACACAACATTGATATCTTGCGTGACGGTATTGGTTTACGTGCTTACGGTCAAAAAGATCCACTTATTGAGTACAAAAAAGAGGCTTATGACCTATTCAATAAAATGATGTACGAAATTCAAGGCGAAACCGTTAAACACTTGTTCAGAACTAAATTCGGGGTTCAAATTGTACACCAAGAGCCTGTTGAAACAAGTCTTTCAAAAGCCGCAGAAGAATTCGACAGTTCAGAAGATAAAGAAGAAATCGAAGTTAAACCAATTCGCAAAGGTGAAAAAATCGGAAGAAACGACCCATGCCCTTGCGGAAGTGGTAAAAAATACAAAAATTGTTGTATGAACAAAGTTGATGCATAGTTTTTAGGGCGGTGAAATTGAAAATTTCACCGCCCTTTTTGTCAGGCATTGCCTGACCTACAAACTTCAACATTATTCAATGATTGTAATTTTATGTCATCCTGAACTTGTTTCAGGATCTTTCTAACCTAACGCACTATCGGAAGATTGATAAGATGCTGAATAACTACGTCTTATTTGTAACGCATACATTAAAAGTTTCAGCATGACAAGGAAAAACATAAAAGGAAGGTGTAACTATAAGCTACTTTTTAACCTGCTTTTCTTAGTTCAACTTCAATAAGTTTCACGAATTCGCTTACAAGTGTTGAGTTCCATTTTTTGTTTGCATCAGCCTTAATTACATCAAGTGCTTCATAAGGTGAAAGAGCTTTTCTGTAAATTCTTGGCTCTGTCAAGGCAAAATATGCGTCAATAATCAAGATAATTTGTGATGACAACGGAATATCATTTCCAGCCAATTTGTTTGGATATCCCGAACCGTCCCAATTTTCGTGGTGTTTTTCAATAATTGGGATAATATCTTTTACGTTTGAAATCGGTTCTAACAAGTCGTGAGCAGCCAAACGAGGGTGGTTTTCAATATAAGCACGTTCCTCATCTGTCAAAGGTCCGTCTTTTTGCAAAATTTCTTGAGGCAACATCAAGTTTCCTACGTCATACAACAACATTGCTACACGAAGTTTATCGGCATCATCTTTTTCAAGTTCAAAACGTCTTGCAAGAGTTGTCGCCATAATAACTTTTGATTTTGATGAACCAAGTGTATGCAATGGGTTATAAGTTGTTGCAAGTGTGTCTGCAACTGAATATAAAGTGTCTTTTGGATTTGAATTTTGTTCAATTGCCATTTGTAATTTTTTTGTTAAATCTTGCTTAACTTCGTCTGAAATGTTAATTCTGCCAGTTGCAAGAATGTCGTTAAAGGCATTAAGTGCAACCTCTTGCCATGAAACCTCTGAAATCGGAGTGGCAAGCGTAACTTGGTTTCTGCCGTTACGTTTTGAATGATACATAGCTTGGTCAGCAAGCTCCATCAATTCTTCCACGTTGTTTGCGTGTTCTAAGAAGGTTGCAACACCTAAACTTGCGGTAATTGTACCGACAGTTTCAATCGGAGTTGCTTCAATCGCTTTTCTGATACGTTCTGCGGCAATCATTGCACCCTTTGAATCAATACCAGGAAGAAGAACATCAAATTCTTCACCACCAATACGGGCTGGAACGTCGATAGAACGAGCGTTTTGTTTTAGTACGCTTGCAATTTGTTTAATCGCCAAATCGCCGTAAACGTGTCCATACTTATCGTTTATTTGTTTCAAGTGGTCTAAGTCAATACCGATAATTGAAAACGGTTGTTTTTGACGATTCGCACGAGTAAATTCTTTTTCAATAGAATCTTCAAAATAACGACGGTTATACAAGGTTGTCAATGGGTCTGTAACCGCTTGTTCTCTAACCATTTGGAACAAGTCTGCAATTGTGATTGCAAGTTCAATTTGTTGAGCAAAAATGTTCAAGAAATCTAATTCCGCTTCAGTTGCCTCAAGTCGTTGAGATAAAACAATTAGGATACCAAAATGGTTCATTTTTGAAAGTGGTACTAACATAAATGAACGACAAGAGGTTTCGCTAAGAATTTCTTCAACCTTGTCTTCTGTCAAGTCTGGTGCGATAGAATTTAAGCCTGCTCGTAAATCTGTACTTTGTAGAATTTCTTTGTTTCTCAAAACAGCCTTGATAATTGAGGCTTGCTCGAAATTCATACGTTGAGTGTTTATCGGAGTTTCAAGATGTTGGTTAATTTCGTCAAAAAGATTTCCGTTTGAACTTGCCATAACGGTAAAATATTCGCCGTTTTCGTCGTTACGACGTTGTAAAATGCAAGAGTGCAAATAACCTAATTCACCTTGAAGGTTGTTTACTGTTGTGTCGAGGATACTTGAAAGAGGTTTTGATGAATTCATCATTTCCCAAATGTGTTGCAACGTCAACATACGACGGTTAGCTTCATTCAACTCGTTTGTACGTTCTTCAATTTCCTGTTCAAGTTGTGCGTTACGTTCATAGATTTCTAAAAAATCTTTTTTACCGCTATATAAGTGGTTTTCTATTTCGCTAACTTGGTTTGTGAATTCTTTAAATTTGTCAAAAATACCCATAGATTGCCCTCGATATTGTTTCTAAATTATACAACATTTCTTTAAATCCGTAAAATATTTGGTTAAGTTTGTTTAAATTTTTATGACTTTTTAAAATTTATCATTAAATAAATCATACAGAAATATGAAATTTCAATAAGAGTGTTCATTAAAACGATGTCTATATTGTAAAATGTAATTGGAGCGAGGATATATAAATTGTTTGAATCATTAAGAGTTGGTCCACAACTTACACCTAAAAATAATCAAATAATTAAGCGCAACGAGGACGAGGAAGCTAAAAAGAAAGCAAACGAAGCCGAAGGCGAAGCGAAACAAGGTTCTAACCTTGCTCAAAGTCGTGGCTTGAAATACGTTGAGGATTTACAAAACGGTAAACACCCGCATAATCCGAACGTCGGCGGAAATAATTACGCTTATAACAATCAAGTTCAAAATGCGCAAATGGCTCGCCCTATGGCAAGACCAATGCAACGCCCTATGAATAATCAAATGGGTGTTGGTATGAACCGTCCAATGGGCGCAGGTCAAATGGCTGGCGCAAGACCAATGGGCGGAGTTCAACAACCTGTTCAAGCACAAGGTGCTCAACAAACTCAAGGTGTTTCAAGCTCGTCAGGCAAAATGATTAGCCCTAAAATCAATATTGCTCAAGTAATAGGTGATTTTAAAAATACAGCCAAAGCTATTGGAACTCCAGAAGATATTTACGAAGAAGTTGATACTTATCTAGGTTTAGTCGAAAAAACTACTAAAAAAGACACTCCAAATGTTAAAGCTGTTCAATCAAATTTGCGTAACGCCGCAGGACTTTTGGATAAATATATTTCAGACACTTTAAATAAAGATTCAAAAGTAGTTGAAAATTGGGTTGAAGCAATTTTCTTGCAACAAGTTGATTACAAATACAATACAGAAGATGTAAACGAAGCATTTTTAGTTAAAATGCCAGAAGATAACAAAAAAGCTGAAGGCGCAGAACAAACTCAACCTCAACCTCAACAAGCGCAAAAGGTTGAACCTCAAAAGCCTAAAATGGATAGTGAATTGAAACAACTATTTAAAGACGGTAAATCTGCCTCAAAGGCTAAAGACAGCGTTACAGCCCTATCAACTTTCCAAAGAGCAATTAATCGCTCAATTGAACTTGGTGACACTGAATCTCAAGCAAAAATTACTTTTGAAGTGGCTCAAGTTTACGATTACGATGACGATTTGCCAAGAGCTTTAGAAAATTACAACAAGGCGATTGAAACAACAACAGACAACAACGTAAAAGTTAAAGCACACTACTCAATGGCGCAAATTTACGACGATGTAAAACAATTTAAACCCGCAATTGAACACTATATGGCTGCAATTTCTTTTGCAGGTGAAACTGATAACTTTAAAGCTCAAACTCAATCTTTGACAAAAATCGGAAACATGTATTCAGATAAATATGACAAAGAAGCGTTTAATGTTTATGAAGATGCAAAAGTAGTTGCAGAAGAAAGCAAAGACGCATCAGTAAAAGGTTATGTTTCAAGTTCAATCGCAAATGCTTACAATAAATTTAACAAGCCAGAAAAAGCTATGCGTTACTATTCTGATGCAGTTAAAAACTACAAACAAGCTGGTTCTGATGAAAAAGTTGCTATAAATTATAAAAAAGCAGGCGAATTAATGCAGGATTACCAAAGAATGGATAAAGGCAAAAACTTAATTCAAAAAGCTATTCAATACGCTAAAAAAGCAAATAACGAAAATCTTGTAAAAGAATTAGAAAAAGATTTGCAAGTGGCTTAATTAGTTTATAAAAAGTTCAAAATAACATAAAATACGCAGAAAAACAAACTCTCACATTCTTTGAGAGTTTGTTTTCAGTTTTATAAACCTTGCGCTTAGAAATTAGCCACGTAATTTTAGTTTTTTAACTAAAGCTCTGTAACCGTCTAAGTTGATATCTTTTAAGTATGCTAATAATCTTTTTCTTTTACCTACCATCATTAACAAACCACGTTTTGTAGAGAAATCTTTTTTGTTCAATTTCATGTGTTCTGTTAAATCAGTGATTTTTTTGCTAAGCATAGCGATTTGAACTTCTGCTGAGCCTGTGTCTTTTTCATTAGCACCGAATTTTTTAACAATTTCTTTTTTGTTTTCTAAGTTAATTGACATATTCCGACTTTCCTTTATTTCTAAAAAATCTGTTTCTTAAGTCTATGATAGTATGTCAAGAAAAAAAATCAATATCTAATTTTACGCATGTAACAAAATTTGAAGATTAAGCTAAGTCTAAAATGTTAATTCTGCTAGCTTTGTTTGCGTTATTAGCGTGGAATAAGAATAAATCTAATTGTAAATCTTTTTTGTTTCTGCAAGTTGTGAATTCTTTTTTAGCTAATTTGAATTCTTTTTCTTTTTGTTCGTATTTAGCATCAGTTTTGTCAACGCTGTTGAATTTAGCTTGTTCCATAATGAATACTGATGTTGCTTTGTTGTATGCTTTTAATTGTTCTTTATATTTTGCTTCGTAAATGCTTGCTGTTTCGTTTAATTCTGCACGTCTAGCTTCTTGTTCTTCTTTCATCTTAGCAATTTTAGCTTCGCCAGGGTTTTCCTTCTTTGCGAATGGATTTGAAGCGTATGATGAAAATTCTAAAGCCATTTTAATTAATCCTCTTTACTCTCTGTATATATATAAAGTATTTTTGTGTTAGAAAATTGCCAATGTAGTGTTCATGCGGGTTTGAACTATTCGGGTTGTCGGCAGAGTAACGTCTGACCGACAACTTACGGGTTGAGTTCGCTTACGCTCACACGGCACCCTACCGAAAGTTCAAAAATTGCCTTTTTAGTATTTATGCGGGTTTGAACTAATTTATCAAAAGAGATTCTGAAACAAGTTCAGAATGACATAAGATTGAATGCTTAACTTTATGTCACCCTGAATTTATTTCAGGGTCTCTTATTAAAATATCTGTTAAATTTTATTCATGTTAAAATAGGTGTATGATTAATCGTTATTGTTTAGATAAAATGAAACAAATTTGGGAGATGCAATCCAAGTTTGAATATTATTTAAAGGTAGAGCTTGCCGTATGCGAGGCTTATGCTCAAATGGGCGAAATTCCACTTGATGCGCTAGAACAAATTAAGCGTGATGCAAAATTCGACCTAAAGCGTATCGACGAGATTGAAGCAGAAGTTCATCATGATGTAATTGCGTTTTTAACTTGTGTAAACGAAGGTTTAGGTGAAAATGCTAAATACATGCACAAAGGTTTAACAAGTTCAGATGTAATTGATACAGCTTACGCACTTCAAATTAAAGACGCCTCACAAATCATTTCAGATGATTTAGTAAAAGTTATAGTAACTTTGAAAACAATGGCTAAAAAGTATAAAGATACTGTTTGTATTGGTCGTTCTCACGGAATTCATGCAGAGGTTACAACATTTGGTATCAAACTCTTGAATTGGGTAGATTCTTTAGAAAGAGCTTACAAAAACTTTTTGATTGCAGCAGAAGATATTGAAATGGGGCAAATTTCAGGGCCTGTTGGAACGTATAGCAACGTACCAATGGAGGTTGAAACACTTACTTGCGAAATTTTAGGGCTAAAGTCAGCTAGAATCTCGACTCAAGTTATATCAAGAGATGTGTATGCAAGATATATGAACGAATTGGCTATGATTGCAACAATTGTAGAGCAATTTGCAACAGAGATTAGAAACTTGCAACGTACAGAAATTTTTGAGGTTCAAGAAGGTTTTTCCTCTCATCAGAAGGGTTCTTCAGCAATGCCTCACAAGCGAAACCCTGTTTTATGCGAAAACTTATGCGGGCTTGCAAGAGTTGTTAGAGGTAACGCTACAACTGAAATGCAAAATGTTGTTTTATGGCATGAAAGAGACATTTCTCATAGTTCAGCGGAGCGTATAATATTCCCAGATAGCACAATTTTGGTGGATTTTATTTTAAATAGATTTAATTCTGTTTTAGAAAACTTGGTTGTCTATGAAAAAAATATGGAGCGTAACACAAAACTTTATGGCGGAGTTGTGTTCTCTCAAAAAGTTATGCTAAAACTTACCGAAAAAGGTTTATCACGTGAAGAAGCGTACGAAATTGTTCAAAAAAATGCACTTAAAGCAATTGATGAGAATGGTGATTTTGAACAAAATCTTCTTATTGATGAAAGAGTTACATCAAAATTAACACCTGCTGAAATAGCGGAATGTTTTGATGTCTCAACATATTTAAAAAATGTAGATGCGATATTTGCAAAATTTTAAATATGTACTAAAATATATAAATACACGAGTTAAATATAGGTACTGATATAAAATGGATAAATTAAATATTCCAGAACCCGTAAAGGTTTTTATAACATCAACAAAATTCATTAACGGCGTATTCTTTTTAGTGTTCTGTCTGTTAATGACCCTAATTATTTCGTTTCAAAACTTTTTATTTCAACAAGTTGTAGAAAACGGAATTAGTAAAAAAGATATTATTGCACAAAAGACTATTACAGTTGAAGATACAAGAAGAACAGAGCAACGCAGAAAAGAGGTTGCGCAAAAAGTTGACCCTATTTTGACTGTAACAGAAGATGATTTTATTAAAAATAATTTGTCATCTTTGCAAAATTCTATTATAAAAATTAGACAAAAAAATAAAGATATAAATGTTAAACGAGAAGAAATGTCGCTGTTATTTGATGACGAAGACGGTAACAAATCTAACGTTGTTTACTATCTTTTAAAAATTCCAGATGAAACTTTAAAAACTTTGTTTGATAAATCAAACATAACCTTGATGAATGTTTTAAGCGCAGGTATTGCGGAAAAAGACGTTGAAAGACATGTTCTTAAAAATTTAATCAGACATCACTTGCCTTCTGAAACTTCAAGATATCAAGGTACAATGATTACTTCACTTTTAGAACAAGTTATTGTGCCAAACCTTGTAGTTGATGAGTTTGCAACAGAAATTGCAAGAAAGAATGCTCAAAATGCAGTTAAACCTTATGAAGTTACTTTTGAAAAAGGCGATAAGATTTTATTTGAAGGTGAACCTGTTACAAAGTTAAAAAGAGATGCTTTAAGAGTTGCAGGTTACAACTTGGTTGAATTAAATGGGCTAGGTTTGTTAGGTATCTTTTTAGTTACTGTATTTTCAACTTTGATTTTTACTGTTTATAAAAATAAATATGCAACAACTCTTACGTATAATCAATTATTGATTGTAGCTATTTTATCTTTAATATTGGCATTTATAACGGTTGCCTTGCCAACAGGTTTCTCGCCTTATATTTTGCCATTCCCAGCGTTTATCATAATTGTTTCAATCTTTACAGCGCCAAACATTGCGTTTGTTGCATCAATGCTAATGTTATCAATCATAACTTTAGGTATGCATTATGATATACAATTTATGACTTCCTTCACTTTATTGAACTTGGTTGCATCAATCTTTATGTTGAACGTAAACTTTACAAGACGATTTGACTTAATCAAAGCTGGTATTTACATAGCTTGTACAGGTATATTGTTTGTATCAAGTATTTATATGCTTGAAAAATTCTTGATAGATGTAGAAAATGTATTAATCATTAGAGACGCAAGTTTTGTATTCTTAAACGGTATTTTAAGCAGTATGATTGCATTAGGCTTCTTGCCTGTTTTAGAAAGTGCTTTCAAGATTGTAACTCCTTATGGTTTGGCAGAACTTGCTGACCATAACCAACCAATTTTAAAACGCTTGCAAATGGAAGCTCCTGGAACTTATCATCATAGCTTAATGGTTGCAAACTTATGCGAGGCTGCGGCAGAGGCAATCGGTGCAAATCCGATTTTGGCAAAGGTTGGTGCTTATTATCACGATATTGGTAAATTAAAAAGACCATTATTCTTTGTCGAAAATCAATCTCAATTTGGTATTGAAAATCCTCATAAAAAATTAAATTCAAGATTAAGTAAAATGGTGGTTACAGCCCACACAAAAGACGGTGTTGATATTGCCAAGGAATATCATTTACCGCCAATTATCAATGATTTTATTCTTCAACACCATGGGGATAGTTTAGCAAGTTATTTCTATAATCAAGCTATCAAAGAGGAAGGCGCAGAAAATGTAAAAGAAGAACAATTCCGTTATTCTGGTCCAAAACCTCAAACAAAAGAGGCTGCAATTTTGATGATAGCTGATGCTGTTGAGGCCGCCGTAAGAGCAATGAAAGCTAGTACAACAGAAGAAATTGAAGCAATTATCAACAAAATTATTGATGAACGTGTTAATGACAACCAACTTTCTGAATGTCCTTTGACATTGGCTGATTTAAAAACAATTGCAACAACCTTTACAAGACTATTAAGAGGTAATCAACACGATAGAATTAAATATCATGAAGACATTGTTGATGAGTTGGATAAATCGCAAGTAATTTTGCCATCTCATATTCATATTATGGATAAAGAAATGGAAGAAAAAGTTAAAAAATTAGAGCAAGGTAACAATGACAAAACCGACAATTAATATTTTTAGCGAAAATATATACGAAGGTTGGCAAGTTGACGAGGCTAAGCTAATCACAATTGGACGTAAAATCTTAGAATATTACATGTTAAGACCTGACATTTACGAGGGGTCTTGTTTAAAACCTCATATTTACGATACAATTTCCTTCGATATTTTGTATTGTGATGGGGCTAAAACTCACGAAATAAACAGGGAATATCGTGATAAAGATTATGTTGCAGACATTATTACTTTTGCAATTTTTGCTGACACCCCTGTTGAAGAAAGAATTGTTTTTGACGGTGAAATCAATCTTGGTGAAATAATTTTAGCGCTGGATAAAATAACTCAAAGTGCCAAAGAAAAAGGGGTTACAAAGGAAGAAGAACTTTGCTTCTTGCTTGCACACGGAATAATGCACTTGTTGGGTTATGATCATCAAACAGAAGAAGATTATAATTTTGTTGTGGCGGCTCAAAAAATGGCTTTAAACAAGATAAAGGATAAAAATGTCTAAGTTTAAATCTCAAGGTTATTTGAATACATTTAAAAATGCAGGACGTGGCGTTAGGCTTTCTTTAAAAAGTGAAAAAAATATCCGCTTTCATTGTCTTACAGCGTTTTTAGTAATTTTATTTGCTTTACTTTTAAAAATGAGTTTGACAAAAATTTGTATTTTAATTATTGCAATTTCAAATGTTATGGTTGCAGAATTTATTAATACAGGTCTAGAATTTGGTCTTGATG
This sequence comes from Candidatus Melainabacteria bacterium, assembly GCA_003258725.1. Classification (GTDB taxonomy): domain Bacteria; phylum Cyanobacteriota; class Vampirovibrionia; order Gastranaerophilales; family Gastranaerophilaceae; genus UBA6984. The sequence goes on from QHMG01000005.1 coordinate 89,741, forward strand.
CAGTCTTTAAGAACAGGTATTCAAAACTTGTAGGTATGGCAAAAGATATCGCTGCAGGAGCTGTAATTGTTGCCTCAATTTTCAGCGCAATAATTGGGATTTTATTGTTTGGTTCAGAAATTTTAAAATATTTTGCTATTCAACCTTACTAGCACCGCACTTTTCAACGGTTAAAGTTCTTATGTCGCAATGAACATTCAAATTATCCCAAACTTCTTTTACGGTTTGGTAAATTTTTTCAAGATTATTTTTTTGAGAAAAAATTACGATAGAAGGTCCTGCACCGCTGATTACAGTTCCTAAAACATTTTCTTCATGTTTTAGAGCTTCTTTAATTTCTTTAAAGCCAGGAACTAATTTTTCTCTGTATGGTTGGTGAAGTCTATCTTCAAGAGCGCTTTTCATTAATTTTGCATCAACTGTATCAATTGCGTGAATAAGCATTGCAAGTCTGCGTGCATTAAATTTTGCATCTTCCATTGGAACTTTTTCAGGAAGAACTGAGCGTGAAATGTTTGTTGCAAGTTCAAAGTCTGGAATACAAACGGTTATGTGCCAATCTTCCGGCCAATCAAGTCGTCTGTAAATTACAGAGCCGTCATCTTCCATTGAAGACATTACAAGTCCGCCCAAAATTGCAGGTACAACATTATCTGGGTGTCCTTCGGCTTCTGTTGCAATTGATAAAAGCGCAGCTTCATCTGCAGGATTACCCAACAAGTCGTTTGCAGCCATTAAGCCACCTACGATTACGGAAGCTGAACTTCCTAAACCTTTTGCGATTGGAATACTTGATTTGATATTGATTTTAATCTCGCTAGGGTCTTGTCCTACAAGATTATAAAGTATTTCTACCGCTTTATAAACAATGTTGTCCTTGTCGTTTGGAATACTATCCAATTCTTCAATTAATTCAGCATTTTCAAAGTCTTTCATAACATTGACTTCAATGCCTGTGCTTGGCATTACTGTTTCTTCAATAGTTATGATATTATAAATTGGCAAAGCCAAACCAAGACAATCAAATCCTGGACCTAAATTTGCTGTTGTTGCTGGTACTCTGTAACTTACTTTCATAATTTCCTATTTTAACATTGCTACGTTAGTTCTACCGAATTTTGCAGACAAATCGTCAATGTGGTGAACGATATAAACTGAAGGTTCTAAATCCTTGCTATTTAAGTCGATTATAGCGCCCCAATCAGCTCTGCCGTGATGTGCTGCAATCATTCTGGCTACTTCCTTAAAGCCTTTAGTCATACATAATGAATATCCAAATTGAGAGTGTGTCAACCAATCTTTTTTGAATTCTTCATTATAATCAATCAAACCTGTTTCTGTGTCAACTGTGTATTCATAAATTTTACCGATATCGTGTAAAATACAAGCGGTGTAAACATTGTCTGAGTTAATTCTTTGAAAAGATGTTTCAATTATTTTGTCTGCAAGTCGTAAACATTCAACTGTGTGGACTAAAAGTCCGCCGATGAAGTTGTGGTGCATTAATTTTGCAGCTGGTGCAGTTTTAAATTCTTGCTCGTGAGTAGAAAAATATTCCTTCAAAAAATTTTTCATTTCTTCGTTTTTAATCTTTTCAAAATAAGACGTCAATTCTGTATAATATTCATTTGTTTGTTCTTCTGTTAAACCTGTCATAGCTTCTTCAATTAATTCTAATGCTGAAACTAGGCAGTTATTATATTTTTCGTTGAAGGTTGCAGATACGATTCTAACAATATTTCCACTTCTGAAAATTTTTGAATCAAATCTGTTTAATGTTTCTTCCCACAAAATACAGTTTAATGTTGTGTTATCTTCTGGGTTTTTAAGTTGTAATTTACCCATTTTTGTACCAGCCTTAGTGTCGCCAATAGAGAAGGTTACAACCTCATAATTAATTTCTGTACTAAACATATTTCCCCTTTTTTATGTCATTATACCATAAATAATGGAAATCTGATTTTTAGCATTGAAACATTGTAAATATTGAGTTATTATATAAGTATGAAAAGAAGCTGGCTAATATTATTGTCAATTTTATTTTTATCTACGGCGAACGGGGTGCAAGCAGTAGAATTTAAGCCTCTTGAAAAACCAAAAGCGCCAGAGGTTGAAGTTGCACCACTTCCTGTTGAAAAGAAGGAAATTGAAACTCCAAAGGCTTTACTTAATGAAGATGATTATCAATTGAATGGTCGTGTTGAATACGATAAAGACGGTATTTTATTCTTAGATGACGATATTCAAAAAATGAAATTGAACATAAAAGAACCAGTTAAAGAAGTTGCGAAAAAGTCCGTTTTAAATGATCAAAAAGTGTTGACAGAAATTCAAAAAGAGCAACATAGATTATCCCCTCAAGTTAACGAATATTCAATTTCTCCAACCTTTTCATCACTTGAATATAAAGTAGGAAACTTAACCTATGGTACAACCTTTGGTACAGATTTGGATATCGGTCAGCTAGAATATCGTACAAAAATGTTTGTTCAATATGATACAAAATTTATCGGTATGATGGCAGGATTTGGTAAAGACCAATACACATCAACCAGTCGTCAATTAGAAAGTATTTATTTAACTCCGTCTTTAAACTTGGGTCACGGCTTTGTTATAAAAGATGCTTTTAAGGCAAACCCATCAGCAGAAAGACACAAAAACGAAATTGTTTTACAATACAGTCCGTTAATTCATAATACAAGAGAAAATGTTTCATTAGAAGCAGCAGTTGGTCAAACAACTTATTATAATTCAGGTGAACATATGTATCAATTTAGTTTCTTTACAAAATTTAAATTGTAACCTATCAATAAATATTGTATTATAATGGGATAATGATGGACAAAGATTTTAACAAAAAAGGTAAAAAGAGAAAAAGTTTTGCAAAATCAAAAATTAAGAGTAATGAAAAGGTTACAAGTCTTGACTCTGTAAGACAAAAATCAAAACTTAAATCTCAAAAACATAGACAAAATATTAATGTCTATTACTCTTTTTTGACTATTATTCTTCTGATTTGTCTCGCTCAAATTGGATTTAGTGCCATTTTGAACATTACAAAAACAATCTCTTATCATAATAAAATTGTTAAAATCCAAAAAATTAGAGATGATGCTGAAGCTAAAAATAAAAAATTGAAACGAGAAATCAATGGCTTCTCTCAAACTGCTAGTCTAGAGGCTATTGCGAGAAATAATCTTAAAATGGCTGGCGAAAACGAAGTTTTGGTTATCATTAATGATAATGACAATCAAAAAAATGCACAAAAGAAAAAGAAAAAAGGACTTTTTAAATAATGACTAACAACGAAGTTTTAGAATATATTACAAAATCTTTTGATTTGAAACGACAAGGGTTCTACAAGCCTGCAATTGAAATGCTTTACAAGGCTTTAAGCATTGAAAATAACAATGTGGAAATTCTTTCTCAATTGGGTGAATTGTATTATCTACTTGAAAATAATCAAAGAGCCATAAATTATATTGAAAAAACTTTAGAAATTGATCCGCTTCACATTGATTGTTTAAAACTTATGAAAACAATTTATATGGCAGAAGAAAAGTATGATGAGGCATTAAAAGCTGTAAATAAGATTTATGAAATTAACCCAACAACTGAAAATTTGTTAGACAAAATTGTTGTTTTAAATAAGTTGAACGATTTTGAAGCCATTAAAGAAATTGAAAATCTAAATGTAGATTTTGATGATGCAATTTATTACAATTTGGCGCAAGCCCATTACAAAAATCAAGATTTTAAACGTGCTATTGAATTATTGGAAAAGGCTTTAGAAAGAAATCCTGAAAATAAAGATGCAATGATACTTTTGGGTGAAGTTTATTTCTCTGAAAATGATTTAGAAAAATCTAGAGAATTGTTCAAAAAGTTAGAAAATGAAACAGAGAATGCCGTTGTAAACTCATATTTAGGTTTGTTTAAAATGGAAGATGGAAAGTATGAAGATGCAATAAATTATTTTCATAAGGCAATGAAATTAGATGAAAGAAATTCAAAATATGTCTATAATCTTGCAAATGCATACTTTTTAAATGGTTGGATTGCAGAGGCGGCAAAATTCTACAATATTGCGATATGTTTAGATGCTGACAATGTTGATTATCGCTATTCTTTAGCATATTTGTACACTCAAACACGAGAATATGACAAAGCTGAAAAAGAATTAAGGACTATTTTTGAAAAAGATTCAAATCATTTACAGGCAAGAATTTTGTCTGCAAAAATTAAAGATTTAAAGGGCGACCCAGTTAGCGCAAAAGTTACCTTAGATGCGATAGTAAAAGAAAATCCAAACGAAGATTATGCCCTTGTTGAATTGGCTCATGTTTGCGTTGAGCTTTCTCAATATGACTTAGCTAAGAAGAACATGGAAATAGCATTAGAGATTAAACCAAATTCATTGAATTACTTATCAGATTATGCAGATATTTTAATTGAAATGGCTAACTATGGCGAAGCTCAAGAAGTTATCGAAAAAATATTGTCATTAAACGAAAACTTTATTGAAGGTTATATTTTAGAAGCAAAAAACTACATTCATATAAATGACCTTGAAGGGGCTTATGACGCAGCACAAAAGGTTATTGAGCTTGATACAAACAACGCAGAAGGTTACTATTACAATGCGTTAGTATTGTTTGCTCAAGGTGACGTGAATTTTGCGATTGAAACAATGAAGAAAGCGATTTCGCTTGATTTGAATAATGCAATGTATTATGTTCAAATGAGTGAATTTTATCAAAAATTAGGTAAATACGAAGATGCTTTGGCTTACGTCAGTGAGGCTGCAAGCATAGATGGCTCAGCTAAAAATAAAGAACTTTATGCAAATCTAGCGTCAATTGTTCGCAAAAATAGAGGATAAGTTATGTCACCCTTAATTTATTTTAGGGTCTCTGCAGTATGAGATGCTGTTACACGTGGGACAGGCTCACAAGGCTTAGGCTTCGCCAGTTCGCTTAGTCAATACAAGCTCAGCATGACAGAAGATTAAGTAACACACAAAGGTTTTTATTTATGAAAAAAAAGATTTATAAATTTTTAGAAAAAGGTGGCTGGATTCCTGTATGTTTGGTGCTAGGATTTGCCTATGTATTTATTTTTGAAGATATCATTTTAGAATCATTTTGGAATTATATTTTTGATATAACCTTTGCAAAAAGTGAAAAATTGGTTATTTTGCTTATTCTTCTACTATTGGCTATTCAAATTTATGTTATTGGTAGTAGTATTTCAAAACGATGTAAAGTTGATCCAGATTATAAGGCAAAAATTGAGAAAGAACTTAAACCTTTTTTAATACCTGCTATATTTGTTTTGGTAGTTGCACTAATTTTAATGGGTTCGATACTGTTGGAATAATTTTGCCAAATAAAAACATAACGACCGTAATGCGCAAATACGTACTGCGGTTTATTAGATATTACCTGTAGAGCTGTTTCTATCGTCTTCTAAAGATTTCAAGTCGATGTCTTTTGAATCATCATCATAAGTTAGAGTTCTTGGTGCATCAATTTCAACATCAACATCAGCTTCAACAACTTCAATTTCACCTTTTGGATAATCTTTAATTTTTCCGTCTTCAAGTTTAACTTGGATTGCATTATTTAAGAAGTGAAGTGCGCAAACCTTACCCAAGCCGTCTGGTGTCATTACTGGCGAACCAATTGGTGGCATACCTTTTGCGGCTTCAATATAATTTGAATATTCATAATTCAAACAACATAAAAGTCTTCCGCAAGTGCCTGAAATCTTTCCTGGAGTGATTGGCATACCTTGGTCTTTTGCAAGTTTTACGTTGATTGAACCAAATTTTTTCAAAAATGAGCAACAGCAAAATTCTTTACCACAAATTCCGCAACCTTCCATAATAGAAGTTTCGTCTCTTACACCGATATGACGCAAATCAATTCTTACACGTTTGAAGGTTTGAGTTAAATCCTTCAACAATTCACGAAAATCAACTCTTTCTGGAGCTGTGTAATAGAATGTTATTTTCTTTCTATCAAAAGTTATACGGCATTGAACCAAATTCATCACAAGTTTGTGTTTTTCAACTAGAGCTTTGCATTTGAAGTACGCTTCAACTTCTTCTTTTTGAATTTGCTCAACGGTTTGTTTATCTCGTTCTCCAAGAACTCTGATTACAGGAAATGGATCGGGCTTTTGTTTGCTCTTTTCCCATATTTTAGCGATAGCTTCGTTTACACATCTTGCTTTTAGTGCTTCTTCGCCTTTTTCAGTTCTTACAAGAACCATATCTCCGCAATGAATTTCCACATTTTCTGGAACTTCTAGCGGGTAAAACATATTTTTTAAATATCTTACTGCAAATTTTGTCATTAGTATTTTTCTTCTTCTTTTAATTTTCTATTCATCAATTTGTTTAAAATTTCAATAGGGGTAATATCTGTGTAAAGAGCTTCGTAAATAGCGTTTGAAAGCGGAACTTCAATCTCCATTTTCTTTGCGATTTCGCAAAGTGCTTTCGCTGTTTTAACACCTTCTGCAACAGAACCCAGTTTACTCAAGATGTTGTCAATTTTTTTGCCTTGAGCAAGCATAGCCCCTACTGTGTGGTTTCTAGATAATGGGCTTGAACAAGTTGCAATCAAGTCGCCCATACCAGATAAGCCGTACAAAGTTGAAGGATTAGCGCCTAATCTTACACTTACACGAACTATTTCTGCCATACCTCTTGTCAAAAGTGAACCCATACAGTTATCGCCCAATTTCATACCGTCTGCAAAGCCTGCGGCAATAGCGATTACGTTCTTCAAACTTCCGCCTAATTCGACACCGACAACGTCAGAGTTTGTGTATAATCTGAATTTGCTAGGTACATTCAAGTGTTCTTGTACAAAAACTGCTGTTTCGTGGTCTTCGCAAGCTACACAAGCAGCTGTTGGACAGCCCATTAAAACTTCTTTTGCAAGTGTTGGACCTGAAAGAATTGCAAGTTTTTGCTCTGGTAAAACGTCTTTAATTACGTCTGACATTGTCATCAAAGATGGTAATTCAATACCTTTTGATGCGTTTACTAAAATTTGTTCGGGTTTAATTCCAGATTTTTTCAAGTTTTCACAAACTTCACGTGTACCAGAAGTTGCAACAACTGAAAGAATAATATCAGCGTCTTTAATGGCTTCTGGCATGTTTGATGTAACTTGAACTTTATCTTGAAGTTGAATTTCTAATGGGTGAGAGCAATGTTTGTTGTTTCTCATATCATCAGAAAGGTCTTGTTCTCTAGACCATAGACAAACTTCATCAAAGTTGTCTGTTAAAAGCCAAGCAAGAGTTGCACCCCAGCAACCTGCACCTAATATTGTTAATTTCATTATATTACTTCCTTTTTATTCAATAGCCTTCTTAATACGCCGTTGCAAGTTTTTAGCTTTTGACGTGCAGTATCAAAATCTATTCCCATTTTTATTGAAACAATTGCTGTTTTGATTTCCCAATTGCAATTTTCTAAAGTTTGAAAAGCGTTTGCGTGGGTTGTTTCTGCAATTTGTGCAACAATTCTAATTGCTCTATCCTTCAATTTTTCGTTTGTCGGATTAAGGTCTATCATAAAGTTTTCGTAAGTCTTACCAATCTTAATCATAGAGCCTGTTGTAAGCATATTTAGAACCATTTTTTGAGCAGTTCCTGCTTTCATTCTGCTAGAACCTGCGATAACTTCTGGTCCAACCTCTACGCAAATTGCAAGAGATGCTTCGTCAATAATTTTTGCTTGTGAATTGCAAGTTAATGCAATTGTTTTTGCGTTAACTTCGTTTGCTTTTTCTAAAACTCCTAACAAATATTTAGGGTTTCCGCTTGCAGAAATTACAACGGCTACATCTTTGTCTGTAAGAATGTTTGCGTCTTGTTTGCCGGCTTCAAAATTATCCTCTGCGCCTTCAACAGGAGTTTTAAACGCTTTGTCGCCACCAGCCATAATACCTTGAACCATTTCGTGTGGTACGCTGAAGGTTGGCGGACATTCTGAAGCATCTAAAATGCCTAAGCGACCTGATGTGCCAGCGCCAAAGTAAATTAATCTTCCACCTTGCAAAAATTGTTTTGCAATAATATCAATTGCTTTTGCAATGTTTTCAGTTTCGTTTTCTACCGCAATTGCAACTTGTTTGTCTTCTTCATTAATCTTTTTCACAATTTCAACACTTGGTAACAAATCAATGTTCTTTGTGTTTTCGTTTCTATATTCTGTAATTATTTCGCTCATAAATTTCCTATACAAGTTTTACTAAGTTTGCCATTTCGATTGCAGATTTTGCAGCATCTGAGCCTTTATTTCCAGCTTTTGTTCCAGCTCTTTCAATTGCTTGTTCAATGTTGTCTGTTGTTAATACACCAAAGATTACAGGAACACAAGTTTCTAGACTTACTGATGCAACGCCTTTTGAAACCTCTGCGCAAACATAATCGTAATGAGAGGTTGAACCCTTTATTACAGCACCTAATGTAATGATTGCGTTATATTTTCCTGATTTTGCTGCTTTTTTTGCAATAATAGGAATTTCAAATGCACCTGGAACCCATATTACATCAATGTTATCCTCGTTTACACCGTGTCTTTTTAGTTCATCAATAGCTCCAGATAATAATTTTGAACCGATAAATTCATTAAATCTTGAAATAACGATACAAAATTTTTCGCCATTTGTGGTTAATTGTCCTTCTATGGTTTTCATAAAATTACTCCTTTTTCTCTATTGTACAACGGAATAGCTATATTACAATAGAGATGAGAAAATCTTATAAAAAATATACAACCCAGAAAGAACAAGTAGCACACCACAAACTTTGACTAAAACATTTGATATTTTTGCAAATGCAGACATATTTTTTAATGTTGATGTAAATACACCTGCAATTACAAGGATTATCCCTTGACCTAAAGCGAACAAGAATAGCATTAACATTGCAATTAGCACATTCTCCATTACTGAAGCAAATGCCATTATGCCTGCCAAAATAGGGGTTGAACAAGGTGTGCCTGCAAGCGCAAAAACTATACCTAAAATTAGTGGATAAATGAATGCGAATTTACCTTCGTTTTTTGGTAAAGCCTTAATGAACATTGGAAATTCAAAGTCTAAAACTTCGACTAATTTCAAGCCCATTACAATCAAGAAAGATGCAATGATTAAACCAAAGTAGCTACCTAAAAATGAGATGAAAACTCTGCCTGTAACCGCACAAATTATGCCAATTGTTGTGAACACAATGGCTGTACCTAAGATAAACATTAACATTTGAAAAAATGTTTTTAAGGGCTTATCTTTTGAATATCCTCCAACATAGCCGACAATAATGGGTAACATTGCCAATGAACAAGGGCTTATTGAGGCAATTACACCACCCATAAACGATGCCAATAGCATTGCTATTTCAAAATGTTGGTTATTCGGTTGTGCGAAAACGTTTATAATGTCCATCATATTAGTTTAGTATTTCTTTCACGTATGCTTCAAATTTGTGTTTGTCAACATAACCTTCTGTTTTTCTGACAACTTTACCATTTTTGTCAATGTAAATTACTGTTGGAACAAGATTTACATTGTAGGTGTCAATTGCGTTATTAATATTTTTGTCATTTTTTTCTATATCGTACTCTATAACTTCAACTGTGCCAGAATATTGTGGCATTACTGTCTCAAATACCCCCTTCATTTTTTTGCAATCAGAGCAAAGTTTTGAAGAAAATTTTATAATTTGAGGTTTACCACTAACGTGCTCTTGTGTTGCTGATTCAACCTTTGTGCCTGACAAAACTGCATAAGCAATTAGAGGAAGTGCAAATATTAGTGAAATAATGATTAGATTTTTTTTCATGTTAAAGTTCTCCTTTCCTTCTAAGATACACTAAACAAAATTTATTTCTAACCCCAATTGGGGGATTTTTTACATGAAAAAGGCGGGATTGCAATTTGCAATCCCGCCTTTTTAAATTCTTTTCGTTTACTAAGAACTGAATGTTTTGAAGGTTGCTTCGACGTTCTTTTGAATAACGCTCTTTACTGCCTCCATTTCTGTTGAAAGAGCTTTTTGTTCGGTATCAAGTTGCTTCAATCTCAATTCTAGGGTTCTGTCTTGAACTTGAATTTTTGATGTCTTAGCGTTGATATCTGCTAATTCTTTTTCATAAGCTAAAATATCATAATTATATTGATTCATTGCATCATCGTAAGAAGCTGTGTCTGTTGTTTCTTCTGATTTAAGCGCAAAAGATTCACTTGAACTCATAAGTTTAATATTCTTATATCTGCCTGTGCCTGATTTGTCGTCAAGTCTTGCGTATTCTTGTCTTGTAATATCTTCTTTTTTATGTGTTGCGTAGTATTGATTTAAGTTCTTTTGGTAATCAATTGCTGAAGAAATTTGATATTTGTCATTTACAGGTGGTTGGTTTGCCAAACCACTTACAATACAATCATTCAATTCAGATTCTGTCGCATAGCAAGTTCTGCCATTCTTTTGATATACCCAAATTTCATTAGGGTTAACGCCTGCTAATTCAGGGAAGTCGTGAATGATTTGGTCATAATCTGCCTTTTGAACTGGGTCAGTCAAATCAAGTCTTTCAGCATCAGAGTTACCAAGTTTGTAGCTGTAATCCTTGTCTGATACACCATAAACAGGTAAGTCACCTTCTTTGGTTGCAGTTTTATCAATGTTTTCTAAGTCTTCTTTTTTTGCGTAAATAGCTGGATCTTTTGTCCCATCTGCTTTGTAGAAGTCTTTGATATCATCAATAGTAATCAAACCCTTGCTTTGTAATGCTTTTAAGTTATCCAAATCTTCTGCTGTACATTCTTTGAATTGTGCAGATGTACCAGCTTGGTCTGTTACGGTGTAAGATTTGTTTGTAGTGTCTTTTACAACTTTAACGTTTTGTTCGATACCGTTGTTTGTGTTGTAATTTGTAACTTTTTGAACTTGAGGGTTAGTGTTCTTTTGTTGAATTGCTTTAAACACCTCTTGGTTGTAGTGGTAAGTTACTTGATAATTATATTTTTCACCTGTTTCAGGATCTGTATAATCAACGTTTTGGTAGCTGTCAATTTCATAGTCGTTAAACCCATCAGTGAAGGCATATTGTTGAGTTGTGTAATCTGTTGTTTTTGGAGCGGTAGGCACTTGAAGTGCTAACATTCTGTTCCATAGGTTTGCAGATTGGTTTGCAAGCGCTGTACGTGCTTGGTTAATTTGTTGACCTTCGTATTCAGTGTTTGTTTTTCTGGCAGTAAGACCTAAGTATCTTGCCTGTGAAGCAGCCATACCCATAAGCGTATCTCCTCTTCTGTGTCCATTTAATCTTATGTAAATGATTATAATAATATTTTTTCGAAAATCAACATTTTCCATGAAATATCAATTGTTTGGACTATAAAATTTTGCTCAAATCCTCTATTTAGACGTAAATAAGCTCTTTGAATTTTTATACATCTTCTGGAATAAAGATTACGCAGTCTTCCAATTGATTTCTAACCTCCTCGCTTGAACTTCTAATTTTCACGACTCGTTGGTACTCTCTTACAACGCTAATAACGTCGTCTGTCGACATTCTAATTAATCTTCTTTTACCAGCTTCGTTTTCAATAATTCTAGCCATGTCGTTTTCTCCTTTTTAACTTGTAAGTTATTTAACGACAAAAAACGGCTGAACTTTAGTAAATTCAACCGTTTTGCTTATAAATTATTGTTCAAATTTTAATCATTTAATGAAACTGCAAGACCTTCCATAATATTGAAAAAATCTTCATTAGGAAGTGTTGACATAGTTTTTAGTGCATATTTTAAATCGTCGTTTTTGTCATACCAACGACGTTCGTTTACGCTTTGTTGAAACAAGCCCATAACACGTTCTATACCGATGCTTAATTGCGGTTCTTCTTCCTCTTTATGTAAGTCTTTAATTTGTTTTACAATTTCAATTAAGTCGGCAGACAACCTTCTTTTTTGTTCAGTGTCAAGTTTTTGCAAAATTTCGAAAGCCTTTAAGGTTTCATTGTGTTCGTCGTACCATCTGCGTTTTAAGTTCATACACACATTCCTTTTTCTAAAATAATAAACTTTTTTTTAAGAAAGGTCAACTATTTTTCAAGATGTAAAAAAAATGGTAAAATGTAAAAATAGGTTAGTTATAAATGAAAAAAATAATATATTCTATATTCCTAATATTCCTATTTATAGGCTTTTTGAGTGCGCAATCGGTATTTGCGGACGATAAAATTACGTCTGTAAACTATGATATTTCTGCAAATATGTTATTTTTAACCTCTGGAAATTTCTCTAATACTGAGAAAAATCCAATAAAATTAGTTAAACTTTCTAACCCTAATAGAGTTTATTTTGATATAGAAAATTCTGTTTTAACTACGGCAAAACAAGATTTTCAAGTTACATCTGGCGGAGTTTTGAGGCAAGTTGTCGTTTCTCAAAATAGTACAAATCCAAATGTTGTAAGGGTTGTAATGTATTTTGCAGAGGCTTACAATACGTCTAATTTAAAAATAATGCGTTTGAATGGTAACATTATCGTACAAATTAACAACGACGTTTGTGCTCTTGCAAATTATATGCACGAAATTTATAGAGATACAAAATATGATTCAAACGACTATTACTCCTTTGTTTCAATGACCTCTCAACAAGTTAGTGCGAATGATTTACCTCTAACCGCAACAGCAAGCAATGCTCCGGAAAAAGTTTTAAATCAAATACAACAAGCCTTTGAAAATTCGACTGTGCCTGTAAGTGTTAAAAGTTCTTATCAAAACGCAAATGTTTCTGTTATAAAAAAGAATTTTAAACTTAAATCAAAATATTACTTAACGGGTGTTCAAGCTCGACAAAATGGCATTTTAATTAGTGGTTACGGTACATTTACAATTGAAAAACCTATGGTGTTGCCAAATCCAAATAGATTGGTACTAGATTTTGCAAATACTGTTTCAAGTCCCGCAGTCCGTTCAAAAACTTTTAAATATGGTGAAGATACAATTCGTGTAGGTCAATTTGAAGCAAACAGAGCAAGAATAGTTATTACAACTCCAAATGCGGATAGATATATTCCTGTTTATTCAGCTGATGGGCAGTCTGTTTTAATCGCTGATAAAGAAAACTTAAGTCACGATAAATTATCAAATATAACAACTAACCTAGTAAGTACACGAGTTACAAAGACAAATGAACAAAATTATGGATTAAATTTATATTTTAGTAAACCTGTTGTTTATTCAGTAAAACGTGATGCAAACAATTTAACTTTATATATGTTTAATGCTCTTCAATATAACGACCAAGATTTTCGCTCTGTAATTAAAGGAACATCAGTTGAAAATTCAAAAATTTACCTTATGCCAAGAGTTGGTTTGAGATATTCGATTCCACTTGACTCACGAGATACTGTTAAAGTTTATACGGGAACAGATGCAAGAACTATTAAAATAGCGTTTAAATCTCCAAGCAAAGCGATAAAACGACAACCTACGATTGCTGATACGCCAACAACCTTGCCAACAAAGGTTAAAAACGTGGACAAAAATAACGATAAGGTTGAAATGCCAAAGATTACACCAAGAAAAAATGGTGAAAGAGTTGTCGTAATAGATCCTGGACATGGCGGAAAAGATTATGGTGCAATTCGTGCAGGCATTAATGAAAAAGACATTACACTTGATGTTTCAAAACTTGTAGCCGCAATGTTGCGTGCTAAGGGTTACAAGGTGTATATGAGCCATGATACAGATAAATTTGTTCCATTGCAAGGAATTGTAGATATTGCCGAAGAAGTTAAACCGGATCTTTTTGTAAGTATTCACGTAAATTCCAGCAACGGAACAGAAGCGACAGGTATTGAAACGCACTATTACCACGAATACAGTATTGGTTTAGCTAAATCAGTACACAATGCTTTAATGGCACAAGTTACAACAACCAAAGACAGAGGTTTGTTTAAATCTAGATTTTATGTTATAAATCATACTACAATGCCTGCAATTTTGGTTGAAATTGGATTTATTTCAAACGATAATGAAAGGGCAGAATTAGTTTCTGAAAAACGTAAGCAGGCGACTGCAAGAGGCATAACAAATGGTATCATCAACTACTACAAGCAACAACAAAAATAAACCTATTGCTGTTTTTGATTCGGGCGTAGGCGGATTAACAGTATATAAAAAATTAAAAGAACTTTTGCCAAACGAAGATTATATTTATTTTGGCGATTTAAAAAATTGTCCTTACGGTCAAAAATCAAAACAGCAATTAATTGATTTAACAGCAGATATCTTCAATTATTTTAAATACGAAGATGTTAAGGCGGTTGTTATGGCTTGTAACACAACCTCTGCAAATGTTTACGATGAATACAACAATAAATTTGATTATACACTTTATCCTATAATTCAATCTTGTGCAAAAATTATTTCACAATTACCAATTGAACGATTAGGAGTGTTTGCAACCTCTGCAACAATTTCATCTGGGGCTTACAAAAGAGAAATTAACAAGTACAACTCAAATGTCAAAGTGTTTGAAATGTCTTGTCCAGGCTGGGTTCAAATTGTAGAAGGTAACAAGCAAAATGATGAATTGAGTATTGAGTTAATTAAAGAAAATATGGATAAAATGCTTGAAAACAATCCTGACAAAATTCTTTTAGGTTGTACTCACTATCCATTTTTGTTAGATGTTTTATCAACATTTGCGCCTCGTGATATGTTTATTGACCCAGCAGAATATTTTGCAAATTACATAAAAGAAGATTTACAAAGTCGTGATTTACTCAATGAAAATGGCGGGCATGAAAGATTTTATGTAAGCGCTAATCCAAATGAATTTAAAGTTGCTGCAAGAATGTTCTATGATTTGCACGAAGAACCTCAATTGATGAATTTTGCAAGAGCATAATTACTAAAGAGCTTAGCATTTTTAATGCTAAGCTCTACATTTTTCTATAAATTCTTTCTATAAATTCAATAACTGTTTAACTTCTCTACGTTTAACTTTTCTTGTTGTTGTTTTTGGAAGTTCTTTCTTGTAAACGATGATGTTAATTGGTCGTTTATAAGGTGCTAAATGCGCAGACAAGTGTTTAACTTCTTCTCTTACAATTTTGTTTAATTCTTCATCTGATTTGTCAGCCATATAGCTTTCTTTTGGAACAATTACAGCTACGATTTCTTCTGTACCGTCTTTTGTACCACCAGAACGAGATGAACCCATTACACAAACTTCTGCAAAGTTGTTGCTAGATTCAAGAACAGCTTCAACTTCTTCCGGAAATACTTTTTTACCACCAGAAAGTACAATCATGTTCTTAATTCTGCCTGTAATGTGAATGTGTCCGTCTTTATCTAAATGACCGATATCTCCTGTATGCAACCAGCCATCTTCGTCAATAGTTTCAGCTGTAAGCTCTGGTTGATTATGATATCCCTTCATTACTGAAGGACCTTTTAATTGAATTTCGCCTGTTTCTTTGTCAATTCTACATTCAAAACCTGGAAGTGGTTTACCAACTGAAGTATAGTCTTTACGTTTATCGTAGTTTACTGATACAACAGGGCTAGTTTCTGATAAGCCATAACCTGCATAAACTTTGATACCAATTGTTTCAAAGAAGTTTGCAACATTTTTGTCAATTGGTGCGCCACCAGAAATGCAACCTCTGAATTGACCGCCAAAGTTATCATGGATTTTCTTGAAAATCATCTTCTTAATTCTGAATGAAGGAATGAATTTTGCTATATTAAACATGATAGGGAAAACTTTTTTAGCAATAGGGTTATTGTGAATTTCGTTTTCAATACCAGCTTTCAATAATTTTAAGAAGGCTGGAACAACTACCATGAATTGAACTTGTTTTTCTCTCATAATCATCAAAATGTCTTTTGGTTTTAATGATTGAGTGTAATAAACTGATGTTCCTAACAACAAGAAGGTTGAGAAACCAACGGTTAATTCAAACAAGTGATTCATAGGTAAGATTGATAAAATTTTTGTATTTTCACCTGCAGGAATAAATTCTGGAACAACTGTGCTAAGAGCGTTTAGTTGTGCAAGCATGTTTCTAAATGAAATTTCAACGCCTTTAGGATTACCTGTTGTGCCTGAAGTGTAGATGATGAAAGCTGTTGATTTTGAGCTTCTGTGTCTCCATTTGCAGTGAGGTGTTGAATTTATTGTGTATAAACTTGGAAGTGTCATGTTGTAGCTTGGTTCGTCCATAACGATAATGTGTTTGATTGACGGAACTTCCTTTTGTATTTCTAATGCTTTTTCAATGTAAGTTTGTGAAACTAATAAAACTTTTGGCTGGCAATCTGTAAGGATTGAAACAAGTTCAAACTTTGTCAATTTTATATCAAGTGGAACTGTTGTTGCGCCTGAAAGAATTGATGCAAAAACGCAAGCGCCGTATTCTGGCTTTGATTCAGATAGAATAGCAACTCTATCATTTTTTTGAACTTCTAATTCGTTGATAAGGTAGCTGCCTAATTTTCTTGATAAAAGCCCTAAACCTTTGTATGTAAATTCTTTCCAACCTAAAGCTGTTCTAATACCTAATGCAACTCTATCTCCGTATACATCAGTTTTTTCTTCTAACAAAAGAAGAACATTGTTTTTTCTGTATTTCATCTTCCTCACCTATTTATAAGTATTCTTCCATTAAGAATGTCCTAGTATTATAAACTAAATGAAGTAGCAATGTCAATTTTACTATACATGTAATAATAATATACATGTATGAAATTTTAATATTTGTATACATTATAAGGGGGATTTTTGTCATTATTTAATGTAAAAAAATGTAAACATACCGTATAATAACCATGATTATAGTTGACTTTTAGCCAACAGTCATTAAAGACAAAAAGAAAGTATAAATAGTCGAAATACGAGAGAAAAAGAAGAAAGTAGTTATACAAAAAGATAGGAGAAACCGCTTATGGGTATGGCAGCATCACAGGCAAGATACTTAGGTCTTACCGCAAGAAAAACAAACGTTGAATATGAAGGTCAACAAATTAACCAAGCTCGTACTGCATTAGGTAACCAATCAGCTACTTTGTGGAATCAAATGTTAAGTTTGTCAATTCCGACATGTCCTAACACTACTGATTACACAACTGTACAATACTCATTCAGTGATGGTTACAACAAGTACACAATTTCTAACGTTCAGTCAGTTGAAAAAGAAATTGACGGCGTTAAGTACAACAAACAAATTACTTATTACTACAATCAAGACACATTCAAGGGTATTCAATCTAAGAACACTAACCCTCAAGCTCAAAAAATTGATGATTGGTCTGCAACAGTTAATACAGACAATATTGAAGTTATTGATGACGGTGCTGGCGGAGTTAAATACGCTTTGGCAGGTGACAATACAATTGAAGTAACAAGAAATACTGTTGATACAAAATCAGCAGAGTACACAGCTTATTTGAAGGCTAACAAGCTAGATAAATTAGATGATGGCGAAGAATTGTATTCATTCAAATATACTGACGCTGACGGCAAAGAACAAACAGTTTACCAACGTGGTAACGATATTGTTAACTTAGATGCCGGAAATGTTGGTAAAAAAATGAGTTCAGCAACATTGGCTAACAATCCGTCTTACATGGTTGGTAATTCAAAAGCAACATTATATGATCCAAACGATAAAGAACAATTAGCAGCTTATGAACAATTAAAACAAGACTTCCCAGAACAAGATTTTGATGCGGATCAAGTTTATGTTTATAAGAAAACAGGCAACCAAATGTTCTTTGCTAAGAAATCGGACTTAGATGCTTGTATTGCAAGTGGTCAAGTTGATGTAAAAGATGACAGATTCCAAATTTCATCTCAAATTGATTACCAAGCTCCATTGAATCAATACTATGCAACAACAATTTCTCAAAAAGTTGAAAACACAGATTACGCAATTATGGACGATTTCTCTGGCTCTGGTCGTTTTTCAAATGTAAAATTAAGCACAATGAGTGATACATTTGAAGTTCAATCAGAAGAAATTACTGATGAAAAAGCTTATAATGATGCGATGAATCAATACAACTATGATGTTACAAAATACGAAAAATCAATGGCTGATATCAACGCAAAAACATCTGTAATTCAAGAACAAGATAGACAACTTGAATTGAGATTGAAACAGTTAGAAACAGAACAAAAAGCGCTTTCAACTGAAATGGACGCTGTTAAAGGTATTATTTCTAAGAATGTTGAATCAACATTCAAAACATTCTCATCATAGTAAACGACTTAATAAGCTTAGAAGTGCGTTGCGTTACATATATAAACGCACTTCTAGAGCGGATAGTAGTAACTTATGTAACGCACAACCCCTTAAAACGAGGTAAACAATTATGTCATATAAAAATGATAGTTTATTAGTTATAGCAAACAAATTCGGTGCAGCATCAGGCGATGCAAAAGTTCAGTTATACGAAACTTATGACCGATTAAGAGACTTGACAGTATCAGGCTCAGCAAGTTCTGGTACAGGTTTTGAGTTGGCTGGTGGTGCGTTGTATAAAGTTGCAAGTTTGTTTGCACCATCGTCATTTATGACAACATTGGGAGGTACACAATCCTTTAATATCCCTGGTACATCATACTGGTCACCGATTACAGGTTCAACTGCACAAGTTAATGGTACAACATCTGCCTTCGGTATTGGTAATTTGGGGAGTTATTCAGGATTCCCAAATGGTGCAGCAGGATTATCCCTAAGTGGATTTGCAACAGGTGGCGCATCATCAATTACGGATACTTTAAGCGGTTTCGGTACATCAAGTGGTGTTGTAACAGGTGGTGCGTCATCAATTGGTGCAATTGCCGATGTTGCAAGTGCAACAGCTTACGGTGTTGGTACTGCAAATGGTTACGGTATTGGTCTGCAAAACGTAGTAATGCCTGTAGCTGGTATTTTATCAGGTTGGGGCGGTATCATGACTGCTGCTGCTCCTTACTTGGGTGAATATGGTTTGCCTGCAATCGTTATGGGTAACTTGATGCAAGGTACTTCATCAGCTGCCTTATCAGCTTATCAAAGTGTATCTTCAAACATTTTGGCTAATGCTGATACAATCCTTTCTAACAAGGTTAGAAATATTGAAACTGTATGTAAAATGCTTGATACACAAGGTGAAATTGTTAGAAAAATGTTAAAAGAAGGTATGGATTCTGACTCAAAGGCAATCCAAAACTTATAGTTGAAGAAATTCGGTAATGGAAACACGTACATATTTAAGAGTAATAATTTACAAACTATTTGTAAATAACGTATTTATAAAGATTTTGACCTCTATTGTAAATTTTTATTACAATTTGTGGAGTTTTTTGCCTGCAAAGCTAAAGTTTAAGAAATCTATGCCGATAACATATTCGGATATGAAGAGAAACATCGTTTTCTTGAGTATCACGGGTGATAAGATAGACTGTACATGATTAAGACATGTTACAAACTTTTCAAATCATGCTAAAACATAGGCAATTATTGGAAAGAACATGTTTTTAAATATGTGAAGGTCAATCTATAAAGTTAAAAAGGAGTGAACGATATGTTCCAATCAGAAACTTTACAGACTAACTTCAAAAGACTTATGAACTTCTTTGCTTATACAAGGAACTATTTCGCAAGAAATAATCCTATAAAGGCAATGACAGACGATATAGTTAATGCGTTAAAAGAGGCTTTAACAGTACGTAAAAAGTTAAAAATGGCGCAATACAGACTAAATTATCATAAGTATCAATTCAACCGTATGGAAGCCTTGATTGCAGAAAACAATCAACACAACTTCTTGAAAGGCAAGAACTTAAACGAAACCAGATAAAGGGATAAAACAATGGGTTTACTTACAGCTTCAATGAGAATGTTCACTTTGAACTCACAAAGATTGGATTTGGAATACAAAATTCAACTTGTTTCTCAAGCTAAAGCGGATTTGACAGTGCAAGATGCACAATTGATTAACGCAGGTACAGACTTGAGTGCTGATAGTCCTGTTCTTAAGCAATTAGAGGCAAGAAAAGAAAGATTACATTTGTTGGAAAAGAAATTAGATCAGCAAATGATGCAATATCAATCTCAGTTGAAAATGGTTGAAACCGAATTGAAATCTTGTCAGAACCAATTTGATAAGAATGTTGCAACCTCTTGCGGTTACCAATAGAAAGATTTAAAAAAAATGGCGCTTGTCCATAGGACAAGCGCCATTTTTTCATGCTTGCCTTAATTGACAAAGGTCTAAAAATACGATAAAATGGTATATTATAGCAATAAGATGAGAGGAGAAATAATTAACAATAGAATACAATGTCATGCTGAACTCGTTTCAGCATCTCGAGATTATCCAGACCCTGAACTAAATTCAGGGTGACATCAGAATTGAATATAAAATCTTATGTCATTCTGAACTTGTTTGACAAAGCGAACAGGCGAAGTATGAGCCTTGTGAGCCTGTCCCCCGTGTGACAGCATCTCATGTTTTAAAATCTAAAACAAAAATATTTACTAAATAAAATAGCCGTGATAAAATGAAGAAAAAGAGGTGAAATATGATTAGAAAATTAAAACAAATTTTTAATATACAAAACGAATGTCGTTCTGAACTTGTGGCAGAAACGCATAAAAGATACCGCAACATATTGCAAGCCTTCACTCTTGCTGAAGTACTAGTTGTAATCGGTATTATTGGTGTTGTATCAGCGCTAACTATTCCAAATTTGCAACAAGGTACAAATTCAAAAGAAGTAATTACAAAGGTAACAAAAGCAAAAGCAACAATTGACGAGGCTTATGGTCGTGCTATTGCGACTTATGGTGATCCTTGCCTTTGGACAAAAGGTCAAACAACGGCAGCTGCTCAAGCTGCGGTTTGGTATAACCGTATATTTGAAAATTTAAAAGTGGATAAAGATTGTGGACTTGTGGATAATACTAATAGGACTTGTTGGGATTCAACTTCAAATTTTGGCAATACTTACTATAAAGTTAAATTAGCTGATGGAACATCAATGGCAATGAGTGCAAATACAGGTGTTATTGCATTGGGATATAACTGTGGAA
This sequence comes from Candidatus Melainabacteria bacterium, assembly GCA_003258725.1. GTDB lineage: Bacteria > Cyanobacteriota > Vampirovibrionia > Gastranaerophilales > Gastranaerophilaceae > UBA6984. Next base: position 110,865 of record QHMG01000005.1, read on the forward strand.
GTTATGGCGTTGCATATAGTTTTTCTATTGATATTGATGGACCAAACAAAGGTTCTGGAAATGATTGTGATGATATATACACATTAAGTTATAATGTAACATCTTTTCTTGGTGATTATTCTGGAAATCTTAAAAAGAACTCAGCCGATTGTGCTGCTTGGGTATTGGATAAAGGCAATGCTGATTTCTTAAAGGCAACTGCAACTGGTGCAAATACTAGCTTCCAATGTCCAAATGGTAAATACTTAAATTGGTCTAACAACACAACTTGTAACTAAGAATTTAATATCTAAAAAATAAAGAGACCCTGAAATAAATTCAGGGTGACATTAGAATTGAATATAAAACCTTATGTCATTCTGAACTTGTTTGACAAAGCGAACAGGCGAAGTATGAGCCTTGTGAGCCTGTCCCCCGTGTGACAGAATCTCAAGGTTGTAGAGACCCTGAACAGTCTTGGTTTATTCGGGGTGTCGACAGAGTAACGTCAATCTAAATGTCATTCTTTCAGGGGCTCTTTGTTTTTTCAATGATTAATCAACCTTTTTCATTTGTAAACAACTTTACATCAATTCTTTTCTTGGTATAATTTAAACAAAAGTAATTAGAAAAGGTGAAAAAATGAAAATCGAATTAGAAAAACAAGAACACAATGTAGTAAAATTTAACATCGAAATTCCTGCAAAAGACGCAGTTGAAGCATATAACAGAGCTTCTCAACGAATTTCTCAACACGTAAATATTCCAGGTTTCAGACGTGGTAAAGCTCCTAGAAATGTTATTGAGCAACACGTAGGCGCTGATAGAATTAAATACGAAGCATTGGAAGGCTTATTACCAAAGGCTTTTCAACAAGCTATTCAAGATAATAAATTAGACGTAATCTCTCAACCAACAGTTGATTCTTACGATTTTAATGTAGGCGAAGATTTAAAATTAACTGCAACAGTTGAAGTTAGACCAGAATTTGAATTAAAAGAATACAAAGGTTTAACAGTTGATGTTGAAGAATATGTTATCCCAGAAGATGCTTATCAAAAATCTTTAGATAACATGTTAGATCGAGCTGTAACATACGAATTAGTTGTTGACAGACCTGCAAATAAAGAAGATTTAGTAAAATTCGACTTTGAAGGTTTTACAAACGGTGAAAAAATTGAACACGGTGACGGTAAAAACTACACATTAGATTTAGCTCATTCTCGCTTTATCCCTGGATTTGCAGAACAATTAGTCGGTCATTCAGTTGGTGAAGAATTTGAAATTAACGTAAACTTCCCAGAAGATTACCACGAAGAAAAATTAAAAGGCGCTCCTGCAACTTTCAAAATCAAAATTCACGAAATTAAACAAAAAGTTCGTCCAGAATTAAACGATGAATTTGCTAAGAAAATCGGTTTTGATAACGTAGAAGCTTTAGAAAAAGATATTAAAGACTTCTTGCAAAAAGATAAAGAAGAACGTGATAGACGTAAAGCTGAATTAGCAGTGTTCGACAAAATCTTAGCAGATGTTCAAATTGATGTTCAACCTTCTATGATTGAAAGAGAAGAACAAATGTTATTAGCTGATTACAAACAACGCTTAGCAAGTCAAGGTTTCACTTACGAACAAGCTGTTGCTCAACAAGGCGAAGACGAAATTGTTGATTCAATTAAAGCAGATGCACTAAAGAGAATTAAAAATACTTTGGTTATCGACAAAATTGCTAAATTGGAAAATATTTCAATGGATGCAAATGATATGCAAGGTAAAGTTGCAGAAATGCAATCAGCTTATGGCTTAGACAAAACAGAAGTTATGAAACAATTAGCAATGAACCCAACAATGTTAAGCTCAGTTTCACAACAAATTATCAGCGAAAAAGTTACAGATTTCTTGCTTAAAAATAACACAATGAATTATGTAGCTCCAAAAGCAGACAAGAAAAAAGCTAAAAAGGCTGAATAGGCAGTTTTTATGTCATACTGCACTTGTTGCGGTATCCAGAAAGAGACCCTGAACTAAATTCAGGGTGACAAAGAGATAAAAACAAAATATAATGTCATTCTGAACTTGTTTGACAAAGCGAACAGGCGAAGTATGAGCCTTGTGAGCCTGTCCCCCGTGTGACAGAATCTCACAAATAAAGAGACCTAAAACTAAATTTAGAGTGACAGAAAAATTCGACGAAAAAATAAATATAAATTATAATGTATAGAAAGGAAATACTTAAAATGAGTTTTGTACCAGTAGTTATTGAACAATCAAGCAGAGGCGAACGTTCATTTGACATCTTCTCAAGATTGTTAAGAGAAAGAATTATCTTTTTAGGCACTCAAATTGACGATATGGTTGCAAATTTAGTTGTTGCACAATTGTTGTTATTAGACAGTGAAAACCCTGAAAAAGATATTATGTTATATATTAACAGTCCGGGAGGTTCTGTAACAGCTGGTTTTGCAATCTATGATACAATGCAACACATCAGAGCTGATGTTTCTACTATCTGCTTAGGTCAAGCAGCATCAATGGGTGCTTTCTTGTTATCTTCAGGTACAAAAGGAAAACGTATGGCTTTACCTCACTCAAGAGTATTGATTCACCAACCTTTAGGTGGTGCTCAAGGTCAAGCTACAGATATCGAAATTCAAGCTGCTGAAATTATCAGAATTAAAAAATCATTGAATGAAATTTTGGCATCTAACACAGGTCAATCAATCAAGAAAATTGAAAAAGATACAGACCGTGACTATATCATGACACCAACAGAAGCATTAGAATACGGTATGATTGATAAAGTTGTATCAAGAGATGCTTTAAAGTAGGAGAAAATAATGGCTAAGCACGATGATAGCAGACTAAAATGTTCATTTTGTGGTAAAACTCAAGACCAAGTTAAAAAATTAATCGCTGGTCCTGAAGTTTATATCTGCGATGAATGTGTAGAGTTATGTAATGAGATTTTAGACGAAGAATTCTTTGAAAATAAAGAAAAAGAAGGCGCATCTAAAGAAAAATCTGGAAAATCAGCTGAAAAAGCAATTCCAAAACCTCATGAAATTAAAGCATACTTAGACGAACACATTGTTGGTCAAGACGATGCGAAGAAGGTGCTTGCCGTTGCTGTATATAACCATTACAAACGTCTACGTCACAACAAAGACGAGGACAAGGAGAAAAACCCTGTTGAAATTCAAAAATCTAACATTTTGTTAGTTGGTCCAACAGGTAGTGGTAAAACTTTATTGGCACAAACTTTGGCTAAGTTACTAGATGTTCCGTTTGCAGTAGCAGATGCAACAACTTTAACAGAAGCCGGTTATGTTGGTGATGACGTTGAAAACATTTTATTAAGATTGTATCAAAATGCAGAATTTGATGCTCAAAAGGCTGAAACTGGTATTATCTATATTGATGAAATAGACAAAATTGCTAGAAAATCTGAAAATACATCAATTACAAGAGATGTTTCTGGTGAAGGTGTGCAACAAGCATTATTGAAGATGATTGAAGGTACTGTTGCAAATGTTCCACCTCAAGGGGGAAGAAAACACCCTCATCAAGAATTTATACAAATTGATACAAGCAATATTTTGTTTATTGTCGGCGGTGCTTTTGTTGGCTTAGACAAGATTATTGAAAGACGTTCTGATGACGGAACTTCTTTAGGATTTGGTTCAAAACCAGCTTTAACAAAGGCTGAAAAAGAAGCTGAAGAATCTAAAATGTTGAAGAAATTACAACCTGAAGATTTGTTAAAATTTGGTTTAATCCCAGAATTTATTGGTCGTGTTCCTGTTTATGCAGTTCTTGACCAATTAGATGAAAAAACATTAAAGATGATTTTGACAGAACCAAAGAATGCCATTATCAAGCAATATCAATGCTTGCTTAAAATGGACGGCGTTGATTTGGAATTTGAACCTGATGCAATTGAAGAAATTGCGAAGGAAGCTATTAAACGTAAAACTGGTGCTCGTGCCTTACGTTCTATCGTTGAAGAACTTATGCTTGATGTTATGTATGATGTTCCAACAAAAGAAGACATCAAAAAGTTTACAATTACAAAAGATATGGTTGTAAACCGCAACAAGGCTGAGTTAATTAAACTTCCAAGCAAAAAAGACAAAAAAGTAAAAGAAGAAATTGCATAAAATATGGCAAATCAACTACAAAAGACTTTAATTTTAATTGACGGACATGCTTTAGCATTCCGTCAATATTTTGCGTTAGAACGTACAGGAATGAAAACCTCTGACGGCACTCCAACTTGGGCAGTTTATGGATTTTTTAAATCAATTTTTGACTTGTTGAAAAACAATGATATTAAACCTGATGCGATTGCGGTTGCGTTTGATGTTGGCAGACAAACTTTTCGTGTTGAAAAATATCATGAATATAAAGCTAATAGAGAGGCTATGCCTGACCCTTTGCGTACGCAATTGGGCTTAATTGTTGACGGCTTAAAGGCTTTCAATATTCCAATTTATACAAAAGAAGGTTTTGAGGCTGATGATGTAATCGGTACTATTACGGCAAAAGCGGCGAAATTAGGTCACAAAACCCTTATTTTAACTGGTGATCAAGATTCTTTCCAATTGATTGATAGAGAAGGCTTGGTTAAAGTTTTAATTCCGTCAAAAGGCGAATTGATTGAGTATGATTGGTACAAGGTTCACGAAAAATTAGGTGTATGGCCAAGCCAAGTTATTGACTATAAAGGTTTACGAGGGGATACCTCTGATAATATTCCAGGTGTTAAGGGAATTGGTGAAAAATCTGCTCAAAAACTTTTGACAAGATATTCTCGATTAGAGGATATTCTAGATGATATTGAAAATATTCCAGAAAATGCGATAAGAAATAGACTTAAAGCAGGTATTGAAGATGCAAAATTGAGCAAATATTTGGCAACGATTGTTAGAAATGTTGATATTGATTTTGATTTTGAAGATACAAAGGTTGAATTGCCAGAGATTTCGCAGGTTGTAGAATATTTGAAAAAAATGCAGTTTTACAGTTTTGTAAAAAATATTGATAATATTTTATGCACATTTGACAAAAATTGTGACGAATTACCTGTAAAACCTCAAGTGACAGAGCAAAAAGAGGACAAACCTCTTGTGCAATTTAAAGAAGATAACACTCCTCAAATGCAGTTGGGCTTATTCGCAAGTGTTGTAAAAGAAACTGTTGAAACTGAAACTTACGATAGCAAAACGATTTCAGACGTAAATGAATTAAACAATACAGTTCAAGAATTATTGAAAAAAGAAGAAATTGCACTAACTTTTGTTTCTGATTTTGAAAACGCTGTAACAATTGATTTAATTGGTTGTGCGATAGCTTACAAAGATGAAAATGAGAAAATACAATCTGTTTATGTTGCAAATAAAGACGGCTTAATTGAGGGATTAAAACCTGTTTTTGAAAATGAAAACCTTAAAAAATACACATATAACGCAAAAAATGACATAAATATTTTAAAATCAATTGATATTGATTTGAAAAATATTAGTTTTGATACAGTTTTAGCAAGTTATATCAAAAATCCAAATCGAAGTCACGATCTAAACGCTCAAGCATTAGATTACATCAATCATATTTCTTTTGAATTAGATTTCCCAACTAAAAAAACGAAGTTTGCTCAGCTTCCACAAACAGATTTGATAACTTATGCTCAAGATAACGCATTTTCAATTTATAAATTGACTCAATTTTGGTTAAAAGACTTGTCTCCAGAAGAATTGAAACTTCATGACAAAGTTGAATTGCCACTAACTCACATTTTGGCTCAAATGGAATATGATGGTGTTGCGCTTGATGTTGATTATATGAGTGAGCTTTCTGAATATATGACACAAAAAGCGGAAGATTTACAAGCCAAAATATACGAAATTGCAGGAGAAGAATTTAATATCAATTCACCAAAGCAAGTTGGCGAGGTTCTTTATGAAAAGCTAAATATTCAATTGAAGAAAAAACGTGGCAAGGCAAAACCTTCTACAAATGTTGAAGTGCTTGAGGAATTAGCATCTGAATACCCAATTTGTAGATATTTAATTGATTATAGAAAATATACAAAGCTAAGAACTACCTATACAGACGCTTTACCTCTTTTGGTAAGTTTAAAAGATAGAAGAATTCATACAACTTATAACCAAACAGTCACTGCAACAGGTCGCTTGTCGTCTTCAAATCCTAATTTGCAGAATATTCCGATTAGAACTGAAGAAGGCAACAAGTTGAGAAACGCTTTTATTGCTGAAAACGAAAATGATTTTATTTTGTCATCGGACTACTCGCAGATTGAATTACGCTTGTTAGCTCACGTTTCGGGCGATGAAAACTTGATTTCAGCGTTTAATTCTGATGTTGATGTGCACAGTCTAACAGCTTCAAAGGTTTTTGATGTTCCTGTTGAGCAAGTTACAAAGGAGATGCGTTATAAGTCAAAAGCAGTAAATTTTGGTATTATTTACGGACAAACTCGCTATGGATTAGCAAAGGCGCTTGATATTCCGGCACAAGAGGCGCAAAACTTTATTGATAAATATTTTATGACGTATCCAAAAGTTAAAGATTATATGGAAAATACTGTGGCTTTTGCTTATGAACACGGTTTTGTAGAAACAATTTTTGGAAGAAAACGCTATTTACCAGAATTAGCAAGCCCAAATAGAATGATTAAAGAGTTTGCAGAGCGTGCTGCGATTAATCAACCGCTTCAAGGTACTGCAGCAGATTTAATCAAAATGGCTATGATTAATGTAGATAAAGTGTTTAAGGAAAATAATTTAAAATCAAAAATGGTTATGCAGGTACACGATGAACTTGTGTTTGAAGTTGTTGCAGATGAATTAGAACAAGTTAAAACTCTTGTAAAACAAGAAATGCAAAATGTTGCAAACCTAAAAGTACCGTTATTAGTTGATATTAATTGGGGTAAATCATGGAAAGAACAATAAAATTAATTTTAATATTTTGTGCTGTAATCTTTTCTGGTTCAGCTTTTTGTGCAGAACAAATTATAGTTCAACCGTTGTCAAATTTGAACGCAACTCAAACTATTAATGTTAACAGAGAAACAACTCAACCTGCGGTTTCGCCAACCGTTCCACAAATGATTCCGTTTGAAAAATGTACTAAAAAATATATGGTGCCAGTTGATAAATTATACTTTTTAGCACTTGCAAGTATTAATGCTAACAAATTTTTTATAGATGAAATTCAATCTAAAAATGGCTATATTTTATTTAGAGCAGCAAACAGAAATTTTATGGTGTCTGTTTCAAAAGTTGATGCAAAATCAGCAATTATAAAAGTTGTACCAGCTGACAACAACTACTTTTTCCCTTTGGGAATTTTGACAAATTTCTATAAATATATTGATTTAAACATTAATACACCGATTGAAAATTTAGGCTAATTATTTTGACTTTTTTCATCTTGTTTGATGAAATTGCAAAGTTCTTCAAGTCTTTTGTCTTCCATTGCGTCGATAAGGTCTTGAATATCTTTTATTTTACCTAGTGCAAAGCCTGTTTCAGCAAGAAGTACGCAGTCGTTGCAAAGTCTGTATTCACCGTATTGAATTGAACCTGCGTAAGATTTTGTTTGACCGCAGCAAGAGCAATCAAAGTATTCTTCTTCAAGCTCTGGGCGTTCTTCCAAGTCGTCTAATCTCATTTGTTCTACGACTTGTTGCATTTCTTCTACAATTTCTTCTCTACTTTTCATCAATTAACTCTTTCATATCTTTAATTGCTTTGTCTAAACCTGCAAAAATGGACTTTGAAGTTATGCTATGACCTATATTAAGTTCAGAAACCCCATGAATTTCCATTAATTTGCTAACATTTACATAATTAATTCCGTTACCTAAAATAACCTTTAAACCAAGTGTATTTGCTAAAACTGCGCTTTCTTTTAGGTCGTTAAATTCTTTGTCATAATTTCCTGTTTTGAAGGCTTCCGCAAATTTTGCTGTATTAAGTTCTACGTAATGCATTCCAGCTTTGTATGCACTATGAACCTGTTCAATTTGTGGGTCAATCAAGACGCAAGCAAGAGAACCTTCGTACATTAAAGGCACCATAAAATCATTAATTTCTGTTTGATACTTCAAAACATTAAAACCTTTTGAAGGTGATTGTTCGTTTGTCTCTGGAACAATACAAACAATGTCGGGAACACAGTCTATTGCGTGTTTTTGGTATTCTTTTGACATCGGAATTTTTAGGATAAATCTTGTTCTTAGATGTGCTTTCAAATTTTTAATATCATAAGTGTTTACGCTATTAACAAGGTCTGAAACGTAGGCTATAATACCGTCAGCGCCAGAGCGTTCACAATATCTTGCGCATTTCAATAAATCGGGTTCGTTTCCGCCGATTGAATTTCTTAAATTTGCTAAGTAATTGATGTTAACATTTAAAAGCATTGCTTAAATTTTTTAACCCCGTTTGTAATTTTTAATTTGTAATAATGCAGTGTAAGATGGCATTATTGTAACTTTTTCGGTTTTATCTTCTGAGCTTGAAACTTCTTCAACAGCCTCAAATAAATCGGGTACAACCTTGATTTTTTCAGGAGGTACTCCAGCGTATTTCAATCTTAATGCCATATCATTAGCTCGAATACCAGATGTGACAATGGTTTTTTCTGTATCCTTTAGTAATTCAAATTCTGCATCCCATAGCCAAGAAACATCTCTGCCGTCTGCAAAATTGTCGTTTATTGCTATTAATATTTTAGAACTTAAATCAACAGTTTTCAAGACCTCACTAGCACCAGCAGGGTTTTTGATAAGTTGGATAATTGTTTTATGTCCGTTAAATTCAGTCTTTTCAGCTCTTCCAAACATTGCTTTGTAAGTGTTTAAAGCGTTTTGAATTTCTTCCTGCTTGTATCCGATTTCTAAAGCCATTGAAATTGCAGCAAGTGCATTATAAGCATTGTATAAACCGATTGAATCGAAGGTGTAATGAGTTTCTTCGCCGTTGTGAAGAACTGAAATTTCAATGTAATCGTTGTAAATTTTTGCGTTACCTTGATAATTGCATTTTGGACGTTTGTAACCGCAAGAGCAGTAATAATGACCTTGTTGAGCATAAAAACGCTTTGAATATTCTAAAGGTTTTCCACAAATACAGTTGAACATTTCGGCTGGGGCGTGAGAAATTGTGTGGGTTTCTGCAAATTCTATGTTTTCAAAACCATAATATAATTTTTTGTTATCGTGTCCTAAATTTGCAACAAGTGGGTCGTCAGCGTTTAAAAGTAGCACCAAATCTTTGTTTTTGTCGATTGCAGATTGAATTTTTTTAGCCGTTGTGTCAAGCTCGCCGTATCTATCAAGTTGGTCACGGAATAAGTTTGTTACAACTAAATAGTCTAACTTCATATAATCGTAAAGTTTTGAAAGGTATGCTTCGTCTGATTCTAAAACGCAGTTGTCGTAACGCTTTGACGGCACAACATTTGTCGCAAAAACATTTGCAATCCCAGTCAACATATTTGCACCTTGAGCGTTGTGTATAACTTCTTTGTTATTCGCCTCTAAAATTTGTGCAATAAGTCCAGCGGTTGTTGTTTTGCCGTTTGTGCCTGTTACTGAAATTTTTTCGTGCAAAATGTATTTAGAGCAAAAGTTTAAAAAATCAGGATTAGTTTTTAGCGTAAACATTCCGATAAAAGAAGTTCCACTAGAACGTCCAACGATTTTAATAAGTAGCTTAATCAACCTAGCCAAGAAGATTGATATATAAAATTTTAATCTGTTCACAAATTAATTCTTTCTAAGTATTTCAATTTTTTATTTTTACTATATAATACATATACTAATATAATATAAAAAAGAAGAATAAAGAAATGAGTTATATATTTGTAATATTTTTTATACTTGAATTATTTGCCGTAATCGTTTTATGTGCAGGCATTATGCATATAGATAAAAAGGTTAATGCCTTGACTGAAAGGTTTAAAGTAAATCGTCATACGTTAAAATTTAAACTTAGAGCGATTTATGATGTGGCAAGTTCATTTAAATGTCAAATGAAACAACAACAAAGAGAATTTTTAAGACGTAGACGAGAATTCTATAGAAACATTATCAAAGGTACTTTGGTAGGGATTTTGTTGTTTTTCTTCAAAAAAACAAAGTTTAAGAAAAAAATTCTGTTAGCAGAATTATTATTAGTTATGTATGATACCTTTAGGGCGGATTGTCTCGTCTAATCTTGTATGATAAGAGATTATATGTTACAATAAGCTCAAAATTTAAGAAAGTAGAGGTTCAAAATGTGCAACAAAAGAGACGATTTTAGTTTTGGAATAGGAATTTTAGCAGGCGTTGTCGGCGGTGTAATTGCAGGTGTTCTTTTAGCTCCTAAAAAAGGTGAAGATTCTTGCAAGGATCTTGAAAAAACAATTAAAAATTTGATTGAAACTCAAGCACCAAATGTTAAGGCTGCTAAAAAACAAGCAATTGAAGCAATTGACTTAGTTAAATTTAAAGTAGAAAAGAAAATTAAAAACATAGCAAATGCTTTAAAATCTGAAAAAATGGAAAAAGCTAAAAAATTAGAAGAAGCAGACACAGATTACGATATTAATTAATAAGAAGAAAAGGAATTGAAAAACAATGGAAACATCTCAAATTTTATTAAATAACGGTTTAACATTTTTGGCAGTTGCAACAGGCATTATGCTAGTTGTAGTTGGCGGATTTTTAATCAAATTGATTATTGATTTATCAAAATTGGCTCAAAATGTTGACGAAACAACAACAGTTGTAAGAAATGAATTACGCCCAACATTGCGTGAGTTGAACGAATCTTTACATACAGTAAATGATTTTATGAAATCAACTGACAAAGGTATTGATAAAATGAGAGATACCGTTGAAAATGTCTTTGGATTTAGCACAGCGACACTATCAAAATTGAAATTCTTTTCAGGCTCTTTGGCAAAAGGCTTAACAAAAGGTTTTTCAACAGTATTAAAAATGTTTTCAAAATAGCCTAAATTAGCAATTAAAATCTTTGCAAAACAGGTTAAAATAATAAAGTCAAAATTAATAGTAAAGGAGAATTAATATGTCATCAGCAGGAAAATTTTTAGTAGGTTTCACAGTAGGCGCAGCACTAGGTGCAATTACAGGTATCTTATTAGCACCAAAATCAGGTGAAGAAACTCGTGAAATGATTGCAGATACAGCAAAAGAAGTTTTAGACAAAACTGACGAAAAAGTTAAAGATATTCAAGAAAAAGCAGAAACAGTAGTTTCTGAACTTCAAAAAAAAGGTGATGAAATCATGGGTAATATCCAAAACTTCATCAACGAAAAAAAAGAAATGTTTAACAAAGACTAATTCTAAACATTAAAATTTAATTTTTTTGTAAAGCGGAGCCGTTTGTACAAACGGCTCCGCTTTATTATTATATTTTCGTAACAAGAGTGATAAAAATTTATTTTTAGGTTATAATCAAAATATAAAATAAAAAGAAGATGTACGGGCGAAAAGACGAAGCCCAAGAAAGAAGGAAAGAAAAAAATGGTAGATTCAAAGAAAACGCAGTTAGAAATTGGCGGAAAAGTTGTTGAAATCGAAACAGGCAAATACGCTAACTCTGCAACATCATCAGTTACAGTTAGATGTGGAGACACAATGGTATTCGTTCATTGCTGCGTTAGCAAAGAACCTCGAGTAGGTATTGACTTCTTCCCATTGTTAATTGATTATGAGGAAAGAATGTCATCAATCGGTCGTATACCAGGTGGTTACAACCGTTCAGAAGGTAAAGCGAGCGACAAGGCTATCTTAATTTCAAGATTAATTGATAGACCTATCAGACCACTATTCCCAAAAGGATATAGAAATGACATTCAAATCGTTGGTCAATTGTTCAGCTATGACCAAGTAAACCAACCTGACACATTAACTATGTTAGGTGCATCTTACGCATTGATGTTATCAGGCGCTCCATTTGAAGGACCTATCGGTGCAGTGAGAGTTGGTAGAGATGAAAACGGCAACTTTATTGCTAACCCAACTCACCAAGAAGCTGAAAAATCAGATTTAGATATCGTAGTTGCTGGTACACATGACTCAGTAATCATGGTTGAAGCTGGTTGCAAATTCGTTACAGAAGAAGATATTATGAATGCTGTTGAATTTGCTCAAGGCGAAATCAGAAAACAATGTGACAACCAAGTTGCATTTGCTAAAGAATGTGGCGTTGAAAAACAAGAATTTGTAAACCCTTATGACACAACAGAATTGAAAAATATCATTCAAGAAGTTGCAGGTGATATGATTCACGATGCTTACCACAACTTTGATAGAGCATATAGACAAGAAAAACTTGATGAAGCTAAGAAATTAGTTAAAGAAAAAGTTGAATCACTTCCAGAAGATGATCCAATCTTGAATATGATGGAAGAAACAGGCATTGACTTTGTTGCAGAAGAATTTAAAGCTGCTGAAAAGAAAGTTATGCGTAAAATGATTCTTGAAGAACACGTTAGAGCTGACGGTAGAAAACCAAACGAAGTTCGTCCAATCTGGTGCGAAGTTGGTGTAATTCCAAGAGCTCATGGTTCTGCAGTATTCACAAGAGGTCAAACTCAAATTCTTTCAGTTGCAACTCTAGCAGGTCCTGCAATGAAACAAGAATTAGACGGTGTTGACCCTCAAACAGAAAAAACTTACATGCACAAATATATCTTCCCAGGATTCTCAGTAGGTGAAGTAAAACCTCTAAGAGGACCAGGAAGACGTGAAGTTGGTCACGGTGCTTTAGCAGAACGTGCAAACATTCCAGCATTACCAAGCCAAGAAGAATTTGGTTATACAATTCGTGTAACTTCAGATGTATTAGAATCAAACGGTTCTACATCAATGGGTTCAACTTGTGCATCATCAATGGCATTAATGAACGCAGGTGTACCTGTTAAATGCATGATTGGTGGTGTTGCAATGGGTATGATTAAAGAAGAAGGCTACGAACCAGTTGTATTAACAGATATTCAAGGTATTGAAGACTTCTTAGGTGATATGGACTTTAAAGTTACAGGTAATGACGATGGTATCACTGCATTGCAAATGGATATGAAAGCAAAAGGTATTCCAAATGAAACATTAAGAAAAGCGTTATACCAAGCTAAAGAAGGCAGATTACACATCTTAGGAAAAATGAGAGAAGTAATCACAGAACCAGCTAAGGAATTATCACCATTTGCACCAAGCATTACAACAATGACTATTCCAACAGAAGATATTGGAACAGTTATCGGACCTGGTGGTAAACAAATTCGTGCTATTATTGATGCTTCAGGTGCTGAAATTGATATTCAAGATTCAGGTCTTGTAACAATCACTTCAAACGACCAAGAAGGTGCTAAAATTGCTATCAATATGATTAAACAACTTACTTTTAAACCAGAAGTTGGTATGGTTATGAAGGGTAAAGTTGTAAGAATCATTCCTATCGGTGCTTTCGTTGAATTAGGCGGTGGCAAAGACGGTATGGTTCACATTTCTCAAATCTGCAAAGAAAGAATTGAAACAATTGAACCACACGTAAACGTAGGTGATGAAGTAGTTGTTAAGATTATCAAAATTGACGACAAAGGCAGAGTAAACTTAACAATCAAAGGTGTTACAGACGAAGAAAAAGCATCTGTAATGTAATTTGAAAGTTAAATAAGATAAATTAACGGGGTCGGTTGGAATAAAATTCCAGCAGATCCCGTTTTTGTTACGAAAAATTAATATAATTTTATTTTTAAGCAATTTTCGATATTCACCTAATTTACATGCGACATATGTAGAAAATAAGTTATAAGGAAGGAAGGTTTAAAAATGAATGTTTCTACAAATGTTATGCAACCAAGTTTTCAAGCACGTCTAAAGAACAATGATGTAACAAAAAGTATTGTGAATAAAATGGATGATAAAGAGGCATTTGCAATGAAAGATGCCCTTACAAAATTGACAAAAGTTGCTCCTGATGATATTTTGGAAGTGAAAAAAGTTGGAATGTCACGTAAACACGGTTCAATTTATGCTGTTGTGAATGAAGCTCGAAATAAACAAGTTGAAATTGGAGGATCGAATGGTAGGCTTGTTGATATTTTGAGCAAGGCTTCTGAAAAAGGTTCAGAAATGTATAATAGATTGTTTGAATCTGATGCAGATAAAGCTAAAAAAGATATTTTTGATATGATGGCTTAATTAGATAAATGTTAATAAGGCGGTTGGGATTTTATCCCAACCGCCTTATTATAAAAAAATATAATCGTTTAGTGCAAAAAAAAAACCACTTATTAAAAAAGTGGTTTCGGAATTTTTTTTGTAATTCCTCGTGTAGAAGGTTAGTGTGTGGTAGGTTAGTGTGTAGTGTGTGTGTTTTGTATAAAACTTTCTTCTTCTTAATTAACTCTTTAAATATCTCTCGTACTTATATAAAGTATTTTTGAAAGGGCAGATTTCAGACATGTGGATTTTTGTTACAAAACTTAATTTTTATTTCTGAAACTCAATAAAAACGGCATTTTGTAATTAAATTTATGTGTGATATAATTAAGAAAAAAGAAAAATTATAGAGGTTTTAACATGTCAATTAGAAAAGTTGTAAAGTTTGGTGATCCATTTTTAAGAGAAAAAGCAAAAGAAGTTCACAAAGTATCTAAAAAAATTCAAGATTTAGTTACTGATTTGTTAGATACAATGTATGCTGAAAATGGTGTTGGCTTGGCAGCTCCTCAAATTGGTGAAAATTATAGAGTTTTTGTAATTGACGTTTCAACTGGCGACCAACCATTGAATCCAATGGTGTTTATTAACCCTAAAATCATTAAAAAATCAGGTGCTACAATCAGTAATGAAGGTTGTTTGAGTTTTCCAGAGGCTTATACAGAGGTTCGTCGTTATAGCGATGTTATGGTTAAAGCTATGGATAGAAAAGGTCGTTCTTTTGTTTTAGAAGCTCATGACGGTTCACTTTTGGCTCGTTGCATTCAACACGAAAACGATCACTTAGACGGTATTCTTTTTGTCGATCATGCGTTGAATCGTTTTGATGCAGAAGAAACATTGAAAGAACACAATTTGCCACCATTACAAGTTGATAAGATGCTTGAAGAACCTGAATTACAAGCAAAAATTGAAGAATTATTAGAAGCAGTAGACACAACTGAAGAAACAGAAGAACAAGACGAAGATGACAAATAAGATTAAAGTTGTATTTTTTGGCACTCCAAAAATCGCCTTAAAATCATTAGAATATTTAATAAATTCAGACAAATTTGAGGTTATGGCGGTTGTAACTCAACCTGATAAACCAGCAGGACGTGGACATAAATTAACTATGTCGCCTATAAAACAATGTGCATTAGAGAATAATTTGCCTGTATTTCAACCAAAATCAATTAGAAAAGAACCTGAAATTCAAGCAGAATTGAAAAAACTTGAACCAGATTTCTTTGTAACTTTTGCCTTTGGTCAAATTTTGTCGCAAGAAGTTTTAGATATTCCAAAATATGAAACAATTAATTTACATGCGTCATTATTGCCTCGTTACAGAGGTGCAAATCCACTACAACGAGCAATTATCAACGGTGATAAGGAAACTGGTATTTGTACAATGATTACAGAATTGGGATTAGATTGCGGCGATGTTTGTATGCGTGAACCAATCGAGATTACAGACACCTTGAACTGTGTTCAGCTGTTTGATATTGTGAGTGAAAAATCGCCAGAAATGATTGAAAAAACGCTTGTTGGCTTAGTTGATAAAACTTTGACACCTGAAAAACAATGCGAAGACGGCGTTTGTATGGCAAATAAACTTGCAAAAGAAGAATGCAAAATTGATTGGACAAGGTCTGCACAAGAAATTCACAACCTTGTAAGAGGTATTTATCAATGCCCAAGTGCATATTTTATGTTTAACGATAAAATTATAAAAGTGCTTGAAACACGTGTGGAAACTGGAAAAGGCAATGCAGGTGAGTTTATAAATATTACAAAACAAGGCGTTGAAGTTGCTTGTGGCGAAGGAAGCCTTTTATTGATGAAGGTTAAACCAGAAGGCAAGGGCGAAATGCCTGCACGAGATTGGTATAACGGAGTTAAAAAGAAATGATTTCAAAAGGAATTAGAGGTGCAATTACTGTTGATGCGAATACTGAAGATGCGTTAAAAGACGCAACTTTAGAGCTTTTGACTGAACTTGTAGAAAAAAATAATATTGAAGAAGCTGATATTTCGCACGTATTTTTTACTTTAACAAACGATTTGAACGCTGCATTTCCTGCAAAATTTGCACGTTTAGATTTTGGTTGGAAAAAAGTTGCAATGATGTGTCATCACGAGCTTGATGTTCCAAATTCTTTACCAATGTGCTTGCGTGTAATGCTTGTTGTAAATTGTGGCGAAAATTTTGAACCAGAATTTGTATATTTGAAGGGTGCTGAAAAACTTAGAGGCTAAATTATGATGTATTTTGATAATTTAACCTTAAAGGCTTTTGTAGAGGAAAATTCAAACTTTTTTACAGGCGCAAGAATCCAAAAAGTTCAGCAACCGACCCGTAGAGAATTTATTTTTACGCTAAGAAATAATGGCGAAACTCGAAAATTTTATGCAAATATTACACCGAACATGCATCACATTTGCTTTATGAGCAAAGAAAATGAGGCAAAAAGATATTTGGAAATACCAAAACAACCGCCGATGTTTTGCATGCTTTTGAGAAAATATGTAGAAAGCGCTAAAATTTGTAGAATTGAACAGCCTTTTTATGAAAGAATTTTAGAAATTTATATTGAAGCATATAATGAATTATCAGAAAAAATTCAATTATGCTTGGCGTTTGAACTTATGGGAAAACATTCTAATATCGTTTTATATTCAACCGATACGAATATGATTTTGGGGTGTGCGCATAACGTCGGTTCAGAAAAAAGTCGTGATAGAGAAATGCGAGGAAATGTTCCATATATTTATCCGCCAAAACAAAACAAACGAGATTTTTTGAGCTATTTTGGGCAAATTAATTTTGACTTGCTTGCAGATGATTTTTATGGTTTTTCAAAACCTTTTGCAAAAATGTGTGAAGGGCAGGATTTAGAAACAATCAAGGATTTTCTTGAGTTGAAGCACCTTTCACCAGTTATAAGTGAGGATTTTTCAAAATATTCTTTGTTCAGTAAAATTTTGTCAGGGATTTCGCAGGAGTCTGTAAATTCAATGATTGACAACTATTTTGCATATCATCAAAACAAAGAAATTTTGTCAAATCTGAAAACAAAATTATCGACAAATATTCAACATCGTTTAAAGAAGGCAAAAAATTCGCTTGATAAAATTAATCGTCAATTGCAAAAAGAAAAAAATGCCGAAAAATACCGTAAATACGGCGATTTGATTATGGCAAATTTATACAATTTAAAAGAATACTCAAAGACTTGTACCCTAACAGATTGGGAAATAAATCAAGAAATTACGATTGATTTAGATGAAGCAAAAACTTTAAAAGAAAATGCAAATCGCTATTTTAAACTTTATAATAAGTCAAAACGCTCATCAGAAAAACTGCAAGAGTTGAAACAAGAGCTAGAAGATGAAATTGGATATTGCACTCAAACGCTTTATACAATTGAAGTTGCAGATGACAATGAAATTTTAAACGAAATAAAAGAAGAAGTTTTGACAGAAGATACACCTAAAAAAACTCAAGTTAGTAATATTGAAACTCACGAAATACAAGGTTTTACAGTATATGTGGGCAAAAATAATAAACAAAACGATTTTATAATTTCAAAACTTGCAAAAGATAATGACATGTGGTTTCATTCGCACAATTGCGCAGGTTCTCATGTTTTGCTAAAACTTCCAAATGGTGAAGAACCTAACGACGA
The DNA here is from genome assembly GCA_003258725.1 of Candidatus Melainabacteria bacterium. Classification (GTDB taxonomy): domain Bacteria; phylum Cyanobacteriota; class Vampirovibrionia; order Gastranaerophilales; family Gastranaerophilaceae; genus UBA6984. The sequence continues at coordinate 128,776 of QHMG01000005.1, forward strand.
ATTGATTTTTGAGTGTGCAAAATTGGCAAAAAACAATTCACAAGGCGCAAATTCAAGCAAAATCGGCATAATTTACACTCGCAGAAAATATTTGCGTAAACCACCAGCAGCAAACTTGGGTTATGTAACTTACAAAAATGAGCAAGAAATTATAATTGACTAAGTGGTGTAAGATTGTGGTGGCAATCCGTTCCGCCAGTTTTAATCAAACCGTATTTGTCCGCAATTTTCTCCATAATGTGGCGAGAGTGAAATTTGATAATTCCTCGATGTCTGTCATAAGGGTAGTAAACTTCTAACCCGTCAAGCCCAATATCTTTAAGCGTTTTAACAAAGTTCTCCATACTGATACACCAACAACAAGCAGGGTGAGCTAAAACGGCGATACCGCCTGCGTTATGAATAGCCTGTATAAGTTTTTTTACATCTCGTCTTGCAAAAATTCTAACCCAATCGGCTTCCGTTTCTTTTTTGTTTTTTGCTAAGAATGGCTTTAAACCTTCATTGTGAACGTCAATGCCGTAGCCTAATAGGTGGAAGAAAATTCCTTTATACCAACAATCAAATTCAACGCCTGTAATTACAAAGTTTTCGTTCTGTAAATCCGTTTCTAAATAGGCATTAACTGTGTTGTGGTCTGTTACTGCAATATACTCAAAGCCTTTGTCTCTAGCTTGTTTTAGCAATTCTTCCACGCTCAATTCACCGTCAGAAAATTTTGTGTGAATGTGTAAATTGACGTTATTTAAAAAATTTTCTTTCGTGAACGACTTAATTAATTCTTTGTAATCCATTTTCATATTTCCCGTATTTATAATAAAATAATTATACAATAAATTTACGAGGATAACTATGGCAAACGAAAACAAGACAGTGTTTGGTACATTTACAGAAGCGGTGGGCATTTATTTACAACACTTGCCAACCTTTCTAAAATATATGACTTTTCCTGTTTTAGGACAATTTTTCGGTGTACTCCTTGCTTTTGGCTTGTCTTTAGGATTTGCTTTTAACGCAACAACTTCAGGCGTTGACCCGTCAATGATTTTGCCACTTACGCTGATTTTGACAATTCCAGGTTTGGTAATTTTTGCAAAAGCCTTTTGGGAATACTTGATTGCCTATGTTGCAATTTCTTCAATGGCTGAAAATACTGTAAAATCTGGAAAAATTTATGATATTAATGCTCATAAACAAGTCGCACTTAAAAGAATTCCTGATTTTGTAGGACTTTGGTTGTTATTCGGGGTATTTACCTCAGTTGCTCTATTACCGCCAATGTGGGGCTTTGGTGCTGTAATTTTTATTTTCTTGGTTTTAATCTTTCAAGTGTTTACATTTGAAAAGTTTGCAACTCCGACAGAATGTTTTAAACGTAGCTGGGTGCTTGTTAAATCAGATTTTTGGGGAACTTTAGGCTTGTTAGCTTTAGTTGGATTTTTAACTTATTGGTTACTACCAAAAGTTTTTGAACTTATTTTGACTGCAATTCAAGTAATGACCTTGCTTACAATGTTAATTGATCCAATGCTTACAGATTCAATAAACACTTGGAATACTGCGCTAACAACTTTAGGGGTTCCGTTTGTAATTACATCTTTAATGATTACAAAAATGATTGTAGGAACAATTGTTTCAACTCTTGTAATTTGCTATACTTTGCCAATTCGTTCAATTGCGTGGACTTTATGGTATAAAAAGTTGAATACAGCAATGATAAAAGCTAGTTCTAAGAAGAAAAAGAAGGCTGACAAAAAAGAAAATGTTTAGATGTAAGTATTGCAAGAGCGTTGATAAATTTGAATTGATGTTTGCACCGAGTTATAATGGTAACAGAAATTTTTCCCAACATTACAACAATAGAAATCAAATAGAAATAAGCGTTGACGGATATGCATTTGTACCGTCACTTGATTTTATGAACGAACATGCAGTATGCAAATATTGCGGTCAAACTTACACTTGGGAATATGAATTTGAAAAGGAAAGGCGAATAAGAAAATGAGAAAAGACGGAAGACAAAATAACGAATTAAGACCTGTAAAATTTATTAGGGATTTTACAAAGAATGCGCTAGGTTCAGTTTTGGTAGAATTTGGTGATACAAAGGTTATAACAACAGCTTCAGTCGAGATGAAACAACCAAAATGGATGGATAAAGAGTCAACTCAAGGTTGGGTTACTGCGGAATATTCTCTTTTACCTTCGTCAACTTCAACTCGTTGTGATAGAGAACGAAACAAAATTTCAGGCAGAACACAAGAAATTCAAAGACTTATTGGCAGAAGCCTTAGAGCTTGCGTAGATATGGAAAAAATGCCTAAAATGACGATTACAATTGATGCTGATGTAATTCAAGCAGACGGTGGAACAAGAACTGCAAGTATTTGCGGTGGTTTTGTTGCACTAAAAATTGCGGTTGAAAAATTAATGGAGCAAGGTATATTAAAAGAAAATCCAATCAAAGACGAAATTGGCGCAATCTCAGTGGGTATTGTAAACGGCGAAGTCCGTTTAGACTTGTGCTATGAAGAAGATTCACATGCTCAAGTTGATTCAAATGTTGTAATGACAAAATCTGGAAAAATTATTGAATTTCAAACAACAGCAGAAGGTGACCCTTATGACCAAAAACAATTAATGGAAATTTTTAATACCGCAAAGGCAGGCATTGAACAAATTATTCCATTGTATGAATAATTAATATTTAAAACAGAGAAGAAGCGCCGTGACATTCGTCACGGCGCTTCTTTAATTCTAACAAATTCCACTTGTTACGATATTAATTATACTCATGCATCAAGCACAAATCTTTTCGGTGCTTTTTGCCGTCGTATTTTATCAAATCAAGTTCTTCATAAAGACTTTCAGTTGCTCTATTTATTGTTTTTGCATTACGTGTAACTAAAAGAGTTCTGTCGCCTGAAGTTTCGTACTCTAAATATTTATTTTTAATCGTATTAAAGTGGGCAACTTTTGTGTTTTCATCTAAATCGTCAAGTCCTGTAATTACAGAACCGCTTTTTCTTCCAGATGTCAAAACAGCTGAAACTGCCACTTCGTCACTCATATCAATTTTTTGGTAATCATCTGCAAATGAACCCATTGAGCAGGCTTGCATTAAGTAGTATAAATTTTCGTTCATTAACGATAAAACGCCCTGACAATCGTGCTCTTGTAGTGAAGAATTAAATTCTAATGCGACAACATTACCATCTGGTGTCAAAACCGCATCTAAACCTAAAATCCCGATGTAGGGCTTTCCATTTTGAGCTAAATTATCTAAGGTTGGGAAGATAAATTCGTTCATTATGTAATGTTCAACTTCGTCTGAAACCTTGTAATCTGGCGCATAGCAACCCATTCCTGAAGTTAAAAGCCCTCCGTCACCATCTAGAGCAAATTTGTAATTTGCAACCGTTGAAAGTGGTAAAGCATTGTAGCCGTCTGTAATTACATAGAATGAAAATTCGTGTCCATAGATGTAATCTTCAATAATAATGCGCTGTTCTCCACGTAAGAAAGATTCTTCAATGAAGGATTTTGCAATTGAATAAGAACTGCAAATTAACATTCCGTTTATGTCTCTGTGTGCGTCAGTTTTTACCACAATTGGCATTTGAGCGTTTCTCGCATAATCTAGTGCGAGTGGTTGTTTTTCAAAAATTCCAAATTTTGCGGTTGGAATTCTTAATTTATACATAAATTTTTTGCCCAATGATTTGCAGGTACAAATTTCTGCTGCTTTTGCACTAGGTCCAAAAACTTGTTGTCCGTTGCTTTCAAAAAATCCTGCAATATCAGCTTTTATAGCTTTTTCACTTGAAACAACTGTCAAGTCAATAGAATTTTCCATTGCAAATTCTAACAATTTAACGTCTTCGTCTTCTCTGATATCAACGCAAGTACAAAATTCCTTCATTGCATCATTACCGCTTGCAACAAAAACTTTTTCAACGCAATCAAGCTCAGATAATTTTTTTGCTAGGGCATATTCTTTTGCACAACTTCCAATAATTAATACATTTTTACGATTTATTTTTTTCATAAAACAATTATACTACATAAAAAGTAGGAGATTTATTAAGATATATTAATTTTTCTTGATAAGTTTCGACAAAAAATATGACTTTCTAAAAATTCTCATTAAATAAAAAACACGAGAGAGAGAAATTTTTAAGAGCGAGCGAGGTCTACATTATGGCAAACACAAACAACATTATTACATTATTCAATAATTTTTTAGCATCACCAGCAGTACGTCAACAAGTTCCTGCAACTACAACTCCTGCTGTAAAACCAGTTGATTCAAATCCATTTAATCCAAATCCATTTGTTACAAAAACTGTAGATATGAATAATTATGCAAAAAATAGACCTGTAAAAGGTGGTTACTTTGCTGGATATTATAACGGTAAACCAAATATCGTTGGACAAAGATTATTCGTTGAAGTTTAATTTCGACGACATTAGGTCGGTACGTTAAAAGTAGTTAAAGAGAAGGACATGCTAATTTACTTGATTGGCGTGTCCTCCTTGTAAACAATCTTTTATTGAATCAAAAGTTACGCTTAAAATTCTATTTATTGAATCTTGAGTGTTGTATGCTACGTGTGGTGTAATAATTACATTGTTTAATTGGCTTAAACGTCTTGTAATAATTACCTTTGAGATACATTCTTTGTCAGAATTTTCAAGTTTTTCAGTAATATCGCCATAACCAAGACTAATTTTTTCGCACTCCGTCACGTCTAATCCCGCACCTGCAATGTTTTTGTTTAAAAGAGCATTATATAAATCTTCGCTTTCAATTAGCTCTCCTCGTGCTGTATTTATAATTATTGCGGTATGTTTCATTAAAGCTAATTCTCGTTTTGTAATAAGATACTGAGTTTCTTTAGTTAAAGGCACATGGAGAGTGATTATATCTGCCTCTTTGTAAATGTTTTCTTTTTCTGTGTATTCAACGTGATAATTTTTTGTTAGTTCAGGTCTTTGCAAATAATCAAATGCTAAAATTCTCATTCCAAAAGCGTGGGCAATTTTACAAACTGACGTACCTATTGCACCAGTTCCAATTACGCCCAGAGTAAGTGCATTAAGCTCTCTACCTACGTAATTATTTGTATCAAATTTGAACGAATGAGAATCATTTAAGGCTGGGATTAAGCGCCTTACAAGTGCTAACATTAGCGCAAAAGTGTATTGAACAACCGAATGAGCACCATAATTTTCTACATTCAAAACTTTTATATTTTTGTTGCAGCAAGCATCAATATCAATGTGGTCATAGCCTGTAGAACGAGTTGAAATAATCATCAAATTAGGAAACTGCTCTAAAATTGTTGGTGTAATTTCAGAGGTTATAAAAACGCTTATAACGCTTGCTGTATCTTTAATTTCTTGTGGTAAATTCCCCACAGTCGTTTCGTTTAAACTGCTTTCAAAAAATTCAATATCAAAATCGTGAAATTGGTGTCTTTTAAAAAATTTCTTTTCTGCATCTTTATAATCAAAAATCAACATTTTTAAACTCATAATATGCTCCTTTTTTCAAAATATTATGAGTAAATCAGAAATATATTTATATTCGACAAGTAGTTAATTATAAAAGTAAGGGGCGGAGCCGAAGGCTCCGCCCCTTACAAAAAACTTATTGATACATCGTGCTTAAAAATTCGTTGTAAACATTATACCTGTAATCTTTTGCTGCTTGAGAGGTGTTAAAAATATTATTGTAATGACTTGCGACATCACCGTAGGTTGAGCGATTTTCACCGTTTTCCATTAAATCGTGAGTGTTTGAGTAAGGGCATTGAGGGAATAAGTCGTGCATTTGCATATAGACAGGAAGTTTCCAGCCTGGATTACGATATGCGTGAAGTGCATTTTTAATTCTGTTTAATCGTTGTTCAAAAGGCATTCCGCCACGATCATTGTCGTCTGAAATTATAGGTCCTGCGGCATATTCGTCGTTCCAACTTTGTTTGTCATACTCGTGAAGAACATTATTGAAATCGTCAGCTCTGCCCCAATCGTTACCAGCAGTTAAGCCCATTTCTTTGAAACGAGGATTCATATCACATTTTTCGCCAATTAATGCGATGTCACCTCTGCCTGTTTTTGAACGAATTTGTTGGGTTATGTATTGCATTTGGTTGAAGTTTGGAACAGCTCCAGAACCGCAATAATTACCCATGTCCCAATTGCCAACGTGTTTTGCGCTGTCAAAGAATATTGCATCAAATCCTAAATCAACAGCCCAACAACAAGCATCAATGTAGGCTTTTTCGTGCTTATACCAATCGAAAGGCTCGCCTTTTACTGTCATTTGACCTGCCGAAAGTGGCATTCTAATACCTGTTTTTAAACCTCTTAAATGTGCCATGTCGTTGAAGGCTTTAACTTGTTCGTCGTCACCCATTCTTTGACCGTCACGAGAAAGTTTGTCAGAGGTTAAATTTTTAGAAATTCCTGAATGTAAATCAACAGTGTAAAGTGAAGAATGACCTGTTCTGCCGTCATTTTCTCTGTACATTGCGGGATATAATTGAGATAAAACTATACAGTTTGCGTTACTCTTGCCAGATGGAGGTATTGCAGGAAGCAACTTCATAACATTAAGTAATCCTTCGCTCTTTTTATCGCCTTCGGTTAGCGCAACAGTACGAGGATTGATTTCTATATAATTAGCTCGACGTCCCCATTTGTCACCATAGTTTGGTGTTGGAATGTATGCTGGAATACCTGGATAACAGTTTGGTTGCTTGTTAAGAGTACAAATAGATTGAATTGCGTCCATTGGCGAGCGCTTCAATAAGTCTTCTGGGTTTGTATCTACCCATTTTTTCCAACCTGTGTTTCCGCCTTTGTATAAATGACCTTTTGTTTCGTTATCTTCGTAAACATCGTTGTTACCTTTTAATATCCAAAAAAGTTTTTTGGCAGGTTGTTGGTCTCCGTAATAACCTTTAAAATTTACTAAAGATTTGTTGTAAATACCCATCATTTCAAGCGCAGAGGCTTTTGCATTTTTCTGCATGCTAATAGGTGAAGTCATTTTCAAAGGTTTGACATTTGACACATGAGGAGTATTTTTAACAACATTAAGTGCAGAAACTTTCATACTTTATTCAATGTGCGTAATAAAAAATATTGCTAGAGCCTTGCGCAATTATTTACAAACTTTTACACAAGATTTTTCTAGCATAAACGTGTTTATTTTTTCCTCTAAATGCGTGTTAAAATGTGCATTAATTTCTTTAATAAAATAGCAAGGACTTGTTACGTTTATTTCAATAATTTTTTCGTCAACAACATCTAATCCTGCCATTTGAATTCCAATTTTTTTCAAGCCTTGAGCGACTTGTGTGAATTTTTCTTTTTCGCTTGCTTTTAATATAGCTTTTTTCAAAAATTCATCAGAATGTGTGTTAAATTTAAAATCATCTTTTGTTGGAAGTTTTTGAACACATTCATCTAAAACTTCGCCGTTCAAAATTAAAACCCTTTTATCTCCGTTTTGCGCTTGTGGTAAGTATTTTTGAATCATAGCAAACGATTTACCGTCGTGAGTTAGAGTTCTAATTATGCTCAAAGTGTTTTTGTCACCTGCTTTTAGGTACATTACACCTTGTCCAAAGCAGTTGTTTAATGGTTTTAAAATAATTTCTTTGTGAATATTTAAGAAATTTTCAATGTCGTCTTTTGAGGCGGTAACAATGTTTTCAGGCATGAACTCACGAAATAAATTTGCGTGAAGTTTTTCGTTGAAACTTCTTATTGCGGTTGTGTCGTTGATAATTTGGGTTTTCGCTCTGTCAACAAAGTCAAAAATGTAAGTTGCGCTTATGTAATCGTTGTCAACAGGAGGATCTGGGCGGAAGAAAACTTTTTCAAATTTGTCTTCTATGCAAAAATCTTCTGCATTCTTTTCGTAGAAAATGTTGCTGTCTTTTTCGTAAGTCTTGAAACATTTTGCATGCCCCTTGCCGTCTTTCAACGATAGGTTGTCAATGGTTGTAATGTAGGTTTCAATACTATTTTCTAAAAGCCCCTTAACCATCCAAAAATTAGTTACAAGTTTGTTAAATTCAAAATATTTTAATTCAATTCTGTCGATAACGACAAGCATGTTGCGCATAAATACCTCTTTTCAAAAATATTTTAGCACTAACAAAATCTTACGCTATACCACTTAGTCTACTTTTGAGTCATGCTGAACTTGTTTCAGCATCGCAATATCTTTCCGAAAAAACAATGAGACCCTGAAATAAATTCAGGGTGACATAATGTTGTATGACTGAATTTAAGATAAAAATAGTCGTGTAGGTCAGGCAATGCCTTACAATAGATAGAGCGCCGTTTCAAAAGAAACGGCGCTCTATTTGTTAGAATATCAATTATCTCAATTATGAGAATAATTGGAATGATTTGCTAATGTTGTCACCAATCAAGGATTTAACTGAGTCGTATTCAGTTTTTAATGCACTGTGTTCTGTATCCATTTCTTTCATTTGTTGGTCTAACTTCTTTTCTTTTGCGTTGATTTTAGCTGTTTTAGCGTTGTACTCAGCTTCTGCCTTTGCTAAATCTGTTGTGTCAGAAGTGATTGCCATTTGAGTATTACCTGAAACGGTGATTTCTTTCGCATCAGTAACGAAGGTGTGTGCAACCCATTTAGGTTGATAACGAATGCCACCATTACCTTTTGGTGCTTCGTTTATCAGTTTTTCTATTTCTTCTCCACCTTCACCAATGTAGAATTGACCTGATTCAACCATTTCATACATAGTTGCGGCATCAACGTTACCAGAAAATACTTCGTTTGTTTCTCTGTTGATTAATTTATAACCAAATTTAGATAAGTTTTTAGGTGTTAAATCAACTTGTTGTGCTTGACCTGATGAGTAATCAGTGTATGTTAATTTTGTTTTATTTAATGCTGTTGTATATTCGTTTGCAACTTGTTCTGATTCGTCTGCAAGACGAATTTTCGTATTAGAAATTTGTTGAGAGCGTAACTCAATATCATTCATACGAGATGTAATAGACAATAACCTTGCTTGTGATGCTGACATTCCCATAATTTAGCTCCTTATCAAGTTCCTTACATTCGTAATATCGGCACAAAACCATGTAGACTTAAGGGTTTGAGAGCTTTCCGTTACATTTGTTTACAAAACTATCTTGTAATTTGGTTAAAATTGTTCCCTATTTGATTTTTGTACAATGTGTTTAAAACGTAGATGTCATTTTCGCTCGGTTTATTTAAAGTTTTTTGGTGAGGTACAAACATAATATCATCAACCTCTACACCGTGCCCAAGTCCAAGTGAATGACCCAATTCGTGCAAAATCGTGTGTAATATGGTTGCCTTGTCAATTTTTTTAGGTGAATTAGGGTTCGGCAAGCCAATATCAATTGTAATAGCCTTAATTTCTGAAGCTATAATACTTCTGAACTTACACATACCTTCTAATTTTATTCCGACCTTACTCCAATTTATTACTATATCAGCGCCTTGAGGTGATGTTATTTGTTGAAATTTTACAGGTGCGTACTCGTTCCAAATTTTTATTGCATTTGAAATTGCGTTGTAATAATCTTGCTTTTCACTCATGCTTAATGGGGCAACGATTTGAGACACAAAAATATTAATAATAGTTTTGTTAAATCGTGTCACTTTGCCATTTATAAGCGAATCTTTTATGTAGTTGTCGATTAAATTGGAAACCATTTTATTTGTTTACGTAAATGTCTTCAACTGAATTTGGCGCTTCGTTAGGTGTGTAATTTTTTAAATATTCAATTACTTCTTCCGGAGTTTGTGCTAAATAGTACAATTCACGAACGCCTTGTCGAGCAAAATTTTCGTTGATTATGTGTTCAAAAAATTCAAAAAGTTTGTCGTAAAACCCATTTGTGTTCAAAAAGATTACAGGTTTTGTGTTGTAGCCAATAATTTTATGGTCGAGAATTTCTGAAATTTCTTCTAAAGTGCCAAATCCGCCAGCAAGTGCGATTACGGCGTCGGCATTGTTGTCCATTTTTGCTTTTCTTTCTCTCATTTCTTCTGTCAAAATGAAATCGTCACAATTTCCGCCTTCATGTTTAACAAATTCATAAAGTTTTTTGGGCATGACACCTAGAACCTTACCACCGCCACCTTTTACTGCTTTTGCAACCTCGCCCATAAGACCAAAGTCAGAACCGCCATAAACTAAGTTGTAGTTGTTTTCAGCAAGTAATTCACCCATTTTTTGAGCGTCTGAGTGATAACTTTTATCTAAACCATTGCTTGCAGAGCAATAAACACATATATTTTTCATTCTTCCGTCCTTTTTTGATTATCATAGCATAAAATTTTTTCTCATACTGTGATAGTGTAGTATCTTTCTGTTTAACATTTCTATATATTTTTTAAAAAAGATAGCACTTTTTAAAATTTATCATTATTATATAAATTAACTGATTAAAAAAGGAGAAATGCATGAAAAAAGTTTTAATTTTTACAGTAGCTGTTTTTGTCGTAATGTCAACGGTTGTAATTGCAGCTTCAAAAGATTATTACCAACAATATAGAGCACCAATGTATGGAACGTATCGCCCTGCAAATAACTATGCGCAACGTCCACCAATGTATGGCAACAAACCGCCGATGATGTATGGACAAATGCCACCGCCACCACCTTATGGAAATATGCAACCACAAAAACATTATGGCAACTTGCCTCCAATGTATGGAAATCATCGTCCACCAATGATGTACGGACAAAGACCTCCAATGGCTTACGGAAATAAACCTCCAATGTATGGCAATCGTCCCCCACAACAACCAGTTAAAAATCAAAAACATTATCCTAAGACTTTGGAGTTGTTTGATGAAAGCAGACCCGTAGCACGATAAAATTTTAGTTTAAAAAAATCTTCTTCTGTGATATAAATTGTTTATATATTATTGAAGGAGATTTTTTATGAATAATTATGTTGCACGAGTTTTAGAAGAAACTAAAAAGAAAAATGCTAATGAGCCAGAATATTTACAAGCTGTTGAAGAAGTTTTAACGACAATTGAACCAGTTGTTGAAAAACACCCAGAATATGAGGAATTAGGCTTATTAGAACGAATGATTGAACCCGAAAGAATTATTACATTCCGTGTGTCTTGGGTTGATGATAATGGTAAAGTTAACGTAAATAGAGCATTTCGTGTTCAATATAGCTCTCTAATTGGTCCTTACAAAGGCGGTATTAGATTGCACCCAACTGTAAACCAAAGTATTATGAAGTTTTTAGGTTTTGAACAAATTTTTAAAAATTCCTTGACTGGTTTGCCAATCGGTGGTGGTAAAGGTGGTTCAGATTTTGACCCTAAGGGTAAATCTGACAGAGAAATCATGGCATTTTGCCAAGCATTTATGACTGAATTGCAAAGACATATTGGTCAAGATGTTGATGTTCCAGCAGGCGATATCGGTACAGGTGCAAGAGAAATAGGCTATATGTTCGGTCAATTTAAGCGAATTAGAAACGCTTATGAAGGTGGTGTTTTAACAGGTAAAGGCTTATCTTACGGAGGTTCTTTAGCAAGAACAGAAGCAACAGGCTTTGGCTTAAGCTACTACATGCGTGAAATGTTGAAAGCAAACGGCAATCAAACATTCGCAGGCAAAACTGTTTCTATTTCTGGTTCTGGAAATGTTGCAATCTATGCATGCCAAAAAGTTCAAGAAATGGGCGGTAAAGTTGTTGCGATGAGCGATTCAAATGGTTGTGTATATGATGAAAACGGTATAGATTTAGCAACAATCAAAGATATTAAAGAAGTTAAACGTGGTAGAATTAAAGATTACTTGAAAGTCCATTCTAACGCTAAATATATGGAAAGAACATCTGCAGATTCTCCAATCTGGACAATTAAAGTAGATATTGCACTTCCTTGCGCAACACAAAACGAAGTTACACTAAACTCTGCAAAAGAATTGGTGAAAAACGGTGTTATAGCAGTTGGTGAAGGTGCAAATATGCCTTGTACAAAAGACGCAACGGAATATTTCTTGAAAAATGGTGTTCTAGTTGCTCCTGCAAAAGCTGCAAACGCAGGCGGTGTTGCAACTTCTGCAATTGAAATGAGCCAAAATTCAATGAGATTCTATTACACATTTGAAGAAGTTGATAAAAAATTAGAAGGAATTATGACTAATATCTTTAAATCTTGTAAAGATGCTGCAGAAGAATATGGTCTAGGCAATAACTACGTTGCAGGTGCAAACATTGCAGCTTTCTCTAAATTGGCAGAAGCAATGAAGGCGCAAGGCGTTGTTTAATTTCAAAATTTGAATATAAATTTAAGTCGCAGTTGGCTTTGCCAACTGCGACTTTTTATTTAAATATAAAAATAATTAAAATTGTGGACTAGATTTTAAATAAAATATGTTGTAAACTGAAAATATAAATTCACACGAGGTTTAAATGACTGAAGAAAAAAGAACAACAAAAAGATGGTATGACTTAAATCCAACGGTCTGTATGGCGGTAGGCTTGATGGAGAAAGCCCCAGAGGACAAACAATTGGAATGTGCAGATTTTATTATTGATAAAGTTCAAGGTTATGGCATAAAAATAACAGATAATGACTTGAGTGAATTTATAAATGTATTTAGACGTTGGTACGATAAAAATAAACAAATTCATGATGCGCTTGAGTACTTGAAAATGTCACCAACAGATGTGCAAGTCGGAATTTGCTTAGACTTGATAGAAAAACTAGAAAATTCAGAAGAAAAATAAAGATTTATTGAGTAATTTGCGTAGAAACAATAAAATAGAATATAAATAAAATGCCTCTGTAGCTCACAAGGTGAGCGCAAGCGAAACCTCAGCAGCTTGTCTGCAATAAAGCCAGCTGAGCGTAAAAACAATAGAATAGAATATAAATAAAATGCCTCTGTAGCTCAGCTGGATAGAGCGCTTCCGTCCTAAGGAAGGCGTCGCACGTTCGAATCGTGTCAGGGGTATTTTTTGTGTCCTAAAAAAACAATTCTCACGTGCGACGCCAAATGTGGACAAGCCACGCACGGTCAGTAAACATCCCGTGTCGTTCAAATCGTGTCAGAGTGGATTGTTTAAGTGCTAATTGTTACACAATGTAAATACTCTGATAATGTTACTATTGACAGAAACAAAAACATGTTTTATATTGTTACTATGAACAGTAACATTAGAGAAATTACAAATTTTATATTGAAACTTCGTTCAAGAGAAGAACTTATGGCATTTTTAAAGGAAATGCTTTCTGAATCTGAAATTGCGACTTTGTCAAAACGATGGCGTATCCTGTCAATGTTGGCAGAAGGCAGAACTCAACGAGACATTGTAAAAGAGCTTAATGTGTCTCTTTGCAAGGTTACTCGTGGTTCTAAAATTCTTAAGGATAAAAATTCGGTTATTACAAAGTATTTTATGGAGGATTCTAAAAATGGAAACACAAACAATCACAAACACTAATATTTTACCTAATGAAGAAGGCTTTTTCGGTAATTACGGCGGACAATTTTTACCAGAAGGATTGAAGGCAGAATTTCAAAAAATTACTGAATGTTTTGAAAAATTAAAAAATGATGTTCTTTTTAACAAAGAGTTAAATGATTTGTTGAATTATTATGTAGGTCGTCCAAGTCCTGTGTATTTTGCAAAGAACTTGTCAGAAAAATATGGCGCAGAAATTTATTTAAAGCGTGAAGATTTGAACCATACAGGTGCACACAAGATTAATCATTGCTTAGGTGAAGCGTTACTTGCAAAAAAAATGGGCAAGAAAAAGATTATTGCTGAAACAGGAGCAGGACAACATGGTGTTGCAACAGCAACAGCCGCAGCACTTTTAGGACTTGAGTGTGATATTTACATGGGTGAAGTAGATATTCAAAAAGCAAGACCAAATGTAGAAAAAATGAAAATTTTAGGTGCTAATGTTGTTTCTGTAAAAAGCGGAACAATGACCTTGAAAGAAGCAGTTGACGAAGCTTTTATTGCTTATTCAAAAGAATATGAAACAGCTCTTTATGCAATCGGTTCAGTTGTTGGACCTCACCCATTTCCAATGATTGTGGAACATTTTCAAACTGTTGTTGGCAAAGAGGCACATAGACAAATACTTGAAATGACAGGAGATATGCCAAATCACGTGGTTGCCTGTGTTGGCGGTGGCTCAAATTCAATCGGTATTTTTAACGGATTTTTAAACGAAGATTCTGTAAAAATTTATGGTGTTGAACCAATGGGTAAAGGTGAAAAGTTAGGCGAAAATGCAGCAAGCATTACCTATGGTAAGGAAGGCATTTTACACGGCTTTAAGTGTTTGTTGTTGCAAGACGAAGAAGGAAACCCAGCAAATGCATACTCTGTCGCAAGCGGTTTAGATTATCCTGGAGTTGGTCCAAAACACTGTTTCTTGCACGATTCAGGACGTGTAAACTATGTGACTGTAAACGATAAAGAGGCTGTTTCTGCATTTTACGAACTTTCTCGATTAGAGGGAATTATTCCAGCGTTGGAAAGCTCTCATGCGGTTGCTTATGCAATAAAATTAGCTCAAACAAATCCAAACGAAAAAATTCTTGTAAACCTTTCTGGCAGAGGTGATAAAGATATAGCGTTCGTGTTAGAGAAATATCCGCTAAAATAAAAATGTTTTAATAGTAAAATGAGGGGAAAGAAATTTCTCCTCTTTTTTGTAATATTGTTTTAAATTTAAGAAAACTCAATTTTCACAAGTTGGTTCAATAGCTCTTGTAGAGAAGATTTGTTTTTGTTTAACCAAGTGCTAAATTCATTGTTGTTTTTCATTGATGTAGAAATATGATTGTTTAATTGAGCGACTATTTCTTTTTGTGTTTTGTTATCTAATTTACCACTACTTTTTTCGCTTGTTAAATAAGTCATCGCCTTTGCTACAATAACCATTGAGTTTTCCAAATCTTTTTGGCTAAAGCCAGTATCTTTTTCTTTTTTTAGTCCCACCATATTTTTAACAACGGCTTTAACAATTTCTTCAACGCCATAAGCTGGAAGTTTTACACCTTCTTTGCTAATAATTTCATCAACGACAAATTTTACAAGTTTTGAACCGAAATTGTCGAAAGATGTTTTTCCGCCTAAAATTTTTGTGGCAACGTCACTGGCATATTTTATTACGATAATTCTATTAACGATACCGCTTGCTCCGCTCAAACCTGCGTTTACAACGATTGACTTTATGTCTAAATCTCTGTCGACTGTTTTTGTTTTGGTGTCTGCAATGTCGAAGGCAATAGATTTTCCGGCGCTATATAGACAACTTCCAAAAACAGAGCCTGGACCAAGAGTGTTTAAAACTACGTTTGCAACAAATTCGACACAAGCTGCTCCTGTTTTTTGAGACGAGTTGTATTTGTCAACTCTTTTAATGATATCGTTTTTAGTACCAAAGGCTTTTTCATAAGACTTGTCACTATCTGCTTTAATTTGCGCTAAGGTTTGACCTTTCAAACTCTTTTGTGCTGTAGCTTTAGAAGATTCAACTATAAAGCTAGACAAATATCCATACATTTTGTATTTGTCTTCCTTGCTTGCCTTTTCACAGTCTAAGCCGTTTGATGATAGAATTACGTCTAAAACTTTTTTATCACCCAAAATTTCGACTAAAGAGTTTTCCATTTTTTCAAAAATTTCGTCTTTAGTGGTTGTGTAGTTATAGGTTGGAATACTGCCTGTTTGGGCATAAGGGTTTATTCTAGTTTCAGTGTAATCTTGTAATTTTCCAGAATTTTTGTTATATATATCTATGTTTTTTGATAATTTTTCTTCGGTGTATTTTGCTATGCAACTTGAAGTTAAGGCTGTTTCAAGTTGTTGTGATTTTTTGTTGTAACGAACAATGTTTGAAGGGTTGTAATCTACCTCAAACATCTCTTTGAACTTGTCTTTGAAGGAATCAGTTTTGATAGATGCATCAAGCTCTGTTACTTGTTTTTTGTAGGTGTCAATGTCAGCTTGAACAAGTACGGCTCTATTTTTAGAGTTCCAAAGAATACTGATTGCATCAGCTGTTTTGCCAGACCAACCTTCAGTTGCAAGTTGCTTGTCTAAAGAGTCTTGGGCAGTTTGTGCGGTTTTGTTTAAGTCCTCGGTGAGTTTTTTGTATTCTTTTAATCGGTTAGATTTTCCTGTGAAACTAATAGGAGAGGTCGCAAAATCAGAGCGCTCAAAAGTATCTGGTTTTTGATCTATATTTGCGTATCGAAAACTATTGATAGAATTATATTGAGTTTTTGCAGGTTTAACTACGTTTTTTAAACCTATTAAATTAATCACAGTATTCCCTAATTTAAACTAACCTATAATGATAAACTCAAAGCGTAGAAGAAAATTGACATGTTTTTTGCAAATATGTCTGAAACTTAACAAAGCCATGCTTTTTGCTAAAAAAATACGAATTTTGACGGATTTATTTGAATTTGCCATGTGTAACAATGAAATTGTAGGAGAGGAGACAAAATGACATCAGGTATAGAATTTAATAAGAGCTATAATTCAAGCTATATAATTTTGCCATTACCAAAAATGAAAGACGAAAACGGAAAAACGCTAGTCGTTTGTTCTGCGGATAAAGAATTAGATGCAAAAATTAATGCAAAAAATTCAATGAAAAACCTTGACGAACTAAGACAAGCTGATACAGACGGTGACGGTGTTTTGTCTTTGGAAGAATTGAGAAATTGTAAAAATAAAACAGAATTTCTCGAAAAATTAGAAATTGCAATGGAAAAATTCAACTCAAATCCAAGTATGGACTACTCAAAGAGCTTGTTTGAAGATTGGGCATAAATAAAAAGTGAAGTTATTGACAATGTTTGCCTAGCAATATAGACTAATACTGTTGAGGATAATGCTATATGCTAAGTATACAAAGAAAAATATTTTTTTTAATAATTTGTATTCAATTTTCTATACAAACATGTTGCGCTATTGTTGAAGATAGTAATGCAAACATTACATTAAATTTGAAATCAATAACCTTGAGTAAAGCAATAGAATTAGGAGTTTTAAATAATCCAACATTAAAAGCTGCTCAAGCAAAATTAGGGATTAGTGATGCTCAAATTTTACAAGCGGGGTTGCTTTCTAATCCTAATATAATTTCAGATAACGGTTTTGCCGAAGATACATTTCGTGTTGGTATTGAGCAGACAATAGAACTTGGTAATAAGCGTTCTCGCAGAATTAAATTAGCAAAAATGCAAAAAGAAGTTGTTCAGCAAGAAATTATAACTACAATGCTTGATGTTCGCTCAAAAGTTCGTTCTTCATATATTCAAACATACAATGCTCAGCAAAAACTTTTAGTATCAAGAGAAATTTTAGAAACAATAACCAACTTAGAAAAAATTGCAAAAGAACGAGAAAAAGAGGGAAATGTAGAAAATTTAGATATTTTACAAGCTGAAATAACTGTGATAAATGCAAAAAATAATATTCAATCAGCTAAACTTGAATTAAATGAGGCATTTAACTCTTTATCTGCAAACATAGGAAAGCATTTAAATAGAACTATTGTGCTAGCTCCACCAGATTTGATGAAAGAATTTAATATTCCAACATCAATGGTAGAAAATGACAAAACCATAAATACATTAATTGAATATGCGTATGCAAATCGTCCAGAAATTAAAGCAATAGAAAAAAATATTGAAGTTCAAAATCAAAAGTTAAAACTTGCACATTCAAATATAGTACCAGATTTAAAAATGTCTGTTGGTGCTGATTTTGTTACTGGAAATACAAAAAGAAATAGTACATTTGTAATGGGATCATTAGGTGTGCCTATTTTCAATCGTCAACAAGGTGTTATAAAGGAAGTTAATGCTCAAAAGCTAGTATATGAAAATGATTTAGATGCAATAAAAATAAAAATAGAACAAGAGGTTAAAAATGCGTATTTCGGTGTAATTGCAAATGCTAAATCATTAAATATCTACGAAAAAGAATTAATTCCTCATGCTAAAAAGATTGTAAAAAAATCAGAAATAAGTTTTAAAGAAGGAAAAAGTAATATATTAATACCTATAAATTCTCAAGAAGCATATATAAATACGCAATATAGATATATTCAGACACTAACTCAATATGAACAGTCTGTGAGTGATTTAGAAAGAGCAATTGGTCTGTACCATAAATAATGATTTTCTAATAATCAATTCTTTCAATTTTAAAACGCATTCTCATCGCTGACAAGCACAAAAAAAGGACAACCTTTGGCTATCCTTTTTTATAATTTACGCCTGGCGCGATTCGAACGCGCGACCCTCTGCTTAGAAGGCAGATGCTCTATCCAGCTGAGCTACAGACGCATGTTTTGTTTTCTATTTAATTTTTGTTACGCTCAGCTGGCTTTTAATGTGGACAAGCCACTGAGGTTTCGCTTTCGCTCACCTAGTGAGCTACAGACGCATAATTCATATTGAATTTTCTTATGTGTTAATTCTACCACACAAAATTTTTCTGTGCAAGTATAAAATTTTTAGGGTATAATTTTTATATAATTTGTTAGTATTTAGAGGAATTTTTATGTTAAAAGGAAACGAAATTAGAAAACTTTATTTAGACTTTTTCAAGGACAAGCACCAACATACTATTGTTGAAAGTTCGTCACTTGTTCCTGATAACCCAACAGTATTGCTTACAACTGCTGGCATGTTACAATTTTTGCCGATATTCTTAGGTATCGTAAAATCACCTTACGACCCTGCTCGTGCAACTTCTTGTCAAAAATGCGCTCGTGCGGGCGGTAAAGATTCGGATATCGAAAACGTAGGAAGAACTCCTCGCCATCACACATTCTTCGAAATGTTAGGAAACTTCTCTTTTGGTGATTATTACAAAAAAGAAATTATTCCTTGGGCATGGGATTTCGTTACAAATGTTTTAAAATTAGACAAAGACAGACTTTGGATTACAATTTTTGAAACAGATGATGAAGCCTATGACATTTGGCGCAGTGTTGGGGTTGCACCAGAACGTATCAAACGCAAAGGCAAAAAAGATAACTTTTGGGGACCTCCTGGTGCTTCTGGGTCTTGCGGTCCTTGCTCTGAAATTCACTATGATTTAGGTGAAGAATACAAATGTGATAACCCAAATTGTGGTATTGATACTTGCGAATGTGACCGCTGGGTTGAAATTTGGAACTTAGTATTCACAGAATTATATCAAGATGAAGAAGGCAACCAATCTCCATTAGAAAAGAAAAATGTTGATACAGGCATGGGCTTAGAACGTATCGCTATGGTTTGTCAAGGCGTTGCCTCTACATTTGAAACCGATTTACTTCGTCCAATTTTAGACAAAGTTGTTGAAATGAGTGGTGTACCTTACAAAAAATCAGACAAAACAGATATTTCTTTAAGAATAATTACAGACCATGCTCGTTGTGTAACCTTCTTGATTAACGACGGCGTTATTCCTGGAAACGAAGGCAGAAGCTATGTTTTACGTATGATTTTACGTCGTGCACTTCGTCATGGCAAAATTTTAGGCATGGATTTACCATTCTTATATAAATTAGTTGACGTTGTTGTTGAAAATTACGGCGAAGCATACCCTGATTTAATTAAAAACAAGGCTAAAATCGTTGAAACAATAAAGAAAGAGGAAGAACGCTTTAACAAAACTCTTGATAGAGGTTACAAATTGTTGAACGAATTTATCGACAACAAAAAAGATATCGACGGCGAAAGTGCGTTCAAATTGTATGATACATTTGGTTTCCCATTTGAATTGACAAAAGAAATTGCAGAAGAAAACGGTTTAAAAGCTGATGAAGAAGGCTTTAAAGCTGCAATGAAGGAGCAAAAAGACCGTGCAAAAGCTGCAACTCAAAAGATTTCTGTAACTGGCGATATCAAATATGCAAAAGTTGAAGAAAAAGTTGGCGCTACAAACTTTGTCGGCTATACGGATTTAGAATGTGACGCAAAAATCCTTGAAACTTTAGACGGTGAAGGTTACGTAGATGTTGTTCTAGACAAAACTCCATTTTACGCAGAATGTGGTGGTCAAGTCGGTGACTCTGGTGTAATTGAAAACGAGTCAATGAAATTAGAAGTTTTGACAACATTTAAGGTAAACAAATTGTTTGTTCACCGTTGCGAGCTTGTAAATGGTGAAATTGAAATTGGTGCAAGTGTTAAAGCAACTGTTGATAAAGAACGCAGAGGACAAATTAAAGTTCACCACACATCTGCTCACTTGTTGCAATCAGCTTTACAGCACGTATTAACAGGTGATGTACACCAAGCTGGTTCTCAAGTCGAAGAAAACAGAATGAGATTTGACTTTACTTTTGACAGAGCAATGACAGAAAAAGAAATTCAAAAAACTGAAGATTTGATGAATGAATGGATTTCAGAAGATATACCTGTCGAAACTAAGGTTATGAACATTGATGAAGCTCGTCAAACAGGTGCAATGGCTTTATTTGGCGAAAAATACGAGGACGAAGTTAGAGTTGTATCAATCGGCGATATTTCAAAAGAATTTTGTGCAGGTTGTCATGCTTCTCACACAGGTCAATTAAGACTTGCAAAAATTGTTTCTGAATCTGCAATCGCAGCAGGTACAAGACGTATTGAGGTTGTAGTTGCAAAAGCTGCTTTGAATTATTTGACAGAAAAAGCAAACGCAATGGATAAATTGGCAACAAAATTCAAAGCTCACTTTGATGAAGTAGAAACTCGTGTTGACAAACTTATGGAAGAAAACAAAGAGTTGCAAAAAGAACTTACAACTGTAAAATCAGCACAAGCTAAGGACAAATTTAAAGAGTTTGCATCAAAGGCACTTGACGTTGCTGGCGGAAAATTGTTCGTACAAAAAATGGAACAATTGGATTCAAACGCATTAAAGGAAGGTGTTGAAATGCTTGCAAACAAACTTGGCGAGTCTGTAATTGTTGTGGTTGCTGGCACTTCAATTTTTGTCAAGGTTTCAGACACATTTGTTAAAAATGGTGTAAACGCAGGCAACATCGTAAAAGAAATTGCTACAGCGACAGAAGGCAAAGGCGGTGGACGTCCACAATTCGCTCAAGGTGCAGTAAAGAACCTTGATAAGGTTGATGCAGTTCTTGCTGAAATCGAAAATAAATTAAAAGCATAGGTTTTTAAATAAAATAATGAAGCGCCGAAGGCATTGCCTTCGGCGCTTCGCTTATAAAATAAAAATTACAAATTATTATTTTTAACATATTCTTTAATTTTTTTAAACGCAGTCGGAGTGATAATGTGTTCAATACGACATGCATTAGTTTCGGCTTCATCTTGAGAAAGTTCAAGAACAGAGCTAAAGAATTTGCACAAAGTGTTGTGTTTTAAAATAATTTCTTTGGCTAATTTGATACCTTCGGCAGTAAGTTCAATTGGTTGGTATCTGCCGTATTTGATGTAGCCTTTTTGCTCAAGGCGTTGAAGGGCTTCTGTAACAGAGGCTCTAGCAATGCCGAATTTATTTGCGATGTCTATGGCTTTAATATTTGATTTAGCTTCAACAGTTTCGTAAATAAATTCAAGATAGTCTTCTAATGTTGCTGAAATTTTCAATTTTGCCATAGTGATACTATAACACAAAAGTTTTTATGTTATCATTTTTGTAGGGATAAAAAGGAGATAGGAAAATGATTTTAAAGATTGAAAGATTAGCACACAATAAAGTGTTACCAGAATATAAAACAGACGGTGCTGCGGGCATGGATTTATGCGCAGCAATTTCAGAACCTGTAACATTAAAACCTTTAGAAAGAAAATTAATTCCAACAGGTTTGAAAATTGAATTAGAACACGGCTATGAAGCGCAAGTACGCCCACGTTCAGGTTTGTCAATAAAACATGGAATTACATTAATTAACTGTATTGGCACAATTGATGAGGATTACAGAGGTGAAGTTTGTATTCCGATGGTAAATATTTCAAATGAAGAATACACAATTTTACCAGATGAAAGAATTGCGCAAATGGTAATTGCAAAATATGAACAAGCAAAAATAGAGGTTGTAACAGAATTGACAGAAACATCACGTGGAGAAGGCGGTTTTGGTTCAACAGGAAAGTAAATTATAGTCAAAAAGTTTTTTGCAGGCGCAAGCGAAGCTTGCGCCTGCATTTTATCTGAAATTATTTTGCAATGTTATATTAACAGTATTGTTATAAATTTTCTTAACAATCTTAAAAAAATAAGTGTAGATTGAGCAATTTTCCATGTTTGTTTGTGTTTAATAGATATCGGTACAGTAATTTATAATATTTTTAGGGATTAAGGCATGAATATTCAAAATTTATTAAACGTTAATTTTACAGGAAAAGTTGATGGAAACAAAGGTGCAGAAAGAAAACCTTATTTAGCACCACAAAAACCTGATACATTTGAAAGAACAACTGAAACTAAAGTTGCTCAGAAAAAAGATAATGTGTTGGATAAAATTGCTAAAATGTATAACAAAATGACTCCGTTAAAATTGGACAAGGAAAGTTCTGATTTGATGGTGGAGGATAATCTTGATGCAGGTAAAGTCTTATCTTTGTCTAAAGAAATGACAATGAGCGACACTAAAAAAATTACATTGAGAAGATGTGCTTACGATAAAGAAAATAACTATGTCATGAAATCGTTAGGTAAAAACGGCTCTACACTAAGACTTTTAGACAAGGATTTGAATACTTTAGAACAAGAAAATATTCAATTAAAATTTGATGCTAAAGGTAAACCTGTTAGCAAAAAAGTCATGACAAACGACTTTAGAACAAATACTTTTAATGAAACAAAATTTGAGTTTTCAAAAGAAGGTTATCCTATGATGACTGAAGCCGTTAAAATTCGTCGTGATAAAAATGGCAAATTAATCAGAAAAGAAACTTACGAAAAATCTGACGTTGCTGGCATGTTTAATGTTAAATATGAATTTCCAAACGGTAAAACAAGACAAATTTCAAAAGCAACTGTTGATAAAAAAACAGGTCATACATTAATTGAAAAAGACATGCGTTCTGTTGATATGACAAGAACTCAATTCAGATATGAAGATGACCCTAAAGGTAACAGAATTGTTGACTATAAAATAACTTCACCAGACGGTAAAGTTTTGATGAAACAATCTCAATCTTTTGAAGTTTTAGGAGAAAACAAATATCGTTCTTCAAGAAATGATAAATCGTACTTAATTGAATACGATAAAAAAGCTAAAACTTTAAATGTTTTAGACGAACAAAAAAATGATGGCTTCAATATTCCAATCAAAAACTTCGTCGTTCCAAAAGGTAAAGACGACAGAAATAATCCGGAAAAAGTAGAAGCAAGTGAACAAAAAATTGTTAATATGTTAAAGAAAATTCCTGGAGATGAATTACTAAACTTAGCAAACACAACTGTTCAAATTGAAGATATTGATGATAAATTAGGCTCATATTGCAGTCCTGGAATTTATCAAATGGGTGAAGATATTATGGCATTTTCAACATTAAATGTTTCTGATGATCCATTTGTATTCTTACATGAATTAGGTCATTCTACAGATATGTGCGGTAAATTTGTAGATTTAAAATTAAATGAAAAAGGTGAAGCTACAAGTGTAAAACTTTTAAATACACTTCACGAAGACGAAACTTTCAAAAAAACTTATGAAGAAGAAAGACAAAACTTCTTAAAAGAATTTCCAACAAACGAAAGAAATCACGTTGATTACTTCATCGAACAAGAAGCAGTTGCTGGTCAACCAGATAGAGGTCGTGAAGAAACAATTGCAGAAACAAATGCCTTAATGAATACATACCAAACTGTAGATATTTTAGGTATCAGAACTCAATATTTACAACAACACTTCCCAAAAACAATTGCATACTTAAGTGAAAAATTAACTCCAACAAAAACTCAAGCATAATGTGAGAAAAGAATAAATACAAAAGAGGTGCGAGCTTTGCTCGCACCTCTTTCTATTAAAACATAATGTTTTGTGCAGAATCTCATTTGTTTTCCGAGTGATGTGACGATGTAGGTCAGGCATTGCCTGACAAACCCTATTCAAGCGGATTAATCACAATGCCCGACAACAATTTTGGATAAAAGTATGTTGATTTTTGAGGCATGCGCTCACCAGCTTCTGAAATTTTTTTTATGTCTTGAATTTTTGGATAAGCCATTATGAACGATGCATTTGCTTTACCATCATCAATCATATCAAATGCTTCAGATTCTTGCTTGATGTATAGGATTCCGTCTTGAGCCATTTGTTCTTCTTGTGTGTAACCAAGTTCTTTTGAGATAATAACCTTGTGCAAAACTATTAAATCTAATGTCTTTAATACGTCTGGAACTTTGTAGTCATCAAGTATTGAGTCAACATTTTCTCTAAGTTTTAATAGGTAAAATTTACTTACATTTTTTAGGTATAACCCCATTGAAATTCTTTCTTTTGACGATTTTTCGATTTCTTCAAGAAGTTTTGATTTCATTTCCAATTTATTTTGACTGTCAAAAGAGATTTCTTCAACGTCAAAGTATTTTTTTACTTTTTCAAGTAAATCTGCAGAGTCGATTGAGCGAGTTAAAATACGGTGAGTCGGGAAGATTAATAAATCGTCTTCAAGATTTGTGAAATAACTCATAACGTAATTCCAAGGCTCGTTGCCTGTTGGTCTTGAAACTGTTTTTCTCATTTCGTTTCTGTAATTCATGGCTGTTTCGTAACGATGATGACCGTCTGCGATTAAGCATGTTTTGTCACTCAAAACTTTTTCGATTAATGATAAAGTCTTTTCGTCGTCAATTTTGTAAACGATGTTTTGTACCCCTAAATCGTCAGTAACGTCAATGAAAGGTTTTTGAGTATAATCAATTGCCTTTTCAATTTGTTTTTCGGGGTCAGAATATACTAAAAATACTTGAGAAAAGTTAGCTCTGCATTTTTTAGTAAGGTTCAAACGGTCTGCTTTTGGCCCGCCCATTGTGTATTCGTGTGGCAGAATGTTTTTACTTGCAAAATCTTCAATGCGGTTGCGTGCGATAAAACCTTTGCGTGAAATCTTCTTGCCGTTCTTTTCGTAATTTTGAATTAAATATAAGATACATGGTTTGTCTGTTTTTACTAAAACTTTCTCGCCAAGCCATTTTTGATAATTTGCAAAAGCAACATTGTAACGGTTGTTTTCATCATTTAAATCAGTAGAATTGTTTGCTAAAATTAATTTTACGATGTTGTATTCACTACGTGCTTCAAGCTCATTGCGGTAATCATCAAGGATTACGTCATAAGGCGGTGCGATAACATCACTCATATTTACCATGTCTTGATTATAAACGATAGCGTTTAATGGCTTAACTTCAATTGTCATATATTCCTCCCTAATTTTTTTCAATTATAGCATATTTTTCAACCCATGCCAAATTGAAAACGACTAATCCCGCCACTAAATTTAACAATTTTAAATGGCGCAACAAGAAGGCGCAGGCAAAGCCTGCGCCTTCTATATTTAAAAAAATGTTTTACTCTCCGTCTTCTGTTGTTGTACTTTTAATGCCATCAGCAAACTTGTCTGCAAATTCTTCTAATGCATTAATGAACTTGTTTGCAACAGTTTCTTTGCCGTTTTCCATTTGTTGTACATACTTGTCAAAAGAAGTTGAATCAACTGTAGTTAATACAACTTTATCTACAAGATTTTCCTTTTCTTTTTTTATTTCATTTTCACCATGATTTGTGTCAAAGTTCGACTTGTTTTTATTATATTCTTCACTTACTCTTGATTTAATTTGTGATTGAAATGTTTTTGGAATATCCATATATAAACTCCTTAAATTTTACTCTAACAATTTTTTTTATCGACAAATCAAAATTTAAACTTTAGAAAAAAAACATGAGTTGTTAACAAATGTGAATAAAAAATTATAAAAGTGCTTATAAAAACACTTTTGTCCGTATTTTTACGTACGTTTTTTATTGTAAGTGTTTATACGGTCTAAATCCTTGTAAGGCTAAAGAGGTGAGACTTACAAAATTAAAAGAGCCTAAGTGACAGTAGCACAAAGGCTCTTTTGAAAATATATCTTTAAACACCTTTAATAATAGCTAATTCAAGAAACAAGCTGAAAGATGAGTTCTGTTAAGGTGCTTTAAATCTGGAACTTTTTTGTCGCAAAGGTTTGGAATACAGAATTTGCAACGGTTGTGGAAACGACACCCTTCTATATTGTCCATTATAGAAGGTGGATGACCACTTATGATAGTTAGCTTTTGTTCTCGGCTACTTGGTATAGATTTTATTAATCCAATCGAATATGGGTGATTAGTGTTGCTGAAAAACTCCTCTGTTGAGGCATTTTCGACTATTCTGCCCGCATACATTACAGAAACCTCGTCGGCATTTTCACTAACAAGCGCTAAGTCATGCGTTATTAGTAGAATAGAGGTGTTGTACTCCTTCTTGATGTCCGCCAATAGTCGCATTATCTGTGCTTGAATGGTTACATCAAGCGCCGTTGTTGGCTCATCGGCAATTATAAGCTCAGCGTTACATGCTAGTGCCATGGCTATAATTGCACGTTGCTTCATGCCACCTGAAAACTCGTGTGGATACTGGTTAAAGCGTTCTTTTGCTGAAGGTATTTGAACCATATCTAATGCTTCAAGCGCTTTTTGCTTTGCATCCTTGCCTCTAAGGTTTTGGTGCAACTTGATTATCTCTAAAAGCTGATTACCAACGGTATACAGCGGATTTAAAGAGGTCATCGGGTCTTGCGGAATTAGCGCAATGTGTGACCCACGTACTTCTCGAGTATGCTTGCTATCAAGTTTTAGCATGTCTTTACCCTTGAAAAATATTTCTCCGCTTTTTATTGATGCTGTTTTGGGCAATAGCTTGATAACACTCATGGCAGTCATGCTCTTTCCGCAACCAGATTCGCCTACAAGTGCATGCATTTCGCCGTTTTTTATGTTTAATGAAACATCAAAAAGTGCTTGTCTAAAGCCATCTTCAGTGTTAAACCCTAAATTTAATTTTTTAATTTCCAATATGTTTGACATGTATATATATATTATACATGTATATGTGCAAATTTCATCATCTAAATATTTAATATATAAAAAGCATGGAACATAAAGTTCCATGCTTTAAACTAAATCACTAAAAAGCTATTATAGAACGTTTTTGCCTAAGTTTGCTTTTGCTCTAGTCAATTCTTTAATGCGTTTTTCATTCTTTTTAACTTGTTTTTTCATGTTAGAACGTTCATTTTTGATGAATTTGTACTGGTTATCAATGTCTGCATACTTAGCTTTACAAACATTTTGATCTGCACGAATATCTTCTAATGCAGTGTCAATCTTAGCAATTGCGCCTTGTAAATCAGCATTACCAGTAATAGTTTGAGTCCCAGCAGCATTTGTATCAACATATCCTTGTCCAGATGTTGCTGAAGTTGTCGATACAGCTGATTTTGTAGAACTAGCCTTTGTTGTATTTGGTACAGAATATGCTGTATCATCAAAATTTAACGGTGTAAATGCATTGCCGTCAGCGAATGCCGGTGCGATTGATAATACCAATCCCGCAGAAAGCAATAAGCATGTTTTATTAATTTGCATGTCATATCTCCTTATATATATTCATGTAATTAGATAAAAATAGTTTAATTGAGAACAACTAAAAAAGAAAATAGTTAATATAACTTAATATAAATTCTAAACGCTAATTTTTTAAAAATTAAGATATTATTGGTTTTTAGCCTATTACCCAATCGGGTAATTTTTCAAAAAGACTAAATTTTGAAGAAATGTAAACAAAATAAAAAATAATTTTAAAAAAGGTGTTGACAAAAAAAATTGAAGTTGTAACATAATAAGTACGGAAGCGAATGAAACGCAAAACGTAATCAAGAGCAACCGTTAAGGAATTAGAGGAATGGCCCTAGAAAAGATTTTAAATCTGCCACTTCCAAACCCAGCCGAAGGGATTACTTATTAGAAGTAATGTTAAGGACACAATAAACCTTAATTTATTGGTGCCGAGTAAAGAGACTGAACATTGAAAAAAGAATAGCTGAAAACGACTAAATATACTTGTTGATTCTAACAAAATATGATTTAGGACAAAATACACAAGCAAAAGCTAGTGTTAAAACAACGTCGAGCAGTTTATCGATTAGCCTCGATAAACGATGGACATAAACTTTCTGACAATGGAGAGTTTGATCCTGGCTCAGGACGAACGCTGGCGGCGTGCTTCATACATGCAAGTCGAACGAGAAGCTAGAGCTTGCTCTAGTGGAAAGTGGCGGACGGGTGAGTAATATGTAGGAAATCTGCCCTAGAGAGGGGGACAACAGAAGGAAACTTCTGCTAATACCCCATATGAGCTTGGTTGAAATACCAATCTTGAAAACTCCGGTGCTCTAGGATGAGCCTGCACCTGATTAGCTTGTTGGTGGTGTAATGGACTACCAAGGCGACGATCAGTAGCTGGTTTGAGAGGATGATCAGCCACAATGGGACTGAGACACGGCCCATACTCCTACGGGAGGCAGCAGTAGGGAATTTTGCGCAATGGGCGAAAGCCTGACGCAGCAACGCCGCGTGTGTGATGACGCCCTTCGGGGTGTAAAACACTGTCAGTAGGGACGAATTTTGACGGTACCTACAGAGGAAGCACCGGCTAACTCCGTGCCAGCAGCCGCGGTAATACGGAGGGTGCAAGCGTTGTCCGGAATCATTGGGCGTAAAGAGTTCGTAGGTGGTTTGTTAAGTCTGGTGTCAAAGCCCGAAGCTCAACTTCGGTTCGGCATCGGATACTGGCAGACTAGAATGCGGTAGAGGTAAAGGGAATTCCTGGTGTAGCGGTGAAATGC
This sequence comes from Candidatus Melainabacteria bacterium, assembly GCA_003258725.1. Lineage (GTDB taxonomy): Bacteria > Cyanobacteriota > Vampirovibrionia > Gastranaerophilales > Gastranaerophilaceae > UBA6984. The sequence continues at coordinate 157,705 of QHMG01000005.1, forward strand.
GTAGATATCAGGAGGAACATCGGTGGCGTAAGCGCTTTACTGGGCCGTAATTGACACTGAGGAACGAAAGCCGGGGTAGCAAATGGGATTAGATACCCCAGTAGTCCCGGCCGTAAACGATGGATACTAGGTGTTGCGGGTATCGACCCCTGCAGTGCCGTAGCTAACGCGATAAGTATCCCGCCTGGGGAGTACGCACGCAAGTGTGAAACTCAAAGGAATTGACGGGGACCCGCACAAGCGGTGGAACATGTGGTTTAATTCGAAGCAACGCGAAAAACCTTACCAGGGCTTGACATCTGAGGAACCTTTGTGAAAGCAGAGGGTGCTCTTCGGAGAACCTCAAGACAGGTGGTGCACGGTTGTCGTCAGCTCGTGTCGTGAGATGTTGGGTTAAGTCCCGCAACGAGCGCAACCCTCGTCGTTAGTTGCATGTAGCAGTATACTTCTGCATTGCTCTCTAGCGAGACTGCCGGTGATAAACCGGAGGAAGGTGGGGACGACGTCAAATCATCATGCCCCTTATGTCCTGGGCTACACACGTGTTACAATGGCTAAGACAGCGAGCAGCCAACCCGCGAGGGTGAGCAAATCTCTTAAACTTAGTCTCAGTTCGGATTGCACTCTGCAACTCGAGTGCATGAAGTCGGAATCGCTAGTAACCGTAGATCAGCACGCTGCGGTGAATACGTTCCCGGGTCTTGTACACACCGCCCGTCACACCATGGAAGTCGACCACGCCCGAAGTGCGCAAGCTAACCATTTGGAGGCAGCGTCCTAAGGCAGGGTTGGTGACTGGGGTGAAGTCGTAACAAGGTAGCCGTACCGGAAGGTGTGGCTGGATCACCTCCTTTCTAGGGAGATTAAACGGTAGCAACTCTAGGTTGCATATGTAAACCGTTCATCCCAAGGTCGTAACTTGATGAAACCGATAAGTTTTAACTAAATCATTTTGATTATCGGTGGAGAGTTAATCTCAAGTATATGTTTTCAGGCTGTTCCTCTTTCAATGCTCGTCATTGAAATTGTACATTGAAAATTGCATAAGATTATAAGCGTAAATATCATTTGGATATTTTAAGTATTGAGAAATACTGTTATCTAAAAAGATATGCGTAAATCATCAATGATAACTACAATTGAGTTTATCGAAAGACAAACTCAGTATTAGGTAAAGCTACAAAGAGCTAATGGAGAATGCCTTGGTACTGACAGCCGATGAAGGACGCGTAAAGCGGCGATACTCTAGGGGGAGTTGCTAAAATGCCTTGATCCCTAGGAATCCGAATGGGGAAACCCTATAAGGTTAAAACCTTATAACCCTTGAATGAATCAATAGTTCAAGAGGAGGAAAGTCTGTGAACTGAAACATCTTAGTAACAGAACGAAAAGAAAATAAACCAATGATTCCGAAAGTAGCGGCGAGCGAAATTGGAAAAGCCTAAACCTTGTGTACGTGATAGACTGCATTCGTTGTGCACAGGGGGTTGTGGGACTTTCAGAATATGTAGCAGCATATTCAAAGAGTTACAAAATTATTTAATAGTTGAATTCAACTGGAAAGTTGAGCCATAGACGGTGATAGCCCAGTAAGCGAAATTAAATAGTCTCTTGAAAGTATCCCGAGTACGGCGGGGCACGTGAAACCCTGTCTGAATCCTCCACGACCATGTGGAAAGGCTAAATACTAGTCAGTGACCGATAGTGAACGAGTACAGTGATGGAAAGGCGAAAAGAACAGTGAGAAGCTGAGTGAAATAGATCCTGAAACCGTTAGCTTACAACCAGTCAGAGCACTATCAATAGTGTGATGGCGTGCCTGTTGAAGAATGAGCCGGCGAGTTATCTTATGTTGCAAGGTTAAGAAGTTGACATTCGGAGCCACAGCGAAAGCGAGTTTGAATAGAGCGTTAAGTAACATGAGATAGACCCGAACCCTGGTGATCTAACCATGTCCAGGATGAAGCGTAGGTAACACTACGTGGAGGTCCGAACCAACCGATGTTGAAAAATCGGTGGATGAGGTGTGGTTAGGGGTGAAATGCCAATCGAACTAGGAGCTAGCTGGTTCTCCCCGAAATGCGTTTAGGCACAGCGTTAGATTTATCTTACAGGAGGTAGAGCACTGGTTTTGTGCGGGCGGCGAAATGTTGTACCAAACAATGTCAAACTCCGAATGCCTGTAATGTTACTATCTAGCAGTGAGACTACGAGTGCTAAGATCCGTGGTCAAGAGGAAAACAGTCCAGAACGTCAGTTAAGGTCCCTAATATATGCTAAGTGGTTAAGGAGGTAGAGTTGCTGCGACAACCAGGAGGTTGGCTTAGAAGCAGCCATTCCTTGAAAGAGTGCGTAATAGCTCACTGGTCAAGCGACTCCGCGCCGAAAATACACCGGGACTCAAGCATATAACCGAAACTACGTGATTAAAGTTTACTTTAATCGGTAGGGGAGCGTTCTGTTGTAGGTTGAAGTCAGATCGTAAGGACTGATGGACGAAGCAGAAGTGAGAATGTCGGCATAAGTAGCGAAAACATTGGTGAGAATCCAATGCACCGTAAACCTAAGGTTTCCCCTGGCAGGCTCGTCCGCGGGGGGTTAGTCGGAACCTAAGACGAGGCCCAAAGGCGTAGTCGATGGACATCAGGTTGATATTCCTGAACTATCTGGTAATCGTTATCAGATGCGGAGGGACGCAGGAGGATAGGCAAGCAGCAGATCGGTAGTTGCTGTTTAAGCGTGTAGGTAGAAGTAGTAGGAAAATCCGCTATTTCGTTATAAACTGAGGCGTGATGAGGAGAGTCTACGGACTCGAAGTTGTTGAATCCACACTGCCAAGAAAATCTTCGCAATCGAGATTATCCGGTATCCGTACCGTAAACCGCCACAGGTAGGTTGGTAGAAAATACTAAGGTGCGCGAGACAACTCTCGCTAAGGAACTCTGCAAAATCACCTCGTAACTTCGGGAGAAGAGGTACCCTGCTAGCGTGTAAGCACTTGCTGCTGAAGCGTGATAGGGTCGCAGTGAATAGGCCCAAGCGACTGTTTACCAAAAACACAGGTCTCTGCTAAGTCGATTAAGACGATGTATAGGGGCTGACGCCTGCCCGGTGTCGGAAGGTTACGCGGAAGAGTTAGAACCTCGGTTCGAAGCCCTGAAGCTAAGCCCCGATGAACGGCGGCCGTAACTATAACGGTCCTAAGGTAGCGAAATTCCTTGTCAGGTAAGTTCTGACCCGCACGAATGGCGTAACGATTTGGGCGCTGTCTCGGCGAGAGGCTCGGCGAAATTGGATTATCCGTGAAGATACGGATTACGTGTACCAGGACAGAAAGACCCTATTGAGCTTTACTGTAGCTTGAAATTGAATTCGGGTTCTTATTGTGCAGTATAGGTGGGAGACTTTGAAGCAAGGGCGTCAGCCTTTGTGGAGTCATCGTTGAGATACCACTCTGTAATAATTTGAATTCTAACTGTGATCCCTCTAACAACAGGGCACGGGACAGTTTCTGGTAGGCAGTTTGACTGGGGCGGTCGCCTCCTAAAATGTAACGGAGGCGTTCAAAGGTTCCCTCAGGTTGGTCGGAAATCAACCGTTGAGTGCAATAGCAAAAGGGAGCTTGACTGTGAGACTCACAAGTCGAACAGGTACGAAAGTAGGATATAGTGATCCGGTGGTTCTGTATGGAAGGGCCATCGCTCATCGGACAAAAGTTACCATAGGGATAACAGGCTTATCTCCCCCAAGAGTCCACATCGACGGGGAGGTTTGGCACCTCGATGTCGGCTCGTCGCATCCTGGAGCGGTAGTACGTTCCAAGGGTTGGGCTGTTCGCCCATTAAAGCGGCACGCGAGCTGGGTTCAGAACGTCGTGAGACAGTTCGGTCCATATCCGGTATGCGCGCAAGAGATTTGAACGGAGTCTTCCTTAGTACGAGAGGACCGGGAAGAGGGAACCTCCAGTGTACGGGTTATTCTGCCAAGAGTAAACGCCCGGTAGCTGTGTTCCAAGCGGATAAGTGCTGAAAGCATATAAGTACGAAGCCCACCGTAAGATGAGATCTCTCATGACGCAAGTCAGTAAGTTCCCACGAAGATCACGTGGTTGATAGGTCAGAGATGTAAGTATGGCAACATATTCAGTCGACTGATACTAATAGAACGAGGGCTTTTCCTAAATTCTAGGTTATACTAGAGGTTAGATGAATTGCGCAAGTCGCTTTTAATCTTTATGCAGCTTTCAACGCACAGCGTGTTTAAAAGAATTCGCTGGTGTCCAAGAGTGAGGAAACCACCCGTTCCCATCCCGAACACGGTCGTAAAGACTCATTTCAGTGAAAATACTTGGCGGGCCACCGCCTGGGAAGATAACCCGATGCCAGCATCTAATTTTCAAAAGCCTTGAATGAAAAATCATTTGAGGCTTTTTTAATTCCTATTTTAGAGAGTAATAAATAACAGGGAATGAGGGTTTTTGTGAAAAGAAATATATTATTGGTAAAATTATTGATAATTTTAAGCATTCTTGAATTTATAACTTAAAAACTAATACTGCGAATTCTTTGAATAAAAAATTATATAAAGCCACTGATAAAGGTGTTATTCATATTGCAGGTAAAGTGTTGTTTATTGGTGGAAGAAAAAATCTTAAAGCAGTAGATAATATCGTTATTTTCAAATTTTAAAATTATATGTATTAATTCACGTAAATTATAATAGAAAGACGTTTTTTGTTTGTAATAGTTTGTAAAGTTGAATGTAAAAAGTCTAAAAGTTAGCTATAATAACTATATTATATGTTATTATGTTATGGGTATTATATTTTTAAGACAAATTTCTATATTTACGTGTTTTAAGTGTGATATACTGATAAAACAATATATAGGAGATATTATAAATGGTTGATATTAATATTAACTTAAATGGTGCAGAAGGTCCGAAAAAGAAAAATAACAACGATGTTCCAAGTTATTTAGAAGGTGATAATTCCGCCAAACCGTCGGGTAGCATTTTTGGTGATTATCAATACAAACCCAAAGAAACAAAAGTTGATTATAGCAAAAAATCATCTCAAAAACAAAACGCTGGTAACAAGCCTATGCAACAAGTCGATGAAAGTTACAAAATGCCTGAAAAAACAGACTTATCTGTAATCGGACAATTAAAAAAACAAAACAAAAAATTGGACGATGCTTTAAGCAAACCTGCTTTTGAAATGACTAAGGCTGAAAAACAAGAAGCTCAAAAATTAAATAAATCGGAGTCAAAAAGAGTTGCATACCAAAAGGAGCAACAAGAACGTCAGGATGCAATAAAACAATATAGACGTTATATTGATTATTACAAAATTGATGTAACAGGTATGTCTGCAGATGAAATTAAAGCAGCAGCACTAGATGCGAAAGAATCGGCTCGTGAAGCTCATCGAAAAAATGCACAATCTGATCCGTTTACTGATTATCAACAAAAAGTTGATGAATTTAACGAAATATTCGATGATATTGATATTGATAGAGCTATTGATAATTCATTTGATAATTCAATGAATAAAGGTAGTAAATTTAGAAAAACTACTGTATTTGGCGACAAGCCAGGTTACGAAGGTAATATTGGCGGTCAAAATTTTAAGTTATATCGTAGAAAAAATGAAATGCAACTTGGTAATCAATACTTAGGCAAAATTGGTAACAAGCAAGTAAGTGTTGAAGAACGTGAAAGACTAATTAGTGGTGCTGGCAGTTATGCAGGGAAAATTGGTGAAAACGGAATTAGCATTTCATCTAAACCGTCTCCTGTTTCTGACTTCAAGGTTGTATATAGCGGAACATACAAAGGCAAAAGTTTTAGCGTATCTTTGAACAGAAATATGAATGCCGTAGACGGAAAGATTATGACAGGTTCTTATGACAACCAAAAAGTTCATATTAATACCGAAAAAAATATTGGTGGTAACAGTAAGAGTGTTCAAGGCGATAAAATTCCAAAAGATTTTGCTGATGTAGTTGCATTACTTTTTGTAATTCATAGCGAAAACTAATTATTAATTGATATTTATAAAAGGGCGGAATTTTATTTCCGCCCTTTTTGTTTTTCAGGGTTGTATGTTTAGCAATAATACGATATAATAATTATTATTACAACTGAATTGAGGTGTTTTAGTATGAAAAAATTATTAGCTTTCAGTTTAGCAGAAGTTTTGATTGCGCTTTCAATTGTTGGAATTGTTGGGGCTTTGACTTTGCCAAACGTTAAAAAGACATATATGCAAAAAGAAGCTCACGCAAAAGCTACAAAAGTTCAACATGTTTTAGATACTGCAACTATAGCTTTAGTTAAAGATAAAGGTTCTTTAGATGCTGTTGTTAGAGGTATAAGTGATAAAGAGGATCGTTCTATGGCTTTTTTAGATGCTTATGCAAAATATATGAAATTTACTAATGTTTGTGGTAAAACAAGTTCTTCTACTGCATGTTTTCCAACAGGTGCATTCGCTGATCCTTTAAATACATCTGCTAAAATATCTTATGAAGGAAAAACTTGTCAAACTGAAAAAGGAGCGCTTGTATGTACAGTAGGTACTCCAACTTTCAAACCTTACTTTACTCCTTTATATCCAAATTGTTCGCCTTGTTTTATGTTAATGGGTAAAATGAACTGCACGGGTGCGTGGAGATGTGTTGTTACATCAGTTCCTGGAGATAATTCATCAGATTGCGCTACTGCAATCTTAAATGATGGTACTGCAATTGCTTTTTGTGATGTATCTGATAATAAGCCGAATTGTACACCAAGCACTTCTATAGGCAGAAGAGGTCTTATGGCTTCTGCTTCAATTAGCGCTAATTATTGCCCTTCTGTAGCAGTATATTTTAGTATAAAAGGTGCAAAACAACAAAATACTTTAGCTATGTCTAGAAATGTCTTTTTTGGATATTTAACAGATGAAGGATTTAATGATACATATAAAAGCATTGCATCTATTTCTGCTGGTGCATTCAATGATGATATTATAACAACAGACGTAGACACTAGTACGTCTGGTGGTTTTGTATTAGGAGGGTTCTAATTAAAATAAATTAGACTTTGAACTTATAAGCAAGTTTTGAAATCCAAGATGAAATCTTCAAATTCATTTTGGATTTCTCTTGTTGTAATATCACTTAAACCTATTGTATAATTTTTATTTTCAGGACTATCTAAACCATTGTGAATTGCTTCAACTTCAATGGAATTAGATTTTTGAGTTAGTTTAAATTCGCTTTCTTGTCTTTTATTTACGAACTTAACTGAAAAACTATCATCAGTTTCTACAAAAGGTGTTTCAGTATTAAATAAAACATCTTTGTATTCTTCAATAAGTTCTTCTATTGCAGGTTTGACAATTTTTTCCACTTTTTTATGGAAAATTTGTCTAAATAATTTAAAATCTTTTGGGTTTGCTTGAGACGTTTGGGTGTTGTTATCTAGCCAATTGTCATTTTTTTTTTGAGAACTTTGTACAATGTGTAAAAAGTTTGGTGAGGTTTTAGCTAGTTCTAAGCCTTCTTTCAAAATTTGTTCAATTTCGTCATAATCTCTATTTTCTACAGGACAAACAACTGCGCAAATTGCTTCATCTGCGCCAACTGCTTTGTTAATTCTGTTCCATACAACCATTGCACCTTCTAGGTTTGTGTTTTCAAGTAACAAATAAAAAGTATCTTTTGATTTTGTTTGGGCAACTGTATCGGTTGCACGTGTGTTGCTTTTAATTGTATCAATCATATTATCAATACTTGGTTGTAATCTTGAATTTTTGTTAGGTTCAAGAGCAACAAAAACACCGTCAATACCCTTATTTCTTAAATAGTCGATTTCGTTTTGAAAAACTCTATCGCTATATTTTGGTGTATAGAAACCTGTTTTATCATCGAAGGCGTTCAGTTGAGTTAAAAGTTTTTCATATTTTTTATGTTGTTGACGAAGTTCATTTTTTTGTAAACTCCAAATAGTTCTCATCAAGATTTCAGAGTTGCCGTATTGTATTGAAAGAACATCGCTAATACCAATTTTATTAGCAACTTTAATGAAGGTTGGATTATAGCTTTCAACCAACAAAATAATTGGAATAGAAGATATTTCTTTAATTTTTTTGATTAAGTCTAGGCAGAATGGTTCTTCCATTGAGTTTTGGCAATTAATAATAATTGCTTGTGGCTTTTCAGACTCAACTGTTTCCAAGGTATTTTGGTAATTTCTGATTAAAATACTATCAATGTTTCTAAGTTGTACTAATTCAGAGCTTAATAAGCCAATCATTGATTCGTTGTTAGTTACTAAAATAATGTTTGTTCCTGAATACATATTTGCCTCTTCTATGATGATAATTCACTGATTAATATATCTGCTTTTCTTAGTATACTATCTCTTAAAATTGAAGGTTGGTCAAGTTTAAGATTTAGATTTTTTATGTAGTCGTAATTTATATCTCCGTTAAAATTATCTTGAGTTAATTTATCAACAAGATACACCAAAGAGCATTCTTTAGGTACAGATGCTAAGTTTGGCGTATGGTGATATTTTATAACGTTTGTTAGCAAGATAGGAAGTTGCCATTTTTTAGAAAGTTCTGCCCCAACTTCTGCGTGGTCAGTACCGAAGAACATTTTTTCAGTTTCAATTATGTCGTTACCATTTGCGACTAATTCTTTAACCTTGTTACAAATGGTTTTATCTTGCATATTAAGAATAATTTTTCCAATATCGTGTAAAAAGCCAATAACGAAGGCTTCTTCTGAGTCCATAATGTTTAAGTATTGTGCTATATATTCGCAACCGACAGCTGTTGTAATTGAATGTTTCCAAAGGTCTTTGTTTTCTTCTGAAGAAAACATTGGTTTCATTGCAACTGCAACAATAATGTTTTTTGCTTGATTCATACCTAAAAGAGCTAAGGCTCTTGTTATTGAGGTAATTTGTTGTGCAAATCCATAATATGCGGAATTAACAAGGTTTAAAACCTTTAAACTTAAAGATTGGTCATAGCTGATTATATCTCCTAAATCTTTGATGCTAGAATTAGGATCTTTGACAATATTCAATGCCTGTATAACCACGTTAGGCATAGCAGGTACATTCTTTAAATTATTTATAAGTTTAGTTGTTTCGTTATTCATTTTTATACTTGTAAGTGTTTTTTGATTGATAAGAAGCTACCACCAGCACCAAACGCAATACCCATAACAATTGTTGCTACAATTACGATGTTTCCTGCAAATACAGGTGATGGAATTACAAAGAATTTGTGAATATTATTCAACATATTTTGTACAATATCAATAGGGATTAATGCAATAAGTGCACCGACAAAACCATATAACGCACCTTGCATAATCAACGGAATTCTAATATACCAATTACTTACGCCCATCAGACGCATGATTTCGATTTCATCTTTTCTTGATTGGATTACAAGTTGAATTGTATTATTAATAATCGTTATTGTCAGTATCGCTACAATGATTACAACGATTACTGTTGTAGTGTTTACGACCTTGTTTAAGACTTGAATTTTCTTCGCTAGGTCTTGAGCATAACTCATATCTTCTACAACCGATAGAGCTTTAATCTTGCTAAATACTTCGTTTGTATTTTCTGGTTTGTCAACCTTTACGTGTAATGTATCAGGTAAAGGATTGTCGATATCAGATATATCAAGCTCACGTTTTAAATCAGACCAAGATTTTTCTTTTGGAATAATCTTAACTTTTTCAACATGATCGAATTCTTTAATTCTTTCTGCAACAATGTTTGCATCTGCGTTAGATTTTAAATATACAGAAATTTCTAGCACATTACCTAACTCATGCGCAAATGATGAAACTGAAAGAGTTGTTCTAAGTAGAGCTCCAAACAAGGTTAAAATAGCAGCCATGGTTGTAATTATAGCCAAATTGATTAAACCTGTTCGTTTAATATCGTTAAATATTTCAACAGACATACGGTAAACAATTCTAATTTCTGTCAACCAGTCTTTTGGAATATGATTTTTAACTTTCTTTTTTAGTTTTTGGGCTTTTGAATTATTCATAAGTACCGTCCTGAACATCACGAATAATTTCACCGTTATCAAGCGTAATTACACGTTTTCTAAAGTAATTTACCATGTTTTGGTCGTGAGTTGATACAATAACTGTAATGCCTCTTTGGTTAATTTGGTCAAGAATTTGCATAACTTCCAATGAGTTTTTAGGGTCTAAGTTACCAGTAGGTTCGTCGGCAATCAAAAGAGGTGGACCATTAACGATAGCTCTTGCGATACTAACACGTTGTTGTTCACCACCAGAAAGTTCGCTAGGTCTAGCTTTCATTTTATCAATTAGACCTACAACTTTAAGTGCACCTGTAACTCTTGCATGAACCTCTTTTGAGCTGATACCCAATGTTCGGATTACATAAGCAACATTATCGTATACAGTTTGATTTTGAAGTAATTTGTAATCTTGGAATACAATACCCATACAACGTCTTAAATTAGGCACTTTTTCTGGAGGTAAGTTTGCGATGTTGATACCACCGATAATTACAGTACCAGAAGAAGGTGTTTCTTCTTTGTAAAGCATTTTTATCAAGGTTGATTTACCAGCACCAGACTTACCTACGATGAATACAAATTCACCTGATAAAATATCTAAGTCTACGCTTTTTAGGGCGTATTTGTTTTTATATTTTTTTGTTACCGAGCGTAACTGTATCATGTTATTTTAATTCCATTAATTTTGTAATATCTTCTGCCAATTCAGTAGAGTTCAAACGATAGTATTTCATCAAATTGTCGAAGTCACCAGATTGACCGAAAGTATCTTGAACGCCTAATCTGTGGACTGGTACAGGGTGAAATTCAGAAAGAACTTCACATACTGCTGAGCCAACACCACCAATTACAGAGTGGTTTTCAACTGTGATTACAAAACCTGTTTTCTTAGCTGATTCAATAACTGTTGTTTTGTCCATTGGTTTAACCATTGGCATGTGAACGATTTCTACATCAATACCTTGTTTTGCAAGTATTTCTGATGCTTCAATAACTTCTGCTGTAGTTTCACCGTTAGTAACGATAGTTACATCTTTACCTTCTTTTAATACAACAGCTTTTGTCATATCAAATTTGTGACCTTCTTCAAATACATCAGGTACATTTGAACGAGGAACACGAATGTAAACAGGTCCAAAGTGATTAGCTGCATATTTTACAGCCGCATTCATTTCAGCGCAATCAGAAGGAACTAAAACTTGCATTCCTGGGATACCACGCATTAAAGAAACATCTTCTAATGATTGGTGAGTAGCGCCGTCTTCGCCAACAGTAATACCGCCGTGAGTACCAACAACTTTAACGTTGAAACCAGCGTAGCAAATACCGTTTCTAACTTGGTCATAGTTTCTGCCTGTTGCAAACACTGCAAAGCTAGAAATAAATGGAATTTTACCAACTGTTGCTAAGCCAACTGCTGTTGTTGTCATATCTGCTTCTGCAATACCGCAATCGAACCATCTGTCTGGAAATTCTTTTGCGAAGATTGCTGTTTGAGTTGAACCTGCTAAATCTGAGTCAAGAACAACTACGTTTTTATTTTCTCTACCTACTTCAGCTAATGCTTTACCATAGGCTACACGGATTGATTTACGTTCTTTTTTGTTTACTGTCAACATTCATTTTCTCCTTATATCTTCCTTTAGATATATTATATCACAAACAAATAAAATGAGGCTTAAAATTTGTTAACATGATTTACATAAAAGGGCAATTTCATGCAAAATCATAACTTTATTAATATATCAACTCACAACATAGGAATTTTTATACTTAAATGACAAGTATCAACAACTTTTTTAAGCCACAAATAGCTAATACAAAAGCTGGCGAAACTCAATTAAGCGTATTTTACACAAATGATATGCACGGTGACATCAACCGTCTATCAAAATTGAAATCAGCAAAAGATTCTTTTGAAAAGTCTAACAAAGATAATTCAACATTAGCTTTAACTGCTGGGGATTGTTTCTATGGTAAAGATAAACAACGAATCGGACTTATTTCAAAAGTTATGAATATGATGAAGTTTGATGCGCTAACTTTAGGCAATCACGAATTTACTCCAGGGTCTAAAGGCTTGGCTGAAAACTTGAAAAATATTGATGCAAAAGCTGTTTCTGCAAACTTAGAAATTGGTGAAGATTGTCCATTAAAGGATAGAATTGCAGATAAAAAATTAGTTAAATCTGCTGTATTTATGAAAGGTGGACATAAATTTGCAGTAATTGGTGCTTCTCCTTTTGATGCTGAAGTTGGCATTACAGAAGATGCAAAAGCTGGCGTTAGGGTTAAAGATATTGATAAAACAATCAAAGCTATTAACGAAGAAGCTAAAAACTTGGAAAAACAAGGTATTAATAAAATTATCTTGTTGTCTCACTTAGGTTATGGCGAGCATGCTGACCTTAAAGTTGCAAGAGAAACAGAAGGTATCGACATTATTGTCGGTGGCCACTCTCACGCAACAATTGAAGGTGCTCAATCAGAAGATAAAGGTGGTACTCATAAATTAAATTTAGTTAAATCAAAAAGAGGCGAACCTGTTATTATTACTCAAGCAAGCAAATTAAATGAAAAAGTTGGCTTCTTAGACGTTGTTTTTGATAAGAATGGTGTTATCAAAACTGACTCAATCAAAAATCAATTAGCAAATGTTGCAGATTTTGCAGAAGATAAAAAAGTAAATAACTTAATGGTTGAAACTTTAGGCGAAAAACAACACTTAGCAAATGTTACAAATGGTTATGACCCAGAATGTGAATTTGAAGAAAGATACAGAGAAAACCCTGTTCACAATATGTTAGCTGATGCTGTATTAGAAAAAGGCAAAGCACAAGGCGTTCAAGGGGTATTATTTGCAACAAATACAGTTAAAGGTGGCGCTAATAACGAAATTTCTAATTACAATTTGAAATATGAAATGTTACCATACAACAGCTCTTATGTAGCAGCAGAAATGACTGAAAAAGATGTTGTGGATTTATTAAACGCTACATCAGCAAAAGTTTTTGGCGAAGTTGATCCACCTTTATTAAGAACTGCTGGCATGAAATACACAATCGACCAAGCTGGTAGCAAAACTCCTTTAACAAAATTAGAATTAACAGATGAAAAAGGCAATGTTACAGCTACAATTGATACAAAAAATCCAAGCACTGACAAAAAAGTAAAAGTTGCATTTGACTCATACTTATTCTGTGCAGATTATTCAAAACCAATTTTAGACAAATACAAAGCAACTTCTGAAAAAGTTGGTGAACAACAAGAAATCTTCACTGATTACTTAACTAAAAGAGGTTCAGTTGATTTCTCAATGCCAAAAGATAACAGAATTACAATCAAATACAATGATTTAGCTACATATTGCCCACAATACTCAATGGACGATAAAGTTAAAACAATGCAAAAACAAGCATAATTAGTTTAGAAAAAAGGCGGCGACGCAACTGCGTCGCCGCCTTTTTATTTTGTAATTGACTGAAAAAAAAATAAATGCTAAAATACCGATAAATTAAAGAGGTGCGATATGAAATTAAACACAATTTATAGTAAAATGAAAGCATTTACACTAGCAGAGGTTTTGTTGGTTGTAGCGATTATCGGTATAACGGCTGCTATTGCCTTGCCAAACTTGTCACAAAATGTAGATGAAGACAAATATATAATGTTGACAAAAACAACTTATAATGAACTTGATTCGGGTTTTGCTAGAATGTTGGCAAACAAATCTTTAGAGGAAATATACACTGATGCAGGTGCAACAACAAGCGCCGCTAAAGCAAAAGCTATTGTTGACGAGTTATCAAAATACGTAAAAATGGGTACAAATTGTGGAAATGAGATTACTAAATGCCATAACTCATCTAAAAAATATGTTGAATATGATGGTAGTTCAATTGAGGATAAAACATTCGGAAAATCATTCTCTGATGCTGCTGCCGCATTTACATTACCTTCTGGAGCGGTGGCTATTATATATACAGGTGATGTATTTAATGTTTACTTTGATGTAGATGGTGTAAAAGGTCCATCTAAAAAAGGTGTAGATATATTTGATGTCAAAATAGTTGATGACGGGTTAGATGTGGTAACCATTAATGGAGAAAATCTGAGTCCTGATTATTCGGCTTTAAGTTGGGTATTATCTATCGGCAATATGGATTACTTGCACTGTAACGATTTGAATTGGTCAACAAAACATCAATGTGATTAAATGACGTTATATTTTGTGTTTACAAATGTTTAAATAAGCGCAATATTTTCTCTTTTTATGTTTTAAACATAGTATAAAGGTGTGTGTATAAGGTATTATTGTAATGAAATCAATTAATCCGAATGCTCCTTTGAATGTGTTTAAACCGCAAGGTGTAAAAAATCCTAAAGAAGCTGAATTAGGTATCTTTTACACAAACGATATGCACGGTGATGTAAATCATTTAGCTAAATTTAAAACAGCGCATGACACATTCAAACTAGAGAACAAAACAACTCCGAGCATGACTTTAGCTGCGGGGGATTGTTTGTTTGGTGCAGATAAGCAACGTAATTCGTTAATGGTTAAGTTGTTTAATATGATGCATTTGGACGCATTGTCTCTGGGTAATCACGAATTTGCTGGCGGTTCAAAACCTCTTGCTGACTCTTTAAAGAATGCTGATTTCAAAACTGTAAATTGTAATTTGAAAATTGATGACGATAGCCCTTTAAAGGAAAGACTTAAGGACAAAAAAATTGTTAGATCTGCCGTATTTATGAAGGGTGGACACAAATTTGCTGTAATTGGTACTGCTCCTGTAAATTCTTACATTGGTAAAACAGAAAATAATGTTAAACCATTGAATCTTGATGATACAATCAAAGAAATTAATAAAGAAACAAAAGAGCTTGAAAAACAAGGTATAAACAAGATTATTTTATGCTCTCATTTGGGTTACGGAGAACAAGGTGACTTAAAAGTTGCACGTGAAACAGAAGGTGTTGATATTATTGTAGGTGGTCATACTCACACCACAATAGAAGGTGTAAACACAAAAGATAAAGGTGGAACTCATAAACTTAACTTGTTGATGTCAAAACGAAATGAACCTGTAATTATTACTCAAGCGGCAGGTCTAAACAAATATGCAGGTTATTTGAATGTAGTTTTTGACGAAAAAGGCGTATTAAAAGCTGACAAAATTAAAAATAATTTGTACGATTTGAATATATTTGAAGATTCAAAAATTGCGCAAAATTTAATGGATAAAGAATTAGGCAAAAAAGTTGTTTTAGCAAAAACTGCAACTGACTACACACCTGCTAATACTTACGAAGAACGTTTTAAAGAAAATCCATTATCAAATTTATTTGCCGATGCTGTTAAAGAACAAACAGGAGCTGATGTAGTTTTATTCAATGCTGCAACAGTTAGAGGCGGTGTAAAAGGTGCAATTACAAATTATGATGTGAAGTTCTCAATGCTACCTTTTAATACTAACATGCAAGAAGTTAAAATGAACGAAAAAGATTTAGTAGATGTTCTGAATGCAATGTCCGGTACGATTTTGACTACAAACAAAGACCCTCAAGTGCTAAGAACAGCCGGCATGAAATATACTGTTCATAACGACGTAGAGTTTGCAAAATCAGGCAATAAAAACGCTTTAATTGATATGCAAATTGGTGATAAAAAAGTTGATGTAGAAAATCCAAGGCGAGACAAAAAATTTAAAGTCATTGTATCGGGTTATTTATTTAATCATGATTTAACAAAAAATATTTTAAGCAAATACAAAAAAAATGCTAAATCTGTAGGTCATGAACAAGATTTGTTTACTAATTATTTGAAATCACACAAAAATATTGATTTAAAACAACCAACAGAAAAACGTGCAAACTTCACTCATGAATATACCTCTCGTGATGAATTAAACGCAGCAAGAAAAGAAGTTTTAGGTGATGAAGCAGAATCTATTTAATGTTTATTTTTCCATGTTAATAAATGTAACAAAAATGAACATGTCTGAAATTCGCCTCTTTAAAAAAACTTTATTATAAATGTAGAGGTCAATGTAATTCCAACGGAGAGTGATAGAACTATGCAAAATCCAAATACACATTTCGGTGAATTAATTAAAGCTAATAAAGATGATTTTTTCTATCTAAATAAAAAAGATAGAAGAATGAGATTTAACAATGCAAAAGACCCAATTTACTTTGCATTTGATTTCATTGAAAATCGTCCATTGGGTGATTTAGCAAAAGATTTTGTTAAAGACTCTTTGTTTGAAATTACCAACTTCGTTTCAAAAGTTGTAAGATAAGATACAGTAAGACTTAGAAAAAGATTTACCCAAAAAAGGTGCGACCGTTTACGGTCGCACCTTTTTTGATAAAATTCAGAGTAATAGAATTTAAACAATAGTCTGAATCTACCGTCAATACTAAAAGGGCAATTTTTACCCTCAAAAATACTTTATATACATGTAAGCAAAACACAACGAGGTATTAATAGACAAAAAGATTTTAATTTAATTCCAAAAGGATAGAAGGTAAAAGGAAAAGTGTAGTATTTTTATTAATTAACAGACGCGGTGGAACAAAAGTTTCACCTTTTTTTTACTTCATTATACCTTTTTAAATTATTTCTTTTGTGTTTTTGCAATTGCCTCTTGGTGGTCTTTTACCGCTTGCTCAAGATTTAATAACGAGCGGAAGTGTAAGTATCTATCTAATTCAAAAAAGAAATGTTCTTCATCGCCAAGCATAGTTGATGGAATATGAATTTTGTTGCCGATAGAAGTATCATAAATATAGACCATAGGTAGTTCAGTAACATTGTTTTGTACAAGTGTATAATTTCTTGGATCGTTACCTTCTAATGCAACAAAATTATATTTATCTTTATATTTTTTAGAGGCTTTGTTGAAAATAGGTAAAAATCTTACGCACAAACCACATCTTTGAGTATGAATCAAAAGGAGAGTTGGTTTTGCTGGATCGAATTTTTTACTATTGTCATCAAATTGGATTGAAATATTTGTTTCGTTAATATAATGGTTTCTAACTCTGTGTTCATAAACAGCTTCTGAAACTAATACGCCTACCATAATTAATATGATTATGCCTAAAATTATTGAATTTATTATTAATAAAGTTTTCTTTTCCATAAAAAATACCCCTTTGCGAAGATGTTATCACAAAGAAGTATTTTTTTAAAGTTGTATTAACTTTGATTAAAGAATTGCGCCCTTTGGTACTACAGTAACGCCATTTGGTGATACATAGAAACCTTTTTGTTCATCAATTTCTCTGTCAAAGCCGATTTTTGTATATGGTGGAACTTGAACATTTTTATCAATAATTGCACGACGGATTTCACAATGTCTACCAATATTAACATTTTCCATCAAGATACTTTCTGTTACTGAAGAATAAGAGTTAATTCTTACCTTTGGCGCAAGTACACATCTTGATAAGCCACCGCCTGAAATGATACAGCCTTCTGAAACCATTGAATTTGTTGCTTTACCAACTCTGTCACCTTCTTGCCAAATGAATTTAGCAGGTGGATAGTTATAGTTGAAGGTTCTTAATGGCCATTCTTTAGCATATAAGTTCAATTCAGGGCATGAATCTAACAAGTCCATGTTAGCTTGCCAATATGCATCAACGTTTCCTACATCTTTCCAATAGCCACGTTCTGCATCTGACATTCCAGGGAATGAATTTTCTTTAAAATTATAAACATAAACTGGTTGACCTTCGTTTAACATCATTGGAATTACGTTTTTACCGAAGTCATGACTTGAGTCTTCAATTTTGTTATCTCTATATAATGCATCTAATAAAATATCTTTACCAAAAATGTAGTTACCCATTGAAGCTAAGCACATGTTAGGATTTCCAGGAATTGATTTTGGTTTTGTTTTTGGTTTTTCAACGAAATTTGTTAATTTCCAATTGTCATCAACTTCCATGATACCAAACTCTGATGCTTCTTCAATCGGAATTGGAATAGCTGCAATTGTTAAGGCAGCGTTTCTTTGTTTGTGGAAGTCTAACATTTGTGAAACGTCCATTTTATAAATGTGGTCGCCACCAAATACGCAAACATAAGTAGGGTCTGCGTCAACGATGTGTAATACGTTTTGGAATACAGCATCAGCTGTTCCTCTATACCAATCACTACCTGTTCTCATTTGAGCAGGAACTAAATCAACATATTGATCCAAGAATGGTGACAAGGCGTAACCTCGTGAAATATGTTGGTTTAGTGAGTCTGATTTGTATTGTGTTAAAACCTTAATTTTGTAAAAACCTGAGTTAATAAAATTGTTCAATACGAAGTCGATAATTCTGTAACGACCTCCAAATGGAACGGCTGGTTTCGCACGGTCTTTTGTTAACGGATAAAGTCTTTTACCTTCACCGCCTGCTAAAATCATAACTAATGCGTCATCAATTGACATTTTGTACCTCACTACTTACTTATACAATACATTTACAATTATAATACGAACAATTTAATCACAATCATACAAACTACCGAGAAAATATTAATTGCTAGTATGTAACAAAATATTTACATGAATTACCCAATTTGGCTAAGTCTATTTGACTTAGAATATTGTTCATGTTATTAATTGTGTGGGGTAAATGTATATTTTTTTAAGTCTTGCAAATTTGTGAGACTTTTTATTTTGCTTTTTTAGAATTTAATCTTACCCGAATGAATGTTTTATTGGCTGATGTTTTTGTTTTATCTTAGCGTTTAAATGTGTCTGTATTCAAAGATAAGGAGATAGAAATGTTTTACAATCCATTTTCAGTAGAAAAAAATATTCATTTAGACGGCAAAAAGTTTAATAAAAGAATTATGATGGAAAACGGGGAGAGTAGTTTAACTCTGGTTGCCATTGAAAAAGAAGGGCTTATAGACACGCATACATCAAAAGAAGATGCCGCAGTATACGTTTTAGATGGTGAAATTGAATTACATTTTGATGCGCAAAAATTTACAGTCAAAAAAGGCGAAATGCTTATCTTCAAAAAAGATACTCAACATAAAGTTTTGGGGATTAAAAATAGTAAATTCATTTTAATTAAAATATAATTTGTAGATTTTTGAGGCGCAGCCAAACGGCTGCGCCTCTTTTTTAATATGTTAATGGAATTTTTGAATCAATTATCTTATTTTTAATTTTTATATTAGGTAAATATTGACTTAAAAATAGTGTTAATTGGTTCTTGTTGACTCTTGTAGTCGGACCTAAAACGATTTCTGAAACAACATCATCTGAAAAATTGTATTCAAAGTAAGAAATAATTTCAGAGTTTTTTGTTCTAAATTTTAGGTCTAAATGTTGCTCTATTTCAACATTTTCTTTATATAAGTTTTTTAATAAGTAGCGGTAGCAAGGAAAATAGCAAATTCTATATTCTTTTTCTTCAGAGAAGGTGCTATTCTTTGTAAATGCTGATAAAATTTTTATAAATTGGCAAATGTACTCAACGATTGGTTTTCGTTCAATATATTTGTCAGTTAAATATGGAATGGTTTCTAACATTTTCTTCAAAATTGAATAAATTGTTTTTGTTTTATAACAAACTTCATCAATAATGATGTTAGATGCAGGGTCACCGTTTCCTAATAAATCTTTGTGTGGAATTTTAGATAGGTCTAAGCCGATTGCAACGCCTTTTCCGTTGTCTCCGTAGGCTCTCCATTGGCTCAATAAGTCTTTGTTCTTAGAAAGGCTTATAATGTAAGGATAATCAACATTATTTTTGCAAGATTTTTCAATTTCGTTTAAAATGCTTTTTTTAGAATTATCTTGATAATTAACATCTTCTATTACTTGCTTTAAAATGTCTAAAATATAAACACACTCTAATTTATCATTCATTGTGCGTGAATGAGACAACCAAAGAGTCTTGTTTTCAATAATTTGCATGAAGGTATCAACTGAACAATAGTGATATCCCAGTTTTTTTGATGCAGATTTAACCATACTTATATTGTACAATATTTTTATTAAGATTTAAACCCTTTTTAGATGAAATTTTATATAAATAAGGCGGTTTTTGCTATGCAAAAACCGCCACCGTTTGATTTAAGAATGAAACTAGATTCCCATGAATTTAGCGATAAAAAACATCGCAACTCCAATTAAGATAAGAAATATCATAGAGCTGATAACGCCTGTTCCGTGTGATTCATTGTAGTGGTGTTGAGTGTTGTTATTGTTTTGTTCTGTCATTTTTATTCTCCTTAAATTTTGTAATACTAAAAATAGGCAAAGAAAAATCTTTGTCATCAAATTGTGTTATTTTAGTTTACGATTTAAGGGGCATGCGGTGAATATTCGCTTAAAAATAAGCGTTTTATTGTTATTTCTTCACCAAAGTTAAAACCTAATATTTTATTTTGAGGTTCATTTATATAAAAAATATTGCTTGCTGTGAAAAAGTTTGAGTTGCCTAAATCAACCTTTTTCCGTTGTGATAATTGAGATAATTCACTATTTGAATTTGCAACAATAAATGTGTGCGATTCTTTTTCTATATCAAAAATTGTTTGAGCATGTGTTATTTCTGTATTTGTATTAGAAATAACTTTGTCTGAAAAATCGCTTGCAAAAACGGTTTGCGAGAAACAAACGAGTGATAATACTATAAATGATACGTATCTTGCAAACTTCATAGCTTAATTATAATTGTTAAAATTTTATATTGCAATAGCTTTTAGTGATATAATTTTTATGAAATGTTGATAGAGATTTTAAATAATATAACAAATTTTAATGAAGCAAGTGTTGCTCTAATTCAAAATGGTTTAAAATATTTGCATTTGCCAGAAGTTTTTTTAGAGCCTGCAGCGGAAAGTATAATTTTAATTCCCTTTTTGTTTGTAATATTTGTTTTTATTGAAATTTTTGAAAATTATTTTTCAGAAAGAATTGAAAATTTTTCAAAATACTCTGCTAAATATGGAGCTATAATTGGTGCATTATTAGCATCAATTCCTCAATGCGGATTTTCTGTAATTGCAACGATGCTTTATGTAGAAAGATTTATTACTCTAGGAACGCTAATTGCAGTCTATTTAGCAACAAGTGATGAAGCGATTCCTGTATTGTTGATGTATCCAGATAAATTTTCTGTAATTTTACCTGTTATTGCTATAAAAGTCGGCATTGCAATTCTTGTTGGGCACTCTCTTGATTTGATAATCAAACCAGAATTGAAAAAAGCTCCTGATAAGATAGAAATTAATGAAACAGGGTGTTGTCATAATAAAATTCAATCACATGTTCAAAACTTGTTAATTCATCCATTAAAGCACACATTTAATATCTTTTTATTCATTCTATTGATAAATTGTGTTTTAGGCTACTCCTTAACGATGGCATCAGGTGGAATTATGGCTTTATTTACATCAAATAGTTACTTGCAAATTATAATTTCTTCTGTTGTGGGGCTAATTCCAAATTGTGCAATTTCGGTTTTAATTGTAATGTTGTATATTAAATCTGCTTTGTCTTTTGGAGCTTTAATTTCTGGCTTATCTACAAATGCCGGTTTAGGGCTTTTAATTTTGCTAAAAAACAATGAGTCTATAAAAGACTCATTGCGTATAATTTCTATTTTGTTGATAACTTCAATAATTACGGGTTCTGTAATTCAATTGTTGCATTTTACCATTTAGTTTTGTCTAAAAATAATTTGATTGCCTCTTTGAAATTTTTCGGAGTATCAAGAGATTGTTCGGTTGTCTCATAAGTTGGTCTTACGGGTTTCCCTTTTAGAATAAATCTTTTGTACGAAATTAAAATAATAAAGATTACGATTGAAGAAATCACAACCCAAATCATCGCAAGAATGAATTTGAATACCATACTAGCAAAGCTTTTTTTAGGCTTTGTTTGAGTTTGTTGCACTTGCGGTTGTATGGCTGTTGTATTCGCAACTTGAGCTTCTGGTGTGGCATTTGAATAAGCTAAATCTCCACGAGGGGCAAGAGGTTCTTCCTGTGCTCTTGCTTGGACTTGGATATCGCCTGTTGCTGGAGAAGAAGATACTTGTTCCCTTGCAACATTAATCATGTCATCATAAGAGGCAGAAACGGGAATTTGGCTTGTTGGTGCAGAAACTGCAAGCAGTTGAACCGTTAAAATACAAGCGATTGATAATATCAAATTTTTAATATTATTCTTCTTCAACTTTTTCCTCACTTGTTTTCTTAGATCGAGTTTGACGTTTTGTTTTTGCCCCACCTCTATTTGGTCGTCTTGTTCTTTTAGGTTTTTCTTCAACTGGAGCTTCAGCTTGAACTTCAACTTCAGCCTTAGTTTCTTGAATAGGTGTAGGTTCTTCAATTACAGGCTTAATTTCATCTTCTGCGGTAATCATTGTTTGTGCAGTTTTTACTTCAGAATTTTCGTTAAGTTGTTTTTTGTTGAAATTACGTTTAGTGCTTTTAGGTTTTTTGTTGTCATTACGTTTTTTAGTTTCTTCTTGAGCCGTAACTGACGGATTTTCATTTGTCATTTCAATCGGTTGAGCCTGTTCCATTTCTTGTTGTTGTGGTTGAGGTTGTTGATTGTTATTGTTGTTTTGTTTATTTTTATTGTTGTTATTTTTCTTGAATCCGCTGATAGGAAGTTTCATTTTTGCTGCTTTTGCTCTGTATTCACCTTCTGCGGTTGGTGATGCAAATTTGAAATCTTCTACGATAAAGCCTTCACCGTGACAGTGTGGACATTTTTTAGCGAAAACTTCTGAAATAGCTTGACCTTGTCTGTGGCGAGTCATTTCAACAAGACCCAAGTCAGAAAGTTGACCAACTTGAGGTTTTGCTTTATCGTCCTCAATTGCAAGTTCTAATTCTTCCATAATAGCTAATTTATCTACACGAGAAGTCATATCAATAAAGTCAATGATAATCATACCGCCGATGTTGCGTAAACGTAATTGACGTGCAATTTCGTGAACTGCTTCAATATTTGTTTTTAAGATAGTTTCATCTTGAGTTGCAGAGCTTACAAACTTACCAGAGTTTACGTCGATAACAGTAAGAGCTTCTGTTTGTTGAATGAATAAGTAACCACCTGATGGCATATTAACCTTCATATTTAATGCGGCTTTGATTTCCTTGTGTACATTAGTTGCAATCAATAAAGGCTCATTACCTTTGTATAATGTAACGTTGATATTTTTGTTCATGTGCCAATTTTGAAGTAGAGTTTGAACTCTATTCAAGGCAAATGCTGTATCTACAATAATTTCATTTACATCTTCTGAACAAGCCTCACGAATAACTCTGTATAACAAATCTTGGTCACGATAGATTAGACTTGGTGGTGTTAGAGATTCTGCGGCTGTAACAATATTGTTCCATTTTTCTAAAAGAATTTCTAAATCTTCTTGAATGTCAGCTTCTGATTGACCTTCAGCTTCTGTTCTGATGATAACACCTACGCCAACGGGTTTTAACAAGCTAACGATAGATTTCAATCTTGCACGTTCTTTTGAAGATTCAATCTTACGGCTAACATTAATTCCTGGTTCAGATGGCATTAATACTAAAAATCTACCTGGAAGACTGATTTCAGTTGTAACTCTAGGTCCTTTGTGTCCTGTTGGTTCTTTAACTACTTGAACAACAAGTTTTTGGTTTGGGGATAATTTATCTTTCAAAGCTCCTTTACCCATAATATCTTGTGCGTGTAAGAAACCCATTTTATCTACACCAACATCAACAAAGGCTGCGTCAATACTTGGTAAAATGTTTTGTACTGTTGCTAGGTAAACGTCACCTAACAAAACTTCACCACGATTGATGTATAGGTCTAAAACTTTGTCGCCTTCCATTAAAGCGCCAATATTATCACGTTCAGCGATAACAATTTTTTTTGCAGAGTTTTGTTCTTTTTGTGCAAAATTCTTTTTGTCTTTCATTTAAAATTCCTTTTCTTTTTATAACTCCATCAAGTTTTCGTCGAAGAATCTTAACCGTTTAATGTCAAAAATTGTACCGTCAGATATTAATTTCATTAGGTCATCAACCCTAACCGCTGGTATTTCACTACCTTGACCAGCTTTTAATATGATGTACAAGTTGCCATTTTCAAACCGATAAGATTGAATTGACGGTTTTATATTTGAAGTTTTTAGTAAACCTTTTTTGTTTTTCTTCGTCAATAAAATCTCTTCCGAAGATAAAACTTGATTACAATTTAACATAAACTTGTCTAAATTACAATCATCTTTTTTGATAAGTGAAACTTGATATTCAGCCCATTGTGCGGTGTGATCAATGGCTTTTTCGCCAACCTTAAGAGGTCTAATGCTTACAATCTTGCAACCTTCTGGAAGAGTTTTTTCTAATGCTTCTTTAAATTCCTCGCAAGAAATGTTGTCTAACAAATCTACATCAACAAGTTCAGCATCGCTTTCTAAAAATAGAGGTAATGCTATACCCATAGAAACCTTAGGTGTCGGATTAAAACCTTGTGTAAATGCGACATTAAGCCCTGAGCGCAAAATTGATTTTAAGAAAGTATTTTGCCAATCAAGATGAGAAAAATATCTCAAAATACCTAATTTTGTGACCTTTAAACGATATTTATAAGTTGTAATTGTTGGCGCAGTTCTTGGGTCATAGTGAATTTGTTCTGGTTGTACATAATTTTTTGCAACAAATTTTTTGTCTAAGACCTTGTGTACGCCTAAATTTGGACAAACTCCACATTGAACGCATTTGTGCTCACAGGTTGGTTGAATTTCAGTAGAACTAGTTTGCACAAAAGCCTTGTTGTATTCATCAATCAGCCATTGTTTGTTAATACCGATGTTAATAAAATCCCAAGGTAGCTCAATGTCTCTTGAAAATTCTTTCATTGCTAAATTCTTTATATCAATGCCACATTCTTCCGCTGTTTCAGACCAAGTTTCTTTGCTGAAATATTCTCCCCAAGCATCTAAGTAGCAGCCCTTTTTATAAAGTTGTTCAATGTAATCACAAAGGCTATCATCGCCACGAGTTAAAACAGCTTCAATTTGAGAAACAAAACGCTCGTGATAGTTTAGTTTTAAGCCTTTTATGTGTTTTGTTTTTTCTTTTAAATAATGAATATGTTCCATTACCTCGTCTAAATCCATTTGTGGACAGAATTGGAATGGTGTAAATGGTTTGGGTACAAAAATTGACAAGGTACAAGTCAAGTCTAGCCCGTGTTTAAGGTCTTTTTCTCGTTTTAGAGCACGAACTTTGTATTTGATGGTGTCCATTAAACGAGCCATTTCGTCTAAATCTTCATACGTTTCAGAAGGTAAGCCGACGATAAAGTAGAATTTAATTCTGCTCCAGCCGTTTTCATAAAGTTGCATAACCGCACTAATAATTTGTTCTTCTGAAATATTCTTTTTGATAACATTTCTAAGTCTTTGGCTACCCGCTTCAGGCGCTAAAGTCATTGTTGATTTACGAACAGATTGAGTAAGCTCTGCCAATTCTAATCGGAAGTGGTCAATGCGTTGACTAGGCAGTGATACACCGATTTTCTTTTTGTTGAATTCACAACTCAATTCCTTGATTACCTCTGTAATGTTAGAATAGTCATTAGAAGATAATGAAAGTAGTGAATATTCATCATAACCAGTATTATGAACCAACTCTTTTGTAAGTTTTATAATTTCTTCAGCGGGTCTTTCTCTAACTGGTAAAGTTACGTGTCCAGGTTGACAGAAACGGCACATTCTTCCACAACCTCTACGAATTTCAACAATAGCTCTATCGTGAATAGATGCTGAAAATGCAATAGGGTGTTTTGTTAGAGCTGTGTCATAAGTTAATGGTTCAACCCTTTTTTCAACGGATCCACCAACTGATTTTGACCAACAACCTTTTAACTTACATAATTCGTTGATACGTTCTTGTCTTGTTAAATCTTTTGTGCGTTCAATACATTCGCAAATTTCAACGGTAAGTTGTTCTCCATCTCCAATTGAAAATACGTCGATAAAATCAGACATTGGAAGTGGGTTAAAAGTGCAAGGACCACCAGCAATCACGATAGGTTCATCTTCTTTTCTATCTTTGTTTCTTATAGAAACACCACCCATTTCAAGCATTTTTAAAACTGTTGGATAAGATAATTCGTATTGAAGTGAAAAACCAACAATATCAAAGTCTTTTAACGGGCGTTTGCTTTCTACCGCATACAGTGGATGTGGGTGAAAATCAGGTTCAGGAGCATAAACTCTGTCTGCCATAAAGCCTTCTTGCTTGTTGATTTGATTGTATAAAATTCTTGCGCCTAAATTACTGATGCCAATTTCATATTTGTCAGGAAAGCACATTGCGAAGTGAACATTTGCCTTGTCAAAATCCTTGTTTGCAGAAAAAATCTCACCGCCAACGTATTGGTAGGGTTTTGAGCATTTGTTTAATTCTTCGTGGTATTCTTCAAAAAAATGCACTTTAAGCTAAACCTTCTGGAAAATATTTGTCAATTTCAATAATAGTGCCATTTAGTTTGTTATTGTTAAATTTTTCCATAAACTTGAAAAGTTCGTCGTTTTTAACATCATAGTTGTACATCCAAACTTCGCCATTAACTTCTCTCATTACTCTAACGATGTAATGACACCCTTCTGCATATTTTTTTAATAATGATGCATTGAATTTTTTATTATTTTTATCTTTATTTAGTTTTACGTAATGAAAACCTTCAAAAAACTTAATTTGTTCTAATTCTTCGTGTGTTAGAGTTCTATTTACTTTTGAAAATAAATCAATAACTTTGTCATCTTTATCCATCATAAATTCCTCTTTTCTTTAATAATACAAAAAATAAATCTTTATGTAAAGTTTTAAACATTTGTTGTATAATTTTAACAAGGGGGTCGCTAAAAAGATGATACCGGTTATAACAGAAGACCATTCAACATTAACTTTTGCAGAAATTTTTCAAGATGTGAATGCTTGGCGAAAACAAATGATTCATTATATGAAAGAGGAAAATCCAGAGGTTAATTCTGCAATTATTGAAGCGGCTCAACAAACTGGACTTGACCCAAAAGCCATAGCTTTAGGGGCGTATATGGTTTATTCAATGTTGGAAAAATCAACTGCCGAGCAGGATAATTTGCTAAATTCCTTAAATTCTTAAATTTTATTTGTTTGTGCTAAAATTGTTTTGATATAGTACACAAGTAGAAAAGGATTTTAGACGTGGAATTTTTAAGTGGTTTAGTTGGAAACAACTCTATTATTGTATCTGCGGTTATTTTAATTCTTGCGTATATTTTCATTGCGACAGAAAAAATTCCAAAAGTTACAATTGCATTAATCGGTGCTGCGGCAACGATGTTTTTAGGTTTAGTTAGTGTTAACAAAAATTTGACTGATGGCTCTTTAGACCCTCATTATTTTGTTAATTTTATTGATTTTAACGTAATTTTCTTGTTGGTTGCAATGATGATTATTGTTAATATTTCAACCGAAACAGGTATATTTAACTGGATTGCAAACGAATTATTGCGATTTACAAAAGGACACCCTGTTTCTGTTTTAGTCGTTTTGGCTTTATTTACAGCTGTTGTTTCAGCGTTTTTAGATAACGTTACAACTGTTATTTTGATTATGCCTGTAACTTTCTACATTGCAGAAAAATTAGAAATTAATCCTGCACCATATTTGATTACCGAAATTTTGGCATCAAATATTGGTGGTACTGCAACATTAATCGGCGACCCTCCAAATATCATTATCGGTTCTGCTGCGGGCTTTTCTTTCATGGATTTCTTGAGAGAATTGACAGGAATTGTTGCGGTAATTTTATTATTAGTTGTTTTTGTAATGTATTTATTCTTTAGAAAACATTTAAAAGCATCTCCTGATAAAATGGAAGAAATTGCTAATTTAGATAATAGCAAAACAATTAAAGACAAGGCTGGTATGATTAGAAGTATTTGTGTTTTAGCACTTGTAATTTTAGGCTTTGTAACTCACGATATGACTCATATCCCTGCAAGTCTATCGGCAATGGCCGGTGCAAGTTTCTTGCTATTATTTGAAAATCCAAAAAATATTATAAAAGATGTAGAATGGAATACAATTTTCTTCTTTATCGGTTTATTCATTATTATTGGTGGTTTAGAAGCCTCTGGTGGTATTGCATTAATGGCAAAATGGTTACTTGATGTAACTCATGGCTCTGAAAGTGCGACAGCAATGGTAATTCTTTGGGGGTCTGGTATTTTATCAGGTATCATCGACAATATTCCATATACAGTTACAATGGCACCTATGATTGCAAATATTCAATCTGTAATGGGTGCAGAATATGCGCACCCTCTTTGGTGGTGCTTGTCTTTAGGTGCTTGCTTAGGTGGAAACTTAACAATTATTGGTGCTGCTGCTAATGTTATTGTTTCTGAGTCTGCGGCTGCAAGAAAACACCCAATCTCATTTATGCAGTTCTTGTTATACGGTTTTGTTACTGTATTGATTTCATTAACTGCATCGACAGTATATATCTATTTTAGATTTTTAGTACACTAAATAATTAAAAAGTCGGAAGAAATTCCGACTTTTTTACAAATATAAAGGTTAAATTATAATGATTACAACAGAAAACGTTACAGTAAAATTCGGTTCTGAACCATTATTTGAAAATGTTAATATTAAATTTTCCGCAGGAAATTGCTACGGTTTAATCGGGGCAAATGGTGCAGGTAAATCAACCTTCTTAAAGGTTTTGTCTGGAGAATTAGAACCAACTTCAGGCGAAGTTCACATCAAAAAAGGTATGAGAATTTCTGTTTTGAAACAAAATCACTTTGAGTTTGATGATTTTACAGTAATGGACACTGTAATTATGGGTAATAAACATCTTTACGACGTAATGAAAGAGAAAGATGCGTTATATGCAAAACCTGATTTTAATGACGAGGACGGCATTAGAGTTGCAGAATTAGAAACTGAATTTGCAGAACTTGACGGTTGGCAAGCAGAAGCCGATGCAGGGTCTTTACTTGCAGATTTAGGTATTCCATCAGAACTTCATTATAGTTTGATGAAGGATTTGTCAGGTAGTGAAAAAGTACGTGTATTGCTTGCTCAAGCCTTGTTTGGAACTCCAGATATATTATTAATGGACGAACCTACAAACCACTTGGATTTAAAAACTATCACTTGGTTAGAAGACTTTTTGATTGATTTTCCAAATCTTGTAATCGTTGTTTCGCATGATAGAAAATTTTTAGATAGAGTTTGTACGCATATTGCGGACATTGATTTTAGAAACATTACGCTTTACACAGGTAACTATGCGTTTTGGACTCAAGCAAGTGCTTTGATTATGAAACAAAAAGAAGAACGCAACAAAAAAATTGAAGAAAAAGCAGAAGAATTTAGAAAATTTATCGCAAGATTTAGTGCGAATGCGTCAAAAGCAAAACAGGCAACTTCTCGTAAAAACATGCTTGAAAAATTAACACTTGAAGACATTAAACCGTCAACAAGAAAATATCCAAGTATTAATTTTAAATATTCAAAAATTCCGGGAAAAGATGTTTTACATATTCAAGGATTGAATAAATCGTTGAATGATGAACTGTTAATTAAAAATTTCTCGCTTGATGTAGTTCAAGGTGAAAAAATTGCTTTTATAGCTCAAAATCCAATAATTATAACAACTTTATTCCAAATGCTAAATGGAGAATTAGAGCCAGATAGCGGTGAAATTAATTGGGGCGTAACTGCAACTCGTTCTTACTTCCCAAAAGAGAATAATCATTTGTTTGATACTAATTTAGACCTTATCAAATGGTTAGGACAATATTCTCAAGAACAGCATATAAGTTTTTTGAGAGGTTATTTGGGCAGAATGTTGTTTTCAGGCGAAGATGCAGAAAAACCAGTAAATGTTTTATCAGGTGGTGAAAAAGTCCGTTGTATGCTTGCAAAAATGATGATTGCTGAAAGTAATGTGCTTATGTTTGACGAACCAACAAACCATTTAGATTTGGAAGCGATTACATCTTTAAATAATGCGTTGATTGATTACACAGGAACTGTTTTATTTACATCTCAAGATTATCAATTTATTCAAACTGTTGCAGATAGAATTGTTGAAATTTCACCTTATGGATATATAAATTTCCAAATGAAATACGAGGATTATTTAAATAGTCCTGATATTCAAAAAAGACGTGATTTGATGTATAACAAATTTGCAAACGCAGGTAAAAAATAGTGCTTATTGAAGATTTTAAACTTGAAAAATGGATTAATTCTCGAGAAGCCATAACAAAAATAGATTTGTCTGCAACTTGTCCGAAAGCCTTGTCCTTGACGGAATTAACAAAAATTACAGGTGAAGATTTTTCAAAAATGTTAGATATTCCGCTTAATTATGGACAGCTTCATGGTACAAAAAGACTAAAACAAGCCATTTGCAACTTATATGAAAATGCAAATTTGGATAGAATTACGGTTACTTTGGGCGGTATAGGCGCAAATTATTTGGTGCTTCAAACACTTGTAAATAAAGGTGATAAAGTTGTTTGTGTATGCCCTTCTTATCAACAAATGTACACTTTACCAAAAACTTTTGGTGCTAATGTTGAATTGTTTTTCTTAAAAGATGATTGGACTCTTGATATTGACCAATTTAAGGCGGTTGTCGGCGATGATACAAAGCTAATTTGCGTAACTAATCCAAATAATCCGACAGGCATGAATTTCGATTTGACAAGCGTTGTAGAGGTTGCTAAAAGCGTTGGCGCATACCTTTTTGTTGATGAAGTTTACAGGGGCTTAAATCATAGTGGATATCCTTATTCAAAATCAGCCGTAGACCTTTATGAAAAGGCAATTGTAACAGGAAGTATGTCAAAAACGTACTCTCTTGCGGGTATTCGACTTGGTTGGATTGTTGCAAATCCAAATATAATAGAACAAATTAACTCAAATAGAGAATATAACACAATCAGCATAAGTGCTCTAGATGATTATGTAGCTACGATTGCGTTAGAAAATCACGAAAAAATTGTTGAGCGAAATTTGAAAATAATATTAGAAAACAAAAAAATTATATTAAATTTTATAAACTCAAATAGCCATTTTTCGTGGGTAGAGCCAAATGCTGGAACAATTGCATGTATAAATTTTGATTATGACTTAACTTCAGAAGATTTTTGTGCAAGTCTATTTGATAAAACAGGAGTTTTGACAATTCCTGCAAGTTGCTTTGATATGAATCAAAATTTCTTTAGAATTGGTTATGCAATGGATAGTCAAATGTTGCAAGAAGCCTTAAATCTAATATCTGATTGGGTTAGAAAAACTTATTAATTAGGTTGTCAAAAAGTCCTTGCTTTTTAGGATTTTTTGCTGTCTTATTTTTGTGTGCGTGCATTTCTTCAAATTCAGCGCCCATATTCTTCTTAAGATAGTCAACAACAGCTTGAGAGCGTGTTTCGTCTGTTGAAAATTCTGCTCTGATTTTGTCCAATTCTTTATAGTCTAAGAATTTTCCTCCGCAACGGTAACATTCGTCAACAATAACGTCGCCATTTATACTTGTTGAATTTTTAACCATTTTCATTCCGCAAGCAGGGCAAATTCTTTTATAAGTCTCATCTACAGTTTTGAATGTTTTTCCTTCAAGAGCTTTTTTGATTTCATCAATTGATTCTGTTTTTTCGTCAAAAATTTTAAATTCCCTGTTGTCAAAGAAAATTCCGCCACAACCGTTTGTGCAAATATCAATGTTACAATTCGCTCTTTTTATAAAAATTTTCTCCATTTTTTCTCCGCATGCGGGACAAGTTAAAATTTCCTTTGAATCTGCCATGAAATACTCCTTATTTAGACATTATTATACAATAAACTAAGTTGTTTTACATGACAAAATACAAAAACTCCGTATGCGTTGCGCAATGAACTTTAAATATTTTATCTGCAAAGAATGTTATAACTCAATAGCATTGTAACAAAGCCTGTTATTACTGTTCCTTGAGGTTCGCCTGCAATAAGTGTGCATATTGTTGTACCTATTATTGCAAGTATAAAGCTAATCCAGCTTGCGTGAGGCTTTTCTAAAGGTTTTTGTACAAAAGAATATCTGATAATTATTGCAACTAATATGAAAACAAGCGATACTGAAACGGTGATTACTGTTGACATTATTTACCAGCCTTGAAGTTTTCTAAATTTAGTTCCCAATTATAAGCTGTCTTAATACTGTCTTTTAGGGTTCTTTGAGGGTGCCATTTTAAATTTTCTTTTGCTTTGTTTGCATTAGCATAAAGTTTTGCAGGATCGCCTTCACGACGAGCAACAACTTCAACATTAATTTTTTGATTTAAAACTTCTTCGCAAGTGTCAAATACTTCTTTTACACTGTCACCTTGCTCAGTCCCAAGATTGAAGAAATCAGATTTGTTGTTTTCCTTTAAATATAGATAAGCCAATCTGTGGGCTTCTGCAAGGTCTTCAACATTTACGTAGTCACGAATACATGTTCCGTCTGGTGTATCGTAGTCGTTACCGAAGATTTTGAAAACCTTTCCTGTGCCAAAAGTTGATTTTAAGATGTTTGGAATCAAGTGGCTTTCTGGGTCGTGCCATTCGCCAACCCTGCTTTGTTCATCACAACCTGCAACATTAAAGTATCTCAAACGAATTGATTTTAATCCGTATGCTTTATCGTAATCCTTCATCATCATTTCAACGCAAAGTTTTGTGTTGCCATAAGGATTGATTGGATTTTGAGGGTGTTTTTCATCAATTGGTGTGTATTGAGGTTCACCGTATGTAGCGCAAGTCGATGAGAATACAATCTTTTTGACATTATGCTTAACCATTGTGTCAAGCAAGTTCATTGTGCCATAAACATTATTTCTGTAATATTTTGCTGGGTCTGTAACACTTTCGCCAACAAGAGAGAATGCTGCAAAGTGGATTACTGTTTCAATGTCATATTCTTCAAATACTTTTTCAATGTCTTCAATGTTGCGTAAGTCGCCTTGTACAAATTTAACATTTCCAATTTTCTTTAGAGAGTTAATTGTTTCAATGTGACCTGTTGCCAAATTATCAAAAACAACAACGTCATAACCGTTATTTAAAAAATTAATCGCTGTATGGCTTCCAATATACCCAGCGGCACCTGTAATCAAAATCATTTAATAAATTCCTATTTTCCGTATAACAAGTTAATTATACAACTTAAAGCTAAAATTTAAAGTCTTTTCCGTCAAGTTCTTTGTTGTCTAATTTTATTTTGAAACCGAATTTATAAATATCAGTATGTTCGTCTTTGTATATAACATCGTAAATAAGTTCGCCGTTAAGGTTTTCTACAATTGTTTTAGCCAAAAATAAACCGATTCCAGAACCAACTTGTTTATATTTGTTTGTTCCAATGTAATATTTGTCAAAAATGTGTTTAATGTTGTCTTTAGTTAAACTGCTTTTTGTCGCTGTATTTTCAATCTCGAATATAATAAATTCTTTGTTTTGGCTTAAATGTATGTTAATTTTACCTTTTTCGTGGCTATATGTAATAGCGTTAAATAACAAATTTGTTACAAGTCGTTGTAATACAATTTGGTCGTAAAAGACTGTTGGTGCATTAAAATTATCCGCTTCAAAATTTATATTTAGACTTTTGTTGTACGCAGTGATTTCAAGCTGATTGATGCATTCTTGAACCATCTTTTTTATGTCGAAAGTTATGAATTTTAATCTGTAATTTTCATCACTAAATCGGTAAGAGGCAAGCATTGAAGTTACCATTTCAAGCGCAAATTGATTTGAGCTGATAATGTGTTTTATTAAGTCTTTTTGGTCAGAATTTAGTGTGCCAATCTTTTCTTCAAGTAGAAACTCTAAAATCTTACTTTGAGCCACAATTGGGTTTTTTATGTCATGCGCAAGTGTTTCAACAAAATTTCTTTTAGTGTTGTAATTTTCTTCTTGTTGGGTAATGTTTCTACAAATATTTAACGTCCCAATAATTATGTTTGACTTGTCAAGCATTGGTGATTTTAAAACTTGAAATGTTTGTTCTTCACCGTTTTGGTCTGTTAAGTGTATGTTGAATTGAACCGATTTTTGAGTGGTTAAAACAATTTTTTCAAATTCTAGAATTTCCTTTTTTTCGTCATCTTTAAATAAATAGAAAAAATTATTTCCGTTAACTTTTTCTTGTTCAAGATTAAAAAAGTTTAAAAAAGCCTTGTTGCAGTCTACAATTTCTGATTTTAAGTTTTTCATGTAAACAAGGTCTGGAGTGTTTGTTTTTAGCTCATTCATGTAGCTTTGCAAGTATTGAAATTTAAGTTTGAATAAGTTTGAGTTAAGTGAGTTTAAATAAAGTAAATACAAGAGGATTGATGAAATTATAATTATAATTCCTTCTTCTGCTCCTAATTCAATGATAGGTGTAAAAATCCCTAATAATACCATAAAAATAATCACGACTAGTAGAAATGTCGCAACATTGATGTATTTAAAAGTTTTTGTCTTGTTTTGATATGATAATTTTTTTTCAGTTTGTGTCATTTTACAATATTTGCTTTATACGCTAAAACTGCAATTTGCATTCGGTCTGATAGCTGTAATTTGTTTAAAATGCTACCAACATGGGCTTTTGCTGTATTTAAACTGATTATTAACTCCTCTGCTATTTCGGGATTAGTTTTTCCTTGTGCAACAAGTTTAAAAACTTCAAGTTCCCTAGAGGACAGCTTTTCCTTTATATTATCAAATGAATATAAATTGTCAAAGTTTGTAGAGTTTGGCTTTGGTATTTCTGCAAGCGGAATTTGCTCTAATACTGGGTCAAAATAAAATGCACCAGTTGAAACTGCTCGGATAATATCTGCGAGTTGTAGGTTAGACGTGCTTTTTAGTACGTATCCTCTAGCACCAGATGCAATGCATGCTAACATTTCGTTTTCGCTTTCATGAGAAGTTAGTTCAATAATATGAGTGTTTGAAAAACGCTCGTGGATTAGCTTTGTAGCTTCAATACCATTCATTTGCGGTAAACCCAAATCCATTAAAATTACATCAGCTGGGCATGCTTCCATTGCTTCAATACATTCTTCGGCAGTTGCAAAAGCGTTTAGAACGTTTATACCTTCACAACCTTTTAGCCCACTAACAATTGAAAGTCTGAAAAGTACGTAATCTTCTACAATATAGATGTTTATTGTTTTGTCCATTTTATAAAGCCCTAATCTTAAATTATTAATAGATTTTACTTTAGCAAAGCACTCATGTCAAAGAAAAATCAAAAAACTACCCAGTCGGGTAATAAAATTTTGGATAAATTTAATGTTTAATAATATATACAATATTCTAGACCAACTTCTAGATATTCTTAATTCCAACCGGAGGTCGAAAGACTTCCTTTTTTTTTGTCTGTTTTTAAGGCATTTAGTGAGGTTGAAATTATTTTTTGAATTCTTTTCTGAAGTCAGTATCGTTTACAATAGATTTGTAATTTTCTAGTCTTTTTGTGAAGTTTTGGGCTTTTTCGTTTGATTTTTGGTTTTCTGATAAATCTTCTAAAATCTCTGAAAGTTTGTTAAATAAAGAGATGTAGTCGTTTTTGAATACGTTATTAAATCCGAATAATTTTTCTATATCTTGTAAAGCCTCGTCAAAACGGCACAATGCACATTCGGCAATAGCTCTGTTAAGGTAAATGTCAGGAAAGTCAGCGTCTATCTTTATTGCAGATGTAAAGGTGTCATAAGCCTCTTGATATTGTTCTAATTCAAGCTCTAATATGCCCAAACTGATGATAGATTCAAAATCGTTTGGGTGAAGTTCTAAAGTCTTGTTATAGTCTGCGATAGCGCCTTTGTAATCGTCAATTTTATATTTTGAATAGGCTCTTTTTTTGTATATTTGATAATCGTTAGGATTTAGTTCTATCGCCTTGTTGTAGTCTGCGATTGAGCCCTCATAGTTTTCTATGTTTTCTTTTGCTAATGCACGGTTAAAATACGTGTTATGACTAGAATACAATTCAATTGATTTATCAAAATCCAGAATGGCATCATCGTAGTCTTTCAAGTAATTTTTAGCATTTCCACGATTGTTGTATGCCATAAAATTGTTTGGGTCAAGCTCTATCGCCTTGTTGTAGTCTGCAATTGCGTCTTTTATGTGTCTTTGGTTGTATTTTACAAAACCTCTGTTAAAGTAAGCCTCTGAATAGTTTGGGTTAATTTCAATCGCTCTATTATAGTCTTTAATAGCATCTTCGTATAAACCTAAGTTTCCACGGCAGTTACCCCTGTTGTTGTAGGCTTTTAAGTTTTGGCTGTCAAGCTCTAATGCTTTAGTAAAGTCCTTTTCAGCGCCTTCATAATCTTCCATTTCATACTTCAAGTCACCTCTTAAAAGGTACAAATCAAGCGTGTCAGCATTTTCAAGCTGTTGCATAGCAAGCTCGAATTGCTTATTTTTGATTAAATCCTTGATTTTAGATGCTTTTAGAGGCATTACGATTGTCCTGTATTCCTTATTTTTCTTTATTGTAGGCATTTTTGGCCGTTTTGTCAAATTGTAAAAGCAATTATACTTCAATGGCTGAAAGTAGCTCTGCGTCTATTATATCGCAAGCGTCAACCACAAATTTGGCGCAAGGGCGTTCTTTGTAGTATTCTTCTGTGCGAGGAGTCGGAATTGGCGATATCTTCTCTGTTGCAAGCAAATGAAGCAGGTCTCTGCAAACAATAGACTCGTTTTTAGCCTTAAACTTGTTTGCTAAATCCTGAATAAGTGTGTAGTGAGCCTTTTTCAGCTCGGAATCAGTCGGATTAGAGTAGCCTTTAAGTAGCCCAGCTATCATAAACATTGCGCTAACAGTGCCACAAACCTCTCGTAATCTACCCATGCCACCACCAAATGAAGATGCTAATTTTAGCATCATTTCAGTATCAAGTCCCAAATCCTCTGCGTACGCACCGATTACGGCTTGCGAGCATGAAAAGCCTTGTCTGAACAGTCGTCTTGCTTTTTCTCCATGTTTATTCATAATATTATTGTACAACAAAAACTTTTAGACCGTATAAATACGTACGTAAAAATACGTACGTTATAGAAAGGACAAAATATGAAAGAAAATGTTAAAGTGATAGAATTTCAAACAAATGGTACATGTTGTCAATTAATGCAAGTTGCAATTGATGAAAATAATGTTATTCAAGATGCAAATTTTTTAGGTGGTTGTAACGGAAATTTGCAAGGTATAAAATCCTTGATTAAAGGGATGAAAATTAATGACGTAATCGAAAAACTTCAAGGTATTCAATGTGGAACAAAGGGAACTAGTTGTCCAGACCAATTGGCAAAAGGTTTAATTCGTTACAGAGATGAAGTTTTAGCTCAAAAAGTCTAAGTTTTATTTGTAAATAAATGCGGGTTCTGAAAGAACCCGCATTTTTGCTTTTTAACTATCTTATAATAAGAATTATTCTTCTTTCGCTTCTTCATTAATTGAAGATTCGTCAATTTTTTCTTCTTGCTGTTGAATTTGTTCCATTTCTAGTTCTGTTTGAGCTTTTTGCGCTTCCTTTGCTTTTGCTTCTTTTTTTAAGATTTTATTCTTTATTTTTGTTGTTTTCTTTGCTTCATAAGTCTCTTGCGCTTGTGCTTCTTCAACTGTTGTTGTAATACTTTCAGGTTCTGGAAGCGTAGAAACAAACGCTGAAGCTGAGTTGATTTGGTCTTGAAGCGCTAACCATTTGAAGGATTTTACTAATTTTAATGGTTTTGCGACGTCACCTTCTATTACAACTTGGAAGTTTGTTGCATTAAGGTTATCTGTTTTGTTTCCAAAAGCTGGAATTTTGTTCAATTCCGCCTGTGTAACAGGTTGTGTGAATAATGTAAACAATTTGGCTGATGCTACATTTAAGCCTGGAGTTATTTTCACCAAGTTTACAGGATTTACGTTTGCGATTGGTCCAAGCATATTTGAAAGCATTGATGCTAGTCGACCACGAACCTTCATATCTGCTGTGTTTTTTAGCAAGTCGAAATCCCCTGAAATATAAAGTGTTAAAACATTACCATCAGTGGTTATCGGATTAATTGTTGTAATACCATTTTTGAAGTTTAGAGAACCTTTTAATTCTTTAAAGTGAGTCGTATCAACAGTTGTTAAGCCGTTAATAACACCGCCCAACGCAGTTTGAAAGAACTGTGAGTCTCTTATATTTTCAGCCATAATTAGGTTTTCAACCTTGCCGAATGGTCCAAATTGACCGTTGTGGATTGCAAATTTAACATTTCCTTTTAGTGATTTCATTTGTTTTTCGTAGCTTGTAGCACCACCGTCAATCGAGATATTGGTTGTAAATGACAATTTACCATTCAATGTATCCTTCATATTTGCAGTTGCCAATAACATCTTTTCTGTGTTGATATTTCCGCCATTTATGTCAATTTTTAGCAAGGAATTTAGCAAGTTCATTGAAATGTTGCCGTAAACATTCCCGCCAAAAGCGTGTGTATGAAGGTTATTTAGGTAAAAAATATTTTTATGAAGAGCTATTTTTGAATTTGTATTTTTTAATCTTATATTGCCAAATTTTATGTGTTTTAATGCAATAGAGCTATTTTTGAAGGTTACGGGAATATCCGCAGGTGTTTGAGAAGCGGATTTTACACTTGATTTAGCTGTTGATTTAGGTAAAACACGTGTTGTTGCCTTTGAGACCATCATTAACTTATCTACGTCTATGTGGTTTGAAGTTACTCTAAGGTTTGAAATTGTATTAATATCTTCTGGTGTTAGGTGTAAATTCAAGGCGGTTGAAACATCTGAACCGTTTAGGTTTAGATTAGTTGATGTAACAGTAAGGTTTTTACCTGAAAAATACAAATACAATTCGTCCAAAGTTGTTAGCAGGTCCTTTATGTATAAGTTTTTAATACCAAATTGCCCTCTAATTAGTGGTGATTGTGCGTCACCAAAGATGTAAAGGTAGTTTGAAGGTACTGTAAATCCAGAGTTTCTAAAGATATGGATTGAACCATTTAAAGTCTTTGGTATTGCAACTTTTATAACATTGATGAAGGGTTGTGATTTCAATCCTGTGATTGTTCCTGAAATTCCTAAGATTTCTTCAAGATGTTCTGTTGTATTACCTTTATCGTCAGTTTTTGTAGTTCTGTTAAACAAACCAGTCTGTTTTATTTTTAGACGATTACCTTTAAAGTCGATTTTTGCTTGAAACAAGCCGTTTTTGCCCTTCATTTCTTTTAAATGAATTGGTGTAACATAATTAGCTGATGATGTTAAAACTCTTAATACCATGTCTTGACGTTTCATATTACCATTTACGGTCAATGTCATTGGTAAAGAACCTTTTGCATCAATGTATCCGGTAAAATCGTCACCTGCAAACTGTCTTAAATCAACCGCATCTAGCAAACCTTTTGCATCAATATCAAAAATCGGTTCTTTTTTATTTGAGTCTATTGTACCTTTTACAGTTACGATAGAGCCTTTATTGATAAGTAATTCAGTTGGGTCAATTGTCATTTTTGAACCAAGTATTTGCACATTCAAATGGTTATCAAAAATAGTTGAATTTGATTTTAATAGGCTGATATTCAACCCTTTGTTCAAAATGTCAATTTTAGAGGTTGTTTTATTAACAAGCATATCAACTTCTGCATCGTTATTCGTAATTTTGAAAGTGTCGCTGTTTACAACCAAATTTGTAAGTCTTAATTTTAGTTTGCCAATAGCCTGTTTCAATTCACCTTTAATCGTTGTATCTAGTGATAAAAAGCCTGAATAGATATCAAGTTTGTCCTTCATGTATTGTGGTGCAAATGCGTGATACAAGCCCCTTACTGGAACATTATCCGCCAAAATTGCAACATCAATATGGGATTTTTCATCTATCTTACCGTCGAATTTCAACGGAGCTTTATTGATTAGGGTTGAGGAGTCTTTTATTTCTAAAATATTGTTATCAAACAAAAAGTTCAAATTTGTTTTTGTAAAGCCTAGACCGCTAAATTTGTTCGTTATAGCGCCATCTTTAACTATAATGCCACCATTGGAAATTAATTTTTTGAAGTTTGTTTTTATATTTGCATTTGCTTCAAAATAACCTTGTCCTTTCAGAGTATCAAGGCTGTTACGCACTTGAATTGAGTCTAAAAAGGCTTTTGTTACCATAATTAGGTTTTGGAAATGGATTTTGTCTGAATTTACGTGCAGGTCAAGTTTTTTATTTTTGCCGTAATCAAGCATACCGTTTAATTGTAATTTTTCGTCTTTTGTTACTGAAATATCAGTATCTACAACGGCTTTTGTACCTTTGAATTTACCATGAAAGTAACATTCTGGCAGTTGATAGTGAGATAGTTTTAATGTTGTATTATCAATGTTTACAAAGCCGTAAAATTTATACAATCCGTCGCTTTTTCGAATTTTTAATTTTGTTGCAATATTAGATTTTAAGTCATATTTTTGATACATCAAAACAGGGTTAATAAAAGGTAATTCAATCTTTTCTGGTTGGTCGTCCTCTTCATCTAAAGAAGGTTCAAACTCTGGCAAGAAGGTGTTTATATTGATGTCCGCAACAATGTTCTTTTGTCCGTCGCTTGTTAATTCCGCAAGAGTCTTTACCTTTGCAGTTTCACCATTGAAATAGCCCAAATTCAACATGTCACCGCTAAATTGTAAGTTGTGTTTTGATTTTTCGTCGTTCACCAAAATTTTGTAATTTTTTAGTTTAATGTTTGGAACTTTAATTCTTATGTATTTTGCAATAAAAGGAGTTTCTTGTGGTTCTTTTGCCTTTTGAGTATCTTTTTGAGCTTGAAGCATTTCTTCAACAAGAGTCAAAATTTTGAACTGTTTGCCGTCAACAATTGTGAAATCCACGTAAGGTTTTTCAACTTCAGCGGTTGAAACCTTTACTGTCATTGCAAGCAAGCTAGGTAGGGCAATTCTAACTTTGGCTTTATCTGCAGAAAATAAAGTTTTTCCGTCTTCAAATTTTATGCTCAAATCTTCAGCTCTGACCCCAATTGAAAGAAGTGGTGTCACACTAATTTTTGCGTTTTTAAAGTCTACATTCAAAGGAATTTGAGCCTTAACAAGCTCTTGAACCATTGGTTTATAACTGTTCAAGTCAATTACGTTTGGTAGCACAAACAAAAATCCAATATATAAAATAGCCAAAAAAGCTCCCAATATAGAGCCAGCTATAATTAACCCTTTTCTCATTTCAAAAAATCCTTTCGTCTAGTGTATTTTAATTATACCTTAAACATAGGGTGACGCCGTTACAAAGTGTACTTTTGTAACGGCGTCTTTTTTCTTCGTCTTCTATGTGGGTTTAATTACTTCTTCTTATTTTTTTATGAAATGCCCAATGCCATTTTGTTAAGCATTGCCATCATATCTTGTCCAGCAAAAGCTGTGTTTTTTGCTCTCTCTACATCATCGTAGGTTATTTTTATGTCTTGTAAATCTGCTTTTAAGTTTTCAGGTTTTTCATCAATTTTTTTATCTGTTATAGCACCAACCTTGTTCCTTTGATTTGGTTCTGCAACTGCTTTAACTGATTGTTCTAATTTTTCAATAGAAACCTTTGCACTATCTGTTTTTGAAAGCGTAATGCCTAATTTTTCTGCTAAATCTTCCATTTTTTTGCCCAAGTCTTCTGATTTTTTCTTCATAGATTGTATTTGAATGTCAGTTTTGCCTTGAACTTTTTCGCCGTTGTTGTTTTGTTTAGCTTTTTGAGCCTGTGCTATTAATGCTTGAGCTTCGGCTTCGTTTTTAACCGTATTAGGATCAATGCCTAATTCTTTTAACTTACGAATTGTTTCTTCGCTTAATGTACCCATTTGAACAGCGTTTACAGAATGAACTGCGCTTGTTTGATACATATTTACTGATGAAATAGCATTTACTTCCATAACGACACACTTTCTTTTTCACACAAGTATGTATTCGGAAGTTTCATGGGCAAACTTTAGAATTTGTAAACAAAGCGTTACAAAAATTAAAAAGAGGCGCAGTTTCGATAGAAACTGCGCCTTACTTTATTTTAAATTTATTATTCTTCGTCTCTGTTTTCAGGTTCTGGAAGTGGCTTGTTAATTTTTGCCCCAAGTTCGGTCATTTTTTCCGCATTTACAATAATGCTATCACGTCCGTCAAGTTGTTTTAAACCTGTATCAATCTTTTCTCGTGCTTGACGAATGTTTTTAACCATATCCGAAAATTTATCCAACATTTTTGTTGCAAGACGTGAAATCTCTTGTGCATTTTCATTTTGTCTGTTTACAACTAAAAATGCGTTGATAATCTTCAAACTTGCTAAAAGTGTTGACGGAGAAACTGGCATGATGTGATTTTTCCACGCTAAATCCCATAAATAATTATCATCGCAGAACATTAAGGAATAACAGCTTTCAATTGGAATGAACATCAAAATATATTCTGGTGAAAGACTTTCGTCGCTTGGCTTGTAATCACGTTTTGTTAAGCCTGCAATGTGAGATTTTGTTGAATCCTTAAATTCCTTCAAGTGTTGAAGTTTTTCTTCTTCGCTTTCTGCTTGTAAATATGCTGAAAAAGAAGCAAGTGATGTTTTTGCGTCAATCATTACGCATTTGTTTTCTGGTAATTTTACAATTGCATCAGGGCGACCTTCAACGGTATCAGCCTTTTGAATAAAATATTCATCATCTTTTCTTAAACCAGAGGCTTCTAGGACATGTTCTAAGACGATTTCACCCCATTGACCTTGTGTTCTGTTATCCGATTTCATAATTTGTGTCAAATTGCTTGTATCTTGCGCAATTTTTGAACCAGCTTCAATGAATTGGCGAATGTTTTGGTCGAACTTTATAAAGTTTTCATCTTCATTTTTAAATTTTTCGTTTGTTCGTTTTTCAAAATCCTCAATCTTTTCTTTAAATTTTGAGAAAAAGTCGTCTAATTTCTCTTTATTTGTATTAGAAAATTTCGCTGAACTTTCTTCAAAAATTTTGTTTGCAGTGTTTTCAAAATATAACTCCATTTGTTTCATAAGTGCATCTGTAGAATTTTTTCCCTTGCTATTTACAACTGTAAAAATTACTGCAACAAGGATTGCACCTGTCAAAAATCCAGCCAAAAATAAAATAATATCCATACATATCTCCTTTCTTTGATTATAGCATAAACTATCGTACCGACAAATGAGGTCGTATTGATTTTCTATGCTAAAATAGTTAAAAAAGAGGTAAATATGACAAAAATCGCATTAGTAAATCATGGTTGTGCAAAAAACTTGGTAGATTCTGAGTTGATGTTAGGTATTTTGGCTGAAAAAGGCTACGAAATTACGCTTGACGATTCAGAGGCAGAGGTGTGCATTGTAAATACTTGCTCATTCATTCATGATGCAGAAAAAGAATCGGTTGATTCTATTTTGAAATTGGTTAATGAAGGCAAAAAGGTTATCGTTACAGGCTGTTTGCCACAAAAACATAAAGAAGAATTAAAAGATGCAATTCCAGAAGTTGTTGCAATGCTAGGCACAACTGATTTTACAGAAATTGCAGAAACAGTAGATAAATTATTAAAAGGTGATGAATACGTTTCAAATGTATCTGAAATACCTTCATATTGCTATCCAGAGCAAGTCGAACGTCAACAAATTACCGTAGGTGCAAGCTCTTACATCAAAATTGCAGACGGTTGCAACTATAATTGCGGATATTGCATTATTCCAAAATTACGTGGAAAATGTCACTCTAGAAAAATTGAAGATGTCTTAAATGAAGCTAAAAAACTTGCTGATAAAGGCGTTACAGAAATTGTTTTAATTGCACAAGATACAACAAGCTACGGTGTTGATTTGTACGGCAAGCCAACTTTACCAAAATTGTTAGAGGAATTAAATAAAATTGACGGAATTGCTTGGATTAGAATTATGTATGCTTATCCAACATTTGTAAATGATGAATTGTTAGATGCAATTGCTCGCTTAGACAAGGTTGTTAAATATATTGATTTACCGCTTCAACATTCAAATTTAGAGGTTTTAAAATCTATGTGCAGACCTGTTGAAGATTATAGAAAACTTGTTAAAAATATTCGTTCAAAAGTGAAGGGAATTGC
The DNA here is from genome assembly GCA_003258725.1 of Candidatus Melainabacteria bacterium. Lineage (GTDB taxonomy): Bacteria > Cyanobacteriota > Vampirovibrionia > Gastranaerophilales > Gastranaerophilaceae > UBA6984. The sequence continues at coordinate 201,949 of QHMG01000005.1, forward strand.
AATTAGAACAGCCTTTATCGTTGGTTATCCTGGAGAAACTGAAGAACAATTTGAAGATTTATACAAATTTGTTGAAGATATGAAATTTGATAAAATGGGCGTATTTGAATATTCTCGAGAAAAGGGAACAATTTCTTATGCGATGAAAAATCAAATTCCAGCAAAAGTAAAACATGCAAGATTTAAAAAGTTAATGGAGCTTCAACAACGAATTTCAGCTGAAAATAACGCTAAATTTGTTGGTAAAACCTTACCTTGTATAATTGAAGGCTTTACAGATGATGGTTTCGTAATGGCTCGTACACAATATGATGCCCCTGAAATTGACGGTATGGTTTATATTAAAACTGATAAACAAGTCGTTCCTGCAGATATTGAAGATGTTAAAATAACTTCTTCTTCTGAATACGATTTGTACGGTGAAATTTAGTAGATAAAATCTTTAAAATGGCTTAAATTCATGCTTTTAAGGCGATTGTAACAGAAATGTTACAATCGCCTTTTGCCTATAAAATAAGCCTTTCAAGCTCAGTATTAATCATGCTTTGCGAGAAAAAGTCAATTTTTTTTGAAATAAAAACTTTATATAAGTACGAGAGATTATTTTACGCTGAGAGGATTAAAATAGAAATGACAGGAGCTATTTCGACAAATTATTATAACAACCCGTTTGCATTTATGGGGGCGCAATATTCAATAAATCCACTTTCAAGTTTGAATATGGCAAATATGACAAGTTCCTTGTTTGGACTTGCCTCTGGTAATTACAATTTGAATAATTGGGCTTTAGGTAACTTGAGCAATGTTCCGAACTGGAATGCAGATTTGATGATGCCTCAATGGATGCAAAATCTTCAAAATGCTCAATATGGTTTTCAACAATATAATTTTAATGGTTTGGGAGCTTATACAATGCCACAATTTGCAACAGGCACTCAAGCTACAGGAACTCAAACCGGCACTACTGCAACAGGTTCAACAACCGGTACTGGGGCAACAGGGGCACAACAAACAGTTACAAACCCTTATGCTCAAGCAACACAAACAAACGAAACAACAATGAAGTTGAATATGTATGGTATTTCTACAACAGGCGATTCCGCAAAAGATGCTAAAGCCCTAAAAAATGCCGAAGCTAAGGAAGCAAAAACAAAAGAACAAGCAGCCGCAATTGCAGAAAAACTTTATGACGCAATGAAGGGCGCAGGTACTAAAAATGACCAATTAAGACAGGCTCTTGGTCAATTGAACAATGAAAACATTCTATATGTTCTAGAAGAATGGAATACAAACTATTCTGGAAATATGGACGGTGAGTCTTTAATTCAATCAATTCAAGATGAATATCATAGCGGATTTTTCTCAAATGAACAAAAGAATGTAGAAAAAATTCTATGTGATGCATTGTTTAACAAAGCAAAATCTTTAGGTATGAGTGGTGAAGCTCACTCATTCAGGGCAAAAATTAACGCAGAACATGGCAACTCTTGGTGGTTAGGTGGTTCAAGTGATAAATCAATTCAAACATCAGTTGACACCATAATTTCTCAAATATCTCAAAAAGATGTTCAAAACAGACAAGCCGCATACAACAGGGCAGTTTCTAAGAACAAATAATTAACAAAACATATTAAAAAAGCGGGCGGTTGCTTGAAAAGCAACCGCCCGCTTTTTGGTAAATTTTTAAGTTCGTCTTGTTGTTGTGTTTTCAAAAATACTTCTTGCATTACTCATTGCAAGAGTTTTAAGTGAGCACATACCGTTATTTCTATCAACGACGCCTAGACTTGCAAGTCTTGAAAGTAGTAATTCATTCAAATCTTGAGGATTTATAAAAAGTGCGCAATCAGGTGAACATTCGTCGTGATTGAATGGGCATCGTTTAAATTTTTTATCATTCATATAAGGTACTCCTTTTTCTGTTAAAATATTGTAGAATACAGATACATGATAATACATTTTTATCTAAAAAGAAAAATGTAAAGTTTTGTGAAAACTCCCTAAGATGCATGCAATTTCTAGCATTGACTTGTTTTTACATGCATGAAGGTGAAGGACTACTTCTGCGTACTTACGTGTGTAAGTATAGATTGGAGGCATAACATGAGCATGAAAATTCAACAATTAGCGAAGGACCTTGGATACACAGGGCAGATACCGAAAGGCGCAACTGGTGTACACAAAGGCAGTAATGGTGAATTGATATTTGATTTCGGAAACGGAAAACCTTCAGAGGCTCGTAATGCTGACGGAAGTATCTTTACAAAACCGGCAGATACGGCGCCGGCAGATAATACTGCAAGACCAGCTGATAATGGTGCCGGTAATCAACCAGCAGACAATTCAGGTGCTGGTAAAGGAAACGGCTCCGGAAGTGTATTTGAAAATAGCGGACAGGCTTCAAGTAGTGGCTTTGGCGTGTCTGGATATAATATGAATGGTAGTTTTAATATTGACCCGAATGCATTTATGGGTGCATCTTCTAACTTGTGGAGTACTTTGAATTGGACATCAAATATTCCATTAGGTTTAGGAAGTATTCTAGGAAAAGGTGCAATTGGTAACGCAATTAGTAATTTTGCCAATACTGTAGGATTCAATTTTGATTATTCGAAATATTTTGCAGAATTTGATAGACAACGTGCTCAACAAAACGGTCAAACAGTAACAGCAGGTGACGGTCAACCTGATACAAGCGGAACAACACCAACAGGAGGTTCTGCAACTACAGGTGGTACAGCAGATGCCTCTAGTACTTCTGGAACATCGGGTACGCCTGCAAGTGCTGCTTCAACAAAAGCACAAAAAGCAAAACAAAAGGCTCAAGAGGCTAAGGTTGCAAAAAATAAAGAACAAGCTGCAAAAATTGCAGAAAGTTTATATGATGCAATGAAGGGTGCTGGTACTAAAAATGATCAATTAAAACAAGCCTTAGGCAAGTTGAATAATAATAATATAATGCTAGTTCTTGAAGAATGGGATAAAAACTATTCAAGTGATATGGATGGTGAAACTTTAATCCAATCAATTCAAGCTGAATATCATAGCGGTTTCTTTACAAACGAACAGAAGAACGTAGAAAAAATTCTATGTGACGCTTTATACAATAAAGCAATGTCTTTGGGTATGAGCAGTGAAGCGCACGCATTTAGAGCAAAAATTAACGCAGAACACGGTAATTCTTGGTGGGCAGGTGGTTCTAGTGACTCATCAGTTCAAAATTCTATTGATACTATCGTAGCTCAAATTCGAGCAAAAGAAGGTCTAACACAACCTCAAACTCAAACACAAACACAATAAATATTTTGAAGGCGGTTGCAAAATCAACCGCCATTTTTCCATCATATAAGGTACTCCTTTTTTTGCTAAAATATAGTAAACTATAATTACAAAGGATTTATATTAACAATTGTAAATATTTGTAAAAACAACCTCAAATGCATGCAATTTCTGAATTTTAGATGTTTTTACATGCATGTAGGCATAGTGTACTACTATGTTTATATAGCAATATTGTACAATTATAATGTTGCCTAAAAGGTAAGGAGTTTCATTATGAACATGATTAGCCAAGCTCAGAAAGATGCCAATAGATTAGGTTTTACGGGAGTATTGCCTAATGGGGCAAAAGGTATAACCAAAGACGGAGATACTTTTTCAGTAACGCTCGCTGATGGTTCAGTCCAAAAATATAATAAAGACGGTAGTATTTTTACACCGCCAGCGGATACTGGTGCGAAACCTGCTGATAATGGCAATGGCAACGGTGCTGGTGGTACAGGTGCTACTGATGGTGCTACGTCAAAAGCGCCTGTTGGTAATACAGGTAAAGGCAATGGCACTACGGGCGCAACAGGTTCTGGCAATGCTGGCAATAGCGTATTTGGAAATGGCTTTAGTCAGTCATCTTCTGATTTCGGTTTTGGCATGTCAGGCATGAATATGAACGGTGGCTTTAATATTGATCCGAACAAGTTTATGGGGGCATCTGCAGGATTGTGGGGTGCTTTAAACTTGACTTCCTTAGTTCCACTAGGGCTAGGTAGTATTTTAGGTCAAGGCTTAATTGGTAAAGCAATTGGCAATTTTGCTAACGCCGTGGGCTTTAATTTTGATTATTCAAAATATTTTGCACAATATGATGCTCAACATAGTAAACAAAACGGTCAAACAGTAACGGCAGGTGACGGTCAACCTGATACATCAGGTACAAATCCGTCAACAAGTTCGACTCAAGCTCCGGCTACTGGTTCAACAGAAAATCCTGCTACACCTGCTAAACCTGCTAAACCTGCAACTCAAACTGAGCAACCCGTAGAACAAGCGCAAGCTCCGACAGGTGGTAGTGGTGTTTCAGATGATGCGGGTACTACTAGAACTCGACCTTCAAGTGGCGATGGATATAGTGTATCAAGACACTCTGATAAAGTATTTTGGAAAAAATCAGGTGGAGCAACACATTATTACGTTGATCAAAATGGTAAAAAAGTAGAAATTGGCGGTTACGACGGCAAGACTTATACTTTAAACGGCAAAACTTATGATGCAAAAACAGGTCAAGAAATCAAAGCCGATAAAACAGCAACAACAAACAAACCAGCAGCGCAAAAACCTGCAACTCAAAAACCTGCAACTCAAAAGGCAAAAGTGTACACTGGTGGACTTAATATTTCACACCCTCAATTAAATGGTAACTTTAGAGAAAATGGCTTTTTAAATTCATTGAAAAACTTAAATCGTGAATATACAATTGAAACAACAAGTTCTGGAAATGTATATAAGTACGAAAATGCTGATGGTCAGAAAATGGAAGTAAGATTCGATAAAGCTGGCAAGCCTACTAAAGTTACAACTCATAATGGTCACTTAGGAAGTGTATATGATATTTCTTACCACGCAAATGGGCAAAGAAAACATATGACTCACGGTGCGCTTGAAAATGCAAGTAATGTAGTTTGGGAAGATTGGAGTTATAATCAAAACGGTGTAACTACAGACTACGTTAAAGGTGCCAGAGTTAGAAATAAAACTTGGAAAGACGGTCAAATTTACAGAGAATCTCACGCTTGGAATGGTGGAAAGCAAGCTGTTAGTAAGATCCCAACACAAGTATTGAAAGGTGGCTCTGGAGTTACCTTCAAAGAAGGCGACCATTTAACTTGGAGTCGTTCAGGAAACAACTTTGTAAGAAAAGACTCGGCAAGTGGTGAAACTTGGACATTTGACAAAAATGGTAAGTTAATCAAACGACAAATGGAAAACGGTGATGTAAAAACTTACAACGCAAAAGGCTGGAATTACATTAAAAAAGGATACTAATAAATTCTATAATGAAATAAAAAAGTTCAAGAGAAATCTTGAACTTTTTTATTATTTAATTTTTTTAATTCCAATATCTCCAACCGTTTAGATAGTAGTTTAAAATAGTTGGGTTGTTTAGAGTTGATGCCTTAATATTTTTTCTATACAAGTCTTTTTCAATTACAAATAGGCTTGGTACACTGTTGTTGTCAAGATATTTTGTTGGAACTTTGATGTTAATTCTTGATGTATCAAGAGGTCTGTTGCCTGCCAACATAAAGCCCCAATCGCCAAATGACGGAACATAAGTGTGATACGGTTTTGTGTACTTAAATCCTGCGGCTTTCAAAGATTCTTGAATACACCAAAAGGCCTCTGGTGCAAAGAATGGACTTGTCGATTGAGTTACCATTACTCCGTTTTGTGCTAATTTTTGACGTGCAACCTTGTAGAATTCCTTGCTGTAAAGTCTTGCAAGAGAGGAATTGTTAGGGTCTGGTAAGTCGATAATTATTACGTCAAAGTATTGTTTTGCATTTTCTAAGAATTTGAACGCATCTTCGTTTAAAATTTTAATTTTTGGGTTTTCAAAACTATGTTCTGAAAGTTCTGCCATCATGTGGTTCTTAACTGCTAAATCTGTCATTTCCTTATCCAAATCAACAACGGTAATTTGTTTTACATCTGGATATTTTAAAAGTTCACGAGCAGCCAAACCGTCGCCACCACCAAGAACTAAGACATTTTCTCTGTGTTTTACCATATTCATTGGAATGTGAATTAATGGTTCGTGGTATCTGTATTCGTCAATTGTTGAGAATTGAGTATTACCGTCGATATACAATCTCAAATCTTCTTTGTTTTTTGTTATTACAAGTTTTTGATACTTAGTTTGTTTTGAAAAAACTACTCTATCATCATACATTGAGTTTTCAAGATACATAGAAATTTCTTTTGAAAATAACATACAGCCAACAAGCAATATAACAATTAAAATAGCTTGCGTATTAAGCATTACTCGGCGTTTTTTAGTTAATTTATTTTTGAACCAATGAAAGGTTAAAACTCCAACAAGCAAGTTCATCAAACCTGTTGAAAGAGAGCTGTTAAACACACCTAAAAATGGCAATAGCAAGAATGGAAAAGCTAAAGATGCTAAAAATGCACCCAAATAGTCCAATGATAATACGTTTGAAATATTTTCTCGTAATTGAAAATATTCTTCCATGATACGTGTTAAAAGTGGAATTTCTAAACCAATCAATGTTCCGATAATTATAATTAAGATACACATTATAGGGTAATAGAAAAATTGGATTGAATAAATCCAATAAAGGATTGGAACAGACAACCCACCGACGATTGCAAGCAAAATTTCAATCATAATGAACCAATAAATTAGGTTGTTTTTGAAAAATCTTGAAATTAGTGTACCTATACCCATTGCGGTCATTGTTAAACCAATGGTAATAGAAAACTGTTTAATGCTATCGCCAATGAAATATGATGAAATACTTCCGATTAAAAGTTCATAAATAATTGTGCAATATCCAACGACAAAAACGCAGAACAACAAAATTGATGCGTCTTTTTTTGTCAAAATACCTTTATTTTCCACCGTGTAATCCCTTTTGTGAGTATCTAGAGCCTGACAAACTGTTTTCACGTACGCTTGCGCCATAAGATTGGTCATAACGTCTTACATACCAATAAGAATGACCGTGGTGATATCCTCTATATCCAGGATATCCGTAACCTTTTACTGAATATTTAAAGCATGCACAATAAACAATTGTCAATACGATAATTAAAGCTATATAGCAAATAAAATTTAAGTTCTTGTTAGTCATCGCACATATCCTCCAACGCATCATTTGCTTTGTCGGCAAATTCTGCAATCCAATCTCTATTATTGAAATAGAATATGAACAACAGCAAAATTAATATGATTGTACCCATCATTAAATGAGGGATTCCTGTACCTTTTTTAACTTGAATTTCAATTCCAATATTATACATTGAATTTTCTTCGGTATTAAATTGGATATAATATGTGCCTTCCTCTGAAAAAGTCAAGTCAGCTTTCATATTTCTTTCGCTTTCAGACCAATAACCTTCTGAGTCATAGCCTGATTCGTGCCAAAAGTCTTTGCCAAATTCATAAAGTGTGTCTTTATCTTCGTCTAAAACTTCGCCAGAAAGATATGCGCTTGCGTTATCACCATAGAAATTCGCTTTGATTGTACAAATTTTGCTTTGACCTTTTTTAACTTTAATTGGTCCATAAATTGAACCTTCTTGAAGTCCGTTGTAGGTTTTTGAATTTACAACCTTATATTCCATATTCATGGAAGTCCAAAAGCAGGCAATACAAAAGATTGCCATAATTAGGCAGATTGTATTATAAAATATGTTGTTTTCTAGTCTTAATGTTGGGTTTACTTTCATACTTCTTTTACCGCCCTTACATCATATTTACAAAATCTACCATAAAGAAAATTAATAATGCGAATGCTATTAATACAACCGCTTCGCCTAGACCTGCGGCTACGTTATTATGTTTAATTTCCTTTGTTATATTGATTTCTTTAACAATTAATCTATCAAGTAAAAATCTTACGCTTGGAAGTAACAAGATAATAGCTGAAAGGTCGATAAAATAAAGAATTAAACCCTGTTGCCAAGTTCCGATATCACCGATTGTAGCTCTCATCAATATTAAACCGATTGCAATTAAGTTTCCTCCAAAAGCTACACCAACAGCAACATTATCGGCTTCAATTTCTCCCAAAAGTGAGTATGGAGTAAGCATATCATATAATTTTGCGAACAAAATTAAGAAAATCATACCCATTACGTAATAAATTAATGTAGAAATTACGCCATAGCATCTGCCGTGTGCCACAATAGTTTCGCCTGTAACACAAGCCGAAATGATTAAGCCAGAAGCTAAATACATACCAAAGTGTACTGCTGCAGTACCGATATTTCTATCTCTAACGATTTCATCAACATTAGAAAATTTATGCAATATAGCTTTTTCTACAACATAGCCAGAAAATATCATTAAGAATGAACCCATTAAACTGTACATAATGTAGCTTAATATTTCATATCTAAAAAGAGTGTTGCTAGGTCCAACGAAAGCACCAATTTGAATAGCGCAAACGCCCAGCAAAAATCCTAAATAAGGGATTATACCTGTAACATTTCCTTTTTTGATTTCTTCGTACATATTATATTTTGCAAAACGCATAAATAACCATTTTGAAAAAATTAGCATTGAGCAAGATACAATTAAATATACTAAACTTGTAAAAATTGGATTCATTATTGTTGTTCTCCTTCATCACCTAGTGAGTAGATTGTGATAGCTAATGGTTTTACGATTTGGCTGTAATATGCTTCATAGCTTGTTTCGTCACCAGAACCCCAACGTTCTACTGAGAATAAGTAGTTGCCAGATTTGTAATCCCAATAATATAATTTTTCAGATTTTGTATCCTCACAATCTCTAAAGAAAGTTGCATTGCCAGAATCTGTATAGTTAAAATTCTTTCCAGAATAAGTAATACAACCTTCTTCTTCGTCATCATCGTGAGCTAATTTTTCAGGGCTTACTCCTGGAACTTGTGAAATCTTTAATTTTTTCAAAACAATGCTTGTTACAATGTTGTCGTCATCTTCAACTTCAACCCAAGCTTTTTCTCCGTCGCCTTTGATACATTCTAATTCATACCAAAAATAATCACCCTCTTGATACATGTGTTTGCGCATAACCTTTAATTCTAGGTCTTCGTCATAGCCGTCAATGTTTGCTAGTTTGAAAACTCCACCAACGCCAACATTTGTAATTATTTTTAAATCAGAACGATTGTTCTTGTTCTTTGATGTAACTTCTGCGTTGCGTTTTAGAATTACGATTGTCACTAAAACAGCCAACACCAAACCTGTTGCTGCAGCAATTCCATTTGACATTCCTGCCAAGAATGCGATTAAAACTACGCCTATAATTAATGCGGTTGCTATATACATTTTTTTATTTCCTTATTTCCTTATTTTCTGTTTGTGATAGCTCTTATTGTTGTTCTTGAATATCTTTTTGTTCTAATAGATATTGAGGTGCAACTTGTTTTTTTAATTCTAACAATTGTTGTTGAACATCATTTGAATATTGAGTTCCAATCGCTGCATTAATTTCTGCATCAATATCGTTTTCGATTGATGTCATTTCGTTATAAGCAGCTGAAAGAGCCTCTTCTTTATTAACTTTTTCTTTCATGTTTTCTAAAAGAGCTTGAGCATTGTTGTCGCTCATAGAAATCATTTGTTTATTAATTTTTTGTGATGTAATAGCAACTTTATGACGAGCCTTAAGAGTTTTAATTTCACCTTCCCAATGGTTAATTTGTTGTTTTAAGTTGTCAATTTTTGTTTCCATAGTGTTAGCCATAGACTCATAATTTTTAACGTCTAAAGTTGATTTTTTAATCATTTCAATAGCCATTTGTTTTTTCTTTAGAGCTTCAGAAGCTAATCTGTCGGCTTTAGCTGCATCTAATTCTCCATTTTGACCTTTTTGAACGATTGTTAGGGCTTTCTTTTCGTAGTCTTTTGCAACTTCTGTTTGTTGTGCAATAACTTCTTTTGCTTCAATTGCAAGCGCTTTTACTTCTGCAAGGTTTTTCATGCTTGCATCATAGTCTTTTTTTAAATCTCTAATAGCTTGTTCAGCCATTAAGATTGGGTCTTGAATATGGTTTACAAATGCATGTAAAAATGATTGTAATACTTTAAATAATTGTTTGAAAATGTTCATTAGTTTTCTTCCTCTTCCTGTTGTGTAGCGTGTTTATTTTCAAAATATTGATATGCTTGTTTTATCATATTGATACGTTTTTCTGCTGTAGCTTTTTTCTTTTCGTCGTCAGCAAAGTTTTCTGGTGCAAACTTTTTCATCAAAGTTTCGTAGTGAGCCTTGATTTCGTCAAAGTCTACATTTTCTTCTGATTTGAAGCCTAAAAGTTTCATGTAATGTTCATCAATAGAAATCTTTTCGCCATCATCAGGGAAAAGAGGTTTTCCATAAGCAGCTTCAGCTTCTTCAAGTTCTCTATCCATTTCTTCAAATGCATCTTTTAGAGGTATGTCCTCTTTTTCTACGGTTGATTTAATTTTATCAACAGCTGTTTTTAAAATATTTTTTAAGTCTTTCATAATACCTAGAATAATAGCATATTGCGCCTAAAAAATGCAATATTATGTTAAGTTATTCAAATTTTTGTAGAAGGTTTTTATTTGTTTGAATAACTCAAGCACAAACATTTTTTTCTTTTCTTCGTCTTTGTCCAAAACAAGTTTGGTAAATCTCAACAATTCTATTTGAACATATTCGCTCAAAATCATTGAAGATGTTATTTTTGTTATAATATTTGTTGCGTAATCAAAGAAGGAAGGGTGTTCTAAGTACATTTCAAACCATTCATCAATAGCATTGATAAGTGGTTGTATTCGTGCTTCTTCCTCTTTGAAAACTTCTTTTGCCTTGTCAATCAACTTTTGAGGGTTAAAAGTTGTTGTATCAATAAAATTATCTAAATTTTCTCGGGCATCAGTTTTTTCAGGCTTTATAATTTGAATTATATTTTCTAAATTATCGTACTTCATTCCATTAATAAATGCGCCAAATGTAGTTAAATTAAATAAATTTACATTCTTGTCTTGTGCAAAAAATGCCTCAAATTGTTTTATGAAGCAAGCATAATCGACACGAGTTTTTATGTATTCGCCTGTAATGCTTTTTATTTCTGTTGTCTCGTGAACAATATTCTGAATTTTTACGCTAGATTGTGTGTTTGTAACTACATTTTTGTCGTCGCAATAAGCTGTATCATTTTTGAAGGCTAAATCTACACCAGCAAAAATTATGTTTTTACATCCCAGTAATCTCGCACATTTATATGCTGTAATTGTGCTTGTACCAGCAGATTCAAGTAATTTTATTTCGCCTAGCATTTTTGTTGCAATTTTTTGTGCGCAAATACTGTTTTTAGTAAAATATGTGAACAAATTTTTGCATTGTAATGAATATACGTAATTATCCGCTTTTATGTCGACAATAAAATTAATATCTTTTAAATATTCCAAATCTTGCGTAAAAGATTGCTTTACCCATTGGGCGTCAACAATTACACAAAAATCAGGTGTAATTCCGTTTTTACGCAAGGTCTCTAAAGTTCTATGTACTGTAAAAATTACAAAATTTTCTCTATTTTGTTTAATTTTTTCAATATTATCCTTTAATGAAGGCCCTGCACCTAAAACTAAAGCTGTTTTATTTTTAAATCTATTCTCTAGCAAATTTACAGGATAGCGTTGCTTAAAGTTAGTAAAACTTTTAATTGAGTTATCAATCCAAATTTTTGACATCTTTTTTATAGTGTTCATATCAACAATTTTTTCTTGACAAGTTTCAAAAATACGTTCTGTTAAAACGGTAAATTCGCTTGGCTTTTGCAATACATAATTTTTTAAGAATAAAAATTCAATCTTATCCTCAAGCAAATATTTCTCGCCAATATATTTTGTGCAATCTGTCAAATTGTTTGTTATATAAAGCCTACCGTCTTTAAAATATTTAGTTAAATCAACGTATTCGCAAGTGAAGCGAATAATATCAATTTCAGGTTCATAAAGAATTAATTGAGTGACACTTTCTGAATGTGCATAATCTAGTAAATTTCCCAAGCCTAGTCCAAAAATTACGATAAAATCGTGTCTTGATGTTGCAGATTTAATCTGTTCAGCATAAATTGCCTTAGCGCTTGCAATAGGGCTTGGTGTATCATCAACGTATTTGTTATTTCTGGTTAATATATATTCGCCAAATTCGTTTTTGATTGCACTCAAATTTCTAGAGGCTTCTTCAAGTGTGACATGTTCAAGTTTGTATGCCAATACCTTATTAACTTTTCTTATAGCTTCCAAATTCTTTTTAAACATAATTCAAATTTATCATAATGTTTGAATTTATTGAATAAGCTAAAAAGATGATTAAATCAAGTTTTTTACTAATACTTTACTTTAGTTTTTGTTTAGCAAATAATATTGTTGTTAATAATTAAAGAAGGAGAATTCTTATGTGGGAAAAAAATGTTAACATTAATGATGTAAAAGAAATTAGAACTCGCACTACTGTTTATTTTGGTGTTGGTGCTATCAAAAAAATTGATGATATTTTAAAAAACTTAAAAGCAAAAAATGTAGATAAAGTTATTGTTATGTCAGGTAGAAATGCTTATAAAGCAACAGGCGCTTGGGACGTAGTTGAAAAAGCATTAAAAGACAATGGCATTGGTTATGTAAACTTTGACCAAGTTACTCCAAACCCAACAACTCACCACGTAAACGACGCTACAAAGATGGCTCGTGACTTTGGTGCAAAAGCGGTTATTGCTATCGGCGGTGGTTCTCCTACTGATGCTGGTAAATCAGTAGCTATCTTACTTGAATATAATGATAAACAAGCAGAAGATATTTATGAATTTAAATTCACTCCAGAAAAAGCTGCTCCGATTGTTTCAATCAACCTAACTCACGGTACAGGTACAGAAACAAATAGATTTGCAGTTGTTACTGTTCCAGAAAAGAACTTTAAACCTGCTATCGCTTACGATTGTATTTATCCAACTTTTGCAATTGACGATCCAGCTTTAATGGTTAAATTATCACCAAAACAAACACGTTACGTTTCAATTGATGCTGTAAACCACGTTGTAGAAGCTGCAACCTCAACTGTTGCATCACCTTATGCAATCACACTTGCAAAAGAAGTTGTTGCATTAGTTGCAAAATACTTACCAAAAGCAATTGAAAATCCAGAAGATTTAGAAGCTAGATATTTCTTAGCTTATGCAGCTATGATGGGTGGTGTAAGTTTTGATAACGGTTTATTACACTATACACACGCTCTTGAACACCCTCTAAGCGGTGTAAAACCTGAATTATCACATGGTTTAGGTTTAGCAATGTTGTTACCAGCTGTAATTAAAGAAATCTATGCTAACCAATCTTATGTATTAGCTGATGTTTTAGCTCCATTAGTTTCTGGCTTAACTGGCGCTCCTGAAGAAGCTGACAAAGCTGCTAAAGGGGTTGAAACTTGGTTGAAATCAGTTGGCGTAGCTGAAAAATTAGAAGATGAAGGCTTCTCTGAAGCTGATGTTGAAAAGTTGGTTAAATTAACTTACGAAACTCCATCACTTGCTGGATTGCTTGCAATCGGTCCTTGTGGTGATGGCAAAGAAGTTGTTGAAGCAATTTACAGAAATTCTCTAAAACCAATGGCATAAGTCTAAAGGTTAAAGAAACAAAGAGGCGCAGGCTGAAAGCCTGCGCCTTTTCTTTATTTAACTGAATATATCAAAATTCATCTAAATTTACTCCGTAGGGAAACTTTTGGTGGCAAAAGTTTCACAAAAGCCACGACACGCTTTCGTTCAAATCAATATAATTACTCAACTAAAATTGTGCAAACTCACTACGTTCAAACAATGCACAATTGCTGTTGTTTCGTAAATATTGATATATCACTCAAGCTATTGTCGAGAAAAAATAACCTTCCGTCATACCACGCAAACGAAGTGTGTTGCGTTATCTTTTTATTATTTCAACTCTAAAATACATTCGGGTTGAAGTTTTGTTTGTTTACGAGGTTGTATTGATGCTCCATAACCATGAACGGTGTAAATTTTATTTCTTAATGCAACCCACATTCCGTCAACTTCGTATTTATCAAGCTCAATATTGCTAGAGGTTGGAATTTTACTATAATCAATAAAAATCACGTTGCAGGTTTTTGGAACATTATAACTGTTTATAATGTTTTCAGCCCCAGTTTTTGTCCATTCAAACAATGGAAATACTGAAATTTGTTCAACTGCAATCAAAATAATGATAAGCCATTTTATAACATTTTTGTTCAAGTTTTGTATCGTATAAGCTGAAATTATTGCAAATATTGGAATTAAGATATTGAAATATCTTACTAAAGCTCTAATTGCCCCACCGCCAATTACGTAATCATAAATTATTTTTTCGATAAATATGAAATTCATTATCGAAAGAACGCATAATATAATTGCAATGCAATATCTTCTATACGTTTTTAATTTGATTAGTCCGTAAATTAAAAATAAAGTTGTGAAAATTCCAAGTCCATAATAAGTATTTTCGCTAAAACCTTCTAGCTTAAAGAAAATAAGGTTATCTAAAAAGCTATTGTTTAAAATTCCGTTTAAAATTGTCGTTTGGAACATTTTTACAACTTCAAATGGAAATTTCAAAACCTCGTTTTGTAAATAATGATAGGCTAATGGCGCAATTAAAATTGCGTAAAATACAAGGTTGCTCAAAATTATTTTGTAGTAATTTTTTATAAATGAAAATAATTGAGTTCTGTAATCTTTAAAGCATAAGAAAATTATTAAAGTTAAGCCTAATGCGAAGAAGAACAACCAACCAAGATAAAAACTTGTATAAAGTTGCAATGCCAAAAATATTGTACCAATAAATGAAAACCATTTTTTATCTTTTGATTTTAAGAAGAAAATTACTGCAAAAACGCTTAAAAATTGACTGAAAATTTGAACATGTCTCAATTGTTCTTGTCTAAATAAGCAAAAAGTGAATATGAAACTACCAAAAGCACAAGCTAAGTCATTAAATTTGAAATATTTTTTAAGCAAATAATAAAAACTTGCAAAATTTAGTGTGCAAAGAGCTATAACTGTTAGCATAAACGAATTATAGCTATCAAATAAAAATCTCAATGGCACGTAAATTAACCCGAGTCCGAACAAGCAATCCGAAGTTGCTAGTGTATTTGTTGAAGGATAATACATTGGGGGACTCCACAAGGCTTGGTGGGGTGCGATTTGTTGTACGTATAACCAAAAATGTTCTAATAAATAAGCTATATACCTTGAATCAATATAATCTCCTGCCAATGCTTCAAAATTGCTTGTAAAAAATGGATAAAAGAAAATACCTAATCCTAAAATTAAGAATAAAATTGCAAATTTAAGACTAAGTATTTTCTTCATTTATAACCTATTTTACAGTTGTTATGTTGTAATATTCTGGCTGAATTCCTCGTTTGTATTCAACCGCAGGATTACCAAACAACATTACATAAGCGATTTTGTGAGTTTTTGGAATTTCCAAACGTTTCATAACTTTTTTGCTTAGTGGAATTGTCCAGAAACCTAGACCGCACCATAAAGTTCCAAGACCTAATGTTTGTGCATATAATTCAAAATAACTCAAAGCAATTGTTGGGTCAATATCTTTGCAAGGTGCTTTTTTGTTTACAGAAACAATAACCGCATGAGGTGCATCTCTAAAAATAAAGTCATTATTGCGTTTCATAATTGCGTTTTTGTAGCTTTTTAGTTTTGAACCAAATGGCATAAATTTTACGATTTTTTGTAAATCTGTATACAAATCGTCTTTTACAGACTCCATTACATCAATATCTTCAATGAATGAAAAATGCAAATCCTTAAAGTTACAGCCCGTTGGAACCCAATTTAGCATATTTTTCAACTTTTGCATTTTTTCTTTATCAATATTTTCGTGTTTGTATTGTCTGCAACTTCTTCTATTTTCTATTAAGTTCATAAAGTCGTCAGAATTTACGCTATGTCTGTTTGGTGCAGAATTGTCTGGATTTCTGTCAAAAGACGAAATTGCGCCGTTTGGGCAAATTGCAAGACAGTGTTGGCAACCTAAACAATTTGTTGCATTGCTATAAGGATAACCTTCTTCGTCTATTTGTATTGCTTTAACTAAGCAATCTTTAGCGCATAAACCACATTTTATGCATTTTTCTTTATCAACTTTAAAGTTTAATGGTGTTTTCATTTTTTTACCTCTATTATTGGAAAGCGCACATTCTATGTACACGAACAAAGTTTGTTCTACCTGTGATTAATTTTGGAATTGAACCGATAATGATAACTCTATCATCTTTTTGGAATGTAGTTTTTTCAAGTAGTAACTTGTCTATTTTTTTCAACAAGTTGTCAGTCAAATCTACGTCCCAATTTTTTAAAGTTGGGTGAATATCCCAATATAAGTTCAATTTTCTGCAAGTTTTTTCCATATCAGAAACGGCAATAACAGGAACTTGTGGTCTTAATTTTGACAACAATCTTGTTGTGTAACCGGTGTGAGTAAAGGCTAGGATTGCTTTTGCGCCCAAGTAATCAGCCATTTTTACTGCTGCGCTTGCAATTGCTTGGGGTGTAGGTTCGTAATCTTCGTTCATTTCTAAATCAATGTTATAACAGCAGAAAGGACTGCTTTCAACATCTCTAGCAATTTTTGCCATCATTTTAACTGCTTCAACAGGGTATTTTCCCATTGCAGTTTCGCCAGATAACATTACTGCGTCTGCGCCATCAAGAATTGCGTTTGCAACGTCAGATGCCTCTGCTCTTGTTGGAATTGGTTCTTCAATCATTGATTCAAGCATTTGAGTTGCCACGATACAAGTTTTTCTGTGATTGAAAGCAGATTCAATAATTTGTTTTTGAACCATTGGCACTTTTTCTGGTGACAATTCAATACCTAAATCGCCTCTTGCAACCATTACTGCGTCTGTTGCATCTAAAATTTCTTCAATATTTTCAACGGCTTCAGGTTTTTCAATTTTAGAAATTACAGGAATATCTGCGCCAAAGTGACTAATGTATTTTTTTGCTAACAAAATGTCGTCTTTGTCTCTAACAAATGACAAGGCAATGTAATCAGCCTCGTGTTCAACGGCAAATTTAATAAATTCAACGTCACGTTCAGTAATAGCTGAAACGCTACCTGTACCACCAGGAACATTGATACCTTTTCTTGGTTTCAACAATTCGCCGTGTAATACTTTAACATGAACTCTTTTGCCTTCCTTTTTAGTTACTTGAATTTTGATTTTGCCGTCGTCTAACAAAATATATTCGCCTTCGTGAACGTCATCAGCAATACCTTTGTAGTCTACAGGTACAATTTCAGGGTCTGTTTGTTCTAAACCGTATTCCAAAACTAATTCCATACCTACTTCAAGTGGAATTGGCTTAATCAAGTTTCCAACTCTGATTTTAGGACCTTGCAAGTCTACTAAAATTGGAATAAATATTTTTAATTTTTTTTCGATTGCTCTGATTTTATCAATAGTTTTTGCGTGTTCTTCTGCTGTGTTGTGAGAAGTGTTTAAGCGGAACATTGTAGCCCCAGCTAAAACCAATTGTTCAATAATTTCTTCCTCGCAACTGGTAGGTCCAAGAGTTGCAACAATTTTTGTTTTGTTTCTTTTTTGCTTAATCATAAAATTATCCCTTATATAAAAATGTTTTAAATTGTATTTTTTACACTTATATATTATAATCGGTAAATTTTACAATACAATAGGCGGTCAAAACCACGTTTTGACCGCCTTTAAGAAAATTTTGTTATCTGAATTTTATTTCTTTTCTGCCTTTTTTCTGGCTTCATCTTTAGCTTGAAGGGTATCAACAAATTTTTTTACATTCATTTTCTTTGCGTCTTCAAGTTTCATGTTATATTTATTTTTCAAGAATGCGTCAATTTCTTTTTCTGAAACAATACCATCTTTGTTTGCATCAAATTGACCTTGAATTTTTTGAATTGTTTTGTCTTTTACAAAAGGTTTTCCAAATATTGAAACAGAACCTTTTACAAGGTTTTTTATTTCTGAGTTGTTTAAACCGTTTCCGTCTTTGTCATATTGTTGCAAAACGTCACCAACGTTACGTTTTAGTGTCTTGTTGTTAATTCCTAATGAGTAGTCCATAAATCTTCCTATTTTTATATTACTATAATATTATAAACCAATAAAAATAAAATTTATTGCGGGTATTTTTAGATTTGTTTACAAATTTATACATAAATTTCATATATTTAATGTATTTGTTGTTTTAAAATATGCGCTATACTTTTGCTATGACTGAAAATTTAATTAATGGAACAGAAAAACAAATTGTAGATTTTTCAAGAGTGGCTATGTTTAAGGGTAACCCTAAATATGAACAAGCAATTTCTCGCATGACAGAAATCTATAAAACAGATTATGACAAGCGTTCACCATTTGAACGTGATGAGCATAGAATTTTACATTCGACTGCGTACAGGCGTTTAAAAAATAAAACGCAAGTTTTCTTTGCAACAGACAATGACCATATTTGTACACGTATTGAGCATGTTTGTCATGTTGCATCAATTGCTGAAACAATTGCAAAAGTTTTGAACTTGAACTTAGAACTTGTAAATGCAATCGCAATTGGGCACGATTTGGGTCACGCACCATTCGGACATCAAGGCGAATACATTTTAAACGATATTGTGAACGAGTACGGTATTCAAAAACGATTTTGGCATGAAGGTAATAGTTTGAATTTTGTTGATAATTTAGAAACATTACCAGATTATCAAGGTCATCAACAAAATTTGAACTTAACTTATGCGGTTCGTGACGGCATTGTTTGTCACTGTGGTGAAGTTAACGATAAAGTTTTAAAACCGAGAGATGAATTTTGTGATTTGTCTTCAATTCAATTCGCAAGTCACTTATCGCCATTCACTTATGAAGGCTGTGTTGTAAAATTATCTGATACTATTGCATATTTGGGCAGAGATATTGAAGATGCTTTGATTTACAACATTTTAACTGAAACTCAAAAGAAAGAATTAGAACATATTATTCAAGTTGCGTTTCCAAACGAAAGATTGCAAAACGTAAGCACAAATATTTTGACTTACTACTTTATTCGAGACTTATGCCAAAACTCAAATATTGAAGAAGGTTTGAAGTTTACCGATAGCACATTTGAAATGATGAGAGTTATCAAGGCTTATAATACTGAAAATATTTGTGGTCATGATAGATTGAAACCTTTCAAAAAATATGCAAGGTTGATTATTGAAACAATTTTCGAAAAAGTTGATAAATATTTTGGAGAAGATATACTAGGTGCAATAGAAAAAGAAGCTACATTGTACCCAACGCTAACATCTTATTTTAGAAAATGGTTAGTAAGATATACTGAGATTGCTTTGGACGAAAAAGAAAGAATGCAATGCCAAAACAAGGTTGTTTATGATTATAAAAATCAACAATCTTATAGAAAGTCTGTAATTGATTTTATTTCCGCAATGACAGATAAATTTGCAATCAAAATCTTTAATGAAATTATCAGTTTTACGTAAAAAAGGATAGTAAATGAAACTAAAAATTTTATCAATCGTGTCAGTTGCAGTTGTGATGATGCTTTGCATAAGCCACATAGAGGCAAACGCAGGTGTAAATAAAAATATTACATCATTGACCTTTGCCCCAGAAATTCAAATGTATAAATAATTGAAGATGTTCATACAGAAATGCCATACTTGATAGAAGATTGTATAAAAGAATTTGATTACGTTTCTAAAATGAATTAATTATTATAAGTAGGGGCGAAGCGGTTAATCGCTTCGCCCCTTAAAAGTATTTAAACTTTAAATCAGACTATTGACCGAAAGCTCTTGTTGTAACTTTTTTGAAGCCTAAAATGTTTTTAGTTGCTTGGTCAGCGTGTGATAATGAGTTAATTCTGCCGTTTTGCATAGCTTGTTTAACACTGCAGTTGCCTAATGCAACAATACCGAAGTATGATGTGCAAGTTGCTGTACCCATTTTTGCTGGAGCAACAGAACCAGAACCTAATAATTGGTGAGTTGTATCTTGGTATACGATACCAAATGGTTCAGATGCTACTGCTGGCATAGCCATAACTGATAATAAAGCTAAAGTTGCGAATAATTTTTTCATGTCTTTCTCCTTTCAAAAAATTTGCTACTCTATAATTAATGTTCAAAAATAAATTTAAACCTTAATGTCTGTTATAATGTGCGTCGTAAAAAATACTTCTTGTATTCTTCTCTTGTTACTCCCCCGTAAACAAGTTCCCTATAAATAAAATATATCTCCTACGTAAAAAAAAGTTTATACTAACCTTATAAGGCATGTCAATAAATTTTTTTTTAATATTAATAAATTTAAAACAACAATTTTTATAGGAGTTACAATGAGTGAAAATGGACTTGTTAAGATAAAAAAAGAGCCACATTTCTGTGACTCTTTTTTGTTTATAACCAATTTTAAAATTAGTATCTGTAGTGTGCGAAAGCTTTGTTAGCTTCAGCCATTTTGTGAGTATCTTCACGTTTTTTGCATGCTTGACCAGCACCGTTTGAAGCATCAATTAATTCACTTGTTAATTTATCAATGAATGATTTACCGCTTCTGTTTTTAGCTGCTGCGATTAACCAAGATGAAGAAAGAGCGAAACCACGATCTGCTTTAACTTCTAGAGGTACTTGGTAAGTAGAACCACCGATACGTCTAGCTTTAACTTCTAACAATGGAGTTGCATTTGTTAATGCTTTTTCAAAAATTTCCATTGGTTGTTCGTTAGTTCTTTCTTTAATTCTTTCTAAAGTTGAATAGAAAATTCTTTCAGCCAAAGATTTTTTACCACGTCTCATAATTCTGTTGATGAATTTTGATACGTCTACGCTGTTATACATTGGATCTGCAGCAGGAATTCTTCTTGCTGGTTTAGAACGTCTTGACATTATTTACCTCCTTTAGCACGTTTAGCACCGTATTTAGAACGGCTTTGTGCTCTATTTGCAACACCTGCAGTATCTAAAGTACCACGGATGATGTGATATCTAACACCTGGAAGGTCTTTAACCCTACCACCACGAATAAGAACAACGCTGTGTTCTTGTAGGTTGTGTCCGATACCTGGAATGTATGAAGTAACTTCAAATCCATTTGTTAACTTAACTCTGGCAACTTTTCTTAGTGCTGAGTTTGGTTTTTTAGGAGTTGTTGTATAAACTCTTGTGCAAACACCACGTCTTTGAGGACATTCCATCAAGGCTGGTGATTTTGTTTTGTCTACTAGCTTTTTACGTTCTCGACGTACAAGCTGATTGATTGTTGGCATAATTTCTCCTTATATATGATTTATTAATTTTTCGCCTAAACCTTAGTTGGACTTTTCAGCACAAAAATACAGCTAAGTGTTATTGTACTATCTATATAACAACAAGCAAAAAGGATTGTCAACCATTGAAATTAATTATTTGTACTTTTTGTTAAGTTTTTTCAAGAAAAAATTCTAGTACAAATTTTTATAATTATCTTGAAGTTGCTTTTGATAAAATTTTACCGTCTTTTGCTGAAATTTCTACACAAATTCCATAAAAATTAGTTGCATTAATGTTTCCGTCATCTCGTTTGAACATGCCAACATAAGGTGTTGTCATTTTTATTTCAGGAAATCTTTCTTTGAACGGTTGAACTGTCCAAAGAAATTGACCTGTAAAATCAAATGCAATAATGTTATCTAACATTGGATTTTCATTTGGTACATCAAGCATAACGACAACTTTATCGTCTAGAACAATTGCGTTGTAAATGTTCAAATCAAAGCTAATTGATTTATCGTCTATATTTAATTTATTTTCTTCAAAACTAACTTCTGGCATTTATTTATCCTTTTATTGTGGTAATGCTTTCATTCCGCCGTAGATTTTTGGTTTTTTGTCACCAACTAAGAAGTATTGAGTTCCGCCACCGTTACCCCAGCCTTCAAGTGGATTACATTTACCTGTGTACATTTGAACGCCTTCAGGAACTTCTACTTCTACAACGTATCTAGGCATTGCAGGAAGTGCAAATTTGTCTTTGATTTGAGCCGCAGTTAAACCTTCGATTTCATCATAAGGCATTAACCAAGCACCTTTTGCAAATGAAGACCATTCACCTTCTTTTACTGGTTGACCGTCGTTGTATACACGTACAAATTTTGTCGGTTTGTCTGTTTGAACTAACGCTGATGGAGTTTCTCCGCCTAAGAAACCAGGTTCTTTGAAACCGTAGTCTCTAGCCAAAATTTCATTAACTTCATCGCCTGACATTTGTTGTAAAACAGTTGTTCGTGATTTAATGTCAGTATTTACTGTGATATCAACTTTTCTCTTGTCTAAGATTTTTTGTAATGCAATTTTTTGAGCAGGGTCTGTAACTGCATCAATTTGTTTTTGCATAGCCTTTAAGTCAACATTTAATGTGTTTACATCAGCTGCAAATTGTTTTTGAATTTTTTTGAAAGTTTTATCGTCAAATGCGACTTGTCCGTTTGCAGATTTTGCAATTGCGCTGTCTAAAGTTAAGCCTTTTGCTGCAGCTTGACTCCTTGAAGCACTAGCTGCGTCAAGTGTTCGTTGAACCATACCAGCTTCAACACCTTGCAAGGAAGTATTGTTTGTACCAGAGAAGTTACCAATTGCGTGTGGGCTTTGGATTTTACCGCCTCTTGTTACGTCTGCGACTTCGTTTACAAGTGTTACATTACCAACGTGTTCTGATGCGTTAGAAATAATATCTCCGTTAACTATGTAGTTGATAGTGTTATTATGGTCTTTTAAACCTCTTGCAACACCGTCAGCAGAATCAACTAAACTTCTTGTACCAACTGCGTCAAAAGAAATACCTAAAACGTCGTCGTATTTAGATGAAACTAATTCAGTTAAAGCGCCACCTAAGGAGTGTCCTGTAACGACAATTTTCTTGTCAGGATTTGCTGCTCTAACTTGTTCCATAAAGTCTACTGCGTTTTGGAATTGGTCTGGTAATTTTCCAGAAAGCATTTGGTGGTCAACTCTTAAGTCGCCCATATCATCAGAGCCTCTGAATACAACCATTACTACGCCGTCTTTTTCAAGAGCTTTTGCGTGAAAACCGTTTTCTGCTGAAACTTGAGTTTGTTGTTTCCAACCGTTGTGAGCAATTTCTCTATCGCCATAAGCCATACCAGCCATGTTACCAGCATCTTGAACGATATCTAATCTATCTTGCAAGCCCATTTGTTGAACTTTATCGTTTTGACTAAATGTGCCCCAGCCTTTTACGTTGTCACCTTCAAGTGCAGAGCCTGCAGTACCGCTAGCTCTAAATCTGTCTTCAAGACCTACTAAGCCAGCGCCGAATTCTGTTCTTGATGAACCATTGCCCAATAAGTTTTCAATATCAGCAACCGATTCGTTGTGTTGAGACATTCTTACATCATAAGTGATGCCTCTAGCTTCGCCAGATTGAACTTCAAAGCCATTGCCAACTAATGCACGACGAGCTGGTGCATTTCCTGCTTCTGTTGCAGAAAGTGTTGTTGTATAACGGTGGTGTTCGTCTGTGGCTGCGCCTAACCAACCGCTATTTATATCATCTAATTTGCTTTCATCAATTTCAAATGCTTTTGCCATTGCACGATCTTCTAATTTGTTTTGAACATATTGACCGCCTAAAGATGAAACAGCTGAAATGATTGTGTTTTCAAGAGTTACTTGACCTGTTTTTATGTATTCTGAACCTGCATCAATTGCAGTATCAGAGGCAGTTCTAAGCGCATAAGTTGCTGCTCTGTTTAAGCCTAAATTGCCGATTGCTTTTGATGCGCCACCGCTAAGAACAGTTGTAACACCGTCAATTGTGGCGTTACCTGCAATTTGCGTGAACTCTTGCATTGATAAACCGTCTTTTGAAGATGCTCTATCTGAAGCATCAACTGTAATTGACAACGCTGTTGAGCCTGCAGCTGCTGCCAATAATGGAACTGCTGTACCACCTGTTGCGATACCAATTACTACTGCGCCTGCTGTTTTGATACCTTGTTTTAATACGTAAGCGCCTGTTTCTTGTGAAGCGTTATAGTCTCTAACACGTCTTGCAACATTGTTTTTGGTACCAAAGGTTGCAGTGTAAGAGCTTTCATATTCGCTCTTAACTTGACGGAATGACTTACCTCCTGTAGCTCGCATTGTTTGTTGATGTAATAATGTGCTACAAGATTTTGCACGTTTTGATAAAAATTCATATTTCTTATCCATTGATGCAGTTTTAGGGTTAATGCCAGCTTTTTTCATTTCGGCATTGATTTGTTGTAAGCCAGCTTTTGAGTTGCCCATACCTATAAAGTTAGCAAAGTGGTTTAATTCTCTATTATAAACTTGTTCTTTTGTTGCAGTTGTCACAACTTGACCACCACCATTAGGGTATGCTTGGTAATGACTTTCTTCTCTAAGAGTTGTGCTAGACATTAAGGTTTTCATTTTTGAATTGAAAGATGTTTCAACTGAATAATGAGCTGATGCTTTTTTGTATTGTGCAGATTTCTTTTGATATCCCGCAACTTGTACTGGGTCAAATTCTACGCCATAAGTTTCTTTAAACTTAGCTTTAAATTCAGCATCTGTTTTTGTTCTAGCTAATTCGTTTGCTTGGTGTTGAGCTGTGTTTAAATCTGCTTTTACGGCACTTTCTCTGTTTTTAGAATTCCAAGCGCCACTCATCCAATCAACAGTTTTACCAGCCCAACCGTCGTGGTCTAATTGAGTTTGTAAATCTTTTCTTGCGCCTCTAACTTGTGCGTTTAATAAAGTTACTGTTGCTACTTTTTGTTGGTGAGGTGTGCGAGATTGAGCAGCTTTAATGTCGGCTTTTGACATAGCTTCTCTATTTTCGATAGCTTGCATTAAGCCATACATTACTTCACTTGCACCTTCTTTGTCGTTGTTATATTTGCTCATTTCTTTTTTGAAATTAGCAATATGAGAAGCATCTACACCGACAGATTTTGCTCTTTGTAATAACTTGCTAGTAATACCATTGATGGCAGTTTTTCTTGGGTCTTTTGAAGAATCCAAAGTTTTACTTGATTTTTCGTCCCAAATAGCTTCCATCATTGATTCATCTGGAGATTTTTTTTGATATGCTCTTAATGTTTCAACAACATTGCCAGCATTAATTTTTCTTAATTCTGCTTGAAATTCTGGCTTTGAAACTGAATCCCAAGTTGCTGCGTGCATTTGTTTATGCAAGCTACTTGCGATTGCGGTACCTTGTTTTGTTGCAACGGCTTTGCGTTGAGCTTTTTGTTTTTCTTCTGTGCGTTGAGCTTGTGAAGGTTTTGCGCTACCTTGAGTTGCACCACTTTGTTGAGCTTCTTGTTGACGTCTTAATTCTTGTTGACGTCTTAATTCTTCTTCACGTCTGATTTCAGCTTGTGTTTTTAATGCTGTTAATTTTGAGCCTTTTTTAGGAACTTCAATTGTTGGATTCATTATTCTAAGTTCGTTAGCTCTATCGTTTACTTGTTCATTTGTAGGCTTTGTAATACCTTCAGAAGCTAACATTTCTCTTGAATATTGATACCAATTTGAGTAATTTTTACCTACTGAAACTTCTTTTGTTTCTTTACCATTTAAGCGTTGCGCAACTCTTTGAGCTTCGTCTTGAGCATATTGTGCTTTTACTTGTTGGGAAGATTTACGTCCACGTAAACCTTTGTGGTTTGGTGATAATTCACCGGCAATTCTAGCTTCTTGACCAGCTTCAAAGTAGGCATTATCTCTTGAACCGTGAACATTACCTTTGTTTGCGGCAACAATTTCTGCTTTTGTTGTATTGAAAGATTTTGCTAGATGTTCAATAGATTCACCATTTTGAACAACTACTAATGTATGACCCTTGCCGTCATATTTTGCATGGCGAACAGAACCGTCTGGATTTGTTACTTGAGCATGAACTTTTCTACCTTCTTTGTATAAAGTTTCTGTTTTTGTACCATCTTTGCCAATTTCTAAAGATTGAGCCGGTCTATTTTCGCTATCATATTGTGTAGCAACACTTGAAACAAATTCATTATTTTCTACAACAGTTGTACTTTTTACATTGCCTTGAGTTGTTGTTTGGGTGTATGAATTATCGTTTGTATAGTCGTATTGAATAGTTTTTTCTTCTGGAGTACCCTTGCCTTCGACTGTTCTTACAATTTTTCCAGTTGCAAAACCGCTTAAGCCAATTTCATGAGTACCTTTATCGTCTTGTAAAACTGCAGAAGTTGGGTTGCCTTGTGTGTCGTAAGTTTTTGTTAAAACAGAGCCGTCTGCGTTTGTTAAAGTTGATTTCATTGAATTATCTTCGCCAAATACGAAGTTCTCAACAGAGCCGTCTTCTTCATTAGTACGTTCTTCACTTACTAAATTGCCATCTTTATCAACATTTTTAACTGATTTTATTGCACCGCTAACAGTTGTAATAACTTTTGAACCATCTTTATTGATAATTTCTTGTGCACCATCTTCATAAGTTACAATTCTTTGTTCACCTTTAACTTCAGATGATTTAACCTTTGAATTTTCACTTGCTTGTGCGTACTTGTTTACAAAGTCAAAAACATCTTGAGATTTAACTTTTGACTTTCTGTATTGTTCTTTATGTTCTTGGTCTTTTAAAATTTGTTTAGTTTCTTTTTCGGTAAGAACCTTGTCATCGCCTGCAGCTTGAGTCAATTTATCCTTAAAAAGAGAAACTTCGTCTAAATCTAAGACGCCGTTTTTGTTTTTATCGCTTGCAGTAAAAATTTCCAAAGCCTTTACATCATCTTTGAATGCATCAGCTTTAATGCCCGATTTTAATTTGTTAAGATCAACGGATTGCCCGTTTTTACCTAGTTTTAAGAAATTTCCTTCTGTCATAACCTATCCGAAAATATAGTACTACATGAGTTTTAACGTTTGAACATAAAAAAAATTGCGTAATTTTGCCATTTTTAGTACATTTTGAGTAGATATTTTTACATATTGTAACATGCTAGAGAACAATAAACAATAGCGGTTTGTGTCAATTTAAAATGTACATTTATGAAGATTTATGCTATAATCTTATTGAGGTGTAAAAATGACAGAAAATTTGATACTAATTCAGAGTTTAATACATGAGGTTAGAAATCAAAAAATTATTTTAGACAGTGATTTAGCAACACTATATCAAGTTCAAACTAAGGTTTTAAATCAAGCTGTAAAAAGAAATTTAAAACGTTTTCCTGCTGATTTTATGTTCCAATTGACCAAAGAAGAATGGCAAAATTTGAAGTCACAATTTGTGACTTCAACAAAGGGTGGAAAAACAAAACTTCCTTATGTATTTACTGAACAAGGCGTAGCTATGTTGTCAGGATTATTAAATTCTGATATTGCAGTGAACGTAAATATTAATATTATGAGAGCTTTTGTGCAAATTAGAAAATTATCAATTGAGCATAAAGATTTGCAAGAACAAATTGTAGAATTGAGACAGTATTTTATTCAATACGCAAAAGACAATAATGAAGAAATAGATAAAATTAATGAAGCTATTAATTTATTAATGGATAGAACAAAACCTACAAAAGTTGGATTTGATATATAAGTAAACAATAGCGGTTTGCGTCAACGCAAACCGCTATTAAGTTTTAAAATATTATTTTGTTGGAATTTCTCTTTCGTTATCAAATTTGCCAACTCTAGCGCCCATCATGTCAAACTGTTGACCGCCACCTTTCCAACCATAAAGTGGATTACATTCGCCAGTTCTTAGTTGTGTACCTTTTGGTAGTGTGCAGTCACACATATATTTTGGAACTTGCGGAAGTGCAAATTTATCTGCAATTTCTTCTGGTTTTAAGCCTTTTATATCGTCATATTTCATTACCCAAGAACCATACATTCCAGAATTTTTTCCGTCATAAGTTCTTACGAATTTTGTGTCTTGAGTTAATTCAATAATTTGTGCTTTTTTATTTGGTTTGTATGGAGAATCGGTATAACCAACACTTTTCCAAAAATCGTTTGCTTGTTCTGCGGTTTGTTCGCCAATTATTTTGTATTTACCTTCAACTTTGTAGTCGTTTCCTGCTTGACGAATATTCATTGTTCTATGAATATTTGCCATTGCCATACTTCTAATAGCAGAGTTGCCAGCTTTAGAAACGATGTCTGTGTGGTTTGCAACCGCTTTGTTGTCATGTTTTTCTGGTTTAGTCTGCAATTGAGGCTTGTTTAAACCGTAAAAACCTAAATTTGTAATTTCCATAACTATTTAAAAACATGTTCTTAATATTAATTGACTTCATGTTAACAAGAAATTTACAAAACTTTTCTTGAGCTGTCTTCAACCTTCATATCAACAATTTGACCTGCGGCTGTAAAGATTACAGAGTAAACTATGCCTTGAAGTGTAACTTTACCTGAACCTAAATATTCCATTCCGCAATCAACAGCAATGTCAGCCATACCTGTTAAAGCCATTTCTGAAACTTTTGCTGCCTTACCAGACATTTTTGCAATAGGTGAAACTAATGCCTCTATGCTTTTATAGCATAATTGGTTTACAATAGCGGTTGTGCCGTCAATTGCTGTCCATTTTAAGGTTTCTTTTAATTCTTTTTGTGTCATTCCTTGTTTTGAAGATAATCTATCACTTCCGTAAACAGCTAAGTCTGCAGCTGAGTGCATTGCTGCAATCTTTAATGTTGGAATTACCCCTGTTCCTGCTGTCATCAACCAAATTGGTATTGAAGCTGAACATAAAATTGTATCTTGAACTAAAAGTTCAGACCATTTTTGTGAGGCTCTATAATCTTCAACACGTTTTGCAATATCGTTATCAACACCAAATGCTGCATAATATGAATTTTCATATTCATTTTTCATTTCCATTAAAGATTTTTTGCCTAAAGCATTTCTTGTATTTTGGTGTAAACGCTTTTCATATCGGTTTGCCATACGTTGAAGTACGTCATATTTATCATTCAAAGTTGATTTAGGTGTAATTTTGTAATCCTTCATTGTTTTTTGAATTTCAGCTTTACCCTTTTCGACATTACCTTTTCCAACAAAGTTAGCAAAAGCATTCAAGTTGCGTTCATACATTTCTTGTCTTGATTCAACTACAATAGGTGCGCTTGCTGTGTATGGAGAGCTAAGTTTATCGGTTAAAGGTTTTTTGTTCAACAAGTCTGGAACTGCAGATTTGAAGTTGTTTTCAACTGTCGCAATCAATGATGCTGCAACAAATTTTTCTTCTTTATCTTTGTAAGTTGCAATTAATTCGGGATCATATTCAATATTAAATATTTCTTTGAATTTTTTGTTGTAATCTTTTGTTCCTACAAGTTTGTTTAACTCGCCAACTTGACCTTTGAAGGTGTCAATATCTTCTTTTACTAAATGTGCTTGGTTTTCAGATTTCCATAATTTTTTAATTTGTTCACCAAGTTTTGCAGACCAACCGTCATATTCTTGTTGGGCTTGCAATGATTTTTCAGCTTTTTTAGCGGTTGTAGATAGGATTTTTGTTGTGTATGTTTGAGTTGTTTTTATATCAGCTTTCTTTATATCAGCTCTTTCTTCAGCAGTTAAATTACTTTTGTTTTCAATCGCTTGAACAAAAGCATTTGTAATTTTGTTTAAATGTTTTGCTTTTACGGGTAACAAAACTGTATCAAATTGGTCCTGTAATTCTTCATCAAATCTTGTTTTATAGTGCTCTGTTTGAACCCCTACGATTTTTCCGTTAGAAACTAATCTGTCGATGATACCATTTACTGCTTTAATTCTTGTTTCAGGATAGTCTGCTACTTCAGAACAAATCGCACCAATTAAAGACATTTTTGGTGAAATTTTGTTATACGCCTTTATTGTAGGGATAACATTTTTGTTATCAATTTTTGCGTATTCTTTTTTGAAAGCATTTGTCGATACAGCCCCAAAATTAGATTTGAAAATTTCTTTCAAATTAGTAGCTATTTCTTGCCCTTGCTCATACTTATTTTTCTTTTTACCCTCAAAGGAAATGTTTGTTAATTTATCTGATAAAGTCTCTACTTGAGTTTGCTTATCCAATCGGGCGGATTTTGTAAATACATCTTTTCCTAGTGGAGATTTAATAGGAGACGAATACGACAAAAATCTAGGCGCACTACATTGTACCCCAATTTGAGCATTATTCGATTTTGTAATAATCGGTTGTATTTTTAGCATGCAAAAAACAAATATATTTCCTATCTATATTCTATTGAAAGCCCCTAAAAAAATAATTTGTTGTCATGCCTTATTATTATTTACAATATTTAACAATTAAAATTTTAATAGATGTTATAATTGTGTATACACAATTTGAGATTAAGGAGTGGTATGTTAACCTTTTTGTTTATATTGTCATTTTTGATGATTTTTTTGACAGGATATCTTATTGCAAGTCTTTTAGATAAAGACAAGTCTATAAAAGGTTTAATTTATGTTTTTATAAGCGCTTTTGCACAAATAATTTTTATTGCAGAAATTTTATCAATGTTTAAGCCAATGCTAAAGCCTTATCCGTTTTTAACTTGCAATGTTGTAATACTATTTTTAGTTTTAATTGCTTGGCTTGTTGCAGGAAAACCTCTTTGGAGTGTAGATTGCAGACCTACATTTAGAAGGGTTAAAACTTGTTTTAATTTAGATAAAAGTTTTTATATTCTACTAGCAGGCTGGTTATTTTTAGTAGGAATCTCTCTATTCATTTGTTTCTTTGATTCAGGCGCAAGCGGAGATGGTAAAATTTATCATATTTTAAGAGCTGTTCATTATGCTATAAATAACAGTATCAATCATTTTCCAACTTCTGAATTTAGAAATAACGTATTCCCTTTTAATTCAGAAATTATGTACTCTTGGATTTACATGTTCTTACATAGAACTGCATTTTTGGGATTTTTCTCTTTTACAGGGTATATTTTTTCAATGATTGGTGTTTACAAATTAATGGAGTACTTTAAAATTTGTGTGCGCAGGCGCTTATGGACATTGTTTATTTTGTCGTCTTTTGCTTGCGTATTGCTTCAAATGTGCGATACCGAAACAGATATTATAATTGCAGCGCTTGTTACAAACACAATGTTCTTATTTTTAGATGCATTAAAAAATAAAAATAAAATTACGTTGTTTATGTCAGCTTTGTGTTATGCAATTGCAATCGGTACAAAGTCAACAGGTGGTTTAACAGTACCAGCAATGACATTTTTCGTTTTGTTGTTTATTTTTAAATATAAAAACTTTAAGTATCTTTTGTATTATATTTTGTTTGGTGCAATAAACTTTGCTTTGTTTGGGGCTTATAACTATATTATGAATTATTATGCATACGGTAATTTTATTGCTAATGCCGGTGCGGTTGCAATTCAAACAAATGTATATGGTTTAAAAGGTACTTTAGCAAACTTTATAAGACATTGTTATACCTTTGTTGATTTTACTGGGTTTAATATAACAGAAGAATTCAAGTCATACTTAGATTACGGTAGAGATTTAATTCTGACATCAGCTCAAGTTAGCACTATTCCAGAAAGAATTTCTAGCCGTCCAGAATTGTTTGCGAACAACCTTGTGTTAACTCCATTCTGTGGTTGTGGAGTGTTAGGAATTTTAATTTTAATTCCTTGTTGGTTCTTATCTTTCATGCAACCAATCAAATATAGAAAACATTTTGCACGTGTGATGCTGTTATTTGGAATTTTGTTGTTTATAAACTTAATGAGTTTGTCAGCAACAATTGCGTTTATGCAGGCAAATATAAGGTTTATAACAACATTCATTATAATATCGTCTCCAATTTTGTGTATGTCGTACTTTAGAAGTCGTTGGAGTCCTATAAAAATGGTGTTTATTATAATTGCAGTCTATGCGTTTATATTTTCATCAACACATAACATCATTAAAACTCCGTCAGTTGCAATTCCTCAAATTATCAAGCACCCTACAAAGTTAAGAGAAATTAGAGAGGAATGGTATTGTTATGGTTTGCACCTTGATAAATTGGGACGTCCTCGTAAATATCCTGATGCAATGTGTGATTTGTATAAAGATATTAAGGAGTATGGCTATTCACCTAAAAATAAAATCTTAATACTTGGTTCTGCTGGGGAAACTTTAATAAAGCCGTTATTATTAAATTATAGTGGCTGGAATATAGATACAAATGTTTTATATCCGCATTATGATAGGATAAACTTTGAAGATTATAATTTAATTGTTTATCCAACCTTTGGACAGGTTACAGATGAATATAATGATAATAATGACCCTAAATTACAAAAAGATATTGCTAAAAAATTGTTAAAAAGTAATGAATATGCTTGCTTTTATGAAGGTAAAAATAAATTAAATAATCCATTGCAAATAAAATGTCAACTTAGCGATATTTTCTTGAAAAATCGTCATTTCAAACCTATCCTAAGAAATCGTCAATTTATCATAATGGAAAACAAAAATAAACCTGCAATAAAGAGATAGTTATAACTCTCTGATTGTGTTATAATAGTTTTAAATTTAAAAGGGGATGAAATGTTTAAAAGAAAATGTAAAATAACTTTTATAGCACACGGTTCAACTATATATTCAGAAGATAATAGATTGACAGATAAATTAGATTATCCGCCATTGAATGAAAATGGCGAATTAGAATTAGAAAAAATTGTTGATTTTATCAAGAAAAGGGGATTAAAAACTAACAAAATTTATGCGAGTCCAGCGCTTGTAACAGTTCAAAGTGCCGAAATTTTGGCTGATGAATTAAAACAAGATTTTGAAACTTTGCCAGATTTATACAACAGAAAATGTGGTATTTGGAGTGGTTTGAGTTTTTCTCAAATTGAAAAGAAATATCCAGATATGTTAGAACAATTACATCAAAATCCGTTAGGTTTTTGTCCTGAAAACGGCGAAACTATTCATGATTTTAACGAGCGTATTGAAAAGATTATTAACGAAATTATTGAAAAGAATTTAAGAGGAAGGGTTATTATTGTAACTCATCCGTCAATTATTCAATCAGCTATCAAAAGTGCGTTAAATATTCCGGCAGAAAATCAATACAAAATTTATATTAGACCAGCTTCTGCTACACAAATTAGCTATTACGAAGATTGGGCAAGTTTAATTTATTCTGGCTACAAACCTCTTTAGGAGAAGATAAGTGATACTTTTTTTGACGTCATTATTGCTTGTTTTATTGTCTAGTTATTTTATTTCAGCAATGCTAGATAATAAAAATTTTGCTAGTGGTTTCATTTATTTTCTTGTTTGTGCATTTGCACAAATAATTCTTACAACAGAATTGCTTTCTCTTTTTAAGATGTTTAAAGAAATTCCATTTTTGACTCTAAATCTTCTATTTTGTGTAACAATTGCTGTGATTTGGATTAAAAAAGGCTGTCCTTACTGGCATGTACATATAAAAAACTTTTTAACTAAGGTTAAAAATTCATTAATGCTAGACAAATCTTTATTTGTGTTAATTTTTGCGTGGCTATTTTTTATAGCGGTATCCTTCTTTTTATGCGCTATAACAACCGTTACAGATGGTGATGCAAAATCTTACCATGTTACAAGGTCTGCTTTTTGGGTTTTGAATTCGACGATTAATCATTATCCTTCAATAGATATAAGAGCCTTAATATTTCCTATAAATTCTGAAATAGTCTATTCGTGGGTGATTTTATTTACGAAAAATGTTTTATTTTTGGGCTTTTTATCGTTTGCGTTTTATTTCGTGTATATAACAAGTTTATACAAAATCCTTCACAATTTAATGGGGTATTCTTTAAGGAGGACTTTGTGGGTACTTTTTATCGTAAGTTCTTTAGCTGGAATAATGGTTCAAAGTGCAAGCGTACAAACGGATTTGATAGTAGCCTCTTTAATAATGGCAAGTATTTATTTGTTTTGGAGTGGCTTAAAAGATAAAACGATTATTCCTTTAATAATGTCCTCTCTTTGCTTTGCACTAGCTCTTGGAACGAAGTCTTCTTCAGGATTTTTGGTTTTAGCTGTTGGAATATTCTTTGTTTACTTATCATATAAGTACAAAAATTATAAAAATTTACTCGAATTTATTGGTTTTGGCGCTATAAATTTCTTAATCTTTTCAGCTTATAATTATGTATTGAATTATCTTGAATTTAAAAATATATTTGGTTTTCACGGTGCATTAATTTCTCATCAAAATATTTATGGCATAAAAGGTTTTTGTGCAAACTTAATCAAGCATACGTGGTTATTGTTTGATTTTTCAGGTGTAAATTGGGAAAATCCTGTCGGTGAATTTATATTGCATACAAAACAAAATTTACTAACAGCCTTGAATTTGCAAAGTGTACCTGACGGAGTTTATTCTCCTACAAAATATCAGAATGTTTTAAATAACACTTTGGCTGAATCCTTGACTGGGTGTGGACTTTTAGGCTTTATTTTATTTTTACCTTGCTTAATAATTTCGTTAGTAAAACCGATTTTTAAGCGCAATAAAAAAATAATTTTGAATATGTTTTTTGCAATTTTGTTTGTTGTAGCATTTGTGACAATGTCTGCAAGTATTGTATTTATGGTGTTTAACGTTAGATTTATAAATTGCTTTATATTTATAAGTGCGCCGATTTTTGCACTTAGTTATATAAAAAGTAATAAAAATATTTTCAAATGGCTAATAATTTCTATTGCTTGTTTTTATTTTGTTGCTGTAAGTACTCACTTTTGGTCAAGACCTTTTAACAAAATATTTTCAGCTTTTATAAAAAATCCAACAAAAATTTCAGAACTTCAAAATGCAATGGATTGTATAAATTGGGATTCAAAAGAACCTAACAATGATGAAACTTGTAGAATGCAAGCCTTAATTGAGTATAATTTCAATGATAAAAATAATAAAATAGTCTTTTTCCCAAATTCTCCAGAACCAATTTTACGCTTTCTTTTGATGAATTTGCGAGGTTACAATATTGATATTAAAAGCATTGAGGACACAGCTCAAGAAGATTTTGACAAATATAATATTATTATTGCACCAAACAATTGGCAATATTTGAATTTCTACAAAACTCCAATTACAGAGTCTAAAAATAAAAATTATAACTGTATGTATAGAAGAGTAGACTATAAAATTGTACCGCCAAATTTGGCGAACGACTATACATATACATCTCTTTGTAAGTTTACTGAAACATTTTCAGAAAAATACAAATTTGAAGAAGTAACTTCATTTGATGATATTACCGAAAAAATGCGCTACGTATTTTATGTCAATAGGCGCAATTTACCTCATACAAATAGAATTAATTAAACTCTACCGTACATATCTTCGTAACGAACAATATCTTCTTCAAGTAACGGTGAACCTATTTGAAGTTCAATAATTTCCACATCATCGTCTGTTAAGTTTTGAAGTGAATGTTTTTCTGTAACCGCAATATCAACGCTATCGCCAACTTTTAAGTTCAAAGTTTCATCTCCACGAATAACCGTTGCGTTACCTAAAGCTACAACCCAATGTTCAGCCCTGTGATTGTGAGATTGTAGAGATAATTTTTGATGAGGATTTACGTGGATTTTTTTAGTTAAGAATCCTTCTCCGCTAGAAATTACTGAATAATAACCCCAAGGTCTGTAAACTGTTTTGTGAACCTTGTGAGTTTCGTTATTATCTTGTCTTAAATGTTCATAAATCTTTTTAACGTCTTGAGTGTTGTCACGTCTGCAAGCTAAAACTGCATCTTCTGTTTCAACGATAACGGTGTCTTCTAGACCTATTGTAGCGACAAGTTTTGAAGATGAATATACTAAACAGTTTTTAGAATCCTCGTCCATAACATTTCCGATAAATACGTTTCCGTTTTTATCTTTGTCTTTTACATCATAAATTGCTTGCCAAGAGCCTAAATCGTTCCAATCACTTTCAAGTTTTACTAATGCAATTTTGTTAGATTTTTCCATTACAGCGTAGTCAACAGAAATGCTTGGCATTTTGTCAAAAGAATTGAATGGAATTTCTTCGGATTTAGAAAAATCAAATTCATCTAATAGGTTGTAAATTTCAGGACTTGCTTTTTGTAATTCCTCAAAAAATACAGAAGTCTTGAACATGAACATACCGCTGTTCCAGAAATAAGTTCCAGCGTCTAAATATTTTTTTGCAGTTTCTGCGTTTGGTTTTTCAACAAATTGTTTAACTTTAAAACCGCCTTCTAATTGTTCATCGGTGATGTTTACGTAACCATAACCTGTTTCTGGATAAGTTGGTTTTACTCCAAAAGTAACAATGTAACCTTCTTTTGCAAGTTTTTCTCCACGCATAACTGTTGTTTTGAATGCACCTAAATTTTTGATTAAAGGATCAGAAGGCACAACCAAAATGATAGGGTCATCTTCTTTAGCTTTTGATTTTATATATTTTGTTGCAACTGCAATTGCAGGTGCTGTATTTTTAGCAACAGGTTCTGCCAAAACATGAGATTTTTTGCTCATAGATTGCATTTGATATCTAACATTTGAAAGATGTTTTGCGTTAGTAATTGCAATGATATTTTCTGACGGAGTAAAGCAAGCAAGCCTTTCAAATGAAGCCTGTAATAAACTTTTTTCCATGTTTAAATTCAACAATTGTTTTGGATATAGTTCTCTTGATAATGGCCATAATCTACTACCTGAACCACCTGCTAATATTAAACCGTACATAATTTCTCCTAATTTACTTCCTCTATGTAGAAAAATTATAACATAAAAAAATCTATTGAAAAATAATTACTAAGAACAAAAAGAGACCCTGAAATACTCTTGGATTATTCGGGTTGTCGTGGGAGTAACGTCCCACTCCAACTTGCGGGTTACACTTCATTTCACCCTACCGAAAATCCGCAATTCAGGGTGACATAAAGTAGAATACTAAACCATAATGTCATTCTGAACTCGTTTCAGAATCTCAATTATAAACAAATATTAAAGTACCACTTGAATTTCAATCATGTTTTACATAAGATTATTTTACAGGCTTTGGCACCTGTAAATTTCGCAACCAAAAAGAAGATAAATACAAGAATATAAAGGAATTTGAAAATGAACAATCCGATTATTGATGAATTAGAAAAACAATTCAAAAAAGAAGAATTACCACAAATGAATCCTGGTGATACTGTAAAAG
The DNA here is from genome assembly GCA_003258725.1 of Candidatus Melainabacteria bacterium. GTDB lineage: Bacteria > Cyanobacteriota > Vampirovibrionia > Gastranaerophilales > Gastranaerophilaceae > UBA6984. Next base: position 239,198 of record QHMG01000005.1, read on the forward strand.
TATTCGTAAGAATCGTTGAAGGTAACAAAGAAAGAACCCAAGCATTTGAAGGTACTATTATTAAAGAACACGGTGCTGGTTTAAACAGAACAATTACTGTAAGAAAAGTATTCCAAGGTGTAGGCGTTGAACGTGTATTCTTAATCCACTCTCCAAGAATTGACAAAATTCAAGTGTTAAGAAAAGGTGACGTAAGACGTGCTAAATTATATTACTTAAGAGAACGTTCAGGTAAAGCAACTCGTATTAAGGAAAAAATTGAAAAAAGATAGTCACATACACTGGTATCCTGGGCATATTGCTAAAGCGGAAAGACAGCTAAAAGAGAAGTTAAATCTTTGTGATGTTGTAATTGAAGTTTTAGATGCAAGAATCCCGTTTAGCAGTGCATACAATAATATTGAATCATTATTAGGCGGGAAACCTCGCCTAATTTTGTTAAATAAGGCTGATTTAGCTGATAGAAATGAGCTTAAACTTTTTGTTCAAAAGATTAAGGAACAATCATCTTGCGCTGTTTTGGTTATTGATGCAAAGGGGGCAAAGGATTTAAATCAAGTTGTAAAAAAAGTTTTGGAATTGTCAGAACCTAAAATTCAAGCTCAAATGGCAAAAGGACTTTTGCGCCGTGCAGCTCGTGCAATGGTTGTGGGCATGCCTAATGTTGGTAAATCAAGCGTAATCAATAAATTAACAAAATCATCTAAAACAAAAATTGGAGCAAGAGCGGGTGTTACTCGCCAACAACAATGGGTTAGAATTAATAAAGATTTAGATTTACTAGATACCCCAGGGATTATTCCAATGCGCCAAGATGACCAAGAAGCAGCAACAAAATTAGCGTTCGTAAATTCAGTTTCAGAAAATGCTTATGATAACGAAACTGTGGCTCAAGAGTTGTTAAACATTCTTTCTAGAAAATATGAAACGCAATTGAAGGAATATTATAAGGTTGATGAATTAACGCTAGAAAATATCGCAAAAAGTCGCAATTGGATTGTTTCAAACGCTGAACCAGATATTACAAGAACAGCTGTTTATATTTTGAAAAACTTTAGAGATGGAAAAATAGGAAAATTCATTTTAGATGAACTCGAATAGTTGTATATTTGAATTTGATAAATCTTTTGAGGTAGATTTTCTTGTTGGTACTGACGAGGCAGGTAGAGGACCTGCTGCAGGTGGCGTTTTTGCTGCGGCTGTTCATATAAACGATTTTGAAATAGCAAAAGATTTGGCAAAACTAAATGACTCAAAAAAACTAACTGCCAAAGTTAGAGAAGAACTTTACGATGTAATTTTGAATAATACAATTAATTCAGTTGTTTGTGTTGAAGTTGAAGATATAGAAAAATATAATATTTTGAATTGCTCACTTAAAGCAATGAAATTGTCATGTGAAGATGTGATAAATAAATCGCAATGTTTTCAAGAAAAATTACAATGTCACCCTGAATTTATTTCAGGGTCTCAAAAACATGAGATACCAAATCAAGTTCAGGGTGACAATACTCTTTTAACCATTGTTGACGGCAATAAATTAATCAAAAACTATTACTATCCGCAACAATATATAATAAAAGGCGATTCAAAATCTGCATCAATTGCAGCAGCAAGTATTTTAGCAAAGGTTACACGTGATAGATACATGCAAAAACTACATGAGGAATATCCTCAATATAATTGGGCAAAAAACGCAGGATATTTAACGAAAGAACATACAGAAGCGATTAAAAAATATGGAATTACAAAATATCATCGCAAATCATTCTTGAAAAATATTTTAAACCAAAAAACAGAACAATTGAGTTTGTTGTAGGTTGGCAAGAGTATTTTTGGGGCGCATTTTTTCTCGGAAAGATTTTGAGATTCTGAAACAAGTTCAGAATGACATTATGGTTTGTTACTCTACCTTATGTCACCCTGAATTTATTTCAGGGTCGCAATGTTTCACCGGAAAGACTTTGAGATATTGAATAACAATATTAAAATAAACAAATAAACAAAACGGTTGAGTTTTAGAACTCAACCGTAACTTTTTTAATTATTTAGATTTATTTTTTCAAATAATCAACTTTGCCAGAAGCTAAAATATAGTTTGTGTATCTCCATAGTTTAAATTTATTTTTACCTGTTATCCAACCATCTTGTTCAATTCCACCAACAATGGCATAAGCTGGTGTTTCCAACATTTTGCTTGCAAGTGTTCTGTGTGGTAATTTTACAGGTTCTGCTAAAGCCGTCATTGTTGAACCATCATCTGTGTTAAGTCCTCCATTTGGTGATAAATCAAAGTAGAAAATATCAATTCCAACTGTATTGTAACCTTTGTTTGGACCATCAATGTCAACTATAACATATCCGAATGTACTAGGTGCGCCTGCAGGAATATTGCACGTCAGATTATAGAGTATGCAGTTTGCATAAAGTATGGACATGCCATCAGCAAGAATGGCAGAGTTGCCAAAACCTACTAAATTTTGAAGACCATTATAAGATTTAAATGGTTGTTGAAAGCAACTTGCATCACTATAAGTGCAGATTTTTGTAGTTTGCATATTTTCAAGTAAGCGTCCTAATGTATCTTTCCCTTGCCAATCTTTCCTATAACGACCATATTTTGCTCTTGCACGACCGTAAGAGTCTGTAATCATCGCTGCTGATTTATTTACTTTTGCAACGATTTCTTTTTCGTTTGTGGTATTGTTCAATGTTGGAATTGTAATAGCTGCAACGACACCAATAATGCCCATTACAACAAGTACTTCCGCCAAGGTAAATGCTAATGTTTTTTTCATACGTTTGCTCCTCAATTTATTAATTTCATATTAATAATTATAACTCATGTTTTTTAGTATAACAACTGTTTTATATCATTTTTATTAAAATTATAAAGAGATGATAAAATTTCTGTAATTTCTTTTGATTTGAACCCTTTTGTCTTTAAAATTTCGACCTTGCATTTTATTTCAGAATTTTCAGATTGAGTTTGTGCAAAGGTCATTGCAACAATTTCGCCTTTAACATCACCTTTAAAATGACGGATAACATTATCAATTTTGTCGATAATAATTTCTTCAAACATTTTTGTAAGCTCACGTCCTACCGCAACCTTAATTTCTGGTGCAACTTTTTCTATCAATTCTAAAGTTTTCACTAACCTGTTTGGTGAATCATAAAACACCATATTGCAAGATTTATATTTATTATACAGTTCTTGAATTTGTTTTTCGCTTTTAGGTAAAAAGCCTACAAAAGTGTATTCTTCTGTATTTCTTGGAACTTGTGACAAAAATGTAGATACAGCACAAGAGCCTGCTAAAGAGGTTGTTGAAATATTATTTTTTCTCAATTCTTCCAATAAAATTGAACCCGGATCGCAAATTAACGGAGTTCCGGCATCTGAAACCAAAGCTATTTTTTTGCCAGAATTTAATAAATTCAGCATCATAGAAACACGCTCTCGTTCATTATACTTATGATAGGAAATGGTTTTTGTTTTTATATCGTAGTGATTTAACAATTTTTGTGTTACTCTAGAGTCTTCACATGCGATTATATCAACCTCTTTCATTATTTCTAAAGCACGAAGTGTAATGTCTTTTATGTTCCCAATTGGAGTTGGAATAATATAAAATTGAAATTCTCTAGTCATAAAGTTATTTTAAAACAAAGATGAGTTTATTCAAGAATGAAATATAATGTCATTTGGTATTTGTTTTGTAGAGACCCTGAAATAAATTCAGGGTGACATAGAGAGGAACACAACCCTAATGTCATTCTGAAATTGTTTCAGAATCGCAATGTTATTTTGAAGTGAAATAAAACTTACACCCACTCGATTATTGGTCTGATTTCGCCCATTTCGCCGTCAAAGTCTTTTAGAACAACATCAATGTTCAAATTTTCTTTTATTGGTTCAATAGAAAAAATACCGTCTTTAAATACTGATGAATAATTCAAGCCTTTGTTTGCGCAATAAGGAACATTAACAGTTCCTTCTTTTCTTAAATATGCAAGTCCATGAGTTCTGCAAGTTATTCCACGATGCTCGTAAACACAGCAAGAATTATTAATTAAAAATGGACATTTGTATTCAAAGCGTTCTCCTTTAAAATTTTGTTTTTGTTGTTTTAATTCTTTTATATTGATTTTAATTTGTTGCTTAATGTTTTCTGGCAATTCAACAAAGGCTTCCATAAGATATCCCATTTCAATCCAAGAAAAAGGATATTCGCCAATTTCGCAACAGGCAGAACAACCTTCATGGCAATAAATATACTCAGAATTTTCTTCAAAATATTTATCAATTTTTTGTTGAAAATCTTTAATAAACTTGTCGTATTTTTTTAGCATAAGCAAATATTATCATAAAATTGATAAAAAATATTTAAGTTATATAATTCATGAACAATGAAGAAAAAGTGCCCAATTTGCAATAACCAAAATATTAAAATCTTAAAAAATGGAGTTAGAGATAATAAAAATATTGATGTTTTAAAATGTTCAAAATGTGGGATAGAATTTTTGAGCGACTTTTCGCAAGCCTCTGCTGAATTTTACAAAAACGGAAGCATGCATTCAAAAATAGATACAAAACTTTGGTTAGAAAAAACTTCAATTGATGATATCAGAAGATTTAAATCGTTGAAAAATGTCTTAAAAAATAAATCCTTGCTGGATTTTGGTGCTGGTAGCGGAAACTTTTTAAAATTAGTATCAAAAACGACTAAAAATTGCGCAGGTTGTGAACTAGATTGTTCTTTAGATAATTTTTACAACGAACAAAATCTAGACATTAGACATAGCTTAAATGAATTTTCTCAAAAATTTGACAAAATAACTATGTTTCACGTACTTGAACATCTTGAAAGTCCAAAAGAAAATTTAACTCAACTAAAAGAGAAATTAAACACAAACGGTGAATTGATAATTGAAGTACCAAACTCTAACGATGCGCTTTTAACGCTTTATAATAACTCCGCTTTCAAAAAATTTACATATTGGAGTTGCCACTTATTTGCTTATAATCAAAAAAACATAAAATTATTACTTAACCAAACGGGTTTTAAGGTAACAAAAATAAAGCATATCCAACGATTTCCATATACAAATCATCTCGGTTGGATAAAAGATAATAAAGGTGGCGGACAAAATAGATATAAAACCTCAAAGTTGATTAATTATTTTTATACACTATTTTTAAAACTTATTAAAAAAACAGATACAATCATAGTATTTGCAAGAAAATCAGAATAACTTGATTACAAGATATGTTTATTTTAAGATTAACTTGTATAGGATACAAAATGAGGAGATAAAAAATGTCAAGAAAACCTATTATTGCTGGTAACTGGAAAATGAACCTTTTACAAGCACAAGCAAAAGAAGTATTCGAAGGTGTTAAAAACTTCGTTAAAGATTATAATGCACCACAATTACCTACAGTTGTAATTGCTCCTGTATTCACCTCTTTGGCAGCCGTAGAGGCTGTAAAATGTGATTGCGGTTGTGGCGATAATAAAATTTCTATCGCTTGCCAAAACTGTCACTGGGAACAATCAGGCGCTTACACTGGTGAAATTTCAGTAGAAATGGCAAAAGATGCAGGTTGTGATTACGTAATCATCGGACACTCTGAAAGAAGACAATACTTCTCAGAAACAGATGAAATGATTAACAAAAAGGCAAAAGCAATCCTAGCAGGTGGCTTGTTACCTATTATTTGCTGTGGTGAAACTTTAGAACAAAGAGAAGCTGGCGTTACAGACTCTCACATTGCAGGTCAAATAAAAGCAGCATTAGAAGGTATTTCTTCTGAAGATGTAGCAAAATCAGTTATCGCATATGAACCAATTTGGGCTATTGGTACTGGCAAAACTTGTGATTCAGCAGAAGCAAACAGAGTTATCGCAATGATTAGAAACGTAGTTAAAGAAGTTGCAGGTGCAGAAGCTGCAGATGCTATCAGAATTCTTTATGGCGGTTCTGTAAAACCAAATACAATTGAAGAACAAATGCGTCAATCAGACATTGACGGTGCTTTAGTTGGTGGTGCTTCATTAAAAGCAGATAGCTTTAACGAAATTATTGCTAACACAATGAAAACAATGTAATTTTAAGGCGCTAGAAAGCGATAGCTTTCTAGCGCCTATCTCATATTAATTATTATTTATAAGGAGTAAAAATGGCACAACCTTATCAACAACAATTAAAAATCAGAACAGGTGTTTATGTGTTTTTAAAAGAAACTATTAACCCCGTTGTATTATACTTTGACAATCCGCAAGGTGCGTTTGAGGAATTAAAACAAGCCATGAAATCAGCAACACCTGTTTTAGTTGACAAACAAGCTAACGGACCTGTTAAAAGATTATGCGTAATTTCAAATCAAATTAGAGGATTGGCACTACAAGATGAGCAATACCAATAAGATTTTAATAGATGATATTGAAAATGCACCAAATAAGTGTCTAGAAGTTGATTTTGATGAAGTTATTGAAGATATTCCATCAAAAGAACCTGTAAAAGCTCATTTAAAAATAAAATCTTTAGGGGATTTTATAGAAATTACAGGAAATGTTAAGGCAAACTTAACTTTAGAATGTGATTTATGTTTGAAAGAATTTGAATATAAATTAGATGAAAATATAGATGAAATGTTTGCAAAAAACACGCTACAAGAAGAATACGGACAAGAAACCGAAATCAAAGACGGACAGTTTGTTACAGATTTAGAAGGTGAAAATGAAATAGATATTTATGATTTATTGTATCAATCTGTAATATTAAATATACCAAATAAAAAAGTTTGTGGTATAAATTGTAATAAAGGGGTTTTTCAAACAGATGAAGAATTTGTGGAAGAAGATCCGAGAATGGAAGTTTTTAAACATATAAAACTAGATAAGTAGAAAATAGAAAGGTATAGAGAAAAATGGCAGTACCAAAGAAAAGAACAGGCGCAAGAAAACAAGCAACAAGACGTGCAAATTGGAAAGCAATTAAACCTGCAACAACAAAATGTTCACACTGTGGCGCAACAGTATTAGCACACACTGTATGTACAGAATGTGGTTACTACAAAGGAAAAGCAGTTAGCATTAAATCTGCAGATTACGTAGAAGCAACAGAAGCTAAAAAACCTGCAAAAAAAGCTGCTGCAAAGAAAACAACTAAAAAAGCAGAAGCTCCTGTAGAAGAAGCTAAAGTTGAAGAAACAAAAGCAGAAGAAGTTAAAGAAGAAAAAACTGAAGAATAGTTTTTAAACTTACAGAGGAAAAATGACAAGAATAGCTATTGATGCAATGGGCGGAGACCATGCTCCACACGAAATAGTTGCGGGTGCGGTTTGGGCTGCTTATGAATATAATGTACCAATCGAACTTGTTGGTAAACAAGAGGATATTGAACGTGAATTAGATAAAATCAAGAATGAAGGATTTTTATCTGATTGCGGACATCGTGGTGCAAAAAAACGCATTAATGTCGATATTTCAAAGTTAGATATAAAAATTACACACGCAGATGAAGTTATTGAAATGGGTGAACATCCAGGACAAGCAATTAGAAAGAAGAAAAAATCTTCAATCGTATTAAGCGTAAAAGCCGTTGCTGATGGTAGTTCAGATGCGTTGGTTGCAGCAGGTTCTACAGGTGCTGCGATGGCTGCAAGTTTATTCGGACTTGGCAGAATTCACGGTATCACAAGACCTGCAATCGCTGCAACTTTACCATCATTAAAGAAACCAATCGTTGTTATAGACGGTGGTGCAAACAGCGAGTGTACTCCAGAAATGTTGTATCAATTCGCAATCATGGGTTCTTTATATTCTAAACAACTTCTTGGCATTAAAGAACCTCGTGTAGGTGTTTTAAACATTGGTTCAGAAGAAACTAAAGGTAACACTTTAGCTCAAGAAACTTACAAACTTTTAGAAGCTAATAAAGATAAATTTAATTTTGTTGGAAATATTGAAGGTAACAAACTTCTTTTAGATACTTGTGATGTTGTTGTTTCAGACGGTTTCGTCGGAAATGTTACATTAAAAGTTACAGAAGGTGTTGCATCTTTATTATTTAGATTAATTAAAGAACAATTTGCCTCATCTCTTTTTGGATGTGCAGTTGGGCTAATGGCAAAAGTGTTCTTGAAAAAGATTTACCCAAGAATTAACTACGAGGAATATGGTGGTTCATTACTTCTTGGTGTAAAAGGTATTACTGTTATTTCTCATGGCAGAAGTAAGGCTTACGCAATAAAAAATGCAGTAAGAGTTGCTAAAGAAGCCGTAGAAACAGGATTAAATAAGAAAATTACTGAATTAATTGGAGGCTAATTGAAAAAAGTAGCATTTTTATTTCCAGGGCAAGGCTCTCAAGTGGTTGGAATGGGGCATGACCTTTTTGAAAATTATGAAGTTGGAAAAAAAGTTTATGAAAAAGCAGATGAAGTTTTAGGTAGAAGTATATCTAAAATCTGTTTTGAAGGTCCTGAAGAAGAATTAAAACAAACAATTAACACACAACCAGCAATTTTGACAACATCAATTGCAGCACTAGAAGCATTTAAATCAAAATGTGATATTAAACCTGCGTTCACTGCTGGTCACAGCTTAGGTGAATATGTTGCATATTACGCAGCAGGCGCTATTTCATTAGAAAATGCTTTAAAATTAATCCAAAAACGTGCGGAATTAATGGGCGCTACAAAAGGCGGTTCTATGGCAGCTGTTTTAAAAGCTGACGAAGCATTAATCAGAGAATGTATGGACGCAGTTGACGGTTATGTTGATATTGCAAACTACAATTCACCTGCGCAAATAGTAATTACAGGTGATGACGAAGCAGTAAAGAAAACTTGCGAACTTTTAACAGAAAAGGGTGTAAAAAGAGTTGTACCATTAGCGGTTTCAGGCGCTTTCCACTCTCAATTCATGAAAGATGCAGGCGAAAAATTTGCTGAATTCGTAAAAAACATTGAAGTTAAAGATACAGAAATTCCAGTAGTCACAAACGTAGATGCTGAATTTACAACATCAAACTTTAAAGAAAAAATGCCAAAACAAATTTATTCATCAGTTCATTGGTGTCAATCTATTGAAAAAATGATTGAAGCTGGTGTTGATACATTCATTGAATTTGGTAATGGCACAGTTTTAGCAGGACTTAATAAGAAAATTAATCCAGAAGTTAAAACATACAATGTTTATGACAAAGAATCGTTAGAAGCAACGATTCAAAACTTAAATGAGGTATAGATTATGAGTGAAAACTTAGCACTTGTAACAGGCGGTTCTAGAGGTATTGGTAAGGCATGTGCTTTACATCTAGCTCAAGCTGGTTACAATGTCGTAATCAATTACGCAGGCAACGAAGAAGCTGCAAATAAAACAGTTTCAGAACTTGAGGCATTAGGCGTTAAAGCCGAAGCTGTTAAGTTTGACATTTCAAACCATGACGAAGCTCAAGAAGCAGTTGCTAAAATTATTGAAAAATACGGCAGAATTGACGTTCTTGTAAACAATGCTGGTATTACAAGAGACGGTTTGTTCATGAGAATGAGCAAAGAAAATTGGGACGCAGTTATCAATACAAACTTAACAGGCGCATTCAACGTAACTCAACCTGTTATAAAAGTGATGATGAAACAACGTTCAGGTGCAATCGTTAATATGGCTAGTATTGTAGGTATATACGGAAATGCTGGTCAAGCTAACTATGCAGCAGCAAAAGCTGGTTTAATCGGCTTTACAAAATCATTAGCAAAAGAATTAGCATCAAGAAATATTAGAGTAAACGCAGTAGCTCCAGGATTTGTTCAAACCGACATGACAAAGAGCTTGGATTCTGCTCAAATCTCAGAACATATTCCATTGAAACGCTTAGGCGATGCTGATGATATTGCTGGAGCAGTAAAATTCTTAGCTGTTGATGCTACTTACGTTACAGGTCAAGTATTACAAGTAGACGGCGGACTTACAATCTAGCAATAATTGCAACTTAACAAAAAAATGTTAAAAATTTGCAAAAAAATATTTACTTAATATAATATAGTTATAGAAAGTAATAGATGTTACAATAAAAAATGAGGAAAAAACAATGAGTACATTAGAAAAAGTAAAAAAAGTAGTTGTAGACCAATTAAGTGTTGATGAAAGCTTAGTAACTCCAGAAGCTAGCTTTACAGGCGACTTAGGTGCTGACTCTTTAGACACAGTTGAATTAGTTATGGCTTTTGAAGAAGAATTCGGTTGCGAAATTCCTGATGAAGAAGCTGAAAAAATTCAAACAGTTCAAGATGCAGTAAACTACATTGAAGCTCATTCTTAATTTACTAGAATGAATAAAGTTTAAGAAAAAGAGGGTCGGTCATTTTCTTATGATTAGCCCTCTTTTATTTTGTTTTATGTAAATATGAGGTATAAATTATGGAAAAAAGACGAGTAGTTATAACAGGTATCGGTGCAGTTACACCTTATGGTTTAGGCGCAGATAATTTTTGGGAAAACATTAAAAATGGCGTAAGCGGTATTTCTCTTGCTCCAGAAAGCAGAATAGACAGAGAAAAACAATCAACATACATATATGGTATTGTTCCAGAATATGATGAATCTAAATTTTTAGATCCTAAAGAAGTTAAGCGTTTAGACAGATTTGTAAAATTTGGTGTTACTGCTGCAACAGAAGCGATGGAACAATCTGGCTTAGATATTTCAAAAGAAGACCCTTACAGATGTGGTTGTTTAGTTTCTTCTGCAGCTGGTGGTTATAGCACAATTGAAGAAAATCATTTAGTAATGTTAAAACGTGGTGATTACACAAAATGTTCGCCATTTACAGTTCCTGCAATGATTGTAAACATGGTTGCAGGTAAAATCGCTATTAAATTTGGTTTAAAAGGTGTAAACAAGGCTATTGTTTCAGCTTGCGCATCTTCTAACCATGCAATTGGTGATGCTTTTAGAACTATCCAATACGGAGAAGCTGATGTAATCGTTACAGGCGGTTCAGAGGCAACTGTATGTAATATGGGTGTTGGCGGTTTCTCATCTGCTAGAACACTTTCAAAACGCAATGATGAACCTACAAAAGCATCAAGACCTTATGATGTAGATAGAGACGGTTTCATTATGAGTGAAGGCGCTGGTGTTTTAGTTGTTGAAGAATTAGAACATGCTAAAAAACGTGGTGCTAAAATTTTAGCTGAAATCGTTGGTTATGGACAAACTTGTGATGCATACGATATGGTAGCTCCAGACCCAACAGGTGCGGCAGCAGCAAAAGCTATGGAATTTGCACTTAGAGATGCAGGCATTAAGCCAGAGGAAGTTGATTATATCAATGCTCACGGTACAAGCACACATGTTGGTGATATTGGTGAATCGTTAGCTATCGCAACAGTTTATGGTGATCAATCTAAAAATAAACACTTAATGGTAAGCTCTACAAAGAGTATGCATGGTCACTTATTAGGTGCAGCAGGTGCTGTTGAAGCTATTGCATGTATTAAAGCGATGAACGACGGTATTGTTCCTCCAACAATCAATCTTGAAAATCAAGACCCAGAAGTTGCAGATTTGAACTACGTTCCAAACAAAGCCGTAAAGGCTGATTTGAAATATGTTTCATCTAACTCTTTCGGCTTCGGTGGACACGATGCAACATTAATCTTCAAAAAATATGAAGACTAATTTATAGTTGAATATATTGTGAAAATGGCGGGATTTTCGTTAGAAAATCCCGCCACTTAATTTTGCAAATCTTTAGAACCAATTACAAAGGTTGTCTTTGCAAAGAACTGAGTTTAAATCTTCAAGAACATCTTTTCTTGTAAGATTAAATGTTAAAGGTGAGATTGAAATTTTATTTTGGCGAATTGCGTATATGTCAGAATTTTCATTTTCTTTTTCTGTTGAAAGTTTGCCTGCCATCCAATAGTAGGTTTTTCCACGAGGGTCAATGCGTTTTTCATAATTGTCAGTGAACATTCTTCCGCCCATTTCAGTAACAACAATTCCGTTAATTTCGTCTTGAGGAATACCTGGAACATTTATGTTAAGGATTGATTTTTCTGGAAACTTGAAGTCTTTTAATTTTGGAATAAGACTTTTTACGAAAGTTGCAGCGAAAGTAAAATCTTCAAATTCAGGCTTGTAAGAATTTAATGATACGGCAATACTTGGAATATTCATCATTGCACCTTCTATGGCACAACTAACTGTTCCAGAATAGATAATATCGTGCCCAAGATTTGGACCATGATTAATACCAGATATAATGATGTCGGGTTGTTCTTCCCTTGATAAAATCGCATTAACGCCAATTTTAACACAGTCACCAGGAGTTCCTGACACAGCCCATGAGTGCTTGGTCCCGTAAAGAGAGCCAACTTCTTCGACTCTTAATGGTGAATTAAGAGTTATTGAATGTCCAGCGGCAGAGCGTTCTTGATTAGGTGCGATTAAATATACATCATAAGATGAGGATAGAGCCTCGCAAAGAGCTTTGATACCATTTGCGTAAATTCCATCATCGTTAGATATTAAAATATTCATAAAAAACTCCTTTTGTAATAATTAAATTATAAATAAAACAAAAATAAAAGATACCCAATCAGCCGATGTAATAATGAGTTTAGGCTGAAACTTAACAAATGCAACAAAAAACTTGCAAAAATAAAATTATGGAGTAGAATAAGTGTATCAGGTAACGCGGGGTAGAGCAGCCTGGTAGCTCGTCGGGCTCATAACCCGGAGGTCGTTGGTTCAAATCCAGCCCCCGCAACCATTTATTTTAAAGGGTTTTAGCTGGTTGCTAGAATCCTTTTTTAGTGCAAAAATAAGTAAAAGTTGCAAAAAAGTTGCAAAAATTTTTTTTTAATTCAAATATAATTTAATAAAACGCATTAAAAGGGAAATTAAGATTTTATGGCCATATACAGAATTAAATTATTTGCTCTAAATGAAGGGGAGCACAAAGAAGAAAACGATAGAAAATATTGTATTGATAATAACATTTTCGCTATAGGTTGGGGTAATAATTATGTTAGTACCTTTGAAGAATATCAAAATGCTTTAAAGGGTCAAATAATTAGCAGAGGTCAAAAAATATCTTTAAATAATATGCTGAATGTTGCAATAGGCGATTATATTTGGGCACAAAAAGATGGAAGAACATTTTTATTGGGGAAAGTAACAAGTGATATATTTTTAGATAATACAAGAAAGAGAATAGGACCAACAAGGAAATGCCAATGGAAGTATATAGACTTTGATGATGTTCCCGGAAAAATTTTAAGTTGTTTTGTTGGTTTTGGGACAACTTTACAAAAGGTTGATGTTGATAATAATTTTCAGAAATACTGTGAATGGTTATATGAAAACAAAAATATAAAAATTTGTCTTGATAATTATAAATCACTTTTACATTCAGATGATTTAGAAGATTTATTAGGATTATATCTACAGAAGAAATTTGAATATTATATATTACCTTCAACAAATAAACAGGGTTCTAAATTAATTGAATTTGAATTAAGAAATAATCATGGAGAAAAGGCTTGTATTCAATGTAAAATTGGAGCTAGTACGGTAGGAAAAGAAATTTTTGAAGAATTTAAAAACTATAAAATATTTATTTCCACATTTAGAGATGATGATTACGATAAATTTGGGACTAATGTGAAAACTATAAAAATAGATGAACTGTGTAAATGGGCAAAAGAAAATAAAAATATACTGCCTGAAAGAATCAAAAATTATATTAAAATTTCAAAAAACATTTAATTTACACTATGTTCCAAATCTTCTGACTTTTTCTTGTGGTTCAATAGCTTGACTTACAATGCTATTAAGCAAGTTTACACATTTATCATTAACTTCTGGCAATAAATGGGTATACAAATCCATTGTCATTGTAATAGATGAATGCCCTAGTTGATGTTGAACATATTTATCGGGGGCACCGTTTGCAAGTAATAAACTAGCATATGTATGTCTTAAATCGTGGAATCTAATTTTATCAATTCCGGCTCTGTTTAAAGTAGGCAAAAATCTTCTTTTTGCCAAATTATCAGCACTTTGATAGTTATGCGGATTGCGAGCAGAGGGCGGAGACTTGAATGTTGAATAAATGAAGTTTATGAAACATTCAATCGCAGACCCGTTTAATGCGAGCAACCAAGAAGGAGATTAAACTATGAAAAGAGCATTTATTAAAACTCAAAACGTTAAGAAATTTATTACATTAATGGAGGAACTAAAGAAACTTCCGCCTAATATTCCAAAATTAGCAATGGTTTATGGTGAACACGGGCTTGGAAAATCAAAAACAATTCAATGGTGGGCTGATAAAAATGATTCCGTTTATGTCCGTGCAATACAAGGTATGACAAGCAGGTGGCTATTATCTGAAATTGCAGAAGAATTAGGTGAAGAACCTTTTTGGCATACACAAGAAACTTTTGGATTAATAGAAAATCATTTGAGAATAAATCCTAAAATCATAATCGTAGATGAAATTGATTATTTAATTGAAAAAAGTACTATTGAAACATTGAGAGATTTGCACGATAAAACAGATTGTCCAATAGTTTTGGTAGGAATGGGTTCTGTAGATAAAAAGCTTGCAAGATATCCTCATCTTTGCGACAGAATTTATAAATCATTAAAGTTTGAAAGTTATAATTTTGAAGATATAGAGCAAATTTTATCAGAATTAACAGATTTGAAATTTAGCGAAGATGCTATTAAATATCTTGCAACACGAACTAATCAATTCCGACAACTTATAAAACTAGTTAATAAAATAGAAAAATTATCAGAAACTAATAAAATACAAGAACTTGACGAATTCGCTTTGAAGGGGTTGTTGAATGAAAGAACGCATATTACGACTTTGCAAAAGATTGGATAAATTTACTTTTGAAGACGTTTTAGAAATTACTGAAAATATAGAAGAACAAGATTTAAAAAATATATTTGTTAATCTTATTAGTGAAAATAAACTTATTCAGAAGAATGGAATTTATTTTTATAACAAACAAATTGCAAAAACTAAACAAATAAATCAGTATCCATTATTTTTTTAGTTTCATAATAAGACGGAGATTGAATATATTTTAAAAGGATTTTGTGCAAATATTGAAGTTTTAAAAATGAAAGATTTACTTGGTATTTCTAAAAACGTTGTTGATAAATTTTATAATTATTTTAGAACTCTAATTTACGAAAAGCAAAAGCAAGAATTGCTAAAACATTATGACAAAAATCCTAAAATTGGATTAGAACGAAAATTTATGTCAGCAAAGATTTATTTGTATTTATATAATGGGAACTTATTTGTATCGGATAAAAAATTATGTACTAAAAATGATGAAATAAAACATTCTGAAACTGAACGCTTAAAGGTTAAAAATACTTATTTAAGACGTTTTCTTAAAGTACAAAATAGAACATTCTCATATAAATTTCACTTACATTTAGCTGAAGAAATTTGGCGATATGGCATAGATTTTAGAGAATTATATTCTGATTTAACTAATATTATAAAAATCTAAAAAATACTTGCAATACAAGAAGTATAAATGAATAACTATCTTAAATTTTTTTCATATGTGTTTTATTAAACACATATGGTTGATTTAATTATATATGCAAGTGATTAATGTCTTTACAATAGAAAGGAATTTATAATGATTGAAAAAGATTATCAATTTTATGGAACAAAAATTTTAAAACTTAAAACCCAAGAAATTGGTTTATTGATTTGTGTTTGGAAGAGTAAATTTGCTGATGGTGAAGTTGATTTTGTAATGTGTGTAAATAAACAAGGCAAGAGATAAATATTAAATTAGATAACATTAGATGTTTAGAAGATGATTGTATGCAAGAAAATCACAAAGATTTATATATTATGCAAAAAAATACAAGTTTCATTTAAAAATTATCGTAAAACTTAATCAAATAAATATTTATACAAAACTAAATACAATAATTTTATTGAAAAAGATTTCATGTTTGGCTGCTAATGAAATTTAAACTATCATACCTACTCCGATTAGCATATTGAACATTTTAGACAATTTTTTTATACATGGTTGTCAAATCACAAACATTTCTGTCTATATAACATTTAGCTTCTGGAGTTCCATTAAATTGTCCATGCGAATAACGTAATTCATTTTTAAAAATAATCTTACAGCCATTAGTTTTATTGATAATTTCAGTATAAAAATTCAACTGTGATTTTGGGACTTCTATCCAAACTTTATTGATAACAATATCTCTACTTGCATCCCTTAATTTTGGTACTTTATATATTGTAACTGAATTATTTGTAGTTTTTGCATAATAATATTCTTCATCTTCAATTCTAAAAAAACGCATAAGACCAACTGGGGATGTTCCTTGGCATTTTGATACTAAATTAATAATATTTTGACCTGCCGCTATTGCACAATCCTTTTTAGCTTTAATATATTCTTCATCATCATCAACTGAGTTTTTTATCCACTTGCTAAAAACATATTCTCTTAAATGGCTATTTGTTCTGCTTTCAAATTCGCTATAACTTAACTTATGAATATCATCAAACTTAACCTTTTCGGTTGAATTGTAATTTAAAACAATCGAATTACCGTGCAACTCTCCTATTACGTGGTATTTGTTTTCTCTCACTTTTTCAAACAGATCCGGTCCGTCTTTTAATAAACATTTACAAGTTGTATTAAACCAATTTTCAAATTCATCATTGGCAAATTCTTTAAAAACATGCAGGCCAGTACTATATTTATCAGTACTTAATAATATATTTAATAACTTGTATAATCCCCTATTCTCCAATATAAAACTCTTTTCTTTTAATGAGAATTTATAATTGTCAATGATTAAGTCAATAGGTGTATCTGATTGCGTATCACACCCCACCCACACAATTTTAGGATTGTCTTTTATATCAAATTTTTCTTTTATTATGCTTCCCAATTTTATTGCATTTTTTATTATAGTTAATTCTCTTTCATTAAAAGTATCGGAATTCGCCGCAATCATTTGAATTGTTAATTTACATGGTAAATCTATATTTTTAGTACAGATCTCATAAAAATATTCAGGTGTAATGTTGGATAAATCTTTTTTATTGAAGAAAGAAAAAGCTACTCCAAGCTCTCTTAAATGTGTATAAATATCTGCCATGCTATCAAACCTCTTACTCTTAACATTCTAACACAAACCAGATTTTTTTATGTATTTTATGTATAATCAAGATATGGGTAATAAAGTTATTGATTCAAGAAAAGGAAAAAATAAAAAAGTTTTATCGCTCTTTAGTGGGTGCGGAGGAATGGATTTGGGCTTTGAAGGTAGCTTTAAAGTACCTTCGGCTTGTGTAAATAAAGATATTCATCCAGATTGGGTAAAAAACGAATCGAATAATTTTATAGAACTACAACCAACTGATTTTAATTTAGTTTTTGCAAACGATATTATGGATATCGCAAAAACTGCTTGGAATTCATATTTTAAAAAATACGGATATTCTGATAATATATTTCATTTAAAAAGCATTGTGGATCTTGTAAAGGCATATAAAAAGGGCGAGTATAGTTTTCCAGAAAATATTGACATCGTAACTGGAGGATTCCCTTGTCAAGATTTTAGTGTCGCAGGAAAAAGAAGAGGATTTAACTCTGAAAAGAGTCACAATGGTAAAAAAGAAGAGTTTGATGTTCCAACAACAGAAACAAGAGGTATGCTTTACCTTTGGATGAAAGAAGTAATTAAAATTACAAAACCTAAAGTTTTTATAGCTGAAAATGTTAAGGGTTTAGTGTCTTTCGGTGATGTAAAAGAAATAATTGAAAATGATTTTAGAAATATTGATGAAGGATATTTAGTTGTTCCTGCACGTATTCTTTTTGCTGGAGATTATGGAGTCCCGCAAAAAAGAGAACGTGTGATTTTTATAGGTCTTAATAAAAAATATTTAAAGAAAGATGCTCTAAAAGCACTTACTCAAGAGCATATTTCAAAAGAATATGATCCGTATCCTGTAAAAACACATTATGATAATTCAAAAACAATTGCTCAATTAAGTTTGCTAAAATTAAAACCGTACGTCACAACTTTTGAGGTGGTCAAAGATTTAAAAGAACCAGCAGAAGAAATTAAAGATTTGGCTCAAATGTGCTACTCGAAAGCGAAATATTGTCCTAATTCGCAGGGACAAACAGAAATTAACTTAAATGGTTTGGCTCCTACTATTAGAGCTGAACATCATGGGAATATTGAATACAGAAGATTATCAAAGGATAATGGTGGCACACATCTTTCTGAATTAAAACATGGTTTAGAAGAAAGGCGACTTACCGTAAGAGAGTGTGCTCGTTTTCAAACTTTCCCAGATGATTATCCATTTGTTCAAACGGCAGAAAAAGCAGGACGATACAAGTTAAGTGCAAGTAGTGCTTATAAATTAATTGGTAACGCAGTTCCTCCATTATTAGCCTACAATATTGCCAAAAGACTTGAAGAATTGTGGGATAAGTTATTTAAGTAATAGAAAATACAGGAGTAATTATGAATATTATACGAGGTTCAAATAGCAATCCACAAATTTCATCAGAATTGATTGATACATTAGAGAAATTAGATGTAGAGGGAACTTTATATCTTGGTTTTCCGATTATAAGTGTAGATGACGAGATAAACAATTGTGATGCAATGTTAATATCCGATCAAAAAGGTATTGTAGTTTTTGATTTTAACAATAGAAATTACGAAGGAGAAGAGTTAGAAAATATTTATGATAAATACTATCTTGCTTTAAAAAGTAAATTGACACAACATATAGAATTGACCACAAAAGAAGGGCGTGAACGTAAGTTGGATGTCCCAATTGAAATAATGCTCTTTGGCTATAATTCAATTGATTCAATGCAATTCCCTAACATAATTGTTGCAACAAAACAAAATCTATACGAACAAATAAATAATTTGGATAACCTTGACCCAAAATATATTAGGCCGTTAAAAGCCGCTATTGATAGTGTTAAAACAATAAAACCACGAAAAAAACGTACTGAAGTCGCCAAAAAGGATTCTAAAGGAGCAATATTAAAAATAATTGAAAAAGAGATTGCTAATCTTGATAAATGGCAGCAAGAAGCTGCAATTGAGACACCAGAGGGACCACAAAGAATACGAGGATTAGCTGGCTCTGGAAAAACAGTTGTAATAGCTCGAAAAGCGGCTTATTTGCATGGTCAAAATCCAGATTGGAATATTATAATTACATATAATACAAGGTCTTTATATCAGCAATTAAAAGAATTAATAAGGCGTTTTTATTATGATCAATGTTATGATGAACCAAATTGGGATAAAATAAAAATAATTCCAGCTTGGGGTGGACAATCCGAAGGTTTATATTCAATTATTACACAGTATTATAATACGATCCCAATGAATTTTTCAGATGCTAAAGCAAAGTATGGTTATATGAGTGCATTTGAAGGAGTTTGTAATGAATTCCTAGCGAAAATACACCAAAACAATTTATATAAAAGCCATTATTTGATGCGGTGCTAATTGATGAAGCTCAAGATTTGCCTCAAAGTTTTTTTGAAATAATTTATATAGTAACAAAACAACCCAAAAGAATTATATGGGCATATGACGAATTACAGAACCTTGGTGGTTATTCAATGTCATCACCAGAAGAACTTTTTGGGAAGGACAAACAAACTAACCTTGCAAATGTTTCTCTATATAACAGTCCAAATGAGCCTAAGCAAGATATTATACTCCCCGTTTGCTATCGTAATACCAAATGGGCATTGAGTACCGCTCATGCATTGGGATTTGGGGCATACCGAAAGAAAGGATTAGTACAACTATTTAAAGATGCAGATTTATGGAGTGATATTGGATATCAATTAATTGAAGGTGATTTTGATAAAGCCGATAGTATGATAAAACTGAAAAGAAAGGATGAATGTACTCCTTCGTTCTTCAACAATTATATTAATCCAGATGAAGCAATTAAATTTAATACATTTAAATCGAAACTTGAACAATATAATTGGTTAATAAATGATATAAAAAATAATTTAAAAAATGAAGAAATTGAAGAGGACGATATTCTTGTTATATTGCCAGAACCATTAACTGGTAGACAAGAAGCTTCAATTCTGATTGAAATCTTTATGCAGAATGATTTAAAAGCCCATATGGTTGGAATAACAAGCAATAAAGAAACCGTATTTATTGAAAAATCAATTGCAATATCAGGAATTCACAGAGCTAAGGGGAATGAAGCCCCTCTTGTATATATACTTAATTCACAATATTGCTATGATGGTATTGCATTAAGCAGAAAACGAAATATTCTTTTTACTGCAATAACTCGTTCTAGAGCATGGGTTAATGTATTAGGGTATAACGATAATGAAAA
Source organism: Candidatus Melainabacteria bacterium (assembly GCA_003258725.1). GTDB lineage: Bacteria > Cyanobacteriota > Vampirovibrionia > Gastranaerophilales > Gastranaerophilaceae > UBA6984. Next base: position 259,652 of record QHMG01000005.1, read on the forward strand.
CAATGACAATATGACAAATCTGGAAAAAGAATTTTTTGATATAAAGAATAATGATTATAATATCCAATTTAAGCTTCCTACAGATGAAGAATTATATAATTTACGTCAAATTCATCGTGATCGTTCAAAAGATTCAATAGAGAGATTGGAAAAAGCGAAAAGATATAAAAAATATTTAGAAGAATTACCAGAGGATGAAAAGAAATTAATTGATATTGAGGATTTGTTTTAGTGAATATACAAAGTCTAAACTCGGAAATTAACAACATCAGTCAAAACTTAATTTCCTCTGGTATGGCATTGGATTATAATTTTTCTAAGTATGACTGTAAAACAAACGCTATAACATTTTGCAAGCAGCAAAATTTGTTTGATATTCTTTCATCTAAAGATACAATAGAAAGACATAAAAAATTTATTGAAGGCAAATATTATAATTGTTTATTATTTGATGGTGCATTATTGCAGTTTTTTTATAAATTTAAAAGTAAAGAACTTATATCGCATAGGCTTGCTTATATACCCTCTCCTATTTGTATCACGATGGATGAATTAGCCGAGTTTTCATTTGTAGAAATATTAGAAAAAGTTGAAAATATTCCCAATGAATTAAAAAAAAGAATCCAAGAATACACTATTTTACGCTTTGACTATGATGTTGAAAATGCAAATATTTATCATCCAGCATCACATTTTACCATACTTAAATCAAATTGCAGAATTCCAGTTTGTTCTCCTTTAACTCCATTAATGTTTTTAAACTTTGTATTGAACAATTTCTATAGTAATGATTTTTTAGAAAGTAATAATATTAATATTAAAAAAATTGAAGAATTAAAATCTATAAAATCGCATTGTTTTAATGCAGAAAAAAATATACAAATTCAACATAAAAAATTTTTCTATTTTAATATTGAATAAATTGTAATAAATTTTTAAGATTCTTAAACTCTAAATGATATTTTACAATTATATTTGAAAAATTTAGTGTAGAGAAAAATCTACCTTAAATGCTAATTTTTCTGGGAATTTGTGTTGCTTTTTCTGCTTTCTCATGTTAATTAACATGAGTCCGAAAGAGTGCCGAAAAATTAGGAAAAAAAATTCAAAATTCCTGTGACATGAAAATTTTAATTGATTCAAAACAGACACAAAGGTCGGAATTGATGTTCCAATTTTTCTGATTACGATGTAATGTGTCAGTACCATGGCGGATTTTGACAAGGCTGAGCAAAGCGAACGCCGTCCTTGTGAAAAATCTGTCGGAATGAAGTTTTTACAAAAGGAAAAACGTAATGGAGTGCAAAGATTTTGAACCGTCAATAATCCAAGACAATGAAATTGAATATATAAATATAAGCAAAGCTTTTAGCTCCTCACTCGTTAAAAAAGCTGATGCAAGCATCGCTCTTAAGTCGTTCGTCCCTAACCCTGTTTGTATCACAATTCCACCTTTTCATCGCTTAATACTTGTAACTTATATTGTGTTACAAAAATATTTATTTGAGTTTGTTCTAGTTTCATTTTCTTATCTAATAATTCTAATTGTTTTTTTATACACGCGGATTTTTCAATAATACCATTCGCATTTAAATTTTCAAGCATTTGCAAATTTTTATCAACTAAAGCTAATGTTTTTTCGTTATTTTTAGATTGAATTAAAGCATTTTTTGAATCTAACTGAACTTGCTCATATTTTTTTCTAAGTTCTGCAAGCTGCTCTTCTTTTTCTACTTTTAATTTTTCAACTTCCATTTTTGATTTTGCAACAGTATTTATATTTTTGAATCCATCGAATAAGACAAAAGATGTTGATAAACGAAAGCTTAAACTTCGCTGACTGATATCACCAATGCTCTTTACAAGTTTTTAAATAGAGTATATTTACCTTTGGTCGAATAAAATGAGAAAAATCAGAAAAGCCCAATTTGAAATTTGAGTCGGAAATTTTCCCGCAAAATGGGCCTGAAAAAATTTTCAAATTTTCATCGGAAATTAAAATAGGGCGTTTTAGCCCTTATTCAAAATTTAAGTAATTTAATTTTAAAATATAATATTCAAATTAATGTTTTAAGACATTTTTGAAATAGTACCTTTATTTAGATTTTTATTTAAAATCTTATAAATATGTCTTTGTGTAAAACCTAAAGTACAGCTTAATTTACAAAATGTTGTATATCTAACATTTTTGATATACTATTGAAATAGTTTTGTATTATGAACTGTGAAATCAAGATTAATAAATATCAACTGGAAAATATATATGAAATATAACAATAAGATTTTTGTAACATCTCCATTATTACCAAGTATTGAAGATTTTACTGAACAAATAAAAGAAATATATGATTCAAAATGGCTTACTAATATGGGAAGTAAGCATAAAGCTCTTGAAGAAGCTTTAAAAGAGGAATTAAAAGTTCCACACGCTCAATTATTCAATAATGGAACAATTGCACTTTTGACAGCTATTAAAGCTCTTGATTTGCCTTGTGGAAGTGAAGTTATAACAACACCATTTACATTTGCAGCAACTCCACATTGTATTTCTTGGAACGGTTTAAAACCTATTTTCTGTGATATTGAACCAAATACAATGACTATTGATGCAGATAAAATAGAAAACTTAATTACTCCAAACACATCTGCAATATTAGGTGTACATGTTTACGGTTTTCCTTGTAATGTTAAGAAAATAGACGAAATTGCTAAAAAACATAATTTAAAAGTTATATATGATGCAGCTCATGCTTTTTCAACAGAAATTGATGGTGTTGGCATTGGTAATTTTGGCGACATAACAATGTTTTCATTCCACGCTACAAAATTGTTTAATACTATTGAGGGTGGTTGTTTAACTTACAAAGATGACGCATTGGTTAAAAAGATTTATAACTTACGTAACTTTGGAATTCAAAGTGAAGAAGTTGTAGAAGATATTGGTATCAATGGTAAAATGAACGAATTCCAAGCTGCTTGGGGTTTATTGAATTTAAAACAATATAGAGAAGAACAAAAACGAAGAAAAGTTATAAAAGAAATTTATGATAACGGATTAAAAGATGTAAAAGGTATTAGAATACCTCAAATGCCAGAAAATACAACAAATTCTTATCAATATTATCCAATAGTTATTGAAGATGAATATGGCAAAACTCGTGATGAAATTTACGATATGTTTAAGGCTGAAAATATTTTTACAAGAAAATATTTTTATCCAGCTTGTCACGATTACGACTGCTACAAAAATGATATTACAGTAAAGACTGCAAGATTAAGAACAACAAATGATTTAAAAACAAGAGTTTTGTGTTTACCATTTTATGGACGTTTAGATAAGAATGTAGCTGAATATATTTGTGAGGTGTTGAAATGCATATAACCTTTGTTCAAGATCTCATTGATACTATACGAGGAAAAAAACGTAGAGCTAAAAACAAAATAATAGAAATGTTTAAAAATAATAACATCGATATACCAAAAGAATATAAAGATAAAATTAATCTAAACATTGAAGGACAAAACAACACAATTATTGTTCCTAAAAATAATCATATTATTGGAAGTCTAAGTATAAATATATATGGAGATAATAATAAGATTATTTTTGATGAAAATGTATCTGTATCTACAGAGTTAAGTATTTATATTGGACAAAACCACCCTTGTTTTGGGAAAGTAATCAAATCAAGTTTTACAATTGGCAAAAATTCTAGCGTTGAAGCAGTAACATATGTTACATATAACTCCAATACTTACTGTAACATTGAAAAAGATTGTATGCTTTCGTATGGAATAACTATATATAATACAGATGCACACCCAATCTTTAAAAAAGATACAAGAGAAATAATTAATAAAGTAAAAGGTATAACTATTGGAGAACATTCATGGATTGGAAAAAATGTAACAATTCTAAAAAACTCAACGGTTCCTGCTCATAGTATTATCGGCTACAACGCTGTATTTTCTGGGGATAAAACCCAGTCATATTGCGCTTTTGCAGGGAATCCTGCAAAAATTGTTAAAGAAAATGTTGATTGGGATTCCAATGGCGCAAAATATGGCTATATAGAAAATGATAGAAATACGAAAATTTAAAAATTAAAAAACAAAAAGAATAAGGAAATAAAAATGACAAAAGTCGCAATAATGCAACCATACTTTTTTCCATATTTAGGATATTATCAAATGCTCAGTGCTGTTGATAAGTTTGTGTTGCTTGATGATGTAAATTTTATTATGCGAGGATATATAAATAGAAATTCTATTCTTTTAAATGGTCAAGCACATAAATTTTCAATTCCGTTAGAAAAGCCGTCGCAAAATAAACTTATAAATGAAACAAAATTGAATTTCTTAACTAAAGATAAAGAAAATTTTTTGAAAACGATAACAATGGCATATAAAAAAGCTCCGTTCTTTAATGATTTTTATCCTGTTTTAGAAAATATTGTTAATAATGATGAAAATGATTTAACAAAATATTTAAAATATTCGTTTGAAAAAATAAAAGATTATTTGCAAATTGATACTGAAATTTTATTATCTTCGAAAATAGAAAAAGATAATTCTTTAAGGGCTCAAGATAGAATAATCGAAATAAATAAACAGTTGGCTTCAACTCAATATATAAATGCCATAGGTGGGCAAGAGTTATATAACAAAGCTGATTTTACAAAAAATAATATTCAACTGAACTTTATAAAAATGAGTAACATAGAATATAAACAGTTCAACAATGAATTTGTACCTAATTTGTCAATGATAGACGTACTGATGTTTAACTCAAAAGAAAAAATAAAAGAATTATTGAAACAATATGAATTAGTATAGGAGATAAAATAACATGTTTAAATGGAATAAAAAAGGTTTAATATTTTCACCAAACAAACATTCTGAATGGATGTATAGCCATGCACAATGTCCATTTACTCTAGATTTTGGAGATTTTATTAGAGTTTTTTTCTCTACAAGAGAAGCTTATAAAAACGGAATGTCAAGAGCTCATGGCGGGTGGGTTGATTTAGATAAAAACAATTTAAAAAATATTTTACGCATTGCAGAGAAACCTATAATTGAACTTGGTAATATAGGAGAATTTGATGAATTTGGTTCTATGCCTAATAGTATAGTAAAAGTTAAAGAGGACTTATATTATCTATATTATTGTGGTTGGACAAGAGCTGTAAGCACTCCATATTCTTGGGAAATTGGTTTTGCAAAAGGCAAAGACAGTACTCATTTTGTAAAAGAAGGTAAAGGTCCAATAATAGGTCCAACGATGTATGAACCATATCTACATGCTTGTCCACAAGTTTATAGATTTTCAGAGAATGATTGGCATATGTTTTATTTATCAGGGCAAAAGTGGTTACAAGGGAAGGAAAAAATGGAATCACAGTATCTAATTGTTCATGCCACATCCAATGATGGTATCAATTGGAAAAGAAACCCTAACCCAATAATAAATACTGTTGTTGAAGATGAAAGCCAAACTAGTGCCGCTATTATAAAAATAGATAACCTATATCATATGTTTTTCTGTTATCGATATGGATTAGATTTCAGAAAAAACAAAGGTCGTGGTTATGCAATGGGGTATGCTTATTCGGAAGATTTATTTAATTGGACAAGAGATGATTCAAAAGTTGGTATAGAGGTCTCTGCATCTGGTTGGGATTCTGAAATGATAGCATATCCATATATTACAAAAATAAATGATAAATATATTATGTTGTATTGTGGAAATAATTTTGGTTATGAAGGTTTCGGATACGCAGAATTGGAAATTGTATAATGAAATTATCTGATTATATTGTCACGTATATTGAACATAAGAATATTGATACTGTTTTTGGGTATCAAGGTGGCTCAATTGCAGATTTAATTGACTCTCTATCAAAATCGAAAAAAATTAAGTTTGTTGAAAATTATAATGAACAAGCTTCAGCTTTTTCTGCCAATGCTTATGCTGAAATATCAGGAAATGTGGGAGTTGCAATATCCTCTTCTGGACCTGGGGCGATAAATTTAATTAATGGAATTGCTAATGCATATTATGATTCGATACCCTGCTTGTTTATAACGGGGAATGTATATTCTAAAAGTCAAAAAGAGAACGATAGTATTCGACAAAATGCTTTTCAAGAAACTAATATTGTTGAATTAACTAAATCAATAACCAAAAAAAATTATTATTTAAATAACCCAGAGGAGATATTAAAAGTTTTAAATGAAGCTTTTTATATTATGAATGAAGGACGAAAAGGTCCAGTTCTTATTGATATACCTTATGATATACAAAGAGCTGAAATTGAAAATAACTTACTGAAAAAATATGAAGAAACAAATATTGACAAAATTACGTGTGATAACATTGTTGATGTGATTGAGGAGCTTAAAAAAAGCAAAAAAACAGTTTTACTTGTAGGTAATGGTGCTATGGCAGCAAAGGAAGAACTTCTAAAACTTCTAGAAAAAGTTAAAATTCCAACGGTTGTATCATTAAAGGCTTTAGACATAGTAAATCATGACAATTTATCATATATTGGAATGATAGGTTCATATGGACAAAGATGTGCAAATTTAGCGATTAAGCATTCCGATTTGGTAATAATCTTGGGTGCAAGACTTGATGAACGTCAAATGGGCTACAAAAAAGATGAATTTGCCCCAAATGCAAAATTTATTAGAGTTGATATTGATAAAATTGAACTTCAAAGAAAAGTTAATTCAGATATAAAGATAAATTCAAGCGTAAAAGTTTTTTTAAATGAATTATTGAAATATGATTTAAGTTGTATTGATTGTTTAGATTATCTTGAAAAACTAAAAAATGTAAAAGAAAAATATTCGTCTATAAGCCAAGAAAATTCTATAAATAAGTTTTTGTATGATTTAACAAAATCAAATAATGATATTGAAATTATTACGTCAGATGTTGGAATTACGCAAATGTGTGTAGCTCAATCTGTTTTTATTAAAAATAATCAACGACTTTTAAATTCTGCTGGTTTAGGTTCCATGGGATTTTCATTACCTGCTTGTATTGGATGTGCTTATGCAAACAAAAATAAGAAAATATTATCAATCTCTGGTGATGGAGGCTTGCAAATGAATATCCAAGAATTGCAAGTGATTTGTAGGGATAATTTACCAATATTTGTTTTGTGTTTAAACAATAAATCATTAGGAATGATTAAAAATTTACAAGATGCAATGTTTAATGGAAATTATATAGGTTCTGTTACTGGATATACAACACCAGATTTTTCAAAAATAGCTGAAGCTTATAATTTGAATTATTTGTACGTAAATAATTTAAATAGTTATGATAAAATTCTTGATTTTATAGCTATGAATCACTCGGGATTTATTGAAGTTGCTTTGCCACAAAATACAGTTGCAAATCCAATGCCTTCAAAAAAAATATATGAGCAATTACCTTTAATTAGAGATATAGAAAAGGAGCTTTTATAATGAAAACAATTTTAGTGTCTGGTGCATCTGGTATTGTTGGTTATGGAATATTAAAATCACTGAAAAATTGTGGATATAAGTTAATTGGAACAACAATTTATGATGTTTCTCCTGCAAATTGTTTTGCTGATATTGTTCTACAACCTCCAATGACGTGTGATGAAAATTATATTCCGTGGCTAGTTGATACCATTAAAAAATACAATATAGATATGATTATTCCTGCTATTGAAGCGGATATGTCCGAGTGGAATAAAAATCGTGAAATCCTTGAAAAAACAGGTACTTTTGTTCTTTTGAATAATTCTAAATTGATTGAACTTTGCCTTGACAAGTGGGAGTTTTATTCTGAATTGAAAAAAAATAATTTTAATTACAGAATTGAAAGTTCTTTAGTTCCAGATTTTGAGAAGTTTGATTTACCGTTTATTTTAAAACCTCGTTGCGGTTTCGGGTCAAAAGGGATTGTTAAAGTTGAAGACAGAGAAACTTTTGAAAAATACAAAGATGAAATTGGTAAAACTCTTATGCTGCAAGAATTTGTTGGTACTAACGATGAAGAGTATACAATATCGGGATTTTTTGATAAAAATAGCAACTTAAAAGCTTTACTATCAATGCAAAGAAAACTCTCTAAACAAGGTTTTACAGAAATAGCGAAAGTTGTAGATTTGAAGGAAATAAAAGATATAATTGAAGAACTTGCAAAAATATTCAAACCTATTGGGCCTACAAATTTTCAGTTTAGAAATCATAAAGGAAAATGGAAATTATTAGAAATTAATCCTCGGATTTCATCTTCTACATCGCTGAAAACAGCTTTTGGTTACAACGAATGCAAAATGGCTGTTGAATATTTCTTAGAGGGAAAAGAAGTTGAACAACCAAAAATAAAAAAAGGTAGTGCGATAAGATATACGGAGGATTATATTTTTTATGATTGCGATAATATCTGATGTTCATGGTAATTACGAAGCCTTAAAAAGCGTTTTGGCAAAAATTGATGAAATGAACATTTCTGATATATTTTGTCTTGGTGACGTGGTTGGTTATTATTCTCAAGTTAACGAATGTTGTGACGAACTTAGAAAAAGAAATGTTAAATGTATAATGGGTAATCATGATTGGTATATTACTGCGAATAGTTTTTGTCCGAGATCCAAAAGCGTTAATGATTGTTTAAAGTATCAAAGACAAGTTATAACAAAAGAAAATAAAGACTGGATAGCATCTTTTCCTGTCATAAGGAATGAATACGGGATTTCAATGGTTCATGGAAGTTGGACAAATCCGATTGATGAATATTTGGAACCTACGGAAGAATATTTTGAAAAACTTGAAGGACAATACTTTATGTCTGGACATTGTCATATCCAAAAATTAGAAAAATATAAAAATAAAATATATTGCAATCCAGGTTCTGTTGGACAGCCAAGAGATAATGACCCCAGAGCGGCTTTTTCAATTTTTGATGGGAATAATTTTAAACTCTATAGAGTTAAATATGATATTGCAAAAGTCGGTGAATTAATGGATAAAGCAGGCTTTAACGGATATTATTACGGTTGTTTAAAAACAGGTGCTAAAAATCTATGTTGGGAAAGGAATTTATAAAAATGAATAATAAAGAAGAATGCTTAGTTAGTATTTTTTGTATAACTTATAATCATAAGAATTATATCAAAAAATGCTTGGATGGATTTGTTATGCAAAAAACAAATTTTAAATTTGAAGCAATTGTATATGATGATTGTTCAACAGATGGGACAAGAGAAATAGTTCAAGAATATGCAGATAAATATCCAGATATTATTAAAACAATATTCCCACATAAAAATATTGCTCAATCAGAAGGCTATTATAAAATTAATACTCTTATGTATGAAAATATGGAAGGAAAATATTATGCATATTGTGAAGGTGATGATTATTGGTGCGATGAGCATAAACTTCAAAAACAAGTAGATTTTTTAGAAAATAATCCAGATTATTCAATTTGTTTTCACCCAGCTTGTGTTAAATATGAAGGTTTTGGATATAATAAACCAGATGAATTATATCCGAACAACATAACACCTAAAGAAGTTACCTTTGAAAACCTTTTAATGCAAAATTATATTCCAACATCTAGCGTTGTTTATCGATGGAGATTTCATAATGAAAACTTCCAAGACTGGTTTCCAAAAAATATTTTTGCGGGGGACTGGCAATTAAATCTTCTACACGCAAGCGTTGGAAAAATAAAAATGCTAACTGATGTTATGTCTGTGTTTCGAAAACAACCTAAAGGTATAAACTCTTGTTTTAATGGTAATATTGAGGATTTGTATTTAGTTCATGGATTAAAAATGCTTAATCAATACGAAAATATTTATGAAAAAATTACAAATCATTCTGAATATTTTTTGAACAATAAATATATTCCTGAATTAAGTACTATAATTGAAACATATTTAAAGAATAGAAAATTTGAAGACCTAAAAACAATTGCAGATTTGTATCCACAAAAGTACGACATTGCTATTGAAAAGATGATCAATGCACATATTTCATTTTTAGAAAAGACAAATAGAAAACTTGAAAAACGAAAAATGTATTATAAGACTTTAAGTATATTTATATCAAGTATTGCCTTATTTGAATTTATACTATTACTATATCTTGTAGTAATAAAATAAAAGAAAGGATAATAATGAAGTTAAAAGATATTTTTAAGAAAAAGAAAAAAATAAAAAAGATTCCAAATTCAGTAAGTGTAGGAGAAAATTCAGTACTGTTGCCGAATACATCTTTTCGATTTAATGTTAATTCTAAAAATCCTATAAAAATTGGAAATAATTGTATGATTAATTGTGACTTTATTTTTGAAAGTGAAAAAGGTGAAATTGAAATAGGTGATAGAACATTTATTAATGGTGGAACAAGTTTAATATCTCGCTCTAAAATTAAAATTGGAAATGATGTAACAATCGCTTGGGGTTGTACTTTGTATGATCACAATTCTCATTCTTTAGACTGGCAAGAACGCCAAAAGGATTTGGAACAACAGCTAAATGATTATAACAATGGACTTAATTTTATAAAAAATAAAAATTGGGAAACTGTAAAATCAAGACCAATCACCATAGAAGATAAAGTTTGGATAGGATTTGATTGTACAATTTTGAACGGTGTTAATATTGGAGAAGGCGCAATTGTAGGTGCAAAATCTGTTGTAAGAGAAAATGTAGAACCATATACAATTGTTGCTGGCAATCCAGCCGTTGTTATAAAAAAAATAAAACATTAGTAAACCGTTGGTGTAATTACTCCATCATTTAACCAATTAATAATATCAAAATATTTATAAGACTGAAGTTGTGCAACTTGCCAAAAATCAACAAAACTTGTATCATTATTAAGTAAAAGGATATTTTTACTACTTATTGTATGTATAATGTCTTTGTTGGCAAAACCTATTTTATTTTGTATTGGTATATTTTCAAATAGATTAATTTCGTTTTGCTCATATAATGTCGCTTTACAATACAGGGCATCTAAATTTAACCTATTTATTCGTCTTTCCCAACATTCTTTTACATTTTGTTCAGATTTATAGTGATTATGATATATTAGTCACAAAAGATTTAATAAAAAATGTCTTATATCTATAGAACATTGTTTTAATTTAATCATTAACACTGCGATAAAACTAAATAGAGAAGATATTATCTTAAAAATAATTTTTAAATATTGGAATGACTACATTAATAGCCAAAACATTTATATTGAAGAATTATATAAAAGCAAAAACAAATATAAAAAATTATTTAATATTTCATTGTTTATTTCTGGTGTTTTATTATTAATTTTAATAACAATTATAATTAAACATTATGTTTAACCTGGTTTCTACCACTATTTTTATTCTAAAAGTTTATAAACATATAGATACAAAGCTTGAAAATATTAATAACACAGGAAAATTAATAGATGAAGAAAGGTTATTACTTATGTGCAAAATTTTTGCATGATGATAGAAGTGCATTTATTATTAAAAGTTTAATTTTAGATATTCTAAAAACGCAGAACAGCCTTCGATAACATCGTCATAAGTTTCGTCAAAATTACCTGTATACCACGGGTCTTTTATGTTTCGAGGGGTATTTGTGTAGTCCAAAAGTCTTTTTATTTTATTATCTTTATCTTCCCCCACAATATATTCAATATCGCTAATGTTTTCAGAATCCATAGCTATAATATAGTCGTAATAAGCGTAATCTTGTTTTCTTATTTTACGAGAATAATGTTCTTTAAAATATACGCCATTTTTACGTAAAACTTCTTTTGTTCCTCGGTGAATACCAGCATGGCACATCTCATTATAGCCTTCTGTACCTGCAGAATCTACTTCAAACTCATTTTCAAGTCCTTGTTCTTGTATCATATTTTCAAAAATTATTTGTGCCATCGGCGAACGGCAAATGTTACCAAGACATACAAACAAAACTTTTATCATAAAACTTCCTTTTTGCTAAATTATAAATTAATTATAACATTGATAAGCTCTTAGTGAAGTCTATTTTATATGTTTTAATAAGGATTTGATAAAAATAATTTTAACTTTTAATATTTGTATTCAGTTAAAGAATTGTTATTTTCTTATTCTTTCATTTGTAATGGACAAATAAATCTGTTTTAGCTAGAATAGACGTATTATGATAGATGTAAAAAAGATTAAATTAAATGATTTCGAGATTGGTGGGGACAAATTAACTATTTTTGCAGGTCCTTGCGTGATAGAAAATCAAGATTTATTATATGAAGTTGCTGAAACATTAAAAGAAGTTACTCAAAGTTTAGGTATAAATTATGTGTTCAAATCTTCTTTTGATAAAGCTAACCGTTCTTCATTAACAGGCTTCAGAGGCTTGGGTATGGAAGAAGGCTTAAAAATGCTTGCAAATGTAAAACAAAAATTTGAAGTGCCTATCGTAACAGATATTCACTTGCCAGATGAGGCTAAACCAGTTTCAGAAGTAGCCGATATTTTACAAATTCCAGCGTTTTTATGTCGTCAAACTGATTTACTTTTGTCAGCTGGTGAAACAGGTAAGATTGTAAATATCAAAAAAGGGCAGTTTTTAGCACCTCAACAAATGAAGCCTTTGACCAAAAAGGTTGAAAGCACTGGCAATTCAAACATCTTATTAACAGAACGTGGCACAACATTTGGTTATAACAATCTTGTTGTAGATATGCGTGGGCTTAGGATAATGCAAGAAACAGGCTATCCTGTTGTGTTTGATGCAACTCACAGCGTTCAACTACCAGGAGCAAATGGTGAATCAACAGGCGGAGACAGAACCTTCGTACCATTATTAGCTCGCTCTGCAGTTGCTGCTGGTGTAAATGCTTTGTTCTTTGAAATTCACCCAGAACCTAACAAAGCACTATGTGATGGACCAAACATGCTTGCATTAAAAGATGCAAAAAAAGTTTTCAAAATGTGTAAAGAAATTTTTGATTTAGTGAGAAGTGAAGAATGTTAGTAAAAACGTATATTACAGGTATGTTAGAAAATAACAATTATCTTCTTTATGATGAAAAATCTAAAGAGGCTGTTTTATTTGATTGCACTGAATATTTACCAGAAATTCAAACATTTTTGACAAATAACAACGCTACATTAAAATATGTTTTATTAACACATGGGCATTTTGACCATATTTTAGGCTTGAAAGAACTACACGAAAATATGCCAAATGTTCCAATATATGCACATAAAGATGACAAGGATTTAATTGAGAATGTGGCAACCTTTGTAGACAGATTTGTTGGAGGTTTGGGTAAAGTTGATGTTCCGCCAATTACAAAATATATTGATGAAAACGAAGATTTGACAATCGGCGACGAAAAAATTAAAATTTATCACACTCCAGGACATACAAAAGGTGGCGTTTGCTATTTTGTTGATGATAAATTATTTTCTGGTGATACAATATTCTTAGGAAGTGTTGGTAGAACCGATTTACCAGGTGGAAGTTACGAAAGCCTTAGGAATAGTGTTCGCCAAGTATTAAACAATTTAGACGATAATGTAAAAATATATACAGGACACGGCGATTTAACAACTGTTGGATACGAAAAACAAAACAATCCTGTTTTATAAAATAGAGGAAGAAAATGAAAGAACAATTACAAAAAATTTATGACGCAGCATCAGCTGATTTATCAAAAGCAACTTCAATTGCAGATATTGAAGAATTAAAATTGAAATACTTGAGCAGAAAAGGTGAATTAAATTCAATTAAGAAGAACTTAAAAGACCTTTCAGATGAAGATAAAAGAGTTGTAGGTGCTTTTGCAAACGAAATTGCAAACAAATTAGAAGCCGAAGTAAAAGCAAAATACGACGAATTTTATAAAAAAGAATTGGACGAAAAACTTAAAAAAGAAAAAATTGATGTAACCTTGACAGGTAAATACATTCCACAAGGTCATGTTCACCCAATCACATCGACAATAAACGAAATTGTTGATATTTTCCATACATTAGGTTTTTCAGTAGCTCCAGATAAAAACTCTCCAGAAGTTGAAACAGAAAATTATCACTTCGACAAATTAAACTTCCCTAAGGATCACCCAGCTCGTGATATGCAGGATACTTTCTATACTACAATTGCGCCTCACGTAATCTTACGAGGTCAAACTTCTGGCGCTCAAGTTCGTGTAATGGAAGATATGAAACCTCCTATCAAAATAGTTGCTCCTGGTAGAGTTTACAGAAACGAAAATATTAACTCACGTAAAAATAATTTCTTCCACCAAATTGAAGGTTTATACATTGATAAAAACGTAACCTTTGCTGACTTGAAAGGTGTTTTGAATGAATTTTTAAGATTATACTTTGGCGCATCTCGCCCAACAAGATTTAGAAGTTCTTTCTTCCCATTCACAGAACCATCAGTAGAAATAGATGTTCAATGTATTATGTGTCAAGGTAAAGGTTGTAAAACTTGTTCTGGTACAGGTTGGCTAGAAATCTTAGGTGCAGGTATGGTTGATGTTAACGTATTAAAAGCATCTAATATTGACCCAGAAGTATATAGCGGTTTTGCTTTTGGTATGGGTGTAGAAAGATTATCTATGTTGAAATATGCAATTGATGATATCAGATTATTCTTTAACAATGACGAGAGATTTTTAGAACAATTCTAGGAGAATAAAAATGGTAAACATTATTGATTGCGCAAGAAACGTAATGGGTGACAAGTTCGCTTTTATAAAGATGATAATTTTGTCAATCCCATTAATGCTTTCTGTTTGGGCGGCAATGGGTGGTAATATGTTTATTAGTGTAACCATGTATGCCGTTTTTGGTGTGATTTTTGGTGCAGTATTTTTTGAAACAATAAAACGCTCGCTAAATAATGAACCAATGTTGATGCCATCATTTTTGATGCCAATTCCAATGTTTTGGACATTGTTAATGGTAATTCTTTTAAGCATAATGCCTTGTGCAATTAATTTCTTGCTATATTTGGGGTTTGGTGCTCTTTGTGCAAAATTTCCTGTACTTGTTGAAAATCAAATTGCTTTATATGTAAGTTCAACAATTCTTACTTTGTTATGCTCATCAATTTATTTTGCAACAGTTACGCAATATTTACATACAGGAAAAATTAAAGATTCTTTTAATTTGGTAGTTATTGCAAAGTCAATAAAAACATTTATTGTAGATTTAATTTTCTATGCTATTCAAGTTGTCTTGTTTACTTTAGTTGCATTGATACCGCTTTACGTTATTGTTATGATATACGGTAAAAGTATGTTGATTGTCGTTTATTGTTGTATTTTAGTGATGACTAATTATTTGATTTTTGCAGACTATATTGCTCAAACGAAAAAAGATGCAGATTGTAATTTATAATTTTGTTATAACGAAGTGGCGGTTGCTGAAAGCAACCGCCACTTCGTAGCTAAATGCGCCGAGGTGAAACCTCGGCGCATTCTTTATTTTAAAAATCTATTGGTCCAAACTGTTCAAGTTCTTTCAATTTTTCATCAACTTTTTCTAACCCTTTTTGATATTTTTTTCTTTTTGCTTCACCTTTTGCATTCATAATTTTTATTTTTAACAAAATTCTATCCTCATCAAGTCGGCGAACTTTTTGTTTATGTTCCTCTTGCTTCAAAAACATGTAACCATAATAACCGCACCCCTCAGGAATGTCTGAAAAGGCTGTTTCTGGCAACTTTCCACCGCATTTACCGCAGTTTAAGCAAAGTCGTTTAGGCAGTTGTGATTGAAAATCGTTCATATCATGATTATAGCTGTATTTGAGAAACTTTTAAATTTTATTAATATTTCGTAACAATTGGTCTAAAAAGGCAATTTTTACATGGTTTTAGACTTTATATATATGTAGGTAAGGTTAAATAAATATTTAGGTAAGGTTATAAAACAAATGCAAAACGTATCAAAACAATACGTACAAGCTAATGGTAATTGTCCAAAGGTTAGTATATCAGTAACATCTCCAGGCGTAGGCAAATATACAATGCCTGCAATGCCAAATCAAACAATGGTTTTGAACAACGGATGTTATCCCGCAGCATATTATATTAATACCTTTGCATCGCCAATGATTAACCGACTAAATCAAGCCGCACTTGCTAATCAAATGGCAGATATAAACAGAATTAACGCAGAGGCAAACGGAAAAGGTTCAACCGAAAATATCAAACCAAAAGCACCTCAAACTCCAGAACCTCAAGTTCAAGAAAAACCAAAAGAAACAACCGTAATTCAGTCACAAACAGTACCAATCAAACAAGAGGTTCAAATTCCAAAAGAATTGGTCGATGCAATCCAAACAATTGCAAAGAATACAACAAAAGCTGAAAAGCCAAAAATGGAATTAACTGATCATTACGTAAGAAACTTAGAATCATATTTAAACTCACAAGATAAAAAATTAAGAATAATGGCAGGACAAGACGTAGTAGCCAGACTTCAAGAAGACCCAGAAAGAAAGGATAACCCAGCACTTACAGCATTAACAAACAAAATGTTACAAGACCCCGATTTAGGAGTAAGAAGTTTATCACTTGCAGCATTAGAAGCTAATTTAATAACAGGCGATGAGTTAACCACAAAACTTCTAAAGAAAATGTCAAAAGTACCAAATAGTGAAGAGGCAGATTACGCAAACAAAATACTATTAAGAATGCCTCAGTAAAACAAAAACAAAAATTCAAAACAACTAATTAAAAGGAAATAAACAAAATGTCAATGACAATTCAAAATGCAACAACAACCGCAACAGCTAAGAAATTTAGTTTGGGTAACGGTTTAGCAAAAGCCACAGGTTATGTAGGTTTGGCGGCAATTGCATACGATGCTCATAAATTAGGACAAGTTAGAGCCGGCGAACGCAGACGTGAAGCAATCGCAGACAGTGGCTTAGACGCATATATGGATTCAAAATCACTTGATAGACCAAGCGTTTTGATGAGTAAAGCTCAAAACAAACGATTTGATATGGAAATGAAAGGACAATTATTCAATAACGTTCGTAACTTCTTCAATTCTGCAATAGGCTACGTTAAAGGTTTTGGCGAATCTTTAGTTAATAATGTAGTTCCTCTAGCTTTGACAACTGCAACAATTTTAACTAAAGGCGCAGTTTCTAAAGCCTCAGCAATTGGTTTAGCTGCTTATGGAACAGTTGATGTTGCTAAAAATTGTTTCGGTGTGGGTAAAAATCATTACTTGAAATAACAAAATAAAAAGTTTTTTAAGGGCGGTTTGCTTAGGCAAACCGCCCTTTTTCGCAAATTTAAAAAAATAATTTAAAAATTTTTAAATAAAAATGTTGACTTAAAAAAAATTATCATTAAATAAAAACTGTCAGCGAGAATAAGGAGAGAGATTATGTCTATTAATGCAATTAACACAAATCTGTTTGGAATTTCATCAAAGAACAATGTAAAAGTTCAAGTTTCAGTTGATGAAAAGAAAACAGAGGAAAAAACACAAACTACACAAACCGAAAACAAACAAGTGTCAGCAGATGATGTATTCAAATACATGACTGCAACAAGACCCACTGCGCCTGTCCAACTAAAGAAAACGGTTAACGTCAAAGCCTATGTAAATCAAGAAAGTGCCTCAAGAATTTCTGCTTCTATGAAGGATTTTGAAGCTCAATTTTCTGATAAACTTTCAGCTGTAAAATCAGAATTTGGCAATATTTCTGACGAATTAGCCGAAAAAATCACGTTAAAAATGTTTTAAGAAATAGAAATAATGTATTTATAATTTACTCGACAACGAAAAAAGAATTGCATTATGTAGATATCCGCCCGAAGAAATTCGGGCTTTTTCTTTATTCTTTAAGCATTTCTCTAAGTTTTTTCAATTGGTCACGAATTTCTGCAGCACGCTCAAAATCAAGAATTTTAGCCGCCTTGTGCATGTCTTTTTCAAGTTTTGTAATAAGTTTTGGCAAGTCTTTTTTGTCAATTCCAAGATCAACCATTTCTTCTGCAACAATATCTTCAAGGTTGCGATAGCTTGCAACAAGCGAAAGAAGATTGTTTTCAATAGGTTTTTTGATAGTTTTTGGAATAATTCCGAACTTCTTGTTATGTTCAAGCTGAATTTCACGACGACGTTCAGTTTCGTCAATTGCTTTTTTCATAGAGTCAGTCATATTATCAGCGTACATAATAACTTCCCCGCAAGCGTTACGGGCTGCACGCCCGATTGTTTGGATTAAACTTGTTTCAGAACGCAAGAAACCTTCCTTATCAGCGTCCATAATCGCAACAAGCGAAACTTCTGGAATATCCAAACCTTCACGGAGTAAGTTTACACCTATTAAAACGTCAAATTCGCCTAACCTTAAATCTCGCAATATTTCAATACGCTCTAATGACTGAATTTCGCTATGCAAGTATCTTACTCGAATTCCTTCTTGCGTAAAGTAATCACACAAATCTTCTGCCATTCGTTTTGTAAGCGTTGTGATAAGAACCCTTTCATCTCTTTTAGTTCGTTTTTCGATTTCTGCTTTCAAATCTGGAATTTGAGATTCAATAGGACGAACCGAAATTTTAGGGTCGACAAGCCCTGTTGGACGAATAATTTGCTCAACGTATTGTTCAGAGGTACTAAGTTCAAAATCAGAAGGAGTTGCTGAAATGTAGATTTTTTGTCCAACTTTGTTAAAAAATTCCGCATTTTTTAATGGTCGATTGTCCTTCGCACAAGGTAATCTGAACCCATATTCAATTAAGGTGTCTTTTCTTGCCGCATCACCGTGTGACATACCTTTAATTTGAGGTAAAGTCACGTGCGATTCATCAATTACAGTTAAAAAATCACCTCGAAAGTAATCCAAAAGTGTTGCAGGCGCAGACCCTGCGGGTCTGCGCTCAATAATTCTTGAATAATTTTCAATACCTGAACAATAGCCCATTTCCTTAATCATTTCGATATCGTACTTAACACGTTGTTCAAGACGTTGAGCTTCAATTAGTTTGTTTTGATTTTTTAATTCAACAAGCCTTGTTTGAAGTTCTTGGCGGATTAAATCAATAGTTTCATCTACATTTTCGTCGTAAGCTAGATAATGTACAGCAGGATAAATTATTGTCGAGTCACAATTTTCTAAAATTTCGCCTGTTGTGTTATCAATCCTAACGATTTTTTCAATTTCATCGCCAAAGAAATAAACTCGGGTTACAATTTTTTCATAACTTGGAATAATTTCGACAATATCGCCTCTAGCACGGAAATTGGCACGTTCTAGTACAAGGTCATTTCTAGTGTATTGAACGCTTACCAAGTGTTCAAGTAATTCTTCTCTTGAAATTTCCATTCCAACATGAAGCTCAATTGAGCCTTTAAAGTAGTTTTCAGGTAATCCCAAACCGTAAATGCAACTAACAGAAGCGACAACAATGACATCGTTTCTCTCATAAAGGCTACGAGTAGTGTTGTGACGAAGTCTGTCGATTTCTTCATTTATGCTTGCCGATTTTTCAATGTAAGTGTCAGTACGTGGAATATACGCCTCTGGCTGATAGTAGTCGTAATAACTGATAAAATATTCAACCGCATTTTCTGGAAAAAGCTCTTTAAACTCGTTATAAAGTTGCGCCGCAAGTGTTTTATTGTGTGCAATAATTAGTGTTGGTTTTTGCACCTGTTCAATAACATTTGCGATAGTGAAGGTTTTACCGGAACCTGTAATTCCAAGTAAGGTTTGAGAATCAAAACCTAAATTAACACCATTTACAAGCTGTTTTATGGCTTGTGGTTGGTCGCCCGATGGCGAATATTTTGAAACAAGTTTAAATCGGTTATGCTTTTCCATATCTATATTTTAAACCAAGTGTATGAATTTTGACTAGTGGGTATTCCAAAATTTAAAAGTGTAATGTAAAATTTATATATATTTACATTTGAATATAAACAGGTGGCACTCCACAATCTCAAATTCAAAGTCTTAACG
Organism: Candidatus Melainabacteria bacterium; assembly: GCA_003258725.1. Classification (GTDB taxonomy): domain Bacteria; phylum Cyanobacteriota; class Vampirovibrionia; order Gastranaerophilales; family Gastranaerophilaceae; genus UBA6984. Next base: position 279,640 of record QHMG01000005.1, read on the forward strand.
ATTTTTGATGAAAGGAGGTTGCCTATGGCGAACATTTTCACGCTAGCCGTTATATTTTATATAATAGCAATTTTGTTTAATAAACAAAAACTAGCGTTGATAATTGCGATCCTAACGCTAGTTTTATTCTTATAAAACTGTGGAGTTAAAAGTTTAGTCACTATCGACATGACTAAATGCCACCTGTTTATATTTTTATTATAACATATTTTTTGCTCTTTTCAAGCCTATAACAAAAAGCAAAGCCATTTATTATTCAACGATAATATTTTCCAATTTGAAATTTAGCGCCTTTTTTAGTTCTTCAAGACTAATTTCTATTTGATAACCAATTTTTCCACCGCTAAAAATGATAGTTTCATAATTTTGAGCACTAGAATCAATAACGGTTTTAAACGGTTTTTTCATACCAATTGGAGAACAACCACCATGAATGTAACCTGTAAGTGGCAACAAATCCTTTGATTTTAACATGCTGATGTTCTTTTCTCCAACTGCACTTGCTGCCTTTTTCAAGTCCAATTCTTTTGCAACAGGCACTAAAAATACATAATTTTGGTTTGATTTGCCAACTGTTACAAGGGTCTTAAAAACAATGTCAGGGTTTTCGTTTAAGACTTGAGCTACTTCAACTCCGCTTATAGCGCCAGTATTCACGTAGTTGTGAGTTGTAAATTTCAACTTTTTTTGTTCTAAATGTCTTATTGCGTTTGTTTTTTCATCAATGTGTTTCATTATTTTTCCTCTTTGTATAAAAAGCAATTTTTGTCGTGTGAATTAATTACGCCGATTGCCTGTAAATAAGAATATATAATAGTAGTGCCAACAAATTTCATTCCTCGTTTTTGCAAATCTTTTGAAATTTTATCAGATAATTCAGAATGAGTTTTGTCTATTTCATAAAATATTTTACCACCTGTAAAAGTTTTTAGGTATTCATAAAATGAGGCAAATTCTTGTTGAATTTGTTTGAAAATTTTAGAATTATTTATGCTTGCATTTATTTTTAATTTATTGCGAATAATACCTTTGTTTTCAAGTAATTCAGCTATTTTTTTATCTCTGTAATTGCAAACTTTTTCAAGATCAAAATTATCATAAGCCTTTTGAAATTCACCTCGCTTGTTCAAAACACATTCCCAAGATAAACCAGCTTGGAACGATTCAAGTATAAGCATTTCGTATAAATAATGTTCGTCAAAATTTTGAACACCCCATTCTTTGTCGTGGTATTCAACGTATTTTGGATTTTTTAAATTGCACCATTTGCACCTGTTCATAGATGTATTGTAACATAATATAGACTCTTAACAAGTTCAGAGTGCATAAAGTTTGAAGTGCAATCATAATGTCATGCTGAACTTGTTTCAGCATCTCTTTTTATCACATAGCGAGCATAAAGCAAAATGGTTTTATTAATCAAAATCGCATAGCCAAGTCGGGTCATTATATGCTTTAAAACACATTTCTATTTGAGCTTTTTTAACAACTTTTCTAATTTACGTCCATATAAAAATTTATCTTCCGCAACAATGTTTAAATTTTTTACCAGAACCGCAAGGACAAGGATCATTTCTACCTACGTTTGTGTAATCATATTGCGATTTTTCTTCTTTTTCTATTGCTGAATCAATGGTTGATGTAAACACGCTTGAAGAATACAAAATTGCAGTTTGAGAATAAATTCTGTGAGTTAAAAACATCTTTTTATATTTGCGCAAAATTTCATCAAAAGTTAAGTTGGTTTCTTCTGCTTTGTTTGCAAGTTCTAAGAAGTTTGGGTATTTTGCATAAATTCTTTTCAAAATTGAATCTGAAATTTTATCTGAGGTTAAAAAATATTTTATGCAATCTTTTGCGTTTTCAACTGTTTCTAAAGAGTTGTCCTCTAATATTTTTGTTAAAGTTTTGTAGAAAGGTACAACATATAAACCGTTTTCTTTATCATAGATTATGCCTACATCGTAAGGTTTTTTGTGCGATGAGAAGCCTTGTAATGATTTTTCTACAAAATTGTCGTAATCGTTGTCAAATTCAACACTTTCAAAATATTTTAATTCTTTTGGTTCTTCAATTTTACCGTCAAGGTTCAAAGGTGTGCCGTTTTCAACATATTCATTAAATTCGCCAATAATTTCATCAGCAAATTTGTTCATTGTAATTATTTCATTAGTATGAAAGGCATCTTGAAATTTGTCATACATTTTTGCGATGTTAGATTTAATTTCTTGTTCCTTTTGTGCGTTATCCTCATAAACCAAATATGGCTCGTGGATAATTTTTGCCATTGCATAACGCATGGCATCGTCTTTTTTGCTTTCCGGTAAATGTCCTGTAAGCTCAATTATGTAAAAAGAATTTTGATAATTGAAAACTCTTGCAACGATAAATTGACCAATGCCAAAGCCTCTAAATTCAGTCATTTTAAAGGTTGCATTTAAAATGTAATTTTTTTCGTTGATTACATTGTAAACTTCAAAACCACCCTTTAAAACTCTTTTTATTCTAAATAATGAAGTGAAAGAACTTGTTAAAGATTTAGAAATTTCGTTTGATTGAGTTTCGTTAAAAACTTCTAACGGAGTTTTGTTCAATTCTGGAATATTGCGTTCAAAAATATATGGAATGTAATATTCTTTTGTCGCTTCCTCTGGTGAATTGTAGATTCCCATTGTTTTTGTGTATTCAATGTAATCTTCTTTTATTGCATCATTTGTCTTTGCAAATTTATAAATATTTTCAATAGTTTCGTTAATTTCGTTTGTAATAGTTAGTGTTTCCATAATTTACCTCTTTTTATAATAATTAAACTTTAAGCACATAAAAATTACAATACCGACAGTAGAGGGATTTTTTCATGATATTATATATATACATGTACAAATTAAGGGGTAAAAATGTTTGACAATTTAAGTGATAAATTACAAGAGATTATAAGAAAGACATCAGGTAATAAAGAACTTACACAAGATAATATGCAAGAGGCATTGCGTGAAATTAGACGTGCCTTACTAGAAGCCGATGTTAACTTAAGAGTCGTAAAAGCTTTTATTTCAAACATTAAAGATAGAGCGGAAGGCGAAGAAGTTTTAAAGGGTGTTGACCCAGCTCAACAACTTGTAAAAATTGTTCATGACGAATTAGTAGCCTTGTTGGGTAAAGAAACAAGCCCGTTGAATTTGACAGGACACCCTTCTGTAATTATGATGCTAGGTTTGCAAGGTTCAGGTAAAACAACATCAAGTGCAAAATTAGCTGTAAAACTTAAAAAAGAAGGTAAAAATCCGTTGCTTGTAGCATGTGACGTTTACCGTCCTGCAGCGGTTAAACAATTACAAACCTTAGGAACTCAAATTAATACTGAGGTTTACGCAGAAGAAGGAAACACTGATGTTCAAACTATCGTGCAACACGCTTTGAACCACGCAAAAGAAAACGGATTTAATGTTGTAATCCTTGATACTGCTGGTCGTTTGCAAATTGATACAGATATGATGGCAGAACTTCTTTTGATTGATAGAATTTTTGCGCCTCACGAAAAATTGTTAGTAATTGATGCGATGACAGGTCAAGAGGCGGTAAATGTAGCTGAAAATTTTGATGCACAACTGGGTTTGACAGGTTTGGTTCTAACAAAATTAGACGGTGACTCTCGTGGAGGCTCTGCCTTAAGCGTTGTTTATTGCACTAAAAAGCCAATTAAATTAACAGGTACAGGCGAAAAAATTGATGCATTAGAAGATTTTTACCCTGACAGAATGGCTACAAGAATTTTAGGCATGGGCGATATCGTTTCATTCGTAGAAAGAGCAAAAGAAGTTTTTGATGAAGAAGAAGCTAAAAAATTAGAAAGAAAAATGGCGAAAGCTGAATTTACTTTTGACGATTTCTTAAATATGAAGCGTCAAATGAGTATGTTTGGTTCAATCGACCAAATTCTTGGAATGCTTCCTGGCATGAACCTAAAAAAAGAAGATAGAGATTTAATTTCTCACGAAGGTGAAAAACAATTTAAACGTATAGAAGTGTTTATTCAAAGCATGACGCCCGAAGAACGCTCTAACCCTCAATTGTTGAATTCTAGTCGTAAAAAAAGAATTGCCGCAGGTTCAGGTATACCACTTCATGATATAAATATTTATATTAAACAATTTGAACAAATGCGTAATATGATGAAGGGTATGAATCAAATGAAAGGTATGATGGGCAAAATGGGCGGATTTGGCTTGCAAAAAATGATGCAAACAATGAGCAAATTCAAATAATTTAGTTCTACCTTCTAAAAATATTACCCACAAAGATTAATAGAAAGAGTGTGTAATTTTGCCACAAAATTTCATAATCTATAATTATGAAACTTGGTAAACTGCACTACAAAAAAATGACTCTTGAAGAACTCGTAACTCTTGCACAACAAGAGGATTTTAAGGCGCTTGAAGAAATTGTGCGCAGAGAGCAAAAAAATATTTTTGCAACATTTACCTACCTACATTCCAATAACGAAAACATTTATGACTTAACTCAAGAGGCTTTGCTACGTATGGCAAAGGCTTTACCGACTTTAAAAAATCCGAAAACTTTCAAAAGTTGGTTAAATCAAATAGTCATGCACTTATTTTATGACGATTTACGCAAATTAAACCGTATTCCGCCAACAATTTCGATTGACGATGATAGAAAACAAGATAATAATTACACAACAAATCCGCACACACTAATTCCAGACAAACGATGTAAACCTTTAGAACATTGCCTTTCAAATGAATTAGATTGCGTAATAAAACGTGAAATGCGACAACTGCCTGATTATTTTCGTGTTCCGATTGTGTTAAGAGAGTTGCAAGGGCTATCTTATGATGAAATTGCAAAAATTACAAACACAAATGTCGGAACGGTTAAATCACGTATTGCAAGGGCAAGAAGCCGTTTAAAAGATAGTCTAAAAGAGTATATTTAATAAAATTGAGGAGAAAAACATGAGACAAGACAAAATGGCTTGTAACCAAGTTACGGCATTGCTTTCATACTACATTGATGGGAAAGTAAGCGCACAAATTACATATTTTATAGAGCAACACCTAAAACGATGTAAAACTTGCCGAGCACGTTATGAAGTTTTGCTCAAAGCCATTACAGACATTAGAGATGTAAAAACTCAGATGGAAAACATTGAACTTAAAAAATGTGTGCCTGTAACAGCAAATAGTATTACTTTCAGCGAAAAAATGTCAGCATATTTGGATAACGAACTTTCAGATGAAGAAAGTCTTCGTTTTCGTCGTTATGCAATTGCAAATCCATTGGTAAGAGAGGAGTTAGAAGGCATGTTTAAGGTTAAAAATGCTATGAACACATCATTTGAACGTACAAAAAGCGATTTAAAAGAAGATTTTACAAAAAATGTAATGGACGAGGTAAAAATGGAAGAACTAATTTACGAACAAGAACCTTTAATTTTAAAGGTATTGGCAATATTTATATTTTTATTTGTATTTTTGTCGGTAAGCGCTATCGTAATTTTTTAGTGTAAGAATAAAAATACAAGTGCAGAAGCCACCAAAGCAGGTCCAAATGGTACTCTCATTGCATCATCGGAGTTGTTTTGGGCTTCGTCAATGTTCTTTGGTAAAGTTGCAAGAATTTGCTTAACAAGGTAATAACCAAAGATAATTTGAACGCCTGCAAATAGCCAGTTTATTGCCATAATACCTAAATCTAAATACTTAAAATATAGCGCTTCAACAATTGAAATTCCGATAAAAGCAAGAAATGGAACTAACAATTTGAAGTTCTTTTTCTTATATAACTTACGCAAGAATAGCGGAACGATAATTGCTACCTGAATTGCAAACGCACCAAGCAAAATTAATAAAATATATTTGTAGCCGAAACATGCTCCTAAAGCCCCTGCAATTAAAATGTCGCCGACCCCAATAACCATGCCTTTAAAGAACAAATAACCTAACCCAAATATTAAAGCAATAACGCCTGCACCAAGCAGTAGACCTAATATTGAGGCAATGAATGAGGTGTAGAAAATAAAGGTGTGACCCGTGTATAATTCACCAAAATTAAAGAAGTTGTAAACGAGTCCGAATATAGCTAGAATATAGCAATGCCAATCGAAACAGACATGCTCTTTAATATCTGTCATCGCAATTATAATAAACATGCTCAAAAAGCACATTGCAAAAATTGTTTTGATATCAATTCCAAACTTTAGATAGGCACTTAAAAATAAATATCCAGTCAAAAGCTCTATTATTGGGTATTGGATAGAAATCTTTTCATGGCAAAATGCACATTTACCTCTTAATCCAATGTAAGAAATTACAGGAATGTTATGCCACCACTTCAATGGTGTTTGGCATTTAGGACATTTTGAAGCAGGAAAAACAATTGATTCCTCACTTAAAGCCCTTAAAATAACAACATTCAAAAAACTTCCAATGCAAAGCCCTGTAATAAATACAAAAAATCCTAAAACAATTTCAAATTCCATGTCTATTCGCCTTCAGATGGTGTTTCTTCGCAAATAATATTATAAATCTCAGACAATGCTTTTTTTAGTCTTCTAGAAACTTGCATTTGAGAAATTCCTAATCTATCAGCGATTTCTCGTTGATTTAAGTCCTCGTAATAGTTTAGTTCAACAACATCTCTCAAGTTTTGCGGTAATTCTTTAATGGCATGAGCAAGCATCATTTTTTCCTCATAAGCATTTAAAAATTCTTGATAGTCTCCAGCGGGAATTTTGTCTGCAAGCGAGAAGCAGTCATCCTCACTATTTGTAATTGCTTGATCTAACGAAACTGTACTTTTACGTCTATCAACTTCAATAACATCTTCGATTTTGTTTACAGGCAAGGACATAACTTTTGCGATTTGTTCGCTTGTAGGGTCCTCTATGCCTTCTTCAATAAGTTGTTTTATAACTGTATTAATTCTAAATGCAAGTTCTTGAATTTCACGAGGAGCTTTGATAATAGATGCTTTATCACGAAGATAGTGGCGAATTTCGCCTGTAATTAAATAACTTGCATAAGTTTTAAATTTTGTACTAATGTTAGGGTCAAAAAACTCAATCGCTTTTATTAAACCGACTGAACCCACTTGGATTAAATCATCAACAGGGTCAGTAGAACGACGAGCAAGAGAACAAGCAATTTTCTTAACCAAAGGCATAGTCGCAACAACGATAAGATTCTTTAACTGTTTCTTTTTCTTTTCGTCTTTTTCATTTTTGTAATCAACGAGCCAATCATTAATTTGAAGGGTTGTTTCATCCGTAATTGTCAAAATAGTCCTCGCTTATTCTTCCTTGATACCCTACAAAATTATTATAACATAAAATAAGTGTAACAAATTATTACAAATATGTCATGATTTAAGGGTAAAGTAGCAACTTTTTTTTTTACTTGATTTATAACTAACATATAGTAGTGTTTTAATTATTTAATTTAGTGTGTAGAAAAATAGCGAAACGTATTATATAAACTAATCAAACAAATCATATAGGAAAATAGGAAATATATTTGTTCACTTTATAAAAATAGAAAGGCATTCTAATGAAATTAGAAAAAATCCAAAATTTGTCAGTTGTTACTCAACCACAAATGCAAAAAGCACAAGCAGTAAGACCAAAACTGACTTATGAGGCAGACTCTGCAACATTTACACGTAAAGCTGAAGACAAAGTTATCTCTATGAAAAGAGAAGGTAATGCTTTGCATGTAGCATTTACAGGTAAATTGCAAAACCCAATGGAAACAAAAGCATCTGAAGATGCACCAGCAATTCAATTTAGAGTTCGTGGCGTATCAAAACACCAATTAGGTACAGAAGGCGCAAGTGCAACAGCAGAAGATGATTCAGTTGTTCAATTGGCAAACAGCAATTGGAAAGAAGGCGATCGCTTACAATGGAAAGAAGAAAAGACTCGTATGGGCAAAACAATTGCTTTGTCTCACCCAAAATTCGGTGAAATCGGTCAAGTTCCAAAAGAAATGGCAGAAGTGTTGTTACCTGTATTGAAAGGTAAAAAACAAGACTTCTCTTTTGAATTAGGCAACGTAATCGCTGGTACTTCAAAAGGTGCTCCTACAATTGGTTTGAGAGCAGTATTGAAATATAATGGTAACGATAAATCAACAGCAAAAGAAGCTTCTGATGTATTTAACGGTTTGTTAAACTCAGATGATCCAAAAATTTCAAAAGCTGTAATGGTATACCAACCAGAAAAATCACCAAAACAAGTTTTAGAAAGAATCTTCGATGTAGAAGGTAAAGAAAACGGCTTAGGTAAAGTTAAAGAAATTAAAGAAACTATTGATAACATTGCAAACGAAATTAACAACCCAGAAAACAAAAAAATCTTAGTTTTGGGTCACTGCAAACCAGATGGTGATACATTAGGTTCAGTAATTGCAATGAAGGAAGCCTTGAAAGCTGCATATCCTGATAGAGAAATTGATTGTGCAGTAGATGATAAAATTCCAGGTTTGTTCAGAGACAAAATGCCAGGTATTGAAGACGTTAAACGTCCATACAACGCAAAGAAAATCGAAACATTAGAAAAGAACTTGGAAGTTTTAAAATCATTAAAAACAGATACAGCTAAAGAACAACAAAAAGTTCTAGAAAGAGACTTGTCTGAATTAAAAGATCCAAACAACTTATTTGATGCAAACCCATTACAAGGTAAACCTAAAAAACAATATGACTTGGTTGTTACATTAGACATACCAACACCAACACGTTTCTCAGGTGCATTCAAAGATTATATCGAAGGAAGTAAAAAACAAATTTATATCGACCACCACCCTCACAGAATTACTGAATGGCAAAATGCTAAAGAAGAAACAGGTTTAGATATGAATAAAATTCATAAAAACGGTTTAGCTTTAGTATGTGACGCAGTTCCTGCAGCAACTCAATTGGTTACAATCGTAGCTGAAAAAGCAGGCGTTTTAGGTAAAATGTTTGAAAAAGGTGGAAAAGCTGCTAAAAACTTCGTAGCAAGTGTAATTACAGGTACATCAACAGATACAGGTTCATTCACAAGAACAGCAAACTTGTTACCACACCACTCAGCATTACCTGTACAACAAAGACCAAACTTCTTCCCAGAAGGTATGTCTACTTGGTTAACTAACCAATTGTCAAAAACTGACAAATCAGTAGATAAAAAATGGTTACGTGAAAACATTGCTTATGATGTTCCAGATAAAGCATTAAGCTCAACATCAGTAGATGGTAAAGCATCACCTCGTGATAAAATGGTTCAATATGCATTAGATGGTAGAAAAATGTTCCCAGACTTGGGCTTAGGTATCATTGAAGTAGATTATGACCAAATGTACGATGTATTTAACGCATCATTAGAACAAGACCCTGATATCACATTGTTAGATATTCAAAACGGTTTCAAATACTCAGAAGTTCTAGGTGCATTGAAATCTGACCCATCAGAAACATCACAAAAATTAGCTAAAGGACAAAAAGCAAGCACATTGTCAGAAAAAGCAACTCAAACTTACACAGGTCCTTACGATGCAGATAGAATCGGTATCTTAGTTATCCAAGATAAGAAAGAAAACTTCATCACAGAAAACTCAGATGTAGCTAAACAAAATGGTTTAAGATTGTCATTTAGATCTTCAGCAATGAGTGATCACGCAGAAATCTTAGCTAACTTGTTCGGTGGTGGCGGCCACGGTGGCGCATCAGGTGGTAGAGTTGACTTACCAGGTGTAGAAATCGACACTCCATTAGTAATTAAAGTTAATGGCAAGGTTGTAGATGATACAGCAGAAGTTTACAAAGACTTAAGAAGTAACTACAATATTATGAAAGATAATAAGATTCCTGCTGAACAAAGAGCTGGCAAATGCAAAAAAATCGAAATTGCATTAGCTGAAGAAGGACAAAAAGGCAGAACAACTACTGAAATCATTAAAGATGTAGTTACAGAAATCAGAAAAACTCAACCTGCTACAACCACACAAAGACCACAAAAAGGTGGAAAAGCTGGTAAATCTGGTAAAGGTCAAAAATCACAAAAGACTCAAGGTCAAGACCAACCACAACGTCCAGGAAAATCAGGTGGTAAACACAAACCACAAAAAGGTGGCAGAAGACATTTCGAAGTAGCTGCATAATTTCAGAGAATGAAACAAGGAAATATAAAGTGAACTTTAACAGACCTCAAGGTAACTTGAGGTCTGTTTTTATGCTTGGTCGTCATACCGCACTTGTTGCGGTATCTTTTGCGTTTTAATTTCAACCCTTCTTTTTCTTTTTTGCGACGAAAAGAAAAAGAAGGGTTACAAGAAAAAGAAACACGCAAATCAAAAACAACCACTAAATTCAACTCAAAACGTGTGAACTCGTTTCACTCAAACAGCACACGTTTTACTGTTGTTTCATTAAGTGGTTGTAAATGAAATACTGATATTTCACTAAATCTATTCTTGAACCTTCTGTCATTCCACTCTGCCGAGAAAACGTATAACCATAATGTCATCCCGAAACTTTTAATAAATTGAGAGTAAATGAACCGTAGTTATTCGGAATTTTACAAACCTTCCAATCTGAGCATTTTATTAATTATCTAAACATGTAAACAAATGTAACGAATTGCGCTGAAATGCTTAAGTTTACATGGTTTCGTGCCGAATTAAAGGGTATAGGGAAATGAAATTACAATAGTTAATAAGGAAAGTGTGTCGTTATGGGTTTAGCAGCATCACAAGCAAGATTTTTAAATTTAACAGCTAGAAAGACTAACATTGAATATGAAGGTCAACAAATTAACCAACAAAGAACTACTTTAGCTAACCAATCTGCTAGCTATTACAACCAAATGTTGACTTTATCTGTTCCTACTCCTCCTTCAACTGATTCTTTCAGAACTATTAACTACGCTTTCACTACTTTAGATG
>QHMG01000009.1 GCA_003258725.1 Candidatus Melainabacteria bacterium
GTACAAGTATTATCAAACGAATACCAAGCAGTAAAACAAGGCGAACAATCAGAAGCTAAAAACATCGCTCCTCAATTCGGTTTAGCATAATAAAGAAATAAAATAAAAATTTAAAAGTAGGCTCTTAATGAATAAAATTAAGGGTCTATTTTTATATATTAAGAAATGTAAACAGAGATAAAACAAAAAAGCAATTTTTTTAGAAAAAAATACTTTATATAAGTACGAGAGATAAAAAAGAGAGTAAACAATGTCAATTAATTTTTCAAATTTTAATACATTAGGTTCAATGAATTTCGGTGGCGAATTCTTTTCTCAATTATCTATGTTAAACATGATGGGTGATGTTTTCTCATTCGGTAACATGAACACATCAGTTGACTACTCAGCATTAAACGCATTAGCTTCAATGAACTCAATTATGACTGCAATGCCTTCTTTCGGTACAATGTCAACTCCTTCTTACAACTTTGGTTCATTTGGTACTAACGTAAGAAGCAACAATGTTTCATTGACAAACAATAAAGTTTCAAACGCTATCAGCTTAGCAAAATCTCAAATTGGTGTTACAGAAAACGGTAGCTCTAATAATTCAGCTGACGTTAACAAATACAGATTTGGTAGAGCAAACGGCAATCCATGGTGTGCATCATTCGTTTCTTGGTGCTATGGTCAAGGTCAAAACGGTAACAATAAAAAAACTTTCGGTTTTGATGAATCAACTCAAAGCATCAGAAGAAAAGCTGAAAGAGCTGGCAAATATTCAACAAAAGCATCAGGTTACAGACCTCAAGTTGGTGACTTAGCAGTTTGGAAATACAACGAAAATTCAGGTCACGTTGGTATTATTTCTAAAATCAACAATGATGGTTCTTTCCAAGTAGTTGAAGGTAACTGCGGTAACGCTGTTCAAGAAACAACTCGTTCAATGCGTACAGAAGGCTTACACGGTTTCGTTAGAATGAATGAATGGTTACAAGCATAATTAATATTTTAAATAAAAAAGGCGGACTTCTTGAAAAGAAGTCCGCCTTTTTTGTAACTATATCTTACAAATTTTAGCTATTTAGTCAATTTTAAAAATTTATAGTTTTTATCAATATTATAGAACTTGTAATATTAGGAAAATTTATGGATAAGAAAAACAAAGACGTATTACACCATGTTAACCATACTCATAGAGAGTTTGATAAAGAAACAATGAAGAAAATTTGGCAAATGGGTTTAGCACGCTATTATGAAGTTGCAATTGATGAGGTTGATATGGAAAATTGGACTATCAAGGGCGAACCGATGGAAGATATTACCATTAATTCTATAAGAGAAGTTGTAAGAGCTTTAAAGGGCTAATTCTTTTTCGGCTAAAAGGTAATTATATATTGCTTGAGAGCAACCGCCGTTGTCGCAATCATTTACTATAACATCAGCTAAGGCTTTAATGTTTTTGTTTGCGTTGCCCATAGCAATTTTTAGACCTGCTTTTTTAAAAATTCCGATATCATTGTCAGCATCTCCAACAGCGATTGTATCTTCAATTGAAATATTTAAGTGTTCGCAAAGTTTTTCAAGTCCAACGCTTTTGTCGGTGTTTTTTGATGAAATTTCAATTGATGTTGTCTCAGCATAAGCAGTTTCTACTTCTAAATTTGCATCAATAATCTTTTTAAAAATAAGATTGCGTTCTTCTGGTGTTCGTGTGTAAAAATTAACCTTGCCAACTTCAAATGGTGCTTTTAAAAATTCTTCAATAAGATTATCCATTTGAATAGCCCACTTTTTGTATTGTTCTTTATATATACCCATGCCGTATTCTTCAATTACATCGCATTGATTTTTCTGTACAAAAGTGTCTTTGTACAACAGTTCAATCATTACGTCTTGTCCTTTGGTAATATCCATAAGTGTTTTAACTGTTTCAAAAGGCATTGTTTTGGTGTAAATATATTTTTGTTCTTTTAAATCATAAACAATAGCCCCGCTTAGACAGTTCAAGTAGCGCAAGTTTGGAATATCATTCACATACATTTGTAATTGAGAAGGGCATCTGCCAGTACTAAGTATGACGATTTTGCCTTTTCCTGTTGCGTACTTTATGGCATCTAAACTACTTTTATCAATTTCTTTTTTAGAATTTAAAAGAGTTCCGTCCATATCAAATGCAATCAATTCGTACTTTTTCATACAATTTATTCCTATGTGTACTCAAGCGTAAATGACATACCGCTTTTATCAAAAACAACTTTATAATTCATATTTAGCATAAAGTCTTTTATAAAATCTCGAATTTCATCGCTATCAGTTTCTAGCGAAAAGTATTGTCCTCCGCAAGCATCATGAAAATGTACGTGCTCATTGAACTTTTCACTGCACGCTTGTTTTAATTTTAAAACATCATCAAAACTTATGATAGCCATAGGTACATTATATTATAACTTACCTTTTTTGCAATATTAAAGTAGTTAGTTGGTTAATGCTTTTATTATTTTATAAAAATCATTTTATCTAAATTATCTGCAGTTTGATAATATGTTCGTGCTAGAATATCCATGCAGAAAGGGATATTATGAAACGTCTATTTTTAATTTTATCAGCAATGTTTTTAGTTATAGGAACACCTTGTTTTGCAAGTAATAATTTGCAACAAGAAGATGAAGAACTTATCAGAATTATGATAAATAGTCCAACAGGAAGGCTTACAAAACACCAATTAGCAATAAAACAGGATTACGATTTGTACCAAAAAGGTGATAAAGAGAACACTCTTTATGGAGAGCTGGAAGCGCTAGAAAATAAGTACAATCCACCTTATGATATGATTGACAAAATTAATTACAAATATATTCTAAAAACTAAAGATTTATACATGTATTTAATTAATACCCCTTTTACAAAAAGCTACACAGAAGCGTTTTACAAAGGGTTTGAAAAGAAGTTATTTAAAATTTCAGATAGAGAATATCAACATCTAGATAAAGAGTTAAAACTTTTAATCGTTGCAACAAGTGTTTACAGATAGTTTAAGCACTTTCAACTTGTTCTTTTGTTTGGTTCATAGGATTCCAAACATCTTCCAGATGATTTTTTATTAGGTTTTTATAGAAATTTTCTTTGTAATCAAGTAAATCAAGTTGTTTTTTTAGCTCATTCATTTGTTCAAGTGCTTTTGTTTTTGTATCCAAAATTATTTGATAGCGTTCTTTGATTGTAGAATCTCCAATTATGCATAAATCAATATAGTGTTTAACGTCTTTTGTTTGAGTGCCAACTGAGCGTAGGCATTTAACAATACGAACCCAATTTAAATCGTTTTCAGAAAACATACGAACATTGTTGTCATTACGAGTTAAAAACGGAAAAAATCCACTTTTTGCCCAAAATCTTAGAGTGTGTTCTGAAATATCCATTTTTTCTGCAACTTCTTTTATTGTGTACATTGCCATTCTCCAATCTTTTTAACCATATTATTATAGTATAAATAAATATTTTTTAACATTTAAAAACTATGCACTTGACTGAGAGTAACTATCAGGTTGTAAAATACAAAATATAAAAGGAGATAAAATGAAAAATAAAATATTATTTACGTTATTAGCAATTATATTTATAGGAGTAACAAATATGGCAAACGCACAAGAACAAACTTATTCAGAGGTATTTAACAAGGTTAATTCACCTGCAGATGTTAAAAAACTTTCAGTTGAAGAAATGAATATTTTATCAAGTGATATTAGAAAAGCAATTTTAAACAGGGTTGATACAATTGGTGGACATTTAGGTCCAGATTTAGGCATTGTAGAAGCTACGATTGCAATGCATTATGTGTTTAATTCACCAAAAGATAAGTTCATTTTTGATGTATCTCACCAAATTTATCCTCATAAAATTTTAACAGGCAGAAAAGATGCTTTTGTAAATCCCCTTGCACATCCTGAAATTTCAGGATATTCAAATCCTCACGAAAGCGAGCATGATAACTTTATTTTAGGTCATACATCAACTTCTTTGAGTTTAGCTACTGGCATGGCTAAAGCTAGAGATTTGAAGGGGGAAAAATACAACGTAGTCGCACTAATTGGTGATGGTTCTCTCTCTGGTGGCGAAGCATTTGAAGGTTTAAGCAATGCTGCTGTTCTAAATTCTAATATGATTATTGTTGTAAATGATAATGTTATGTCTATTGCACCTGTCGAAGGTGGTATTTATAACAGTTTGAAAATTTTGAGAGATACAAACGGACAAGCAAAAGATAATATCTTTAAATCAATGGGCTATGATTATTACTATTTAGAAGATGGTAATGATGTAGAAAAACTTATTGCAATGTTTAAAGCCGTTAAAGATACAAATAAACCAACAGTGGTTCATATTCATACATTAAAAGGAAAAGGTTATGAACCAGCAGAAACAGACAAAGAAACTTACCACTGGCATTTACCTCACTTTATGGACAAAAATGCTGAAAATCAAACTCAAGTTGAAACTTACACATCAATTACAAATGACTATTTGGTAGAAAAAGCTAAAAAAGATAAAGCTCTTATGGTAGTATCACCAGCAACTCCAGGTGCAACAGGTTTGACACCAGACGTTAGAGCAAAATTAGGTAAACATTATACCGATGTTCAAATCGCAGAACAGCACGCTGTTGGTTATATTTCTGGTTTGGCTTATAACGGTGCAAAACCTGTTCTTGAGGTTTTAAGTTCATTTATTCAAAGAAGTTATGACCAAATGTCTCAAGATATGGCGATTAACAACGCACCTGCAACTATTCTTGTTTTCTGGGGTGGAATTTCTTCGGCTGATGTTACACACTTACAAGTATTTGATATTCCATTAATTAGTAATATTCCAAATATTGTTTACTTAGCACCTACAAATAAAGAAGAATATTTAGCAATGTTAGATTGGTCAGTTGATCAAAACAAATATCCTGTTGCAATCAGAGTTCCGATGACTAATCTTGTTTCGACAGGAGTTAAAGATAAGACAGATTACTCAAATTTGAACAAATTTAAGTTTGCAAATAAAGGTGAAAAAGTTGCAATTATTGGTGTTGGAAATTTCTACCAATTAGGTGAACAAGTTCAAGCAAAATTAAAAGAACAAGGCATTAATGCAACATTAATTAACCCTGTATATTTGACAGGACTTGATGAACAAGCATTAGATGAATTGAAAGCAAATCATGATTTGGTGATTACACTTGAAGATGGTGTTCTTGACGGTGGTTATGGTGAAAAAATTGCTCGCTACTACGGTAATTCAGGCATGAAAGTTCTAAATTTTGGTGCTAAAAAAGAATTTACAGATAGAACTCCAATGAATGAATTAAACAAGCGTTACCACTTAACTACAGAACTAATAGTTAAAGATATTGAAAATTTGTTGAAAACAGCAAAGTAACTTAGTGAAATATGTATTAAAAAAGTCGCAGGGGAATAATTCACGGAACGCCCCTGCGCCTTTTTAATTTGAGTAGATACTCTAACAAGCGTTAGTTTGCAGAATCTGCCTTTCTTTATTTATACTGTGAAATATCTGGTCCACCTGCTTCAAGAGCTATACCATAAGTTAAAAGAGCAATAACTGGAAATAATATTAATCCCGTAATCATCAAACCAATTCCCCAGCAAGCCCAAGTTTTTTGAACTTTGTGGAAGTGTTCAATACTTTTCCATTGTTTATTTTGCCAAGCCCAACGGTTACCTTTTATACCAAAGATGATATTGGCAATTATAGCAGCAATATTACCAACGAAGGGGATAAAAACAAGCACTAATGTTAATAAAGTTATATAAGTTTTGTTTCCTAAACCCCAAATCCATGAAAAAGTAAATGCGCCCCAATTGAAGCGCTTTGCTACAATGTCAGGAACCTCTGTGTTTGGTCCTTGCCCTGAGTTGTTTTCTAATTCTGGAGTAGGTTCTTTTGGCTGTTCTGTACTTAAATCATTAATTGTCATAAATTTCCTTTCTTTTGTTATTCTATTTGAGCCTGTTTCAGAATCTCAATATACTTGTTGTGTGCTATCTTTCTTATTTTGTAGGTTTATAAAATTTATAAGCCTTCATTGATGCTGATAGATATTCTTTAAAACTTCCATTTTCTTGAACCTTTTTATCCATGATGAACTCGCCTAAAAGTTGTTTTGTTTCGTAACTGTATATTTTTGTTCTAGGCAATTCAGTTGTTTTTGAATATTTAGAAGTTTGTTTTTCTGCTTTGTTTTTTTCTGTTGAAGCCATTGAAGCTGCCATATCTAAGATGTCTTTTTTGTCATTAAAAGAATAGCCTTTCCAATCGTTTGAAAGCACATAATATTTGTTTTCATTTTTTGTAATTTCGTGACCTTCAAAATAAATTGAACCTAGAGTATTCATTGCATTTTCTAACTTTTCGACAGTTTTATCTAGTTTTTGTGTGTTGTTATCATTTGATGTTATGTAAAAAACAGTACCCATAATAAAAGTCATCATAATTGCAAAAATTACAACAGGAATAATAACTACATTCAAAATTATAAATATTATGCTTTGTTTTTCTTGTGATTTGTTGAATTTTTCTAAATTATCCCAATCTCTGTTTTTGCCAGCCCATTCGTTACCTTTTATGCCGCAATAAATGGCAAACAAAAGCCCCCAAGGTGTACACCATAAAAGTAGCATCCATAAAGTTTTGTAAGATTTGTTGAATAGACCCCAAATCCAAGTACCGAAAAATGCGCCCCAATTGAATTCTTTTTTATAATCATAAGGTATTTCACCTGTAATTTTGCCCTTTTTTAGTAAAACCCAAAATGCAACGATTGTTCCAACTATGTAAATAAAGAAGGCTAAAATACTTGGAAATACATAACCAAAAGCAAGAAGGATAAAAATTGCAGAAATACCGTAATTCATATATTTGTTTTCTTTGCCGTTTATGTCGTTTAAACGTCTTATAACATTTGAAACAATTACATAAGAAACGATTATACTACCAATTATTCCCCAAATTCGTACACCTATTGGTGCTTGCATAAAAAGACTTGTAAAATTAAATAGACTACTGAAATTATCAGCGCCCGTTAAATAATATCCTGTTAATGGAGTTGTAAATAAAATGGAAATCATATTTAATATAACTAAATTCAAAAAATAGTTGTATCTACCAATAACCCCCTCAAAACCAATTAAGGCATTATTCTCTCTAACTTCTTCCATAATATTTTCTCCTTTTTATTATTTTATTTGATGAATTATTATTGTAACTAAATTATTTACGATTTTAAAAATATAATCAAATGTTTTTTATTCGTAATCTATTTCAGAATTTTCTTGTTGTATAAAATCCGGAGCCGGCATACTTTCTAGATTATCTTGAAAAATATCAACACATAATACTGCAACTAATGCCAATATTATAAGAACAAAGGCAACAGGATTTTCTTTGTCATGTTCTGGTAGTATATCTGGAATTTGTTTTCTTGCTTCAATATATTTGTGATAAAACTCACCAGAATTTTCACAACAAAATATAAGATATTTCTTTACTTTTCTTGTTCTAATAGAAATAACGCCAAATATACCAACTGCGCATCTTAATTTTATAACATCTTCTAATGGAAAATTGAAAGTTTTTTTGCCTCTTTTTAATATTATTGCTTTGTTTGTAAGATAAACTTCGTCATTAAAGTACGAAAGTGTTATTTTTAATCCCATTATTAGTATAAAAATAAGTAACATCGAGAACATTATTATAAACAGAAAATCGAGCATCGAGTTACATATATTAAAAGCAAAGAAAGAAGTGGAATATATTGCTGTATATAGGATTACAATCCCCATCATTGCAAAGTAAGATTTTAAGTTTTTTTTGCCCTTTATTAAAATTTCTTCTTCCATTTTAAACTCTCCTATTGCATAATTTTACAAAGTATATATTAAATTGTCAATAAAAAGCGCCAGTTGCATTGCAACTGGCGCTTTTTATTCGATTTCAATGAACTTATTTACATTTTTTGCAAGTGCAATTTGATTTTTTGAATAATCTGAATTTCTTGTTACAATCGCATTTTTTGTCGCAAGAGCATTTTACCTTGTGACATTTGCAGTCACATTTTGTACATTCACATTTTTTACCTTCGTGGCAGGCACATTTGCAGTTTTGATTATCAGCCTTTGTACAGTTGCATTTGCAACTTTTTTTTGCGCAATCACAATTAAAATCTTTTTTGCATTGTTTTAGGCATTTGCAATTGTTTTGGAAACATTCACATCTTTTGCGCATCTTTTTACAACCACATTTACAGTCGTCTTTACAAGATTTGTAACAACCGCAATCGCAAGTTTTTGCGCAGTTGCATTTTGTTGCTGGTGTTGAGTTAGCAGTTTCACCAGCAAATGATGCATTTGCACAGAAGAAACAACCAACTAAAAACATTGTAGCCAATACTTTTTTCATAAAACCTCCAATATTTAGTTATAACTATTACTATTACTATTCTTTTTTACCTGTGGGGTATGCCTTTATAATATAGATTTTTCACTATTTTGTCAAGTTTAGTTTAAGTGTTTAAATATCTCGTTTGCAATCTCTTTCTGTTCTTGATGTTCAAAATGTAATCCGTCAATTGTAGATGTTCTTGCAATTGTTTTTAAGTCCATAAAATCGCAGTTGTTTTCAAGTGCAATTTGTTTATAAATTTTTGCAAGATGTTTTGATTTTTCAATTGAATTTTTATCAAAAAGTGCCGAAAATATTGGACTTTTTAAAACATTTTCTGTTATTTCTTGTGATACTAAAATAATTTTTGCGTTTTTGACAGTATTTTTAATAACTTTTACAAGGTTAGAAATCCCATTTTTTATATCATCAATTGAGACCTTGTATTGAAATTGTAGGTCATTCACCCCAATTGAAAGTATTACGTAGGCAAGATTATCATTTAAAAGTTCTGGCAAAATTTTATAACCTGTGAACATTTTTCCTGCAGGATTATCTGAAAATGCTGTTCTGTTATTACAACCAGCTTCAATAATATGAAAATTATCTTTGCAAAGGCATTGCAAAATTCCTGTCCAACGAGTGTTTTTATCGTATCTTGAACCATTTTCCGGATTAAACCCAAAAGTATTACTATCACCAAAACAAAGAATATTGTTCATTATTTGTGACGTTTCCAAACTAAAATAAAATCAAATAAATAATATTTAGCTTCAGATTGAGTTTCCTTTACAGTAAAGACTGTTGCGCCCAATAGTTCAACTTTAAATGTTACCGCCTTTAACAGCTTGTTAGGTATTTTTAAACCAATAGAAGTTGCGTAGTTTAGGACTTTGATTCTGGTTGTAATTTTATCGTGAGTTTTTTTCAAAGTTGGTTTGCTTTTTACAATTGAAGTTGGGTTTACAAAGTAGTAGTAATAAATGTTTGGAACGGATACTACATTTTTACATTTACTCATCATTTTTATTGTAAATTCGCCGTCCTCGTAATAAATACCTTCTTCAAATCTAAGATCATCAAAAAGATAGCGCTTGTAAATTTTATTCCAAACTCCTGGATTTTTGATACCTTGAGATATACGAAGTTTATCTTCAAGAGTTTCTGCTACTTCTACTTTTTGTATTTTTAATCTAATTTTATGTTTCTTTTCGCCTTTTCTAACAATATCACCTAAAGCGACATCACAATTTTTTTCAATAGCGGTATTGTAAAGGTTTTCAAAAAAGTTTGTATCAACCCAATCATCGCTATCAATAAAGCCGATATATTCTGATGTGGCATTATCTAAGCCTGTGTTTCTCGCTGCTGATAAGCCACCATTTTTTCTTGTGATGATTTTAATTCTGTCATCATTCTTTGCGTATTCTTCACAAATAGCTAACGAACCATCTGTTGACCCGTCGTTTACAAGAATAATTTCTATGTCTTTTAATGTTTGGTTTACAACGCTATCAAGACATCTTCTTAAATAGCTCTCTACGTTATAAACGGGAATAATAATACTAACTTTTGCCATGATAAGCTTCTACCTCTGGATATTTTGTTAATCTACACACAGGAATAAAACCAAACAAGTAGTAGCAACTTGTATAGTTCAATTCTTTTATCTTCATTATTAATATATTGCCTAAATAAATTCTTTTCTTTGTTACAGAGCGTTGTTTTTCTGTTAATTTAATACCATTGTCATCAAAAAATTTGATTAAACTTTTTTGTGCATTGTAAAAATCTAATTCTTTTTTCTCTGTTTGTCTTGTTTTTACAATAGAATTTGCGTTTGCACGATAGTAGTATAAACCATTTGGTACAAATGCCATTCTGTTTGCTTGTTTTATAACATTTGGAAGCCATAAAACATCTTCGTAATAAGAGTTTTCTATGAATAAGTTATTTTTTACTAAATCTGTTTTGTACAATTTATTCCATACGTAGCAACATTTTGGAATATTTGCGGTTTTAATTTTGTCTAAAAGGGTTTCGCAAACAACTTCTTGTTTATAATTAAATCTGTATTTTTGTGAATTTCTATGTTTTCTAATGGCTGATGTTGCTGAAATATCACAGTCGTTTACTGTTATTGAGTTGTATAGAACTTCATAGAAGTTTTCACTAACCCAATCATCACTATCTACAAAGCCAACGTATGGTGAACTAACAAATTGCAAACCATAGTTTCTCGCTGATGAAAGTCCGCCATTTTCTTTTGTGTAAACTCTAATTCTATTATCTTTTCTTGCATATTCTTCGCAAATTGATAATGATTTGTCTGTAGAACCATCATTAACAATGATAATTTCAATATTCTTTAGTGTTTGATTAATTAAACTTTCCAAACATTGACCAACATATTTTTCTACGTTAAATACAGGTACAATAACTGATACTTTTGGCATAAACCTTTTTTCTAACCCCGTTATTCTTATTATGTTTCAATGACAAAAGTATAACACAAACACATTCACTTTTTAAGTATAGCAAATATTTTATGTTATAATCTGTACAAAAAAGGATAAATTATGTCAGATAAAAATAATCAAAATGTAATAGTTAATTTTTCAGGAAGAATGGCTAATCAAATGTTTCAATGGGCTTTTGGCAGAGCTTATGAAAAAAAACAAGGTATAAAACCTCAATTTGATAACAGTCAAGAAACAATTAAAATTGATTGTTTTAAATTAATGAAGGATATTGAATTAGTCAAAAAACCATTAATAAAAAAGATTTTTCGCAAGATTATTTTTATCAGAAGTCTTAGAAACAAACTTTCAAAAGTTGATTTTAAACTTCCGGAAAGAGAAGAAAAATGTTTTTGCCAATATGAACCTGAATTATTGGAGCAACTTCCACCAGTGTATTTTAAGGGATATTTTCAAACTGAAAAATATTTTACTAATATTAGAGAACAGTTATTGAAGGATTTTGAACTAAATTTACCTTTAAATAATGCAAATAAAGAGGTTTTAGAAAAAATTAAATCAACTGAGGCTGTCGCTGTACACTTTAGACGAGGGGATTATACAAAAAAACGTGTATTAGACAAATATGGTAGTTGCTCAGTTGAATATTACAAAAATGCAGTAAAACTTATTGCCGAGAAAACAGGTAAAAACTTAACTGTGTTTGTATTTTCAGATGATATAAACTGGGTTAAACAAAACGCAAAGTTTGATTGTGAAACAGTTTATGTAGATATAAATTCAGGAAAACAAGGTTATTTTGATTTGGAATTAATGAAAAATTGTAAACATAATGTTATTGCGAATAGTTCATTCTCTTGGTGGGGGGCTTGGCTTAACCAAAATCCAGAAAAAGTTATTGTTGCCCCAAAAACTTGGATGAAGGTTTTAGATAACGATTACGACATTATTCCAGAGTCTTGGCTTAGAATTGAGAATTAATTGTAACGTAACACATGAAATGATTTCTTGTAACACTTAATTTGATTATTTAGGGTAAAAGGTTTCATAAAATTAGAAACATTTCGGAATATAAACAGATAGAATCTAGACAAAAGCATTTAAATAAAATCATATCAACAATTTTTACTCGTGATATTGAAAGCAGATATGCTCTTAGAATGTTTTTTATTTGTAATATCAAAACTTCTTTTGATAATTGCATCTAAAACTTCAGGTTCTATTTTATTGACATCAACTTTGCACCAATGAGATTTATTCATATGCCAAGCCGGAGTTATTGATTCAGGATATTGGTCTTTCAAAATTGAAATTGTTTCAGGCTCTGCTTTGAGATTGATATACAAAACTCCATCTAAACGAAAAATTAATGCAAACCATTTATTGTTTGATTTATGTCTCATAACAGGCATTTTTCCACATCGTTCTTCATTAAACGGATATGTTTCTATCGCATCATCATCAATTAAACATTTTTTAATTAAATTTTTTTCATTCATACATTCAGAATACTACAAAAAAAGAAGGGAAAATAAAAAAATGAATTTTTTATCAATTATTAAAAATTGGGAAGACTTTAGTGTAATTTGGTTGGTTGTTCAACCTTTTATCTTAAAACTGTTTCAAAAGAAAGTTCCAAGTTCAATTATTCTTCTTTATATTTACAAGGAATATTCATTTCTTTTAAGTAATCAAGCCCCCATTTGTTTAATTCAATAATAGATGGGATTAATCTCTTTCCACGCTCAGTCAATGAATATTCTGTTTTAGGTGGAACAACAGGATACAATTTTCTTTGAATAATTCCGTCTGCTTCCAATTCCTTTAATTGCTGTATTAGCATTTTAGGAGTTGCGTGAGAAATTAATTTTTGTAATTCGTTGTATCTCAGGGTTTTATCAATAAGATGACCAATTATAACTCCCTTGTATTTTCCTCCAATAATTTCCATTGTAACTTCAAGTGGACATTTGTATTCATCTTGTCTTTGCTTACTCATTTAAAACTCCAAACTAACCTTTTGGTAACTATTATACTTTAATGTATATATTATACAAAATAGTGCATTCTTGAAAAAAAGTAAATAATAATTTAACATTGTCATAAAAGGAGATGATTATATGAAAATTACTCAAATTAGAAATGCTACATTAATTGTAGAATACAACAATATAAAATTCTTAATAGATCCTTGGCTTGGACCAAAAGGTTATATGTCGGGTTTTGAAACAGCAGTTAATTCTGAAATTCGACAACCGAGAGTAGAATTACCTTTTTCTATTGATAAAATTGTAAATGTAGATTCTGTTATCATCACTCATATTCACCCAGATCATTGGGACGAATATGCAGAACATTCAATAGATAAAAATCTTAAAATATTTGTTCAATCAGAATTTGATAAAAACTTTATATTATCAAAAGGTTTTAAAGATGTTGAAATTTTAGCAGAACAAGGTACAAGTTTTAGAAATATAACTTTATACAAAACTCATACACAACATGGAAAACGAGAAATTTTAAAACCTTTATGTGATTCAATTGGAATGCCTTACGATGCAATGGGTATTGTTTTCAATGCTGAACAAGAAAAAACACTTTATGTTGCAGGGGATACGATTTGGTGCAAAGAAGTAAAAGAAGCCTTGAATAAATATTCTCCAGATATAGTTGTTGTCAATGCTTGTGCAGCAACTTTATTAAATGGTGAACGCTTAATTATGAATATTGATGATTTAAAAGAAGTTTTAAAAAATTCTAAAAATGCGACCGTAATTGCAAGCCACATGGATACAGTAAGCCATTTAACCGTTACAAGAAAAGATTTAGAATATTTTAAAAACAATAATAATATAGATAATTTACTGATACCAACTGATGGTGAAGTTTTGGATTTTCTTCGATAGTTGGCTCAATTTCTATTGGTTGTTCTTATTCCAATATGAAGTCAAACAAAAACGGGCTTTCGCCCGTTTCTTTAAGAAATTCGGAGACGCAGGGATTCGAACCCTGGATACAGATTACTCCATATAACACCTTAGCAGGGTGCCGCCTTCAGCCGACTCGGCCACGTCTCCAATTTGTTATATTTTGTCGACTCCGACAAACTTTTCTTAATACTAGCATAAAAAAAATAACTTTTCAATTCCGTTAACTTTTTGTTACTCTTTGTTAAAATTATACCTTTTTTGTACTATTATTGTTTTATGAACTTAGATGCAGCAATAGATGGTATCTTATCACCAATAGCAGACAGGATTTCATCAGTAATATTTTATTCGGTAAATATAAATGGTGTAGAAGTGCAACTTTTGATTGCTCTTTTAATGATTGCTGCAATTTATTTTACACTTAGGCTTAGATTTATTGGTTTTTGGGGATTTAAACACGCCTTAAAACTTATTGCACATAAATTTGAACACAAAGACCTTATTCAACGAAAGAAAAAAGGTGAAGTTTCATCATTTCAAGCACTTACTGCTACAATTTCATCTTCTGCCGGAATTGGTAATGTTGCAGGCTCTGCTGCTGCTGTTTCAATCGGTGGTCCTGGAGTGATTTTTTGGATGATTGTTGCGGGTCTTTTTTCTATGGCTCTTAAATTTTCTGAGGTTCTACTTGGGGTAAAACTTAGAGACGTAAACCCTGACGGTTCAACATCAGGTGGACCAATGTATTACATTTCAAAAGGCTTAAAAGGTAAGATTTTAGGTAAAATTGCACCATACTTAGGAAAAATATACGCTTTATGTTCTGTTTTAGCCGTAATAGGTGGTTGGAATTTATTTCAAATTAATGCTATGACAACTCAAATTACAGAGGTTACAGGTGGTGCAAATAGTATCTTTGCAAACAACAGTTGGTTAATCGGTTTAATTGTTGCTACTATAACTTGGGTTACTATCATTGGTGGTATAAAATCTATTGGCAAATTTACCGAAAAAGTTACGCCCGTGATGTGTATACTATACTTAACAAGTATTTTAATTATTTCATTGATAAATATTCACAATATACCTCATGCAATAAAAGTGATTATTGTTCAAGCTTTTCAACCTCATGCTATGGTTGGCGGTGGGCTTTTCGGTTGTATGTTATGGGGATTTAGACGTGCAATGTTTGCTAATGAAGCGGGTTTAGGTACAGCGCCAACTGCATTTGCTGCTGTTAAGACAAGTAAACCTGTTGCTCAAGCTTTTATTGCAATGTTACAACCATTTGTAGATACTTGTATTGTAGGTGTTTCAACAGCATTTGTAATTGTTGTTACTGGCGAATACTTGCATGTTCATGGCATTGCGGGGATTGAATTAACATCAAAGGCTTTTGCGACAGCATTTCCATTTTTTCCTATATTATTAACGATTATGGCAAGTTTCTTTGTAATGGGTACAATGCTATGTGGTTCTTATTACGGTTTAAAAGGTTGGCAATTCTTGGTCGGCGAATCAAAATTAAAAACTCGCTCATTCCAATTAGTTTACTGTATTTGTATTGTAATCGGTTCTGCGATGAATTTTAAGAGTATTATCAATCTTTCTGATGCTGTAACATTATTTATGGCAGTACCAAACTTATTTGCGTTATTTATTTTATCAAATGTAGTTGTTAAAGAAGTTAAGCGTTATTGCAAAAAATACGATGTAGGTTTGTTTAGTGATGTAAAAGACGAACCTTATGATGAAGAAAAAGATGTAGAGTAATTATGATTAAAGAAAAACAACTAGAAGATTTAAAAAATATTTGTGAAAAATGTTATGCATGCGAGATTGGTTCTAGACGAGACAAAATGGTTTTTTCTGCAGGTAATCCAAATGCAAAAGTCGTTTTTATTGGTGAAGCTCCAGGTAAAGATGAAAATGCTCAGGGCTTACCTTTTGTTGGTAGAGCAGGGCAATTGTTGAATACTTATCTTGAAAAAGTTGGTATTAATCGTGAAAGAGATTTGTATATCGCAAATATATTGAAATGTCGTCCTACTAATCCAGATAGACCAAACAAAGACAGAGTTCCAGCAACGTCTGAAATTAAAAATTGTATAGATTATTTATTCAAGCAAATTGAAGCTGTTCAACCTCAATTGATTGTTTTATGTGGCGGAACATCTTTAAAGACTTTAACAGGGAAAAAATCAATACAAATTTCAAAAGTCAGAGGTGATGTTTTTGAACTTGAATTAAATGGACATAAATACAATGCTATTGCGATATATCACCCTTCTTATTTGATGCAATACGCATCACAAGAGCAAAAAGACGTAACTTTAGAAGATTTAAAATTGATTAAAACATACGTTTAATTACTTTTTAAAGTAATCACAGATAAGAGTTTTTTTGTGTGGAATTAGCTTTTTAACTCTTTCAGCAAAAGTGTTCTTTTCCATATCTGATAGTTCTTTATTAAGGATTGCTTTTTCTAAAATAACTTTGTTGTAAACTTCGGCGCAAGTATTTGATTTGTCGATGTGTTGTTCTAATTTTGAAAGTTGGATTTCTTTTTCTTTAATTGCCTTTTTTAGGTCTTTCTTTTTCATGTTGAACAGTCCTTTGTTTTTCTTCCCTTCTAGAATATGCCGATAGTAAGAATTTGCAATCAATCTTTTAGTTGATTTAGACCAAGATTTTCTCATTATTTTAGTGTAATTTCTAGATAATGTCAAAGTCATGGATTTTTATGATATACTTATTTGTGGGAAATAGTACCTAAACTTAACATTTGTAATATTATTTGTAAATTTACTTTTCATATAATCTCAAAATTGCTAAGATTATATAAAAGATGACGAGGAAAACCTAGGAATGGCAGAAGGATTCAACTTAGAAGAAATTAGTAAAAAATTCAATGCATTAGCGGAGGGCATTGATGCAATAAAAACTCAAAATGCACTTAATATTGGTGATACAAGTCGTGTATTGAGTAATTTAGGCGTGAAATTGGACGAATTGGCTAACAGCTTAGAGCCAAGTGAAGACAATACAAAAGATTTATTAGATGAGATAAAACATACTTTAGAGGATAGATACTCGTTTATAAATGTTAAGTTTACAGAGTTAGAGTCATCTTTTAAAAATGTCTTAAAAAATAATGAAGAGTTAGTTACAACACCTAAAATGAAAGAACTTTTTGATGTTCTTTCTACGAACTTAACAGTTTTTTCAAAACAGGTTATGGCGCAAGGTGATATTCTTAATGAAATCACATTAAGAATTGAAGCGTTAAGAACAGATGATACTGACAAACGAGATATTATTAAAAATATTGGATTATTAAAAAATGATTTAGATAAATTTAATAATGGTTTTGAAAGTATTATTTTAAACGTAAACAACAACTATGAAACATTGATGGAGCATATTTCTCATCTTGATCCAACAAGTGAAGTTGAAAATATGAAGAATGCTGTTTCTGATATGAAAATGACAACAGATACTATTATGTCTGCAGTTCAAGTTGTTGATCAAAAACAAAATAATTTAAATGACACAATGTCAGAAATTATCTCTCAAAATACAAAAATTAATGCAAATGTTAAGGCTTTAGCTGGTCAAAGTGATTTTGACGGTTTGGTTAGAAAAGTTGAGGGTGCTATTGAACTTATTACTACATTAAAAAGCGCTCTTACTGATGCAAATGAACAAAGCCAAAAAGCGCTTTTAGTTCAATTAGATAAATTATCAAGTACAGTTACAAGAATTTTGACAGAAGAAGATTTTGAAATTTTTAAATCTGAATTGTCAAAACTTGTATATGATGTAATTGAATCAACAAACGTAATGCGTGGAGATTTAATTAGTACAACTTCTGAATTTAAAGATTTGGCTAAAATGCTAGAAGATTTGGATTTAAAAACATCTTTTTCATCTTTAAGAACTCTTATAGATGATAGCACTCGTAATATAAAAGAAAGTGTTGTTGATGCCGTAGCAAATTCTGGTATTGAACCGATTAAAAATAATCTGAATTTATTAGTTGAAAAATTAGACCAAACAAAAACCTCAATTGTGGAAAGTGGTGATAGAAATTCAGAAAGAACTTCTGAAAAACTTGATTCTATCTTTGAATTAGCAGACAAAGTGCGTGAAATGGTTACTTATATGCCAGACACAATTAAGCAAAATTACATGTCTGTTGAAGAAGGTCAAAGAGCTTTTGTTGAAAAAAGTGTTAAAGATTTAGAAACAATTTCTGACGGTATCAAATATTTACAATCTGATGTGAAGGCTATGGCTTCACCTATAAGAGAAACTTTAATTGCTGATGTTAAACAATTAAAAGAGATTGTTTTTGATATTAAAAATTACGTATCAGCAAGTGATGAAGTTATTGCGAAAGTTACAAATTTAGAAACTATACTTGGCAGAGTTGCAGGCGATTATGATGTCGCTTTACATTCAGTTCAAGATAATATTATTCAATATATGTCTGGTATCAAAGAAGATTGTGAATCTGCTGATATCAAAATGAACAATTTTGCGTTTGAGTTTAATTCTCTAAAAAGTGAATTAGGTAAAGTTTTTGCAGATTATAAAAATGCAACAGTTGGACAAAATGAAAAGTTTAATAGTGTTTGTAATGGCATTTCATCAAGATTTGATAATGTGATGACAGCCTTAGCGACAATTTCAGAGCAACCCGCAGCAATAGCAGGTATCAAAGAAGGTTTTGAATCGGTTCAACGTTGTATGCAAGATTTGTTGTTAGAGGTTTCTGACTTAAAAGTTGGAGCAACCGCGAATAGAATTAATACTGAATCTGCTCAAATTACCGCAGGTGCAGATGTTCCGTCTAGTGATGCTCTTTTAAAATTAGAAGATAAACTTAATAAATTAAAAGATCAGCTAAATTTTATGTCTACGGATATGATGGAAAATCTTTACAACAGAACAGAAACTATTTTAAAAGAATTCGAACCAGTCCAAAAAGCGGTCTTGTCGTTTGTTGATGTTGATTTGCAAAATGTTGCATCTGTGTTAAAAGAACAAATGGATGCTTACAAAATTGGAATGGAACAAATAGTACAAGAAATTCCATCAGATGAAGCCCGTTCTGTTTTAAATAATTTGTTTACAGGCTTTGGTTCTTTAGAAAACAAGATTGCACAAATGGAAACTTCAATAAAAGATGCCCAAGCAAAATCTATTGAAGAAATTAAGAATCTATTAGAGCAAGCAAAATCATTAATGCCATCAGTTGCTGAAATGAATTCTGAAAGGGCTGTGGTTTCTGCAGATGTAAACTTTGATGAATTAATCGAAAAATTAGATGCAAAACTTGTTGAAGTTCAAAGTGGTATAAATGATAAGTTTTCTAATGTTCATAAGCATTTAGATGATGTTGTTATTCCAAAATTAGATAATATTAACAACAAGCAAAATGATTTATTCGCAAAAATAGACTCTGTAAAAAGTACAGAAGAATTAAATGCAATTAAAAATCAATTGAATGAATTGTTTGACAAATTGTCTAATGTTCAAGACGATATTACAAATAATAAAATTGCTGCAAATGCTGTTACTCCGGAACGTTTGGAAGGACTAGGCGATGAGGAAAAATCTATCATCGTTGATTTTACAAATAATTTGAGTGAGTTGGCTAATTTAGTTAAACATTCATCTGATAATATAGATGCAAAAATTACAAGAGCTTTGTCAGAAAATGCTGTTAATGTAGATTTTGAAGGCTTGAAAGCTGACATTGCACAAATGCTGTCAGCGGTTCAATCTCAAGTTTCAGATATTGCCGTAGAAGATAATAATGGAACAAACGGTGCGCCAGTTTCTTTAGTAAAAGTTTTACTAGAAGAATACAAATCTCAAATTGTTGATGCTGTGAATAGCGTTAAACAAACAGTTTGGGACTATGGTCATGATGAAGAAGTTGCAAAAGACATAAAAGTAATTAGCCAAAAAATGGATTTACTTGCGTTAAATGATGATGTTAAATTTGAAATTGACAAGTCTTTGCAAGAAATCAAATCTATCGTTAAAGATCAACAAAAATTCTTGAACACAATTAATATTTTAGAAACTTTGGCTAGTTTAGAAGATATTAATAAAATGAAAGGGTTAGAACAACTTTCAAAATTAAACGAAATTATTAGCGTTGATAAGTTGAATGCATTAAATAAGCTAACTCTTTTAGATAAATTGAAAAATCTTGATTGTTTAGATGAATTACAAAAAATACCTAAATTGTCGGGTATGCTTGAAGTTCAGGAACAATTAAAAACTGTAATTAATGGTTTAGACCAAAAATTAAATGTTTTCTCAAAGAATTATTCAACTCTGGATATTTTTACAGAAGACGTTAAAAATGAGTTTGATGCTTTTAAAAATGAGTTAAATACAGCAAAAACAGCAATTATGAAACATGTTCTAAATGTATTTGAACAATTATCATTTGTTGTTGAAGGTGAAGAAATTAAAGACTTCGTTGATGAAAAAGCTCAAGCAATTTTAGATGCAGTAAAAAATAATGAAACTTTAAGTCAAGAAGTTAAAACTATAAAAAGTGCCGTTGACGCTATCAATCCTTTGGAATACAAGGATATTGAAGGCGATATGAAGCGTGTTAATGAAGTTGCAGATATTATTGAAAACTTCCCTAATGATGTTGAAAATAGATTAAGCGAAAAGTTTAAAGAATTTAAACAACAATTGAATTTAATGCGTGTTGGTACAACTGAAGATGATGAAAATTATACTTATGCACTTCAAGATGTAGAATCAGATATTGCACGTTTAAGACTTGCGCTTGATGATATCAAGAAAGTAGTTGAAGAAAATTCATTAAAAGAAATTGCAGAATACGTTAACGAAATTGTAAAACAAGTTGATGATATGAAGTTTAATATCAGCCAAGATGATATTTTCAAAATGAAGGTGGATATTGAAAGGATTACTTCTGATATAGTAAGTATTAGTTCTAGAACTAATAAATTATTACTTGCATCTGATGAGTCAGCTCAAGCATTAAATACTTCAATGCAATCATTCAGAAATACAATTTCTGATTTATATGATGGTTTAAAAAAACTTGATTATTCTGAAATGACAGCAAAATTGGAAGAAGTTAATAATCAAATTGTTGAATCAAATAAACAACAACGCAATATTACGGATACGGTTGCAAGATTAGCGGTATGGTCTGAAAGTACTGATGAAACTCTTGCAGATGTTAATGATACTTTGACTAAGTTGAAAAAAGCAATGCCTTCGAGTGAAGCTGTGCTTGAAGAATTGGAAGTTAAATTTGCAAAACAACAACAAAAAATAGATGCATTAGAAGACAAGTTAGATGAATTATTGGCTGCAAATGAGGATAGTGATACTTCAAACATGTCTAAAAAGCTTACTGACATAGACAAGCAATTAACCAAGTTAAATAGAAGTATTGAACGATTAACTTCTTATGTTGATGAGGAATAAAAATGGGCGCAGTTGTAATTTTTTGTACAGTTCCAAATAAAGACGAAGCTAAAAAGATTTCGAAAGCCTTGTTGAATGAAAATCTTGCAGCTTGTTGCAGTACTGTTGACAAAATTAGTTCAATGTTTTCTTGGAATGGTGAAATATGTAATGAAAACGAATTACTGTTAATCATAAAAACTCGTCAAGAGCTTTTTGATAAAATTGAGGCTGTAATTAAGGCATTTCATTCTTATAATGTGCCAGAAATTATTGCACTACCTGTAATTCAAGGTTCTAAAGATTATTTGGGCTGGATTGAACACGAAACAGACGTATAATATTATTATGCAAATTAATGAATTAATTGAATATATGGAGTCTTTAGGGCTTGAAATTCATACGACGACTAAGGCAAGAGGTCATTTAGGCTTCTTTTTAGATGGAAGGATTGATATTTCAAAATCAACTCCACAAGAACGCATAATTCCAACTCTTTTACACGAGTTTGCTCACTATATTCATTCTAAAATAGAAGGAAACATACCTAAAACGGGTGGTTCTATAAACATAATTTTTAATACTGAAGAAGATTTTACAGATGAATTAATAGCGGTAACGAATTTTGTTGACAATCATTCAAAATGTGAAAAACTAATTCGTCATAGAGATATGGTAAAAGATAGCATTAAAAAACTAGATTTACAGATAAAAGAAGAATTTCCAAAATTTCAACGATCTAAAAAATTTAAAGAATTTGACAAAGCAATAAGAGGTACTAAACTTAAATACTTGTTGAAGTATGACAGAGTAAGAATTATGCCTTGGTTTTTATTTGGCAAAGAGGAAGTTTTGTCTATAAATACGATAGAACAAGATTTTCCAAATTTGAAAACGGCCTTTGTAAATTATATAAGACTTAAATCTTTAACCAGAAAACAACGTAGAATTTCGAATAGAATAGCTAAGCTACATCGCTATTACAATAGACCAACAGAACTTTTTGCAAGACTTGTTGAAGGTTTATACATAGATAAAGATTTGACTTATAAATTAGCCCCTAATGCAACAAACAGATTTTTTGAGTTACTAGAGTTGGGTTACTATAAAGAATTAAAAAATATATTTGATTTATTTGTAACAAAATGTTAATATAGACTATAAATAACGCAATTAATTTTTTTACAATTGTTTTGTTACGTATAGTTTTTATAAAATAAAGGAGGAAACATGACCGACAATAATAGTATTAATATTGGTGGAGTAAGATTTAATCAACAAGATGTAAAAAAATCTGAGGTTGTAAAACAAGGTGATAAACAAATGAATAGTGTATTTTTAAACGATGGAACACATGTTGTTTATCCAGATCAAAACCCTAAAAATGATGCAAGTATTATGCAACAAAATGGCAAAAAATATACTTGGGAGCTTAATCCAAGAGGAAATAACGCAACTTTTGCTAGTGTTGCCCATGAAGATCCTTCATACAAAGAAACAACCTTTAACAAGGTTGATGGAGCTCAAATTACAGGTACTGAAGGCAGAGATGATTACCGCTTGAAAGGGTGTAAAGATACCAATGTTGACATTTCTCAAAATGATGGAGTAAAGGATAATGTTGAAATTGGAAAATATAAAGCAAAAGGCGAAGAAACTAGAACTTCTTCAGGTGTAACTGTCGAAAAAGCTACAGGTGACAAAGTTAAGGAACATCAAGAAAAAGTTAAATAATTTATATATCTTTAAATAATAAAAGCAGTAAAGATTAAATGGAACCCTAAAAATTAGACTAAGTAAAAAAAGTCTGTTTTAGGGTTCTATTTGCAGGTTAGCCTATTTTTTGAAAATATATAAAATGTAAAATTAACACTTGATTTTAAAAAAAATGTATGTTAAACTAACTACACACATAGTAATAAGATAGACAATAAAGGAGAAAGAAAAATGGCAGTTCAACCAGTTGGTGCACAAAGTGCAGTACAAATGGCTTATTTAAATCAAAAACCAACAAATTGGAAATTAAATGTCGCTCGTCATTCTACTAATACAGTTACTCCAAAAACTAAAGAAGAAATTGACGCAAAACAAAATGACAATTTATTACTTAACCTTGATTACGTAGGTAAGCAAGTAAAAGCATTGTTAGATTTAACTGCAGGTAGAGAAGTTAAAGTTGACAAATTTGCTAACCCATTACCAGAAGATGCGTACAAAACAAAAGCTCAAAAACAAAAAGATGATGCTATTGTTGAATTAGGTTATATTGGCGATTGCTTGAACAAATTGGTTAAAGCAAAAGCTGGTAAATTAGATGAACCTAAACAAAAAAGACCAAGAGGTAACTAATAAACTAAAAAATAAAACAAACAAAGCGACGCAGAATGCGTCGCTTTGTTTGTTTTATTTCAGAAATTAAAAATTCTGGAATGGTTCTAATTGTTAAGGTCTTAAAATAGAAACTACAAACTTGTCATTCAAGTATTTTCTGGCAATTTCTTGAACTTGTTCTGGAGTTACAGCCTTAATTTTTTTGATTAATTCATCTTTGAAACCAAAGCCCATACCAAAAATTGCGTGATGAGCCATTTGGTTTGCTTGTTGAGCATTTGTTTCTGTTATAAATTGAAGTTTGCCAATGTAATTATTTTTAGCGTTTGTCAATTCTTCTTCTGAGACTAAAACATCTTTAATTTTTTGAATTTCTTCTTTAAAACCGTCAAGAGAGGTTTGTATATTTTTAGGTTCTGTTGCGATGTAGATATTGAAGTTTGCACATTTTTGGTAGATTTCGTATGCACTTCTAACTGTATATGCTAATCCTTTTTTATCTCTAAGTTCGCAGAATAATCTAGAAGATAATCCGCTTGCACCTAAAAGGGTATTTAAAACAACAAATGCTGGATATTCCTCTGATGTAATTGTTGGAACTTGCCAACCTTGAAAAATTTGCGCTTGGTTTGCATCAGGTTTGATAAATTCGATTGTTTCAGCTTTTTCAAGATGTGGAGTTGGAATTTCACATACGTGAGTTTCATCATTTGGTAAATTACCAAGATGTTTGTTTAATAAAATTTCAATTGTATTAAAATCCATATCTCCAACGAAAGATAAAACTTTTCTACCTTCTGTCATAATTTCATTGTATGCATCAATTACATCTTGTTTTGTAATTTTATCTAGATTTTCTTCTATTTTAGTGAATGTATTTCCATAAAAATGGTCTTTAAATAATGTTTTTACGAAATTATCTAGTGCACGAGTTCTTGCAGAATCAAGTTCAGCAGGAATTTCGCCTTCTAGTTTTACTCTTTCTTTATCAAATTCATCAAAGGTTGAATTTTCAACGATATCTTGAAGTAATTCTAACGCTAAATCTAAATCTTCATTCAAGCAAACAACTCTAAATCGAAGATAATCTTGCTTCATATCACAAGAAACTTCAATTGCGTTAGCATCTAATTCATTTGCAAGTTGTTCAGCTGAACGAGTTTTTGTACCTTGTAGAAGTAGTCTGTTCATAATTGAATAAATGCCAGCTATTTTTTCAGGTTTGTTAATAGCTATATTAAGCGACATTGCTACTCTGGGTGTGTTTTTGTTTTGTCTGTAAGCGACATTAATTTTATTTTTTAATTCAAAGTTTTTCATAGTAATTTTATGTAAACACAAAATTATTAAGTTTTCAACATAAAATCTATAAAACGGCTTGTAATTCAGTCTGTTTGTGATATAGTCAAACTAGAAAGACATATAAGTTTATACACATTATTACAAAAGGAGAAAAAAATGTCAGAAAAACGTGTATACCTTTTCAGAGAAGGCAATGCAAACATGCGTAATGAACTTGGTGGTAAAGGTGCTAACTTAGCAGAAATGACAAACTTAGGTTTGCCAGTACCTCCAGGACTTACAATTACAACAGCAACATGTATGGACTACATTAATCATGGTAACAAAATGCCAGAAAACTTAATGGCAGAAGTTAAATATGCATTGAAAGATGTAGAAGAACAAGCTGGTAAAAAATTCGGCGATTCTTCAAACCCATTATTAGTATCTGTTCGTTCAGGTGCAAGAGTTTCAATGCCAGGTATGATGGAAACAATCTTAAACTTAGGTTTAAACGATGAAACAGTTGAAGCAATGGTTAAATTAACTAACAATCCTCGTTTCTGCTACGATTCATACCGCCGTTTCTTAACTATGTTTGGTTCAGTAGCTTGGGAAATGGATAGACAAAAATACTTTGAATCAGAAGTTGAAAAATTAAAAGCTAAAGAAGGTGTTAAATCTGATACTGAAATTTCAGCAGAAGGCTGGAAATCTTTAATTCCTATCTACAAAAACACAATTAAAGAAGTAACAGGTAAAGAATTCCCTCAAGATCCATATGTACAATTACAAGAAGCTATTGAAGCTGTATTTAGATCTTGGAATATTCCTCGTGCAGTTGCATATAGAAATATGAACAAAATTGATCACAACTTCGGTACAGCAGTAAATGTTCAAACAATGGTATTCGGTAACATGGGTAACGATTGTGCAACAGGTGTATCATTTACTAGAAACCCTGCAACAGGTGAAAATAAATTCTATGGTGAATACCTAGTTAATGCACAAGGTGAAGACGTAGTTGCTGGTATCAGAACTCCAAAACAAATTGCTGAATTGGAAACTGATATGCCAGAAATTTACCAACAATACGTAAACATCGCTAAACAATTAGAAAAAGGTTACCATGATGTTCAAGATATGGAATTTACAATTGAACGTGGTAAATTGTGGATTTTACAAACTCGTAATGGTAAAAGAACAGCTAAAGCTGCTATCAAAATTGCAGTAGATTTGTACAACGAAGGTATTATTACAAAAGAACAAGCTATTCAACAAGTTGACCCTTATGCAATTTACCAAGTATTGTTACCTTGCTTTAACCCAGCAGCTGTAAAACACGCTCACAAAGTATCTAAAGGTGTTAACGCATCTCCAGGTGCTGCTGTAGGTAAAATCGTATTTGATACAGAAGAAGCAGCTCAACGTGGTGAAGCTGGTGAAAAAGTTATCTTAGTAAGAATTGAAACTTGTCCAGATGATATTCACGGTATGGCTGTATCTCAAGGTGTATTAACATTAAGAGGTGGTGCTACATCACACGCAGCAGTAGTTGCAAAAGGTATGGGTAAACCATGCGTTTCAGGTTGTGAAGATTTAACAATCAACCTTGAAAAAGAAACAATTACTTGTGCAGATGGCACAGTATTCCATAAAGACGATGTAATCTCATTAGATGGTGGTACAGGTGAAGTTATGGAAGGCGCAATCGAATTAGTTGAAGCTGGTATTGACCAAGACTTTGAAACATTCTTCGGTTGGGTTAACGAAATCAAAACTATGACAGTAGAAGCTAACGCAGATACTCCAAAAGATGTTGAAAACGCATTAAAATTCGGTGCTGAAGGTGTTGGTCTTTGCAGAACAGAACACATGTTCATGGATCCAGACAGATTACCTTGGGTACAAAAAATGATTATTGCTGGTACTCCAGAAGCTAGAAAAGAAGCTCTAGATCACTTATTACCAATGCAATACAACGATTTCTATGCAATGTTCAAAGGTATGGGCGAATTACCATTAACAATCCGTCTATTAGACCCACCTCTTCATGAATTCTTACCTTCTAAGATTGAATTAGTTGAAAAAGTTGCAACTAAAAAAGCATTAGGTCAAGATTACTCAGAAGATCAAAAATTGTTAGAAACTGTTGAAAACTTATCAGAATCTAACCCAATGATGGGCTTACGTGGTTGCCGT
This sequence comes from Candidatus Melainabacteria bacterium, assembly GCA_003258725.1. Classification (GTDB taxonomy): domain Bacteria; phylum Cyanobacteriota; class Vampirovibrionia; order Gastranaerophilales; family Gastranaerophilaceae; genus UBA6984. The sequence goes on from QHMG01000009.1 coordinate 27,128, forward strand.
TTAGGCTTAACTTTCCCAGAAATTAACGAAATGCAAGTAAGAGCAATCTTCTCAGCAGCTTGTGATTTGAAAAAAGAAGGTGTAAATGTTAAACCTTACGTTATGATTCCATTAATTGGTCACGTTAACGAATTGAAAACAGCTAAAGATATCTTAGTTCGTGTAGCTAACGAAGTTATGACTGAAAAAGGTATCACAGTTGATTACAAATTCGGTACTATGATTGAAATTCCTCGTGCAGCATTAACAGCTGGCGAAGTTGCAGAATATGCAGAATTCTTCTCTTATGGTACAAACGACTTAACTCAAATGACATTCGGTTACTCTCGTGATGATGCTGAAGGTAAATTCTTGAAAAACTATGTTGAACAAAAAATCTTACCTGCTAACCCATTCATCACTTTAGACCAAAAAGGTGTTGGTAGATTAATTGAAATGTCTATTAAAGAAGGTAAAGCAGTTAACCCATCATTAATTGGTGGTATCTGTGGTGAACACGGTGGCGACCCTGATTCAGTTAAATTCGCACACAAAATCGGATTAAACTATGTATCTTGCTCACCATATCGTGTACCTCAAGCAAGATTGGCTGCTGCACAAGCAGTTATTGAACAAGGTTCATTAGTAAATGCATAGTCGAGAATTGAAAATCTTGAAATAAATTTAGCGGGCGATGATTTTATATAAATCATCGCCCGCTTTTTACTATTTATGTTGAATCAAAATATTGTTTGTAACTAAATGTAAAAATAGATTTGAAATCGCCGAAAGTCAACTATACTCACGATACGATATGATATGATATGATATGATATGATATGACTTGTTTTGACAATTTCAAAAAAGCCTGCAACTTATATATAATATATAGTGATCTTTTAATAGGAGTTTTAATGCTTAATATTAATGCGATGTTGTCAAAAATGCTTGAAAATATGAAGGTGAATGGCACTCAAGATACATCTTCTGCGAATTTTGACCCATCAAATTTGGGGTTTAAGTTTGATGAAAGTGTTTTTGATTTTAGCCAAATTAAGAAAAGTGACTCCGATATGGGGTTAAAAGTAAGTCAAAAACCAGAAAATGTTGATATGAATGTTTATTATGAAAATGCTCGTCAAGCAATAATACAAGCGAAAAGTCAACTTACACATCTTCAACAAACAGAGTATCCAACAGAGCAAGATAGAATTGCTGAAACTGAATCTAGAATTGCGATAATAAAAATGGCTTATGATTTAGAGCAATTTGCAGAAAAAACTACTGGTGAACAAAAGGAAAAGTTATCGAAACTCGCTGGTGAGCTTAAACAATTTGTTGCGACCCAAGAGGCAACAGTACAGGCTATACCAATAAAAACTCATGGACGTGATGATAGCGATTTGTATTATGAAGTCATAGGTGATGATAAAGTTGCGTTTGCAAAGTATAATAATCTTGTTGCAAGGGCTGAAAATGCAAATGATAGCAACGAAATAGAATCTTTGAAAAATGAAATAAAACAAGAAAAAGCAAAATATGATGAATTATATCCGAAAATGAAAGCGTCAGAAGATTTAAAAGAAATTATTAAAACTAGAGCGACTGGTTTAGAACAAAGTTTATCAAAGTTAGAAGAAAAAACAAAAGATAAAGAAGTAGAAAATAAATAATTAAAAGCCGGCGATGATTTAAAAGAAATCATCGCCGGCTTTTACTAATTAGCCCCCCGCAACGGTGTGCGTGGTGTCGATTGCTGTTTCCCTCAAAGTTGCGTATTTATCGTATCAAAAGATTCCGTAATGCGTTTATGCATTTCAATTTTACGAAATAACGTCAAGTCGTACTTGTTACGGCATCTTCTCTAATAGGGGCAATTAATCTTTTTTTGCGTAAGATGGTGAGTCCATGCAGTTTTTCAAATATTCAAGAGTGTGGAGTTTTTCATCATAGAGATATTTTATAAAATCTAAGTATGCAGAATTATGAGAACTTATTTTTAAATTAATTTCAAAACCTTCAGAACAAAACGGTTCGTAATCATAAACTACATAACTATTGTATCGGCTTTTCCATTCTTTTTTATCTATTTTACTATTATTTTCCTCAATAACCGTTTCAAGCCATGCCACAATGTCTTTGTTTACGTTTTTCATTTCTATATGACAGTTTTGATAACGAGAATTATCCATATTACACCTACCCTGTATTAAAATTTTATATCTTAAAGCAATTTTAAAAATCCCCATTTTGTCTAGTGTTTTTGAGTAATTCGGGTAATTCTTTTATTTTTTTTTACTTTAATCTTTATATAGATATAAAGATTATGTAAGGATTTCTTAATTTTAAAAAATTCAGCCTATAATAGTAATATAGAAAAATGTATTGGAGGAATAAATGCAAGTTAGCGAACTTTTAGAAAAATTAGACAACAATAACAAAAATCAATTAGAAAATGAAATTGTAAACATGGGTTCAAGTGCAGTACCTGTTTTAGTTGAAAAATTACAAACTTCTAAAGGATTAGTTAGAGGTGTTGTTGCAATGTCTTTAATTAGAATCGGTGAAGATTCAGTTAGCTTGTTAAAAGAAGCTGCAAGTAAAAACCACGATTTTACTTGGGTAGCTGATTACCTAATCAATGAAATTGAAGGTTCAAAAGTAGCTTAATAAAAGATATATATAATAAAGAGCAGAAAGTATAAAAATAATAAAAAAGACGAGCAATCGTCTTTTTTGTTGCTATAATAGAAATGTTATGAAGCTAGATATTTTAAAGGGACACCCAAAGGGATTATATCTATTATTTTGTGTAGAAATGTGGGAACGCTTTTCTTATTATGGAATGCGAGCCTTGTTAGTTTTGTACATGGTTCAGTACTTGTTTGCGGGTATGAATAAAGATGTTGCAACTCAATATGCGGGTAATATATATGGCTGGTATACGGGCTTGGTCTATTTGACACCCTTAGTTGGCGGATATTTAGCAGATAGATATTTAGGACAAAGAAAATGTATAGCAACAGGTACTGCGATGATGTCTGTTGGGTTGTTTGTTCTAGCTTTTAGCGTTATTACTCAAGATGTCTTATATAAAAACATCTTTTTTGTACTGGGTTTAATTTTAATGATTTTGGCTAACGGGTTTGTAAAATCTAATATTAGTACGATAGTCGGTATGTTGTATGGTGAAGATAAGCAGAAACGTGATGCAGGGTTTACTATATTTTATATGGGCATAAATCTGGGTGCTTTTTTCTCACCTTTAATTTGTGGGACTCTTGCTACAATGTACGGTTTTCAATATGGTTTTATGTCTGCTGGTATAGGTGTTTTAATCGGATTTTTGATTTATAAACTAGGTGAAAAACCTCTGTTGCAGGACTGTGGATTAAATCCTTATACTCAAGTTTCAAAAAATAGTCAATATGAAGATAGAGATTTGCGACTTAGAGAAAAAAGAAAACTTTGGGCTTTATATATTTTGATGGCTTTTTCAGTTGTTTTTTGGTTAAGTTATGAACAAGCGGGCTGTTCAATGGCATTGTTTGCTGAAAATGAAACAAATAGGGCAATTACAATCTTTGGTAATCATTTTGTTATGCCGTCGCAATATTTTCAATCTTTAAATCCGTTGTTTATTGTGACTTTTGCACCAATAATGTCAATTTTATGGGAATTTTTACATTTTCATAAAAAAGAACCAACTTCAGTACAAAAATTTACGATTGGTTTAGGTTTAATATCTATAGCCTATTTAGTTATGGCAGTGGCAGCCCATTATTCTGTAAGTTCATTAGTTTCTCCATTATGGTTGATTGCTGCATTTTGGGTTGCAACTATTGCTGAACTTTGTATTTCTCCAATTGGGTTGTCTTTGGTAACAAAATTAGCTCCTGTAAAATTTGCCTCATTAATTATGGGGTGTTGGTTTTTATCTAGTTTTATTGGTAATTTAGGCGCTGGAGTATTTGCAGGTTTTTACGAAAAAATGTCGCATTCGGTATTTTTTGCAATTCTTGCCTTTAATTCTGCAATTGTATGTCTTATTTTAGCATTATTGATTCCATTGTTGAAAAAATGGATGGGCAAGTCATAATTCCACTATTAATACGATAAAATTATTAAAAAAAGTGTTAATATTATGATATGTTAACATGCGAAACTGTGGATAAAGATTTAAAAGCAGTGGGATTAGAATTGATGTTCTTAACTCCAGAAAAATGCTCACACGAAGACGGTGTGACTGCTGTTGAGTTAGCAAAAATGGTTGGATTACCGGTTGATGTTGTTAAGAAAAAGTTGGTTATATTAAAAGACAAAGAGATTGTTCAAGTAAAGGGAATTAATCCAAAATATTGGAAGTTTGATGATTACAAATTTCAAAGAATGGATGAAGAAGACGAAGTTTATAAAATGCTTTGCAACTTTGACGATGTCGATTTTGACAAGTATTTTCAATATTAATTGTAATGCAATATTTAATATTGTATAATTTTTTTATGATTAAATACTTGAAAGAACATAAAACAGAGACAATATTAGTTTTTGCAATAACTATTTTTGCACTAATATTGCGAATTATAGCCTTACAAAATTTTGGTGATTTATGGGTAGATGAACTTTATAGCAAATATTTTGCAAGTAAAAATAGTGCAATAGATATTACAAAAGCTCTTTTTAAAGAAGATTTTCATGTACCTTTTTATTTTGTTTTACTTCATTATTGGGCAAAACTTTTTGGTTCGGCTGATAATGTTCTTCGATTAATGGGACTTTTAATTACAACTTTAACAATTCCTGTAAGTTATTATGTTGTAAAAGATTTATTTAATGATTTTGCAGGAGCTTTCTCGGCTGTATTGTTAGCTATTAATGCGTTTAATATTCACTATTCTGTTGAATTAAGATTTTATGGTATTGCAATTTTATTTGCTCTTTTATCAACTTATTTTTTCGTAAAATTATCTCAAAATTTTAATAAAAAATGGGTAATTTGCTATTCAATTTTTACACTATTACTTCTATATACATATAATTTCTCATTTATGTATGTATTTTGCCAATTTATTGTAGGCTTAATCTATTTTATAAAAACAAAGAAAAACTGTTCAAAATATATTGGAATGTATTCTCTAATAGGAGTTTTGTACTTACCTGTAATTGTAATGATTTTGCATAATATTTTGACTTATCAAACTTCAATTTTGCAATTTGTACGTGATATTTTTGCTTTTGATTTATCTTGTTTATTTACTCTATTGATGACAATTTATACAAATTGTTTTGAACAATTTACTACAAACGATATTATGCGAAATTATTACTATTTCAAGTATTTATTTAGTTTTGAGGGTATCCTGTATGTTGTTATACCGATAAGTATTGGTATTTATGGTTTTATTTCAGCTTTAAAATCTAAAAATAACAATATCAAAATTTTTATATATCCAGCTATTTTGTTATTAATAATTCAAATTGTTTTAGTTTTTTGTCATACTCTAGCATTTGTCTTGCGATATACAATAATTTCAACCACTTTAATATTGCTTACTTCTATTATTGGTTTAACCTTGCAAATAAAACCTCAAAATAAAAAAAATGAATTTGTTATTGCTATTTGTTCTTTATGGCTTATTTTGAATTTAATTTTTTTATTTCATGCAGGTAAATATTCGGTTATGAATAGAAACATTGTTTATTCTCAAAATTTAGCACAAACGGTTGAAAAACTTGATGTTAAACAAGATGATTATGTTTTTATACCTCGTTTTGATAAATTAATACGTTTTTATATCCCACAAGGCAATCATATTGATATAGACACCTATGACTCTTTATTTTTAGGCAATCGCCCTCAAGATATAGAATTTATATTTGGAAGAGGGTTAAGTGCTAAGTTGGACCGTAAAATGGCAAAAACATATCTTTATGACTATTTAGTTAATGACGACTCTTTAATCTATTTGCATAAAAATTTGAAGGAAAAATATTTTTCAAAAATGCATAAAGGTCAAAGGTTTATAATTGTTACTGATGAAGCTCTAGATACTCTAAAAATGAACCAAGAATGGTTCAAAAAAGATATAAATGTTTACGCAAGGAGTGCTATTTATTACACACTTTCAGCTAAGATTTTAAATGACATAATAGAATTTTCAAAACAAGACTTAAAATATAAGCAACATCTTCAACCTAGTGAAATGTTTGATATTTATGTTTTTGAAAAAGAATAATAGTATCGTGTAAACATTCAGTATACACCTTAAAACTATTTAAACCTTCTGATAAACAAATCAAAGGAATTAAGCATAAATTCAATAACATCTTTTATGCTAAGTTTTGATTGCCCTTTAATTCTGTCGATGAAATTAATGGGTATTTCGTAAGTTTTTGCGCCTAATTTTACACATTCAAATAGAATGTTCATCTGAAACGCATATCCGTTAACATTTAAATGTTCAAGATCAATTTGTTTTATAAAATCTGCTCTAATTGCTCTAAAACCAGAAGTGCAATCTTTGACTTGCATTAAACCTGCGATAAAACGAGCAAATACATTTCCATATTTACTGTTCATTTTTCTAATAAGCGCCCAATCTTCTGGAATAGAACCTCCTTTTATGTACCTTGAACCGATAATAAAATCGTATCCATTATTGATTGGTGGTAAAATTTCTTTTAGTTTTTCTGGATTATGTGAAAAATCAGAATCCATTTCAATTAAAACTTCTGCGTTTAAGTTTTCAATTGCGTATCTAAAACCCGCTCTGTATGCTCTGCCAAGTCCTCGAGTGTTATTTTCTAATAAGTGAATATTAGAATTAGTTTCTTGCAATCTTTTTACAATATTTGCAGTTCCGTCAGGGGAATTGTCATCAACAATAAGTGTATTTATTTCAAACCCACCAATTTGTGGGATAACCTTATAGATTTCATTCAAGAAATCTTCAATATTCTCAGCTTCGTTATAAGTAGGTAAAACAATTGTCGCTTTCATTATAAATCCTTATAAAATACAGAGTAACCCATAAGCCGTGTTCTGTTTTAGATAATCATCTGTCTGGGGATGTGATTGCTCACAAACTCTAGCGATTTGTCTGAAGTTGGCGGACAGCCTTTATAGCCTTCAAGTTAATCTTGCATTCGACTGGGGTTTACCTAGCCAATAACTCTCGTTATTGCTGGTGAAGCTCTTAACTCACCGTTGCACCATCGCCTGTGATATAAATCCATTGGCAGTATAATTTCTGTGGCACTTTCCACCGACTCACGCCGTCCAGAGTTTCTCTGGCAGTCTGTCCTTGAATGCACGGACTTTCCTCACATTTCTGCGCAATTATCCGATTACTCTGTTCTTAAATTCTATCATAAAAATGGTTTACTTGTGATATGTTTCACCTTTGATAATTTTAAAAGCTCTATAAATTTGTTCAACTAAAATTAATCTTGCAAAATTATGTAAAAACGTCATTTTAGATAGGCTTAATTTGTAATCTGCACGTGCTGAAACTTTTTCTGAAATACCGTTAGAAGAACCAATTACGAAAACAAGTTCATTAGTTCCTGAGTTTGCAATTGCGTTAATTTGTTCTGCAAAATCTTCTGAAGATAGCATTTTACCGTTAACTTCCATTGTAATCACAAAAGAAGATGGTTTTATATGAGCCAAAATTTTCTCGCCTTCAAAATCTAAACAGCGTTTTACTAGATTTTCATCTTTTATCTCTACTGGTTTTATTTCAACAACTTCAATTGTGCAATATGGCGCAATTCTTTTTAAAAATTCGTCAACTCCTGCTTTTAAATATGGTTCGTTTACTTTACCTAATGCAATAATTTTAATTTTCATTTGTTAAATATATAGATTGCGATGGGAACGCAAAGTCTATTCCTTCTTTTCTGTATTGTGTAATAATTTCTGTAAGTACGTTTTCTCTGACTCTGCAGAAGTTGTCTTTGTCACCGTACTTTATGTATGCTGTAAATTCAATGTCTATTGAGCTTGCGCTTAATTCTTTTAAAAATACCCTGTAGTTTTCTGTAATATCTTCGTTAGAAGTTAAAATATCTTTTAAAATTTGAATAGCTCTTTGAAGTTTTTCGTTACTTGTATCATAAGTTACTCCAATTGTTGCACCCAATCGACGTTCTTTAATTGCTGAAATGTTTGTCACAATAGCATTAGCAACTACGTTGTTTGGAAGTGTAATTAAAGTGTTATCAATGGTTTTTATTTTTGTAGAACGTAAAGTTATATCTACCACTGTGCCTTCAATGTTGTCGATAACAATATAATCACCTAAATCGAAAATTTTATCGTAAAGGATAGCCAAAGAGCCAAAAATGTTAGCGATAGATTCTTTTGCGGCAAAGCTGACAGCCATACCTATAATACCAAAGCCTGCAACAAGAGAGGTCATTGAATATCCGTGTGCTTGCATGACTGATGCCGCAATAATTAGCATTACAATTGTTTTTGCAATTTTGCTTAAAATAGGGCAAAAACTTAGTAATCTAGCACTATTTTCGTGTCGTTTTCTGATATTTTCACGTATTTTTTTATCAAAAAAGTCAATAATTTTTATAGCTGCAATGATTACAAAAATTATAATTATGACTTCTATGCAAGTGTCTATGTTAGATTTTAAAAATTCCATGAAATATTCCTTTGAATATATTTTATCATAAAATAACAATAAAAAAATAAGACCTGCTTAAAGGTCTTATTTTATGGAGCGGAAGACGAGACTCGAACTCGCAACAACCTGCTTGGAAGGCAGGGACTCTAGCCATTGAGTTACTTCCGCAAGAGTATACTTGAATTTTAATATAAAAATTTAAAAAAATCAAGTTTGTTCAAAAGTTTTTAAAAGTTTTATTGATCTTTTGGTCTACTCTAAGTTAAATCCATTGATTGATGTCACAACATGCAAAAACATATAAACTAATAATGTCAGAAGAAAGACATCAGAGTGTTAATGAATAACAAGGGGTGGAATTGTGAAACGTTTAATCACTACATTAATGATATTAGTTGCAACAGCAATGAGTGCAAATGCAGCCAATGAAGCAAAAATGAATGTATTAAATTCAATTGAAATAGATTCATTGAAAGATACATATAATATTACTTTAGATACAAAATCTGAAGCAAATATGAAGCGTACAATTCAATCTTCAAACAATATGATTTTAACATTGAAGAATATAAAACCTTCAAAATCTTTAAATACAATTTATAAAAATGCAGCAGAAGTCGATAGCGTAATGGTTGAACCTGTTGGTGATAACGCTTTAAATATTATTATTCAAGCTAACAATATTGCAAATTCAGCAATTACTTTTAATACAGAAGAATCAACTCTAGAGGCTTCAAATAATAAAGCTGTCTTAGGCGGAACAACCAAGAAGTCAAACAAAAAACATTCAAATAAAGATAAAATTGTTTTATCAGCACCTGTAGATGCTTATGCACCTGTTTATGAGGAAGAATTTGATGAAGAAGATATGGATTCTGAAGGTCCAATGGCAGGTTTAATCGCAATGATTAAAAACTTTTTAGGTCAAGGTAATATTTCAAATATTGTATCAACAGGTTTAATAGGTATAATTTTATTTTGCGGTATTAAATTATTTAAGAAAGAAGAACCTGAAACTGCAATTGGTTTGGCACAAAGCTTAAAAGATAGAGAATTGAGCTTGTACAAAGATATGTCAATGCGTGGTGGTGTTGTAGGACCTATGTCTTTAGAAAGACCACAAGAAGCAATGAACATTCAAAGACCGCAACTTCAAAAACAACCAATTGCACCTCAGGTTGCAAAGCCGTCAGTAAGTTCTAATGCTGGTTACGGAATGCGTGCATACCAAGCAAGTACAAAAAGCCCATACATGTCGTCTGATATTATGATGCAAAGACCTGTATCTTCAGCTCAAATTGCAGGTGCTCAACAACCTCAAGAATTACAACCAAGAATTATGTCAACAGTTGGTTCAAGAATTAACCAAAACAAAATGAATTTAGGTATAAACAGACCCGTTCAAAATGTTTCAACACCAGTAGCTAAAGCCTCAAATATTGACAGTATGAAATTCTTAGAATCAATGACACAAATTTATGAAAAGAATGGACGTTCAGATTTAGCTCAAGGTTTAAAAGCAGGTATGCTAAAGGCAAAAGCAAACTCATAATTTATAAAAACTTTTTAATAAACACATGACAACATTAACACTAGGGACATTAGATGTCCCTTTTTATTTGCTAAATTATTTGTAACAAAATGTTAACAAACGTCTTAAATTCCCTAAAGTTCATGGCTTGACGTGCCGACATGATAATTGTAGGTATCGTGTATAGAAAAAGGACGTGTGTTATGTCAAATCCATTTGATAATATTAAAGCAAGATTAGATAAGAATACATCAACAGGTTCGACCTCTGGTGTAGGTTCTAATGCTGGATTTAACGCAAGACTATCAAAAGTAACTCATCAATATAATGAGCAAACCTCAATTTTTACATCTGTTTATGGTGATGTAAAAGCTAGTGCAGAGGCAGAAGTTAAAGCAGTAAATGATAGATTGAAAAAGCAACAACGTACACAAGTTATTATTGGTGCAATTTCAGCTGCTGCTACTTTAGCACCTCAAGCCTTGAGTTTGATTTCATCTATTAAGTCTTGCAAATCTGCAAGTTCAGATTCTAAATTGACACCACAACAAAAACAAACTCAAATACAGGAATATACTCAAAAAATTACAGATGCAGAAAAACAAGTTAGTGCTTATACTACAGATATTTCTAAATTAGAAGGTGAAATAGCAACAGCAAGAACAACAAAAGAAGAACAAGGCAAAGTTTCAATTGCAAAACAAAAAGAAATTGATGATGCAAAAGGGGCAAAATATAAATTAACTGAATCTATGAAGAACGAAACAGATGAAACTTTAGTATCATTAAACAATGATATTAAAACTCAAAATACAAATAAAACTCAAGGACAAGCAGATTTATCAAAAGCTCAAGCGATGCCAGACAAGGTTCAACAAAAGAAGGTTGTAAACGGCCAAGTTCAAATTGTCCAAGTTAAAAATACAGCAAAAGAAAAAGCTGTAGAAGCTGCAAAGAAAAAGATTAGTGATGCAGAAAAAGCAATAAAACGACTAGAAGAACAAAAAACAGATAGAAAAGCTGAAATTCAAAAAGATATTGATGCTAAAGAAACTGAAAGAAAAGCTGCTGTAGACGCAAAACGAAAAGCTGATGAGGCTGTCGCTCAAGCCGACAAAGATATTGCAGATAAAGATAAAGAGATGAAAGATAAGATTGCAGCAAAGACTAAACTAGAAAATGAAGTTACACAATTAAAAACAGCTTTAGAAGAATTGAAGAAGTCAGCAGGAACTACTCAAACTTCCACAACACAAACTCAAACAGCACAAGTAACTCAACAAAGACAGCAAACTGCTCAAGCAGAAGATCCAACTAAAAAGAAACAATCGTAAAGAGATAACAATTAAAGGGCAAATGTTAACAAACGTTAATATTTGCCCTTTTTTATTAAAGTTTAGTCCATGATGTTCCGACATGCATGATGTATGGTATTATGTGTATAATTAAAAAAAAGGAGAATACGCTTATGGGTTCAGGAATGGAAGCTAGATTAAATAATAAGTTAAACGAAGCTACAACATCGTATAATAATTTAAAAACAAGTACAGGTATGTCTTATAAAAATTCATCAATAAGTGGATTGTATGAATCAGCACAAGCTCAAGTTCAAGCGACTACAGATAGTGTTGACAGACTTGCTGGTGATAGCAGTACCTCAACTAAAGGTTCAAAATTAGCAATGGCTTTGTCTATTGCTGCAGCTGCGTTGCCTTTAGCAACAACAGTTTTTGCTATGATAAAGTCTTCTAGTTCATCAAAAGCTGCTGCTGGGACAGCAAGCTCAGGTGATCCAGTAAAAGACATAGATAGTGCAATTGCAGCACATAAACAAGCGCCAACTAAGACAACAATGTCAAATTTAACAACTGCTATTGCATCAGCTAACACAAAAATTACTTCATTAACACAAGAACAAGCTACATACAATAGCTTAATTGACAAATTAAATCATCAAAATGATGCATCTTATGAAGCAGAAGCTAATAAACAAAAACAAATAATTAAAGACAATACTGTAAAAATTAAAGATAGCGAAGAAGCTATTAAGGCATACTCAAATGTTGAAGATGCATTGAAAGGTAACTATGATGCATTAAATGTAAAACAACAAACTGTATCTGAAAATATAACAAAAGGTCAAGAGGCTAAAGATGCATCTGATAAGGCAGCTACAGATGCAAAAAAAGCTCAAGAAGATGCAGCGAGTGGAGTTTTACAGTTTGAAGAAAAAAATGCAGGTGATGTAAAAACTTACAATGAATGTCTTGGAAAACAAGATTCATTAAAACAAGCTACAGATAGTGCTCAAAAAGCATTAGATACAAATACTAATACAATAAAAGGTTATGAAACTCAAATTGCAGGATTTGAAAGTACAATCAAATCTCATGAAAATGCTACAAAAGCTGCTAAAAAGAATGGTACTGCAGCGCCTAATGCTTCAATTTTGTCAAATGCTAAAAGTGAAAAAGCAAAAGTTGAAGCAAAAATGAAAGAAGAAAAAGCTAAAACTTCTGATTTAAAAGATAAATTATCAAAAGCTAAAAAAGATGAAGAAGATAATAATAAACAAATTTCAAAGTTAGAGCAAACAATTACTTGTAATGGACAAACTTTAGCAAAATTAAAATCAAGAGCAGAAGCTGCACAACTTGCAAAAGTTGATGCGGAAGCAGAAGTAGAAACAGCAGCAACTGAATTAAAAACATACTTAGTAGCTAAAGAAGAAACAGCACAAGCCGTTGCTGATAACAAGGAACAAACTCAAGAAGTTAAAGATAAAAAGGAACTAACAAATCAACAAGTTATTGCTTGGGCTACAGAACAAGATAATGCAGAAGCTAAATCTGTTGAATTAGAGCAAGGTTTTGCAAAAGCAAAGGCAAAGACTCAAGAGGCTAAAACAGCTTTACAAAAGAAGATTGATGATAATAAAACTGAAATTGGAAATCTTCAAGCTGCAATAAAAAGAGGTAACAGTGCATTAAACATTGATGTTTTGAATCCAGTTATGTCAATGTCAGAATTAGACCAAGCTACTCCAAAAACAACTGATATTAAAATAAATGGTAAAACAGAACATTGTGAAGAAGTTGCAAAAGGTAAATATAAAATTATAGGTTCATCAGACGGTAAAGTTTATGACAAAGACGGCAACTTGATACCAGAAAAAAAAGATAATAATCCACCATCTACACAAAAAGGTGCAAAAACTGATGCACCACAAGAAACAAAGCATGGTAGTGCCGAATCAGGAATGTATAGAAATGGTGATATTTATACCTTCAATAATGCAAAGTTTACTTTCAAAGATGGTGAATGGGTATCTGAAGACGGTACTAAAAAATACAAAAACTTTGAAGAAATACAAAACGCTTCTAAATAATTCTAAAAAACAAATAAAAAAATACCCGAGGTTGAAAACCTCGGGTATTTTTTTTATTTAACTAAGCGAATTATTAGTTATTGTATAATACGTATCTTGCAGCGTAACCATTTGGTAATACTTGTTGACCTTTAAATAATACTGAGAATTGGTCAATGATTTGTGCGTTACCATCGTGGCAAACACCTGCATCGTGAGAAACCCCTTTATTATCAACTGTAGCACCTGAAGCTACGTTATCAGCTGATACATAACCGTTGTTTGAACCTTGGTTCATACTAGCTTGACAGTTTGATAATTTGTTTGGTTTTCTTTTACCGTTTACGTCAACGATAGCTGTACAACGACCAGATCTAGCTGCAACGTTGAAGTTTGTACAGTGGTGCATATTTGTTGGATTGTAAGACAATGTCATACCATCAGCAAAGAACAATGTATAGTTAGAATCAGCAAAACCCATCATTCTTGCTTCTTCATCGTTATTGTTACCACCAGGTAAAAATCTTACGATATGCATTTTGTCGTTCAAGATTTGATACAATGAATCATCAGCTGTATTTGTTTGTGTGATGTCAGCAAAGTCTACATAGTTTAATGCAACTGACATTGTTACAGCTTGGTTCATAGCTGATAAAACCTTTTTGAATGCTGTTTTCATTTCTGAAGAGTTTGTGTTTGACATTAAAGTCGGAATTGTCATAGCAGCAACTACACCAATGATACCTAGTGTAATTAAAACTTCTGCTAAAGTAAAGCCTAAATGTTTTTTCATAATTCGCCTTTCTTTAAGTTTTCATGTCCTATCTTATTACTGTATTGTTGTTTCAATCCTATCAGATATATATGCATAAGTCAAGCATTTTGGGGAGTTTTAATGCTTAATTTATAAAAATCATTCAGATAGCGTATTAATATAATACCACAGAATTATAATTTCTAACCCAAAAGAATTAATTATTGAGAATATTGTTACAAAAGTTTATATAAGCAAGGTGTAATTAAAGTCTGCAATTTATTGCTATTGCTGTAATATAACCCGTTGACCAACAATTCTGTAAGTTGTATCCACCACAAAAACCATCAATGTCTAAAACTTCTCCGCATATATACAAACCATTTGAAAATCTTGACTGAAGGGTTTTTGAGTCTATTTCTTTTAGCAAGACTCCGCCGGCAGTTACAGTTTCACCATTTTTTCGAGTGTTTATTATCTTAATTTTAAAATTTCGTATAGTATTATTGACTAATACTTTAGTATTAGATTTTATCTCATGACCTTTTTGGGTTAAATCTATATTTTTTAAAATTTCATTTACAAAGGCTTTGGGTAAAAATTCAGAAACTATATTTTTTAGCTCTTTATGCGGATTTTTATCAAACAAATTTTGCCAATCAATATCTTTGTTCAAAAAATCAATTGTAATTTCGTAAGGTAAATCTTTTCTTGCATTTATTGATGATAAATCAAATATTGCTGGTCCTGTTATTCCGTTATCTGTGAATAAAATATCGCCTTCAATTTGAGTTTTTCCACTTTTTACAAGAACATTTTGCAAGCTAATTCCTTGCAAAACTTTATAGTGAGGTTCTGTTACAAGCCCAACAAGTGATGGTTTTGGCTCAATAATTGTATGACCTAAGTCACTAAGCATTTTATAGCTACTTTTTCCACCAATTGCGACAACTACAATATCAAAATAGTAGCTGGCTTGCGTACTTTTTACTTCAAAACCATGTTCTAATTTTTTTATGGAAACAATTTCTTCCTCTTTAAACTTGCAATGATGAAGTTTTGAAAGTATTGCGTTTCTTACGTCTTGAGCGCTATTCGAAATAGGGAAAATTCTTCCATTTTCTTGTGTATATGTTTTTATGCCTATTTTTTCAAAGAAATCAAGTGTTTCTTGAGTTCCAAAGCGTGAAAATAACGAATATAAAAACTTTTCGCCACGAGGGTAGTTTTTGGCCAACTCTTTAAAATTAAATTCAGCATGCGCAAGGTTACAACGCCCTCCACCTGTTGGCAAAAGTGTTTTAAGAGGTTTTGATTTATCAAAAAGTGTTATTTCAAAAGATTTGCTAAGATTGCAAGCCGTCATACAACCTGCAGGTCCGCTTCCTATTATCGCAACCTTCTGTCCCATTTTATACTCTAGTTCCGTACAAATAAACCATTTCAGGATTTTCTAATTCTTCATGCAATTGCATAATTGTTTTCTTTAATGTTGGATGAACAAAGTCTGGAGCTAGTTCTAGCATTGGAACAATTGTGAAAGCTCGTTGATGAAATAGTTTATGTGGAATAGTTAAATTTTCGTCATTTAGGATTTGGTCGTCATAAAAAATAATATCAATATCAAGAGTTCTGTCGCCGTAATGACCTTCAATTTCTCTGTTACGACCTAGTTGTGCTTCAATTTTATGGCAAGTTTTAAGTAATTCTTGTGGAGTTTTTGAAGTTTTAATTTCAATCATGGCATTTACAAACCAATTTTCAGTATTAACTCCCCAAGGTTCTGATTCATAGAATGCAGAAGTTCTAATCAAGTTAGTGTCATCAAGTCCGTCAAGAATTGATGTCGCTTGTTGAATATAGCCGACTCTATCGCCTTTATTTGAACCTAAACTTAAATATACTATTGCCATACCTTCATTTTTAAACGAAAATCTACTTTTGTCAATCGTTTTTTTATGTGATAAAATTAAGGCATGAAAAAGACAGTTATTGCATATTTGCACACCCATTGGGACAGAGAATGGTATAGAGAATACGAGGTATTTAGAATCAGACTTTTGAGAGTTTTTGACAATGTTTTGGATTTGCTTGAAACTCAACAAATACCTTGTTTTTATTTTGATGGACAAACCTCAGCCCTTCAAGATTATCTTGAAATTCGTCCTGAAAAACTCAATTTAGTAAAAAATTTAATTCAAGAAAAACGCTTATTTATCGGACCTTTTTTTACATTAGTTGATGAATTTTTGACGGATAAAAATTCTTTTGAACATAACTTGAAAATGGGCTTAGATTACTCTCGTTCATTAGGTTGTACAGATTTTATTGGCTATCTTGCAGATACTTTTGGTCATTCAAAACAAGTTACAAAAGTATTTAAAGAATTTGGAATAGATAAATGTATTGTTTGGCGTGGTTGTAGCGGAGACATACCTTCTGAATTTAAGTTCTGCGGTATTGATACCGTAAATCTTATTCGTGGTTATTTTATGGACTTTTTCTCGGCTCAATTTGACATAGACAAAAAGGCTCAATATTTAAAAGATAATTTAGATAAAATTGCTGAAAAATCAAGTGATGTTTTGCTACTACCTATTGGTGCAGATCATTTAGGAGTAGAAAAAGATATAGTCCAACAAATTAAAGATGTTAATACATATTTAGATGACTATGAAATCAAGTTAGGTTCACCTTTTGAGTATTTTGAACTTGTAAAAGATAATTTTAGCAAATTTGAATTGAATGACGAATTACGTGATAACTCAAAAACATTTATTTTATCGGGTTCATACTCATCAAGATTAGATGTAAAGCGTTTAAATACTGAATGTTGTTACAAATTACCTTTAGTTGATAAGTTACAAAAACAATTCAAATTTGGTTATGATAATTTGATTGCTTATGCGTACAAGTTATTGCTTCAAAATCAGGCACATGACGGCATTTGTGGTTGTTCGCTAGATGATGTTCATGCTGAAAATATTATGCGATACAAAAAAATCCTACAAATTTGTCAAACTATTATTGATGAATTTAGATTTAAGAATGAATTAAAAGCTATAAATTTAGGTGACAAGCCATTTACAGGTTATTTAGAATTTGACTCTTGCAAAGAATTAGATTACTGTCAAAAAATTTCTTCAAGAAAAGGTTTTGATAACAACATTCTTCAAGATACTCAAAAAATACCTGTAACAGAAGATTACAAAGATATCTATACTTATTTAGCTGAAGTAAAAAACTTAAAACCTTTAGAGCTAGTCTCAATTCCAAAAATGACGGCTGAAACTGATTTAGAGGTTACAGACAATTCAATTTCAAATTCAAAAATTTCATTAAAGGTAATTGGAAATAACATTTTGATTAATAATGATATTCAATTAGAATTTGTTGATTACATTGACAACGGTGATAGCTACAATGACGGTCCTGTTGCTGATGACGAAGGTATTACGGCAGATATTATTTCAACAAAAAAGCAAATGGACGGAAGTTTACGTTCCTCATTAAAAATTGAAACTTCATTTTTTGATGTGATTGTCTCTTTAGATAAACGCTCAGAACTTTTGAAATTCAATATAGAGTGGAATAATGATGAAATTAACCATTTAGTTCAAGCAAAATTTATTTTAAATGACAAGATTACAAAAACGTATTCTGAAGATTTTAACGAATTAATTGAAAGAGCTTTTGATCCAGATTATGATATTCGTCAAAACTTGCCTAAAACTCGAGGTATCGAGGCAAAATCAAACACGGCACCAATGCAAAGATTTGTTTGGGCAAATGATTTAGGAATTTTTACAAAAGGAATTACTCAATATGAGGTCTTTAAAGACATGCTTTCAATACCACTTTTAAGAGCTACAGGAGTAATCTCAAATCCTAAAAATTCTTCTCGCTCAACTCCAGCAGGTCCACCGCTAGAAACTCCAGCGCTACAACAACTTGGTAAAAATAAGGCTGAATTTGCGGTTTATTGCGGAGATGTTAATGGGTATGAAAGAAACTTAGAGCAAGTTTATCCGCAAGTTGTAGCTTAAATAATAAGACTAAAAAACTAAAAACAGGTGCGGTTCGTTTCACGAACCGCACCTGTTTTTTTTAATGTTATTATTTCATTTCTCTTGCAACTTGTTCTCTTTGAAGTTCTAAAAGTTCAATTTCGTTGCTTAATTTAGAGCGTTGAATTTCTTTATCAAGAATTTGTGAAGTTAAGCCCCAATATTGTTTTTGTTCTTTTGTACCACCAGAACGCTTAATTTGTTTAACTGTATTTAAAGTATCTTGCTTTTCTGCAATCGTTGTTGTTTGTTCCGGAATTTGAGCAACTAAATCTTTTGTAGACTTTATTCCAAACATTTTTTTGAAGAAATTTTTAACCTTTTGTCCAAATGTTGGTTTTTCAGCGTTAGTTTTTTCTAAATTTGATTGCATCTTAGGAGTTACAACTTGAATTGTTTTAACTGTATAAGATTGCATATCTTCGCCAACAGGTTGAACTGTTGTTGTTTGCACTTCTTCTGCTATATACATTGGGCGTCTGAAGTCTTCCCATTTTTTCTTTAATTTTTCTTGAGGAGTCATTTCAACAGGTTTACCTAATCCTGCAAATTTGTCAGGTTTGTAATCTCTAGGTGGAATAATACCTTGTCTTGTAAAAGAATCTTGAACTTTTTCCTCAATATTTTGTTTTTGACATGCACAATTTTCACCATCGCAACATCTAGCTTTCATTGCTGGTTGGGGTTGTACGGGCTGTGTTGCTGGATTAATTCCTAGCATAATAAAAATCCTTCCTTTGTAATTACATATAATGTAACACTTGTGAAGGATTTTTTTGCTATTTTATTTCGGAATTTTTACGATTGTTTACATTCCACTAAGCATTGCTTTGTCCATTTTGTTTTTGTAGAAATCTGTATTGATATTTAATCTTTTACCAATTTCCAATAACATATCAACAAATTCTCTATCGGTTTCATTTTTGATATCGGTAATATTATCAATATATTCGCCTACTTCATGGAATATTTTTGCAAAATAGATGTTTTGAGCCTCTTTGATTTCAACTTTTAAATCAAGTTTTTCAATGAAATCAAAAATTTCTAAAGTGGCTTCTGCTTGATGAATTTCAATGCTATTTGCTAATCTATTGATACTTTGCAACAATTTACGGCTAAAGAAATCGCTGGAAGGTCTTTTGTCAATTTTAATGCCAATGTTTTTAGCCTCAAGGTCAATGTCTGCTGCTTGTTGAATTACTTGAGGGTCAAGATAATTCTTTGAATCCTTGATTAATTTGTTGAATTGTTGAGCAAGTGTATAACCGGCAGCAAGTTTGAATTCATCAGGAATACTCAAGCCTAAACTTTGCATTTGATAAATTGAATCTTTACCTTCGTTGTACAATTCGTTGTAAGTTTGTGCAAACTTGTCCATTCGACCTTTCAGCATAATTTCCAAAATCTTACGGCGTTCTTCAATAAAGATGTCTTTCAAAGTAAAGTATTCTGAACCAAAGTATTCGTCAATTTCTCTAATAATTTCAGTAAGTGGGTTTAGCATAAATGTTCTTACAAGTTTTTTTTGTAAATTTACATATTCAGCTTCTGAGTCAAAATCTTTTATTGCACAGTGGAAGTCTCCGCCTTGATATTGCATTAATACAAACATCAAGTCAGACTTTTTCAATGTTACTTTTGAAAGAACTTCAATATGTCCGACTACAAAGTTCATGTTACTTTTTTGAACTTTTTTATAAGATTTTCTTGTTATTTTGTAGCAGTAAACATCTTGTTCGTCGTCAAAGTCCTCGTATAAAGAACTTATCGCCCATAATGATGCAATTTGTTTTAAAGTAACAATAGAAGGTTTTACAAATCTTTCGTAAATATTTTTGCCGTTACCATATTCCTTAAAGTTACTTTGAGCGTTGCTTAAAATATCCAAGAACTTACTTTCTAAATCTTTGGTTGTATAATTTTCAGCTAATTGCATTGCCCTTGCTGCGTACTTCATAATTTGAGTTGTTTCAATACCTGAAATTTCAGAGAAGAACCAACCGCAACTTGTGTACATAAGCATTGCTTGACGTTGAATTTCCAATAATTCCATACCGCAAACTTTTTCTTCATCAGAAAGTTCTGGTAAGAAATATTCATCTTGAAAATGTTTGATGACACGTTCAGTTCTATCTAAAATTACGTCAATGTATTTGTTTCTAACTGTCCAAGGGTCTTCTTTAAAGTATTTTTCACCTTCTTTTTCAAATATGATAGAAAGTTCATCACGTAAATAATCTAATGCTTCTCGTAAAGGTTTTCTCCATTTTTGGTTCCAACCTGGATGACCACCAGTTGAACATCCACAGTCTTCTTTCCAACGTCCAACACCGTGAAAACAACTCCAAGATGAGGCTTGCTTGATGTCAACTTCCCAATCGCTTCTGAAATTGTCTAAAAATTCACCGTAATTAGTTAAAACAAAGCCTTCGTCTTCAGCTCTAATTTTTAGAACATAAGCTAATGCCATGTCTCCAAATTTTGTGTGATGACCATAGCTTTCTCCATCAGTTGCAATGTTTATAAGTTGGTTAAAGTTTCTTGAGCTAGAAATCCCTTCTTTTAGACGTTTAATAAATTTGTTTCCGTCTTTTAATAATTCATCAAAAGCTACAGATTTTGAAATTGCGCCGTCATAGAAGAATAAATCAATGTATTTTCCTGGAGCAGATTTTATGTAATATCTGTAAGAACGAGCAGGGTCAATGTTTCCCCAGCTTACATCTTGCCAATTAGAATCTGGAATTCTTTTAATTCTTTGCGCTTGGTATGGTGAAAGTATGGTAAATTTAATACCATTTTCAACTAAAACTCTTAACGTATCATCATCAACTGCAGTTTCAGCAAGCCACATACCTTCTGGTTGTCTGCCAAAACGGTAAACGAAATCTCTTATACCCCACTTTACTTGAGTAATTTTATCGTGCTCATTTGCAAGTGGCATAATCATGTGGTTGTAAACTTGTGCTATTGCGTTTCCATGACCATCATGTTCAAGTACACTTTTGATATCGGCTTTGATAATTCTGTCGTAAGCATAAGGAGCATATTCTTCCATCCATGATAAAAGAGTTGGACCAAAGTTAAAACTCATGCGTTCATAGTTGTTTACGATATCTAGAATTCTATTTCTGTTATCAACAATTTTTGAAGCTGAATTTGGATTATAACATTCGTTGTTAACCCTTTCGTTCCAATCATGGCAAGGACTTGCACTATCTTGCAATTCAATTGCTTCTAACCACGGATTTTCTCGAGGTGGTTGATAAAAGTGACCATGTATTGTTAAAAAATTCTTATTACTCATAATAAAATTACTCCATATTTATAGAGTAATTTTATCATATCTATATTTTTGCGTATTCCTACAAATAGCCTATTTAGTAGTTGTTGCCTTTTTATCTTTAGCTTTAGATTGAATTACTTTAAAATCTTCAACTTCTAACCAAACATCACCTAGAGCGTTAGAAAATACTAATCCTGAATATTCAATAATATCGCCTGTTTCTAGGTCAATATTTTTTTCTGCAACTTCACGTTTTAAGAAGTTCTTTAACTCAGATAAAGGAATAACATTTGCTGTGTTATCTCTGCAAATCAAGAAAGTTATATATTTTTGAGAACTTCTCATTGCGGGTTTGTAATCTAAACCTAAGCTAGAAAATTTATCAAATTTTGCTCTGATTTTTACTCTTTTGTTTACAAATGCGTTAGGGTGAGCCACTAAGTCAAGAGGTTTTACAGGTGCATAAGTATAAGTTTGTGTTGGTGTTGCAACACTAGATTTTGTTGTTGATGTTGTTGCCCCATTTTTTTTGATAGGAGTTACTGGTGTAACGGTTTTGTTTTTGGCTGGTTGTTTTGCAGGTGCATTAGCCGCTAACAATTGAGTTGAACCAATACCACCAATAAATAACATTAACACTGCCGATATAATTAATATATTAAACTTTTTCATGAATTGTCCTTTCTTTTTCTTCATTGTAGCACAATAAATAAAAATTGTTATTACCCATACATCTTTAATTGAAAAATTTCTTTAATGTTCTATTAGCACGAAGAAATAATTATAACTTGTAAAATGAACATATTTTTTAAGGTATATTCATATAACTTTTTAATATTTTGTTATAAAAATTAATGGGGCATGGTTTTTTTTTCAAAAAGTGTGATAATATATTGATATATGATTATGCTGAAGTATTGTACTAAGATAAAAATTATATTTTAGCATGAGGGGAAATACAACTATTACATAGAAAATTGGGAAAATGATTAGCGGATTTAGTAACGAAAGAGTTAATTATAGAACAAGGTATTTGCAATTTCCGTCAACTTTGACAGAAAGCGTACCTTCAATAAGCAAACCGACAGTGCATGTTATTAAAATTAGATTTAATAACATATTTAAAAATGATAAAATTTTATTTGCTGTAATCTCTGTAGCCTTGAGTATTTGCTCGCTAGCAGTAGGTTATGGCTTGTATTCTATGTATAACAATATTGTATCAAAGGAAGAAGTGATTGAAGCTCAAAATACAGTAGCAATGGACGAATTGAATGCAATTAGCGCTGATGATGCCGGAATTTCTGTGATGAACAAATCAGGGTTTGCCGGTGGTTCAGCCGGTTCTACTCAAGGTGGTAATTATTTGGCATTCAACAATGGTGGTGGAATTGATCCAAACACAATGTTACTTGCAAGTGGAGATACTAAAGCAACAGGAAAAGAAGCTCTAACATCAAAAAAAGCTGTTGTTGATGTAGAAGAAAAAGTTGTATTAAACCCATTTTTACCAGCAAACGAAGCAATAGTTAAAAAAGTAGTGAAAGTAAAACCAAATCCAAATTATATTTTACCTCCTACAACACTTAACTCATCACCAGATGCAAATACTTTGTTACACACATCTGTTTCAGGGATTATGTATGATTCATATAGTCCTTCAGCAATCATTAAGATTTCTGGTACAGACTACTTTGTTAAAAAAGGTGATGTAATTCAAGGATTTAAAATTATTGCTATTAATCAAAAATCTGTTGTTATTAAAAAAGGAAACAATATTTATGATGCAAAAATTGGTATAATATTAGCAACGATAAAACCAAATACAACCGGAACCGCTAATATTAACAAAAAATTTGGTGGTTCTCCATCAACTAGAAACGTAAGTTACAGAAGAAAATAAATATACAAAAACATAATCGGGAGTAAGGAATGATAAAATTTAACTATAAACTTTGTGGAATATGCATAGTTTTAGCAATAATCGCAATAATGACAAAATCATTTGCTTTTGCAGCGAATGATTTTCTGGCGTATGTAAATCCATCAAATGTGAAACCTGTATTGAGAAATAATACAGCGTCTTCTCAGATGAGTTTATATGGTGATACAAGGATTACAAAATCAAACGCAAAGATTACATTGAGTTTGAAAAATTCAGATGTACAACCTGTTTTGAGAATGTTTGCGGATAAAGCCGGTTTAAACATTGTATTCCACGAATCAGCAAAAGGTAATGTTACTCTTGATTTAGTTAATGTTCCACTAAACGATGCTTTCAGAATGGTATTACAAATTACGAACTTAACATACTATCTAGATGGCAGAACATTAGTTGTTTCATCATCAGACTTTGCTCGTTCAACAGGTTGGTCTAAACAATCAATGACAACAATTCCTGTTAACTACGTTGACGCTGCAATGATTGCAAACTTTTTAAATCAAAATATTTTCTCTAAAAATACTCCAGGATTATCAAATTGGGATGTTGTTGTAACTAATGCAGTTGCAAATGAATTGTTGGTATTTGGTACTGCAAACGATGTTGCAATGGCTAAGAAAATTGTTGCAAAATTTGACGTTCCTCCTATAAATACAACATATACTTTAAAACATACAACTCCAGCAGAAATGGCGACTTTGGTATGTAATATGTTGAGAATGATTAATGGAGAGACTGATATTCAATCTGATGCTCAATCTTGGGGTGAATCTGCTAAGAAAGGCGGACAACAAGGTCAAGGAGGAGCACAAGCTCAACGAGGTGGTGCAACAGGCTTTGCTGCGAATATTCCTTCTCAACGTAAGTTATTTAGTTTTGATAAATTCCGTAGCAAAGGTGGTGTAGTAACAGGTTTTGCGTCATCAGGTGGCGGGTCATCTAGTGGGGGCTCATCAGGAGGCTCTTCAGGAAGTTCTTCAGGTGGCTCAGCTTTAAGTTTAGGTACAAATATAGTTGCATGTTCTGTAGATAAAGATGGTGTAACAAGTGGTATTGAAGATTCATCTGATTCATCAAGTAGTAACAGTAGTAGTTCTAGTGGCTCTAGCAGTTCTAGCTCTCAAAATTCTAGTTCAACAAATGCTAGTGATAGTATTAGAATGAAATCATTTGGTGACTTAAAAATGATTGTAAGTTATTTCCCACAAAGAGGTACTATTCAAGTAACAGGTGGTTCAAAATCGCAATTAAAATTAATTAGTGATTTCATAAAAGAACAAGATGTTAAAATTCCTCAAGCATACTTAGATATTTCAGTTCTTGAATTATCAGAAGACGGAACAAGAACATTCTCTAATAGTTGGGCTATAGGTTCTCCAAACTTTGTAGCAACTTTCTCAGGTCCAGACGGTGCTACTGACACTGACCCGATTATCTTTGGTCCACAAAATAACCTTTATAAAGCAACATATCCTTCAATTAACGTTATGTGGTATATCAACTACGTGGTATTGAATAAAAAAGGTCGTGTAGTTGCAAATCCAAAAATTATGTTAACAAGTGGTCAACAATCTGTAATTGACTTGACAGAGGATTATGTAGAAAAAGTAACCGCTGAAATTATTACATCTTCAAGTGGTTCAGCATCTGGTGTACAAAGAACGTATGATATTGGTAGCGACATGGGTTTGAAATTTACAATTGTGCCATTTATTAGCCCTGACGGATATGTATCGTTGAACATTGATGCATCTTACAAAACATTGAAAGATCAACAAAAAGCTCAATTGGTTCAAGATGGTGTAACTGCAGAAGAACTTGTTGCAACATTATTGAACAACCGTTCAATCAACTTAAAGAATGTTAGAATCAAAGATGGTGAAACTCTAGTTATTGGCGGTTTGATGAAGGAAAATGAATCTAAGAACGTTGGTAAAATACCATTCTTAGGTGATATACCTTTAATAGGTGTAGTATTTAGAAGTACATCAACACAAAAACAAAAATCAGAAATGCTTATTATGTTAACTCCAAAAATCTTGAAAGATGCGGAAGATGTTGGAGTTGACTATAATAACGACAACGATTTATAGACATAAAACAAAAATATGAACGAACAATTAGTAAAACTAAAGACAAGCATTAATAATGATGTTATTTCGAAGTTCGATTTACAAGTTTTAGAAGATTTGAGATTTGTACCTATCGATATTCAAAATAACACATTATTTGCTGTAATTAGTGCTGATTCAATAAAAGAAAAAGTATCAAAATTGGTAATGGATACTTTTCATTGTAATACTAAGTATTACCAAGTTTCACAACATGAATTCAATGATTTTCTAGTTGCATTAGTTCAAGATATGGTTCCAACCGCACAGGCATCACCTCAAAATGCATCAATGCCTAAAAAGAAAATCGGTGAAATATTAATTGAATCAGGAGCTATCACTGATGTTCAATTGATTGAAGCCTTGGCTGAAAGTAAGAAAATGGCTATGCCATTAGGTTCAACTTTATATTCATTGGGCTTTATCACATTAGAGCAATTAAAAACTGCGTTACACAAACAACAAGGTTATGATGTTGTTACGACAGAAATGATGAGAAGTCAAAGTAAGTATATTACTTTGTTGCCTGAAGATTTTATTAAAGCTAATAAGGTTATCCCACTTTCATCTGACGGCAAAACAATTAGTGTAGGTATGGTTGACCCAAGTGACACAAACGTTTTAAAAGATATCGTTTACTTGACCGGTCAAACACCAAAAGCATATTTGATGACTCATGTTGAGTTTAACAATGCAATAAATAAATTCTTCTCAACTGCAAAACAAGAAACTCGTAAAATCATGAAAAAACTTGAGCAAGATGCTCAAGCTATGGACATGGAAGATTCAATTTGGGATCAAATTGAAAAAGAATTGCAAGATTCTTCTGGTTCTGTTGCGCAGTTGGTAAACAAAATTATTTCTGACGCAATTGATTCTCACGCATCAGATATTCACATTGAACCAAGACTTTCAAACCATGTTGTAAGATATCGTATTGATGGTATTTTAAGAGAAGTAATTGAAATTCCAGCAAAAGTTGAAATGGCTGTAATTACTCGTTTTAAAGTTTTGGCAAGAATGAATATTGCTGAGCACAGACGTCCTCAAGATGGTAGTTTTACTATTAAGATTAAAGGTAAGACTTTCGACTTCCGTATTAACTCTTTGCCTGTAAGTGGTAAAGAAAAGATTGTAATTCGTGTACTTGCGCCTCCAGTAAGTTTTGATTCAACAAGAAAAGATTTGGAAATTGAAGGTGCTACTGAACGAGACTTAGATATTATCAATAAAATGATTGCATCTCCAAACGGTATTATTTTAACATCAGGTCCAACAGGTTCAGGTAAAACAACAACTTTGTTCTCTTTGTTGAAGGTGTTAAATACCGAAGATGTTAATATTACAACAATTGAAGATCCGGTCGAAATTAAGTTAGAGGGGGTAAACCAATCTCAAGTAAATACAAAAGCTGGTATTACATTTGCGTTTTGTATGAGAGCTATCTTAAGACAAGACCCTGATATTATTCTTGTAGGTGAAATTCGTGACTATGAAACACTAGAAGTAGCGATTTCTGCTGCTTTAACCGGTCACTTAGTACTAAGTACTGTTCACACAAACTCAGCATCTGCAACGGTTACTCGTTTGATTGAAATGGGTGCAAAGGACTACTTGATATCTTCAACTTTAACAGGTGTAATCGCTCAACGTCTTGTAAGAAAGTTGTGTAAATGTAAGCAAGAGTACTATCCAACACATGATGAGGCTGCTCAAATCTTAATGGACGAAGATGATATTCAAAAATTAATGAAGACAAAACTTTATAAACCTACAGGTTGCCAAGAATGTAATATGACAGGTTATAAAGGTCGTTTAGGCGTATTTGAAATTTTGCCTATTACAAAAGAAATTAAGAAATTAATTTCACAAGGTGCACACGATATTGAAATTGAAGATGCGGCAGTGGCTTGTGGTATGAAAACTTTGAACCAAGCCTGCTTTGGTCACATTTTGAATGGGGAAACTACTATTGACGAATTCGTTCGTGTATTAGGTCTTGCAAGTGAATAGGGAGTTGAGTCATGCCAGTATACAATTATGTTGCATTAAAAAATAATAAAGATGTTGTAAGAGGTAAGGTTGAAGCGGAAAATCACAAGGAAGCACGTTCAATCATTCGTAAGATGTCTTTGCTTCCAACTCAAATTTCTGAGGACGTAAAAGCAAGCAGTGGAACTATTATTGCTAAAAAACTCCAAAAAATGTCTTTGCAAGATAAGATTGATTTTACATCAACATTTCAAATATTGGTTCAATCTGGTATTCCTGTAATTGAAGCCTTGATGTTTTTGGAAAATGATGCGGCTAAAGCAAAATTAAGAAATATCGCAAAAGAATTAAGACGACAAATTATTGCCGGTTCTACATTTGCAGATACAATTGCTAAATATCCTAAAATTTTTGGACAAATTTATATTGGTCTTGTTAGAGCGGGTGAAGATTCAGGGGAATTGGAAAAAACTCTAGAACGTTTGTTGGAACTTCAAAAAAAGGAAGCAGCAATTAAAGGTAAAGTAATTGGAACTTTGATGTATCCCGCTTTCGTAATCGTTTTGGCGATTGTTATTGTAACAATCATGTTGGTATTTGTATTCCCCGCATTCAAAGATATGTTTGATAACTTAGGTAAAGAATTACCTCCAATTACGGCTTTCTTGATGAATATTGGTTTAACATTAAGAACTTATTGGATTTTAATTCCTGTAATTTTCGTCTCTTTGGCGGCATCAGTTTATACGGCATTTGCTTGGCAAACCTCAAAGAGATTGATTGATAAATATGTACTGAGAATACCTTTGCTTTCTGCATTAATTGAGTACTCTAATTTCTCAAACTTCGTAGCGGTAATGCAGGTAGCATACGAAGCAGGTATTCCGATTATTGACTGTTTGTATTTATCAAATATTACATTAACAAATTATACATTGCAAACAAAACTTAATGAGGCAACAACAAAGGTACAACAGGGGCAACATTTGTCTTTGGCTTTGAGGTCAGTTGGTGTAATGCCAAAAATGATTCTGTTTATGATTGCAACAGGTGAACAATCAGGGCGTTTGGGGGATATGTTGTTCCAAGCGACAGTATTTATTGATAAAAAATTAGATGCAATTATTGATACATTAACAAAAATGATTGAACCGTTAATGTTGATTGTTATCGGTGGTATCGTACTTGTATTAGCATTAGCTTTATACTTGCCACTATTCAGTTCTTACTCAGCATAAAAATAAAGGATAAAAAATGGTAGATAGCGAAGAATTTAGTATTAATAAATCAAAAGCAGTTTCAATGACTGAAGATTTTACTTCTGGTGTTTGGTCAGAAAAAGTTTTAGTCATAACTCAAGATTATGAAATTAGAGGTTATGTTTTTATGCCTAAAACAGGTAAGAAAAACAGAGTGCTTTCTGATATCTTAAATGGTGTTAAACGTTTCGTTGCAATTAAAGATTGCGAAATAAAACATAGATTAATTCCAGAAAGAAGAACCGAATATCATAGCTTCTTGCAATTAAACTTAAGCTCTATAATCTTGTTGCGTCCGGTGGCTGATGAAAACTAATAAAACGTATGTAGTTACAGGGGCAACTTCTGGAATTGGCTATGAAGCGGTAAAAGAATTTTCGGTAGAGAATGTTGTTTTTGCAGGATATCGAAATCCTAATTTATTAGAAAAATTGACAAGTTTGGGTAATAATGTCGTTCCATTTTTTATTGACATGAATGATGATAATTCAATAATTGAAGCTGGAAAATTTATTGCAAGTAAAACTCAACATGTGGATACTTTATTAAATATTGCTGGTTGCGTAGTTGCTGGTGCAATGGAGACTTTAGATGTAAGCAAATTACGTATGCAGTTTAATGTTAATACTTTTTCGCATATTGAATTTACACAACAACTGTTGAAAGCTAATTTGTTAGAAAATAGTCGAATTATCAACATAAGCTCAATGGCAAGTTTTGCGGTATTTCCTTATGTTGCTCCTTATTGTGCCTCAAAAAGAGCTTTAGATATTTTATTTAATATAATGCAAGTTGAATATGGCGATAAAATTAAAGTTATTTCAATTAAACCTGGAGTAATTGCAACTCCATTATGGGACAAATCTGTAGAAGGTAATCAAGATACGCTTTTAAACGATAACAAGTATGAAAAAGCCTATAATTATTTAAAAGATAATGCTCATTCAAACGGAAAAAATGGTTTGAATGTGAAAGAGGTTATAAAAGTATTAAAAAAAGCTGATAGCGCTAAATGTCCAAAAAACTCATATTTAGTGGGTAAAGACGCTTTTGTAGCTTCTGTTTTTTCAAAATTACCACAAGCTCTAATAAATAAGGTTTTGCAGATTGGGATTAAATTAAAAATCTATAACAACTAGAATAGTGGAACAGGTATTAGATATTTGTAGAATTGGTATTCATCAAAAATTTTAGGTAAACCTTCCCAGTAACGGTAAATTAAGAGTCCTTGTTTTTCAAGTTGATAACCAACACTTTCGTCTTGTGTGAAATATGGATATACAAATGGTATTTCGCCTTCTTCTAATTTGAAGCCAAGTTCATTTTTTGCACCAAATTGTTGAGCGTATTGGTTAAAATTATTTAGTCTCCATGCTTTTTCTTGCTCAAAGTTTACTAAACTCATAATTTTTTCTGTTGTTTTGGACATATACATTAACGGCTGTTCATCAAGTCTAAGCTCATTTTTGACTATTTTTTCGTAATTCATATTTTCGTCAACTTCGTAATCTGGTGCTGTTTTAAACGGAAAATCTAAAACCTTTTCTGTATAAAGGTAAGCCCCGTCATTAACTCCATAATGAGGTTGAAAGAACTTTCTAAGTGATGAAAATGATGCCAATCCCATAGGTTCGGCAAAAAAAGCGTGAGCGTTATCAATAATTAAATTTGTGTATTTTTTTGCCAAAATTTTAATATTTTTATTGCAAATTCCAAAATAATTTGGGTATAAAATAAAATCGTCAAATTTAAACTTGCAGACAGGCATGAAATGTTCGTCTATGTGGTAGTATTCAACCTTACAAAAATCTTTTTTTAGAATGTTTTTTATGCTCGGGCAAATGTAATATGGAACGTGAATTACAGGTATTTTGTAAGCTCTAATCAGATACCTTAAACAATTTCTTGCAGTATTTAATTTTACAAGCTGTTTTGACAATTATCTGTCCTCTAATTTAATAATGGCGCTATGTCTGTTTGTTGTTCCGCCTTCTTTTCTATATGAATAGAATAAATCATTGTTGCAAGAAGTGCAATATGGGCATACATCAATATATTTAACGCCTAGTTCTTCAAGTTGTCGTTTATTAATTTCTTTTAAATTTACGTAAATTTTTCCATCTCTGATTTCGTAAAGCCCCTTGTTGTTTTTTACGGAAACCATACTCATATTGAATACATCTTCTTTTACTTCATAACAGCAAACTGAAATGGCAGGACCTATTGCTACACGTACATCTCTGATGTCTGTATTAAAATCGTCCATCATTTTCAAAATAGTTTTTGTACCAATTCTTCCAACTGTACCTTTCCAGCCTGCATGGATTACCGCACCTATGTTTTGCTTTTTATCATAAGCAATTAGTGGTGTGCAATCTGCAAAATTTAAAAATACGGCTTGTTCATGGTTAGTTAGAATAAGTGCATCAGCTTCTGGATAATATGTTTTGCCTAATTCAGCTACTGCAACAGTGTCAGTGTGGCGTTGTTCAGGATAGATAAAGTTTTCTTGTGTAATACCTAATTCTTCGCAAAACATTTTTCTATTTTCTTCAATAATATTTTGCATTTCAGGTTCTTTTGACTTGATAGGACACTCTCTTGTTGTAAAATAGTGAGTCAATCCCTCTAAAATGTCTGTTTTCATTATAGTTTTGCCATGTAACTTATCTAGATAGAACATAAATATCCTCTCAATACTTCAATTGAACGCTTTGATAATAATTCGTTTTTAAGTTTTTTGTTTTTTCTTTCCTTTTTAGGTAATTCAATTGGTGAAACAACTGCCCAATTAGAATTCATTGGCTGAAAATGTTTTAATTCGCTTGATGAAATATAGTTACAAAGTGCGCCTAGCATAGTCTCTTGAGGTAACTCTATTAACTCTTTACCTTCAAGTTGCCTTGCTATATTCAAACCAGCAAGTAAGCCTGTTGCAATGGATTCGGTATAGCCTTCAACACCAGTAATTTGACCTGCGAAGAACAAATTTTCACGCTTGCGAGTGTTAAGTGTTGCATTCAAAACTTGTGGGCTATTTATGAAGGTGTTTCTGTGCATAACGCCATAACGTACGATATTAGCGTTTTCTAAGCCAGGAATAGAATGAATTAATTCTTTTTGCGCACCCCATTTTAAGTTTGTTTGAAAACCTACTAAATTGAATAAACTTTTTGCTGCATTGTCTTGTCTTAATTGAACTACCGCCCAATTTTCAACTCCAGTACGTTTGTCAATTAAGCCAACAGGTTTCATCGGTCCAAAACGCAATGTATCAACCCCTCTTGAGGCTAAAACTTCAACTGGTAAACAGCTTTCAAAAAATTTTGCATCCTTCTCAAATTCTTTTAATTCAATACGCTCAGCATTTGTAAGTATCTCATAGAACCTTGTGTATTGCTCTTTGTCCATTGGACAATTAATGTATGAGGCTTCCCCCTTGTCGTAACGGCTTGCCCAGAAGGCTGTATCAAAATTTATGCTGTCTTTTTCGACGATTGGTGCAATTGCGTCGAAAAAATGCAAGTGTTCTGATTTTGTGAACTCTTGAATTTTATTTGCTAAATCGTCACTTGTTAATGGTCCAGAAGCAATTATAACGGGTTTATCAGAAGGTATTTCTTTTAATTCTTCTCTGATAAATTCAATATTTTCGTTATTTTCGATTAATTCTGTAACTTTTTTACTAAAACCTACACGGTCGATTGCTAGAGCGTTTCCCGCAGGAACTCTGCATTCATAGGCAATTTTTATCAATTCTCCGCCTAATTCTTGCATTTCAGCTTTTAAAAGACCGCTTGCATTCGTGATATCAGCTGAACCTAGCGAATTTGAGCAAACAAATTCTGCACAATTTTCTGTAACGTGTGCCCCCGTTGTTTTTTGGGGACGCATTTCATATAGTTTTACTTTGATGTTTCTCTTTGCTAGTTGTAATGCGGCTTCAGAGCCTGCAAGTCCAGCACCAATAATTATAACTTCCATAAAATAAGTATAAAATAAAAATATTTGTTGTACAATGGATATAGCGAATTATAAACGTGAGAGTAAATATGAACGAAAAGAAAAACATTTTAGTTGTATTTGGAACAAGACCAGAGGTTATAAAGCTTGCTCCTGTTATCATTGAGCTTAGAAAACATTCTGAATATAATGTTATAGTATGTAATACCGAGCAACAAAAGGAATTATCTAACCAAACGCTTGAATATTTCGGGCTAAAGGCTGATATAAACCTTGATTGTATGCGTCCTAACCAACCTTTGGCAGAAATTCAATCAAGAATTTTGTTGAATTTAGATAAAGTATTTAATGAGCAAACTATTGATGCGACTATTGTTCAAGGTGATACAATGACTGTATTGACTGGTGCGCTTGTAAGTTTCTATCACAAAGTCCCAGTTTTTCACGTTGAAGCAGGTTTGCGCTCGTATGATATCTACGAACCCTTCCCAGAAGAGGTTATGCGCCAAATGACATCACGTGTAACTCAACTTCATTTTGCTCCAACCGAAAAAAATAAACAGGCTCTATTACGTGAAGGTATTGATGAAAATAAGATATCAGTTACTGGAAATACCGTTGTAGATGCATTATTCTGCCTATCTGGTGACGTAATTGCCCGTTCTAAGAGCTTTTTTGAAGATAAGAACATTACAATAAACGACAAATTGGTACTTATAACTGCACATAGACGAGAAAATCATGGCGAAAGGCTTGATAGGATTATAAAAGCGATATATGATTTGGCTATAAAGTACACAGACCATACGTTTGTGATACCTGTTCACCCAAATCCAAATGTAAAAGATAAAATTCACGAAAAACTTGGTAAATTAAGCAACATACACCTATTGACACCGCTTGATTACCCTTATCTAGTGTATTTACAACGTAATGCAAAGTTGATATTGACTGATAGTGGCGGTATACAAGAAGAAGCGCCTACTTTTGGTTGCCCAACTTTAGTAATGAGATATGAGACAGAGCGCCAAGAAGGCATAGAAGCTGGCGTTTCGACTTTGGTCGGCGCAGATTACGCTCGTATACTGTCACTTAGCGAAAATATCCTGTCAAAAGAAAAATCTCAAACTCGATTGACAGCTCAAAATCCTTACGGTGACGGACATTCATCTGAGAAGATTGAAAAACTAATACGTGAATTTTTTAAAATGTAGGTGAGAAACGTACGTAAAAATACGTACGCTTTTTTACGGACAAATTTAGAACTTTTGTATTTTTAATAAATTTTCGCTATATTTTATAAAGTTTCAAAAAAATAAGGTTCAAATTTTTAAAATCTGAACCTTATTTTTTATTTTTAATATTTACCAAATTACTTGTACAAAGGTGCAAGTTTTTTTGCTTGTTGTGGAATTACGCCTTCTTCGATTGGAAGATATACTCTGTAATCAATATCAGGGAAACAGTTGTCGATATCTTCGATTTCGTGAAGTTTAGCTTCGTCAATGTTGCCTGAATCAATCATATCAGCGATTGTTTCAAATCTGTTAACGTGTTCTCTAAATCTATCAGTTGCGTAATCTTTAGCTTGCCATGTTGTGATTAAGAAAGGCCAATCTGAAGATTGAAGTAACAAGTTTTCTCTTGATAATTGAGCCAAAGCTCTTAGTAATAATTTATCAGATGGTTTTTCTTCGTATCTTGAAGCTATTTCTGTGATACGTTTTTCGCAAGAGTGGATAATTGGCCACATCCATTCAGTTAAGTGATTCATCCATACGTAGAAGTGTCCGCCAGCACCCCAAGAGCTTTCTGGAATTTGAATAGCTTCTTTTGGTGGGTGCGCTTCTAGGTATTCACCTGCTGTCATCATTTCGATATCATCTTTTAAGTATGTGTTGATTTTCTTAACAACTTGTTTAATAAATTCAACACCTTCAAACCACCAGTGGCCGAATAATTCTGTATCAAAAGATACCATTACTAAGCCTTCTTTACCATTATGAGATTTTTTGTAATCGTTTAACAAGTGGTAAAGCATTGTTGTATAGTGATCTGAATTTTCGTTAATTTTATTGAATGCTAATACAGGGTCATAAAGCATTTTGTCGCCTAAATCGGTTGTTGAAGAAGTAATTCTCCAATAGTGCATGCCTGATTTGTCGTCTTTTTTGTGAAATTCTCTGTAAACGCCATCTCCAGGATATCCGTCTGCTGCTGACCAAACTTGGTAACCAGCTCTATCGTTTCTACCCATAACAGCAACTTGCGCATCTGGTAACCAATAAGCTGAATATGTATCATATCCTGTTGCTTCACGTTCTGGAAGTGGAATGTATTCAATATTACCATACATTCCGATTACACGTCTGTTACCGATTGAATTACCACCTTCAATTACGTGTGATTCAGTAAAGAAGTATTGAATATCATTGTTTTGAAGAGTAACTTCAATAGCTGGTCTCCATTTCTTTTGACCGTCTTTACCAATGTATTGATAACCTTGTCTGTAAGCACATTCTGGTAACCAAGCACCTTTAGCTTTTTTACCAAATAAGCGTTTTGTTGTATCAGAACCAACTTTAAATTGAGCATTTAAGTTGTTGTCAGTTGCAAGAAGTGGTGAGAAGCCGTGAGTTGCACCTGATGTTGTAATTTCAATACAGCCCAAATCTTGGTATTTTTTGAAGGCTGCGATTAAGTCTTTGTTATAACGGTTTACAAAGTGGTCTTTAATTTTTGATAAGTGGTTGAATGAAAAATTAGCTAAGTAGCTTAAGTGTTCAGAGTGTTCAACCTTTGGATCTGGATATCTTTCAATATCTTCAGCTGCTGATTTAATTCTAGTATCCATGTACTTAACAAAACCTTCTTGTAAATGTTTATCGTTAAGTTGTTCAGCCAAAATTGGTGTAATGCCAACTGTAAGTTTAGCTTTGATGCCATCTTCTTCGTACAATTCTGAGATTGCATCAAGAAGTGGAACGTAAGTTTCAGCCATACATTCGTATAAATTTTCTTCACCGAATGGCCACATACCAGCTTTGCGGTAGTATGGCAAATGGCTATGTAACATAAAAACAAATTGTCCTACTGACATAATAAAATGCCTCCATTTTTCTTCGTGTTTATATTAGGGTAAATTGTGTCTGAACAATTCTCTCCTTTGTTACTTTTTTTATACCATGAAACAAAAAAAAAAGATACTTTTTTTCTTAAAGATTGTATCGTAATGTTACAAAAATAGCCGAAATGACCTATATACCGAACGGTATAAACTTTACAATTTCTTGACATTTGTAAAAGTTTATTTTAATATTTTTTTGCTCACATCCTCAGGGTAGCAATGAGGCTTAAAAAGGAAGTCATTAACCGTTTTAAATCTCACAAAAAGAAAGAAGGACAAAAATGGCTAATATTAAATCTGCTAAAAAAAGAGTTTTAGTTGCTGAAAGAAATCACGCTAAAAACGTGGCTTTCAAAACATCAATCAAAACAATTTTGAAAAAAGTTGTAGAATTAGCTAAAGCAAAAGATGAAGAAAATTTGAAAGTTGCTTTATCAAAAGCATACCAATTATGTGATAAAGCTGTTTCAAAAGGTATTTTACACAAAAATACAGCTTCAAGAAAAAAATCTAGATTAACTATCGCTGTTAACAAATTAATGGCTCAATAGTTTTTAAGATTTAGAAATCTTTTAAGGGCGCAAAACGTACGTTTTGCGCCCTTCTTATTTGTTCTTGTAATTATTATTAACAATATGAGTCATGTAGAATTTTATTTGATATAATGACATGGGGAATAGTGTGTATAAAGTGAGTGTACATGCCAACTAATCAGCAAATCAATTTAAAAGATTATCAAGGACTAATCGAAACCGTTTGTAAAGTCGAGGCTCAAAAAATGGCTTCTACTTCGCATTTGCTTGATTTTATGGAGATGATGAATATTGCAACTCAAACTTTGTATATTTTATTTAAACAAAAAAGCCCCGAGGCTTACAACAATTCATATCTTTCAACAGCAATAAAATGGGCTATAAGAAATGAAGTGCGACGTCGTTATAAATGGTATTCAATGCGTCAAAAACGTGAAATTATGAGTACCGATGATGTTAGAGAAGCTATGTACAAGACTATTTTGTCTGTTGAAGAAATGGCTGAAGCTGAAAACCCTACAATTATACGCTCACACGACAAAAACCCAGAAGAATCTTTAGAGTTTTATCAATTGAAACATAAGATTGAAGCTCTTTTAGATACTTTACCAGAAAGAGAAAAAGAGTTTATTGAATTGAAATTCTTTAAAGATAAAAAATTGAGAGAAATGTCAGAGGAGTTTCAAATTTCCCCATCAAGAGTTTCAAGAATTATCCAATCAGGGCTAAATAGAATTAAAAAAGAACTTGCAAAACAGGAGATGATATAGTGACAACTATTTTTGAAAAAAGTAATAATATAAATGGGATTAGTTTTTTTGAAGGCGAAGAAAAGGTTAATTTTATAGATGAAAAATTCTTGAGAAAAGGTGATTTAGATTTGCCTCAAACTTCAGAATTAGAGGTTTTGCGTCATTACAAAAAACTTTCTGATAAAAACTTCTGTATTGAAAAGGGTTTCTATCCTTTAGGCTCTTGTACTATGAAATATAACCCTAAAGTTAACGAAATGCTTGCAAATTTAGACGGTTTCTTAAATCTTCACCCAGCCTTGAAAGATGAAGATGTGCAAGGCGCTTTGAAGTTAATGTATAACTTGCAAGAAGCATTAAAAACAATTACAGGTATGCAAGCCGTTAGTCTACAACCAGCAGCAGGTGCTCATGGTGAGTTTTCAGGTATGATGGTTATTAAAAAATATTTTGAAGTAAAGGGTGAACATAGAAAAAAAGTTATTATTCCTGATTCTGCACACGGTACAAACCCTGCAAGTGCTCACATGGCGGGCTTTGATATTGTTCAAGTTAAATCAAATGACAAAGGACAAGTGGATTTAGATGCGTTAAAAGAATTGCTAAACGAAGATGTTGCTGCAATTATGATGACAAATCCTAACACATTGGGTATTTTTGAAGAACATGTTTTAGAAATTTCAAAAATGATGCATGAAAACGGTTCGTTATTATATTATGACGGTGCAAACTTTAATGCAATTATGGGATATACAAATCCATTTTTAATGGGATTTGATGTTGTCCATTTAAATTTACATAAGACCTTCTCAACACCTCATGGTGGTGGTGGGCCAGGAGCAGGTCCAATTGCAGTTATAGACAAATTAAAAGATTATTTGCCAACGCCTGTAATTACTTTTGATGGTGAAATGTATCATCGAAATTATAATTTAGCAAACTCTATCGGTGCGGTAAAGGGTTATTTTGGTAACTTTGGCGTCTTGGTTAGAGCTTATGCTTATATTTTAATGATGGGTAAAGAGTTAAAACGAGCAAGCGGAGATGCTGTTTTAAATGCAAATTATGTAAAAGAAAACCTAAAAGGCGCATTCGATTTGCCTTATGATGTTCCTTGTATGCACGAATTTGTTCTGTCTGGTGAACGTCAAAAAGAAAAAGGTATTTCAACATTGAATATGGCAAAACGTATGATGGACAGTGAAGTTCACCCACCTACAATTTATTTTCCGCTAATTGTTCACGAAGCAATGATGATTGAGCCAACTGAAACAGAAACTAAACAAAGACTTGACGAATTCATTGCAACTATGCTACAAATAGCTAAAGAGGTTGATGAAAATCCGCAAATCATATTAAGCGCACCAAACAATGCGCCTATTAAAAAAGTAGATGAGACTTTGGCTGCAAGAAAGCCAGATTTGAATTTTAGATTGGATAAAGATAATGAATAATAAAAATAAAAAAGTGAAAGTTGCATTCCCACATATGGGAACTATTTCAATCGCTTGGTCGGTTGCTTTAAGAAAGTTTGGTGTAGAAGCCTATGTCCCACCTTATACAAGCAAAAAAACTTTGTCTTTAGGGGTTAAAAACTCTCCTGAAGCAGTTTGTTTGCCATATAAATTAATTTTAGGTAACTTTATTGAGGCTATTGAGGGAGGTACAGATTATGTTGCAATGCTTACTTCTCCTGGCTGTTGCCGTTTGGGTGTTTATGGCTTGAACATTCAAAGCGCTTTGGCTGATTTAGGCTATGAAGCAAAATATTTAGAATTGTCTTTGTATGACGGCATTAAAGGTTTATTCAAATTCTTTCACGATTTGTTAGGAAAAGATGATTGGGTTGCTGCGGCGAAGGCTTCTATTATGATGATTAGAATGGTTTTTGCACTTGATGATTTAGAAACTCTTTTAGCTTATTACAGAGCAAGAGAAGTTAAAATTGGAGATGCGGAACGCCATTATAACAAATGTTTGAATATGTACAAAGAAGTTAAAAACTTCCGTGACATTAACAGAATCAAAAAAGCTGTTAAAAAAGAAATGGCAAAAACTGAAATTGATAAAAAACGTGAAATTCTAAATGTTGATATTACAGGTGAAATTTATCTTGTTGGCGACCCATTCTCAAATCAATACATTGAAAGAGAATTAGGTAAAATGGGCGTACAAACCAGACGTAGTTTGACTGTTAGCAGTTTCTTAAAAGATGCTATAATTCCAAAAATATTTAGAAATGGCGAAACTCACTTGCAACGTGCAAACAGAATGGCAAAACCTTATCTTATGAGAGATATAGGCGGAGATGCTTTGGAATGTGTTTCTGATGTTGCGTTTGCTGATATGAAGCATAGAGATGGTATTATTCACGTAAGCCCATTTACTTGTATGCCTGAAATTATGTCACAAAATATCTTCCCTGCAATGAGAGAAGATCATAATATTCCAATCTTGACGCTTGTTATGGACGAACAATCAGGTAAAGCTGGTTATATTACTCGTCTTGAAGCGTTTGTAGATTTAATGCGCCGTAAAAAGAGAAAAGCTGTTATTGAAAACAAAAAAACAGCTGAAAAGGTATAGTTTTATATTATTTATTAGTGAGGTATCTATGTTAAAAGTTTTTAGAGACGCTTTTAAAATATCTTTTGACAACTTAATATTATTTACACCGCCATTGGTTTTTATGATGTTGGTGCTGTTATATTTCGGAGCCGCAGAAAAATATATGGATAATCCTATTACAATGGTTATTTCAGGGATTGTTTTGCTTGTTGGCACAAGTATTTTTATGGCTGGTTGGTTCTATATGATTATGTGCGCAATTTTTAATTTTAAAAATAAAATTGTTTACGAAAAATCATCAGATACTTTTACTCTTTTAAAACAATTTATCGTTGGTATGGGTGACTATTTCAAACCTTGTTTGGGGTTTTCCACGCTGGCATTAATTTTGTTTAGCCTTGTTTTGATTTTATCTTATTATATATCTCTTGGATTATTTGGTTCATCTGGAGTTTTTTTAGCGGATTTTATCAAAGATTTTTCTTCTTTTATGGCTTTTCAATCGTTTTTAGAAGATTTAACGGTTAACCAATTGTTAATTGTTTACGGTTGGTCTGCAATTTTCTCTCTAACAATGTTTATTTATTCATTGTTTACGTTGTTTTGGCCAGCAGAAATTTTTTATAATACAAAAAATGTGCTTAAAGCCTTAAGAAATTCTGTAAAAATTTTGTTTAAAAAACCTCAAATTATTTTGTTATTTTTGATAATTATTGTCTTAAATAATATTTTGATGATGTTTAACGTATTATCGCTAATGAATCCTTTAGCGTTGCTATTTATGACGCTTATTTATGTGTATTTCATAGTTTACATTTTTGTATTATTATTCTTGTATTATGAAAAAATCTAAGGTTATAGCAATTGCAGCGCCGACAGCAACAGGAAAAAGTAAGTTGGCGGTTGAACTAGCGCATAAGTACGATGGTGAAGTTGTTTCTGCTGACTCAAGACTTGTGTACAAAGGTTTTGAAATTGCTGTTGCAAAGCCAACATTGGAAGAAAGAGAGGGTATTCCTCATCACGTAATTGATGTGGTTGAGCCTGAAATTAATTACACAGTTGCTAACTTTTACGATGATGCAACAAAAGCGATTAATGAT
This sequence comes from Candidatus Melainabacteria bacterium, assembly GCA_003258725.1. GTDB lineage: Bacteria > Cyanobacteriota > Vampirovibrionia > Gastranaerophilales > Gastranaerophilaceae > UBA6984. The sequence continues at coordinate 68,104 of QHMG01000009.1, forward strand.
ATTTTAAATCGTGGAAAACTGCCAATTATTGCTGGCGGAACTGGATTATATTTTAGAATATTATTGGAGGGTTTTGATTTACCTCGAGTTGAACCAAATCTAGAACTAAGAGAAGAACTTTCAACTTTAGAATTGGCGGATTTAGTCGAAATTTTGAGAAAATTAGACGAAAAAACATTAGAAAATATGATTACGCCAGAAAAGAGAAAAGTTATCAGAGCAATTGAAGTTTGTAAAGGGTTAGGTAAACCCATGTCAGAAGTTGCTTGTCAAAAAGAAGTTCCGTATAATGTGGAATGGATTGGAATAAACATGCCACGTGAAGAAATTTATGACAGAGTAAACAAGCGTGTGGATATTATGATTGAAAATGGTTTGATAAACGAGACGAAGGCTCTACTTGCAAAACACGGACGTATTCCAAACTTTGTAAAAACAATTGGCTATCAAGAAATTTTGCAATACTTAGACGGTGAAATTGATTTAGATAGAGCGATTGAGCTTATAAAACAACACTCAAGAAACTATGCAAAGCGTCAGCTTACTTGGTTTAGACGTAACAAGGCTTTAGGAATTGATTAAATCTTTTGAAGATATTTTAAAGGCGATTTTGATGAAATCAAAATCGCCTTTTTAAAAGAATTTATATTTTGAAACAGCAAACTATGCTTCAACAGGAGTTTCTTCAGCTGGTGCTTCTGCAGCGGCAGCTGCTTCAGCTTCTGCTTGTTTTTTTGCTTCTTCTTCAGCTTGTTTTTTAGCTAAAGCTTTTTTAGATAATTTAACTGTTTCTGGTTTTTTGTAGTTTAATGAACCGTCATCGTTGCAGTTTTTAATTAAGTATGCAACAGTTTCAGTTGGTTGAGCGCCTTTAGATACCCAATTTAGAGCTTCTTGTTTGTTTAAAACCATAACTTTAGTTTTTGGGTTGTAGTGTCCTAATTCTTGAATAGGAGCGCCTTCACGTTTTGATGTTGAATTTGTAACTACGATTCTGTAAGCTGGGTTCTTTTTGCAGCCTAATCTTTTTAATCTGATTTTTAACATTTTGTATTTTGTCCTTCTTAATTTTCTACTCGTAAGGGTCTAGCCGCTTGACTCTTACTGAAATGAGTTTTAAGAGGAATAACTCACTTCATACTTTTATTATAACCACAAAAATAAAATACAAGCAAGATTATTAACGAAAGTTACAGTCTGTTAAAGATTTGCCCCATTTTTTATTATTGATAAGATATTAATATGGCAAAGATTTTATTGGTTTCAGATAGTAATGACAAAATTAAGCATTATGACGAGGTTTTAAGCAAATTTTCGCATGATTTTATGTTTGCGACTGACAATCAAATGTTTTTAGATGCTATTGAGGTTGAAGTTGCGAATATCATTATTCTTGATGCTTCTTCAAAATCAATTGACTTACCGCAACTATACAGAAAAATTAATTCTATAAAAGACAGCGTGATTACGATTGTTTTATTAAAAGATGATAAAATTCCGCCTGAATTGTTGAATATTTCAGATGCGTTTTTGACTGAACCTGTTGCGGATAATATTTTGCTATCTACAATAAACGTAAATTTGCGTAGAAAAGAATCTTTAGTTCGTTTGGCAACTTCAAATCAAAATCTTTCAAAAAGTTTGTATCAGTTAGATGTACTTTACAACTTAGGTTCACAACTTTCAGCAACTTTAGACAAAGAAAAACTTATAAACATTATGTTGGAAGGTTTAGACAAGGCTTTGGGCTTTTCAGTTGCCTGCGTTTTGACTTTTAAATCAAACAATGAACCTTTATTAATCATAAATTCAATCAACCAAATTTCGGACAGATTGTTAGAGGCGCTAAAACTTAGAGCCGTCTTGAATTACAAGTCTTTATTTGAAAACAAAGAAATGCCGTTTGAATTGAACATTGATGATTTAAAAACAATTAAATACGCTAAAAATCCAATTGACGATTATGATTTTTCAATTTTGCGTTATGACACAATGTTTGCGCAAATTAATTTGAGTGAAAACTTCTTCGGGTTTGTTGAAATTTACAGAGAAAATTCTTTTACAAACGAAGATGCTCAATGTTTCCATACGATTGCGCAACAAGTTTCAATGCCGTTGAAGAATTCGTCTTATGTTCAAGAAATTCAAGAGAAGAACGCAAGATTGCACTACTTAGAACACATGAAATCTGAAATGATTTCGCTAGTTTCTCATGAATTAAGGACTCCAATTACACCGTTAAAAACCTCTTTGCAAATAATTTCAAGTGGTAGGGCTGGCGAAGTTACTCCAAATATGGCTAAATTTTTGGGAATGGCAAACAAAAATATTGAAAGTTTTTCAAAAATTATCAATGATTTGCTTGATATGTCTAAGATTGAAGCTGGTAAAATGGATTACAAATTCACATCAACAAATGTTGAAAAACTTATTGAATTTGTAAAACTTCAACAAACTAATGTTGCCGAGTCAAAAGGTTTGAATTTGACAACTCATTTTGATGAAAAGTTTGTAACTGTATTTGCGGATTCATCAAGATTACAACAAGTTTTAAACAATTTATTATCAAATGCAATAAAATTTACTAATACAGGTGGAACAATTGATATTAGTACAAAAGTTGTTGATGCTAGTGAAATACACGTGCCAGAATGTTTTGCAAATGAAGTTAAAAATTTGGAAGGCAAGTATCTTCAAGTTTGTGTCTCTGATGACGGAATTGGTATTGAAGAAGAAAACTTACCAAAGATTTTTGATCAATTCCAACAAGTGGAAAGCTCTTTATCACGTGAAGTTGGTGGCACAGGTTTAGGTTTACCGATTGTAAGAAAGATGTTAGACGCTCATAACGGTGCAATTTGGGCAGAAAGCGCAGTGAACGAAGGCTCTAAGTTCTATTTTGTCCTTCCTGTTTCAACAGACAAATCTAATTTCTGGATTTTACACAAGCAATTAATTCAACAAGCAAAAGTAAACAAAACAAAATTTGTAACTTTATCAATCAGCGCCACAGGTGATGTTATAGAAAATCTATTAAAAGAAGATAACTTAATAAATAGAACATATCTTAACAATTCGGTTATTGTTAATGAATACGGCAAAACAACGCTAACCATGGTAATTCCAGACGCTACGGCGTGTGTTGTTGACTTCTTAAAACGCAAGATTGATACCGTAGTGCTTAACGATAAAGCCCGTTATGGTAAATGTGATATAATGTATTCATATACTACTTATCCAAAGGAGAAAGATTAATGAAAAAAATATTACTTGTAGATGATGAACAAGATATTGTAGAAACATTAAAATTCGTTCTTGAAGCGGAAGGCTACACTTGTTTCTGCGCATATAATGGTGAAGATGGACTGAAATTAGCTAAAGAAATTATTCCAGATTTAATGGTTTTAGACGTAATGATGCCTAAAATTAATGGTTTCAAAATTAGTCGTTTATTAAAATATGATGCTAAATATAAAAATATTCCAATCATCATGTTAACAGCACGTTCTCAAGATTCTGACAAACAAATCGGTGAAGAAACAGGTGCTGATGTTTATATTACAAAACCATTCGATTTAGATGATGTAGTTTCAACAGTTGCAAAATTATTAAAAGAAAAAGAAAATAATTAATTATGATGATGATGAATGAAGCAGTTACAAACAAAACTTTAGAAAAGATTAAATACGACCTTGTGAGAGAAGGTCTTGTTGAATATGAAATTATTGAAAAAGCACAAGAATTGGCAACTGCCCAAAATATTAGTATTGGGCAGGCGCTAATTAACTTGAACATTTTGTCCGAAGAAACTCTTTTAAAGTTTATGGAGTCGAAATTACATATTCCAAACGTAAATTTAGAGGATTACACTCTAGACAAAAATTGTTTGCAATATATCAATATTGTTGATGCTCGTAAATACAAAATTATTCCATTATTCAAAATAGAAGATGTTTTAACAGTTGCTATGGCAGACCCTTGGGATTTGTTTGCTATTGACAAAATTATGGAAAAAGCTGAATGTTCAATAGACCCTGTAATTTCATCTGAAGCAAGTATTTTAAAGAAAATTGATGAGTATTATAAAACTCCAAATACTGTTGGTGAAATTTATACAGAAGCTCAAGAGACAGGTTACGATTGGCATGAAGAATTACACAATGATGATTTATCTGACGAGCATATTCAAAAAATTATTCGTGCAATCTTGAAACAAGCTATTCTTGAGGATAAGCATGAGGTTTATTTTGCATATAGTGATAGAGGTTTAGATATTTCCTTCAAACAAAAAGGTACTGTTTATGAAAAAGGATTTATTCCGTCAGTTCTTGCATCATCATTTGTTGCAAAATTAAAAGTTCTATCAAACCTAGACCCAGCAGTTAGTGAAATTCCACAACTTGGTAAATTGTGCTTCAAGGTTGATGAAATGACTCTTGTTGCAAGTATTTCTTCTTTCCCAACAGTTATGGGCGAGAGAATTGCACTTAAAATTTATAAACCTCCAAAACCAATCAGTACAATTATTAAAGATGAGGCAAAGGTTCAATTTGTCAAAAATTCTCTTGATAAAGCTGGCATTGTTCTTGTTTGCGGTGCGCCTTTATCAGGCAAAACTCACGTAATTTATTCATTGTTGAATGAAATTTCTGATACAAAGAAAAACATTATGACAATCGAGTCAATTACAAAATATGATTTGCCAAAAATTAATCAATGCGAACTTAACGAAGGCGTAGGTTTTAATCTAGATAAGGCTTTGAGATTTATTGAATTTCAATCTCCAGACATTATCTATTTTGAAGGTATGATGTCTAAATTTGATTATCTTTCAAGTTTGGTTTTCAGCAACAAAACTGTAATTACTGAATTTATGGCGGAAAATATGTCAGATTTACGTGAAAAAATGGCATATTCAGAAGTTGAAACCTTCAAATCTTTAGTATCTTGTTTAATATTTATTCATTCTAAAGATAGTGTGGAAGTTTTTGACAGAACAACTATTCAAAAGTATTTAGCGTAATTTAAAGTGATAAATGCAATGTGTTATTCTGAACTTGTTTCAAAATGGCATTGAAAAGTAAAAATTGAAGGTCAGGCATTGCCTGACCTACAATTTTATTGCTTAATCCTCTAAAAAACTATGAAATAAATATGTTTTTTCGTTACTTCTTATTTTGTTTATAGCCAAATCTTCTAACTGCCTAATTCGTTCTTTTGAAAATCCTAATATTTTACCTAATTCTTCAAGTGTCTTTGGTCTAGTACCTTCAAGTCCAAAACGGTGAATTAAAATTTGTCGTTCCCGTTCCTCAAGTTGTCGCATTAAAAAAGGCATACAATCTTTTAGATTTACACTCTGAGCCTGTTCTTCGGGTGCTTTATAGCTTAAATCTGCAATATAATCTTGAACATTTAAGTCGTCAGTTACTGGTGTATCAAGGCTTATTGGCTCTTTCATTATTGCTCTTTTTATACTTTGAACTCTTTTAATACTTATTTCCATTCTTTCAGCTATTTCTTTTTCACTTGGTTCACGATTTAGTTCAAAAGTTAAATCAAGTACTGCTTTCTTATATTTTCTAATTTTGTCGGTCATGTGTACTGGGATTCTTATTGAACGTGAGTAGTTTGAAATAGCTCTTATAATTGTTTGTTTTATCCACCAAGTTGCGTAAGTTGAAAACTTAAAGGCTTTTGTATAATCAAATTTTTCAGCTGCTCTAATAAGTCCTATTGAACCTTCTTGAACCAAATCCATAAACAAAACGCCTTGTCCTACATATCTTTTAGCAATACTAATTACAAGTCGTAAGTTTGCCTGTACAAGCTTTTTCTTGGCTTTTAATGCGTCTTGTGGAGCTCCCTCTTTTATATTTTTTCCTAAAAACAATTCGTCTTTTGAACTTAACAGTTTAGTTTTGCCTATATCTTTTAAATACATTTGAAGCAAATCATCTTCTTTTGCAATGCAACTGAAAGTTTTTGGTTCTTCCTCTAAAGTTTCATCTTCTGTAGCTCTAAAATCAAAATCATCCCATTTTTCGTCAATTAAAACAGCACTACAACTCTTTAAATTACTCATACTCCACAAATCCTTATTAATTCATCTACAATTTTTTAGACGTAGGTTTTATGAATTTGTTTCTGAGAAAATATGGGGGTAACAGAATATCAAAAGTTACTTATCTATCATAGCGTGGAGGAGGCGTTTTTACCTCATTAATTTGGGCTATAATGCTTGATGGGAAGGTATTAATATACCAATTCATTCTATCCACAGCATCGTTATAGTAAAGTAATTTTTCGTTTTGTGCTTCTTCTAATATTGCCAATTGTCTAAGTTGAGCTTGCAAACCTGCATTTGTTTTCAAATCTTTGTAGCGATTTACTGCTTGTACAATTAACTCAACTTGTTTATCATATTTTTTTTGTACTTCATAACGCTTATCAGCATTGTCAATTCTAGGTTTTAGTTTGTTCAACTCGTATCTGATAGCATAAGCATCATTTACAAGGTGTTGGTCTTTGTCCATAAATTCTTTTGCATAGCCTAAAATATCAAGAATAACAGCATTTTTCTTGATGATAATGGCATCGACTCCAGCTAAACCTCTTAGCAGATTATCCTTGTATTTGTCTAAATCTAGCGCAAGTTTAATTACATAAATTATGTATAATAATATACCTACAATAATTATCCAAGCTATTGTCATTTATTACTCCCCTGCAAGATAAATAGTTATGTCACTGCTTGTGCAGTATGTTCTATCCGGATTATAAACGAATTGCATCTTGTTTAATTGAGGAGCTTTTCTCTTTAAACTTGCAAAAAATTCGTTTGAAACAGAAGGTTCGTGCGCAATGAATTGTGAGTGTGGCAAACTTGCTGGACCAAAGCAGTTTACGTTATAACCTAATTCTTCAACCACAGCCTTAACGCTTTCCGCAGTTTCTTTACTTGCTCTTGTGTATTTAATTCCAATATTATATGACTCTGATGATGGAGAAACTCTGTCACGGTAAATCATTCTATTTACCATTTCTTGAGTTTTTTCTGGATCTAAAATCCAATAACTGATGTAACCGTGTTTGTTTGGTGCACCTGGAAGTGTTGCAAATTCAATTTTGTTTATATCAAAACCTTTTGACATTGCTGCGTACTGCGAAATTTCGTAGAAAGACATATCAGTCTTAACGTAAGTTGCAATAACATTCAAAATATCAGGGATTTTAGCAATTGTTTGCGGGGTTTGTAATTTTTCTAACAAACCCTTCAAGAACCATTGTTGGCGTTGAGTTCTTCCGATATCGCCTAAACCGTCATGTCTGAAACGTAAGTAACCAACTGCGTTTTGTCCGTCTAAGATGTTCAAACCTTTTGACAAGTTTACGTGTAAATTACCTGCATAATCGTGATAATACATATTCTTTTCAACATAGATTGGAATACCGCCGATAGCATCGACAATTCTTCTTACGGCTTCATCGTGAACTAAGATGTAATGGTCTATTTTTACTCCTAAGGTTCTTTCAATAGTGGCTTTTGTCATTTCAATACCGCCAATTGCGTGAGCAGAATTGATTTTTTGGATTCCGTAATCTCCAGGAAGATATACTTTACTGTCACGAGGAATTGAAATTGCGTTTATTGATTTCGTTTTAGGGTCAATATTTAATAAAATAATTGTGTCTGTTCTAGCGCCAGCCCAAGGGTTTGTCGGTGAACTGTTTGCGTCAACACCACATAACAAAATGTTTTGACGTCTTTGAGCAAATGGCATTGTGAAGTTTACGTGTTGTTTGTTTTTAACGTCTAATGGCAAGCTCAACAACATTTTTGTTACAAAAGAGTCCTCGCCAAAGGTTTCTGTAATTATTTCCTTATTTTCTTGAGCAATTAAAAGCACTAAGATAATTGCACAAAATACAATTACTATGCCAAACAATGTTCTTGCAAAGCCCGACGTATCCTCTTTTTCCGCTTTTAAGTGTTTTAAAAATAAGCTATATTCTTCGTTTAAATCTTTTTCTTCTTTTTCTAATTTTTGATCTATATCTGATTTCGACATTATATTTACACTTTTCTAATACTTATATCCCGTTTATAAACATTATATTTTAACAGGGCTGTAAAATCAATTAATGTTAACTAGAGTTAAGTAAATTTTACTTAACTTCTTTTTGATAAGCCCAAGCCGAATGATTATGTATACTTTCCATAGCTTCACATTCAACTTCAAATTCGTTTACTATGTCATTTTTGCGCAAATCTAAAACTACATCTCGCAAGATATCTTCTACAAATTTTGGATTGTCATAAGCTTTTTCGGTTACAAATTTTTCGTCTTCACGTTTTAAAAGTGGGTAAATTGAACTAGAGGAATGGCTTTCAATCATTTCAATAAGATCCTCTATCCAAATATGTTCGTTTCTGTTGTAAGAAACTTTTACTCCGATAATGGCTCTTTGATTGTGTGCCCCGTAGTCGGCAATTTCTTTTGAACAAGGACAAAGCGTTGTTACAGGAACTTTTACTCCCAAAATGAACTTATAATGCTCATTTTCTGTGTTATAATCCTCTAAAATGCTGTTAAAAGAACATTCATAGCTCATCGTAGATGTTAATCCAGAAACAGGTGCGAATTTGTTTATAAAATATTTGAAGGTAAATTCTAATTCTCCGCTTTTTGCGTCTAATTTTTCAACAATTGCCGAGATACAATCTTTCAAATCCGAACCAAGCATGTCTTTGTTTTGCCACTCTGTAAGCACTTCAACAAAACGTGACATGTGAGTGCCTTTGTAATGTTTTGGCAAGGAAACAGCAACACGAGCTTTCGCATTAACAACTTGATTTGAGCTATTTTTACGTCTAATGTTTAGCGGAACTTCAAAATCTTTGATTCCGACTTTTTGAATATCAATTCCCCTAGAATCGTATTCTTTTTGTATATCTTTCATTGTGGTTTATTCTTTAATCAATTCCATACCGCCGTCGTTGTTTTCAAGGGCAGTTAAAAGTTTTAAAGCAGCTTCTTTTTGAGTTTTTTTAGGTGCAACACGCAATAATTCAATCGCCTTCATAACAATTGGATCGTTGTCATACCAACGTTTACCTTTGCCATGATATTCAGACATGATGTCATAAACTTTTTCAATAACATCAGCTGCAACTTGTTCTTGCATTTGAATAATAAACTCAGCAGCTGCATCTCTTTTATCCCCAGGAGCAAGTCTTAATAGTTCTAATGCCTCTTTTAAAACAGGGTCTTTATCATACCAACGGCGTTGTAGTGGTTTGTTTGCTTCCATTTATACCTCTAATTTTTCCTTTATCTATAATATATATACCACAAATGTTTAAATTAATCACACAAAATTAAAAAAACATGTTTTTTTGTTATAATTGAGTTACAAAGAAAGGATAAAATTATGAATATTTTATTAGTAAACGGACCTAATTTGAATCTATTAGGAACAAGAGAACCAGATAAATACGGCTCAGAAACTTTAGAAGAAATTGAAAAACATCTTCAAGCAGAAGCTAAAAAACATGACATTCAGTTAGATTGCTGTCAATCAAATATAGAAGGCGAAATAGTTGATTTTATTCAAAAAGCAAACGGAATTTATGACGGTGTAATTCTAAATGCTGGCGGATACACTCACACAAGCGTTGCAATTCGTGATGCGATTTCAGCAGTTGAATTACCTGTTGTAGAGGTTCATTTGTCAAACATTAATGCAAGAGAAGAATTTAGAAAACATTCAATGATTGCGCCTGTTTGTATTGGTCAAATTTCGGGCTTTGGTGCATTTTCTTACAACTTAGGCTTGTTGGCTTTGTTGAATTATTTGAAGTAGAACTTTGGTAATATTTTAACATATTAAGATAAGGGATTCTGAAATCATTTCAGAATCCCTTAATATTTGCCGTAGTAAAATGTGATTAATTCTATTGGGTAACATATTGTAAACTTAACACTTGAAAATCTTTAAAATTTGCTTTAAACTAAGATATACGAATATTAAGAATATTTTATATTTTGGAGGTTGCCTATGAACAAGATTATGTTTGTTGCACATAAATTTTGTGCGTTTACTTTAGCAGAAACCCTAATCGTAATGGGTATTATTGGTGTGGTTGCGGCGCTAACTATTCCAAACTTGAACTCTTCAACTGCCGACAAAGAAAAAGTTGCAAAACTAAATAAAATTTATTCAAATCTTAACGATGCAGTTGGACGTGCTCAAGCAGTTTATGGTCCTGTTGAAGAATGGTTAAGTGGAAAAACTGCAGAGCAAAAAAACTTAATATTTTATGAACGAATGAGTGAATTTATGAAAGTTCAAAAAACTTGTGCTTCAAATACTGCAGGGTGCTTTACTAAAAGACAAGGTAATGCTTTAAAATCGGGCTTTTCTGTAACGGATACACCTCAAGCTTTCTATCAGGTAATTTTAGCCGATGGAGCATCAGTCTCTTTTTTCCCTTACGGCAGAGATAACCTTTGTCAAGAAGATGGTTGTTATAATTTTTATGTAGATATAGATGGACCTACAAAAGGTTCTTTTACTTATGGTAAAGATTTATTCGTTTTTGTTGGAGGTTCAAAAACGGTCTTATTTCTTCTTGGGCATCTTCAAATGCAACACTTCGTTCTAATTGTTTTAAATTTGGTAATACATGTTCTTCTTGGGTTATTCAAAACAATAATATGGATTATATCAAGGCTGATTCAAATGGTAAATGTCCAAATGGTAAAGTATTGGATTGGACAACAAACACTTCTTGTAAATAATGTAAAAATATAAATTGTACCGCCGAGTTTGTATTTCACAAACTCGGCGGATTTTTGCTATTTATTATTTCGGTCAGCGGTTCACATATTCACATTTTGGTGTGTTTTATTCTCCTTACTGACAACGATACAAATCATGCTGTATCCCTTATCTGACATGCATGTTAGCCTTGTTTTTCATGACTTAAATCCTCTAAAAAGAGTATTAAAATTATAGTTATAAGTTGTAATTGTGTTCGTCAATAATACTTTGCTTTTCTGGGGGTACAACTTCTATATTTAACAAAAAGTTATCTCCAACATTTATTAAAATATCTTTACCTTTGTTTATATAAGCTAGCGGAGTCGAATTGTATAATGCTACACCTGCTGATTTTAAACGATTTCCTTCGGGGTTTTTAACTGCACCTTCTACTGTTCTATATCCGCAAGAAATTCCTTTCACAAAGAAATTACCAACTGTAAGTGCTGCAGTTTTGGTTGTTTCGACTTTATCCCATTCGGTTGTGTATTTTGCAAAAAGGTTTTCTGGTTCTTGTAAATTTCCGTTATACTGTCTTATTTTTGTTATTTTTAGTGAGAAAGTCGCATTTTGTTTCAAACGACTGCTGTCTTTAGCCCTAACAACAACTCCTTCAATAATGTCGCCAGAGTATACAGTTCCGTAACTTTCAATTGTGTTTGCATTTACAACTCTAAAAACTATAATATCAGTTGGATTTTCGCTATTATAAGGTGTCATAGCCTCTACCAAAGTTGCTTTTGCGTTGGCTGGTGCTATGAAGAATATCATTAATGTTAAAAATAACAATATCTTTTTCATCTTAATTTTCCTTTTGATAATCATAGTTTGGTGCTTCGTTTTTAATAAATATAAAATTTAATAAAAACTCTTGGTCTTTGTTTATTTTTAAGTAGTCACCTTTTTCTATCAAAGAAAGTGGTGAGTTTACGTAAACATTTTCAGCAGATGCTTTTAACGTATCTTTTTTATTTATGGAATTTTTATCTTCCATAGCTCCTTGTGCAGCATAAAATCCTGCTGTTACTAGAGCAACAGGAATTCCGCCAAACAAATAAAGAGCATTTGTAATAGTCTCTTTAGGTCGAAATTTCGTTGTATATTGAGTAACTATATTTGTAAGATACTGTTTTTGTCCGTTTATATCAACATAATTTGTTGGAATATAAATAAATGAAGCACTTTGTTTCAAGCGTTTTGGCGGAATTGTTTGATAAATATATCCACTTATTATAGTGCCTTTATATAAAAATAACGCATCATTAATAATTGGGTCTTGAAGTCTAACCGTAAAATTATGCGGTGGATTATTACTATCAAAAGGTGTAACCGCTTGAACCTTAACTTTTTTCGCAAAAGCTGTTTGTGGCACAAGTAAGCAGAATATTAGGGATAAACAAAAAACTACTTTCTTCATAATGTACATTATATATTATTAAATAATTTTTAGCAATAAAAAAGACTCCTCACGGAGTCCTTCTATTTTGTTCAACCATTTGACAACATTCTGAGGTTATCGGTTGAAATAAAGTGGTGCGCTTGGCGCGATTCGAACGCGCGACCTATCCCTTAAAAGGGGAGTGCTCTACCTGCTGAGCTACAAGCGCTCACTTTGTAAGCCTTTACCTTGCCTCGGGGGTGAAACCATTTCCCTATTCACCTTTCAGTCGAGTCCCTAATGAAACTACCGAGTGTCAAGTTCCAATCTTTTGAATTGGTGTAGTTATAATCTACAATGAAAAAAATTCTAAGTCAACTACTTTTTTAATTTTTTTTATATTTTTTTTTAGAAGGGCGGATTTTGCAAACGCAAAATCCGCCCTTCTTTACTATATTTATTGAGTTTTAGTTGTTTTCTTTTAGGTCAATATATTTCTTTGCACAATCAAACATTGAATTTACAAGTGCGGCATTTGAATAAATATTCATGCCACTAGATTCTAAGACTTGTTTAACTCTGTTCTCCCAAATTGCATAAATTTCCTCAGTTGATAAGTCTAGAACTTGTCCAATCATGCTTAATTCTTTAAAATCAAGTGGAATAGGCATTGCACCTCTAAGTACATCTACCATATCTAGTCGTTTTTTACGTGGAAATGCCTTTAAAAAGTTTACTACACTCAATTGTTTTTTACGTAAGTTATCTTTTAACACTTCTACCGCTTCATCTACCATGATTGGCTCTTGAGGAATTTTATATTCATCAAACATTTCTGGCTCAATCTCCATGACTGTTGCAATTCTCTCTAGTGTTGTTCCTCTTGTTGAAAAAGGTATGGTATTGTCTATTAGATTGTAAACATACGATAATGTAACGCCAATCATTTCTGCAAAGTCTTTTTTATGTAAGTTTGCCTTCTCTAAAAAATCGCTCACCATTTTGGAGCTTTTCTCTTTAATTATTGGTTTGTTTTCAGATTTCATAACTAATCTCCCCTATAATCTTGATACTTTTTTGGAGTCTCCGTGTATCATAAAATAAACCCATTTTATCTTTTTGTTAAGCGAAAGGTAGTTAATACTCTTGGTAATATTTATTTGCGTTAAAATTATAAACATAAGGACTTATGATTAACTTGATAATAAGAGGATAAAAGATTGAAACTTATTGTTGCATTGGGAAATGTCGGAGATAAATATAGCTTTACTCGTCATAATATGGGCTTTATGGTCGCAGATTATTGGGCTGTAAATGAGGGTTTTTCTTTTAGGGAAGAATCAAAGCTAAAGTGTTTGTTTACTAAAATAAAATTTAACAACGAAGATATCATAATAATTAAGCCAACAACTTACATGAATTTGTCAGGCGAAGCTGTAAGTTTGGTTATGAACTATTATAAAATAGACGTAAGTGACATGCTTGTTATTTATGATGATTTATCAATAGAGTTAGGTCGTTTAAGGTTTAGAGCAAGTGGTTCTGACGGCGGACACAACGGAATTAAATCGGTAATTCAACATGCTGGCACAAATAAGTTTGCAAGATTAAAGATTGGTATTGGACCACAACCACCAATTCCTTCAGAAGCCTTTGTTTTACAAAACTTTTCTAAAGAGCAAGAACCTGTCTTAAAAGATACACTAAAAAGCGCTTTAGATGCGGTTAAGTGTTACCTAACTGACGGATTAGACAAGGCTCAAAATAAATTTAATTAGTAAGGTTTACTATATATTATATTTTTATTCCATGATTTAATAAAAACAATTAAAGTGAAAGGTAAATAAGATGACAATTGAACAAGCAGAACAATTTGAAGAACAAGAACTTTATGATAAAGCGTATGCTGAATATAAAAAACTTTTAGAAAAAAGACCTAATAGTGTAGAAATTCTACAAAGAACAGCACATGTTGCAAAGATTTTAGGTTTGATAGAAGATGCCGAAAAATATTTTTCTAAAATTGTTGAAGAGGACAAAGCCAACATTATGGCTTACGAACAATTAATGGATTTATTTGAAGGGTCTGATAGATACAAATACTATACTTATCGTGGAAATTTGCATGTATGTCAAGGTCAGCTACAACACGCAGCAGGTGACTTTAAAAAAGCTCTAGAAAAAGCATACGAAGATGACCAAAGAAATATGACAAGATTTGTACTTGCAGGTATTTATACTCAACTTAACAAGGACAACCAAGCTATTGATGAATACTTAAGATTAATTGATTCTCACGAAGCTCCGCTTGAAGCGTACACTCAATTATCTAAAATTTATATGAAGGAAGGTATTTTATCTAGTGCTGCTGAAATCTTAGAAAGGGCTATAAATGACGGGCATGATAATGATGAAATTAAAAATAAATTAGCGGATATTTATATTGCAAATAACCAAACAGATGCAGCTTCAAAGGTAAGTTCTGATCCTCTTGTTCAATTAAGATGTTTAATTGACGATGAAAAAATGGCAGAAGCTAAATCAAAAATTGATGAAATGCAAGATAAATATAAGAAAAATCCAAAATTTTTATCTCTTGTTGCTCAATATTATTACACAGAAAAGAAATTTGATGAGGCGCTTGACGCTGTAAATGAGTTTGCAAAATTTGATAAAAATTCACCTCTAATTTATCAGATGCGTGCTTTAATTTACGAAGAAAAAGGCGATTCTTTTAACGAACACTATAATTGGGCAAAATATAATTTAGCACGTGGAAACAAAGATGTTGCATTAAATGAATATATGTTTGCACTTCAACAAAAAGAAGACGATAAAGCTCTATTGCTTACTATTGCTGAATTATTAGATGATATGAATGATAAAACTCACGCAATCGAATTTTATGAACGCTTAAGCAAGGTGGATTTAAACAATAAAAAAGCACTTGAAAGATTAGGTGAATTTAGAGAAAGCATAGGCGATTACAAAATGGCAATCGAATATTTTGAAAAACTTTACTGTTTGGATAATCGTAAAGCAAATGTTCTAAAATCTTTAGCGGTTGCTTACGAAAAGACTAAAAATCCAGCAAAAGCCGTTGAATTTTATAACAAATATCTTTCATCTTCTGCAATTTCAGACCAAGAAGTTGCATCAATTAAAAAGAAACTTGAAAAATTAGAAGGTCAAGCTAAAACTTATAATGAAGCCTCAATGGAAGACGAAGGCTTAATCGACAAGATTATGAGATTTTTTAACAAATAAGTTTATTAATAAAATTGTTAAATAATGTAACAAAAAGTTCTGAAATCCATGCAAAACTAGCAAAAATCATGGTTTTCAGGACTTTATATCTATGTAGGTTAAAATTATTTTGTGTAGAAATTATGGCAGTAAGTTCAATTAATTTAGCTCAAAACTTAATTACAAGTAATCGAAGCAATAATGCAAACGTTGCCTTTAAAGGTGGCACTCCAGACTTAGATGCTTTGAAACAAAAGCAAGACGAATTTCGCAGAATGTCTGAACAAGCAGGAGAAAATGGCGGCGTTATAGGTAAAATTGGTAGCTTTGCCACAAAAGCTATTGGTGTAATTATTGCATTTACTGCAACAAAAATCTGCTTAGATAAAGCAGCAGGAATGATTTCGGGTGCTGTTGGTAAATATACCGACAAAGCAACACAAAAAGCAGTTGATGCCTTAAACAAAAAAGCAGCTGAAAAAACAGGTGAAGAAGCTGCAAAATTGGCAGAAAAAGCAACAAAATTGGCTGAAAATTTAGGAAAGTCAAAGGCTGTTGCTGAAAAAGTTCGAAGCGTTGCGGTAAATATTGTTGCAGGTGGTGCAGCTATCGGCGTTGCAATGAAAGATTTTGGCTTAGTTAAGAAACAGGTTTCTGACAGTGCAGAAAATCTTGTTGAAAGATCTATTGACAATGCGAACGGTAACGACTATAATAGTAGCACATCAACTAGCAACGATTTTACAGTAAGCGATGATGAATTTTAGTGAAAACGCTTTAGGAGGCAAAAACAAAAATGATTAGACCAGTTTCAATGGCAGTTCCACGTGTAGCATTCAGAGGTGGAGAAACAGGTGTTGATAAAACTGTAGATGCAGTAGATAAAGCACAAAAAGCATTGCAAACTATGAGTAACCTTACTGAAGGTGCTGATGAATTTAAAAAGAACATGAAAACTGATTCAGATGCATATTCAGATGCAGTTACTGATACTTTAACAAAAGCCGCAGAAGAAAATAAAGCGTTGAAACCTCTTGCGGAAGCAGCAAATTCAAAAGCTGGTAAAACGGTTGCTGATGTATTTGGTAAGTTTACAGCGTTTTGTACAAACTTAGCAAGTGCTGCTACAACAGTTTCTACAATTACAAAATAGTAATTTCAAGATTTTATAATAAAAAGAAGGTTGATAATTTCAACTTTCTTTTTTTATGCTAAAATTTTGACTATGGGGAATGATTTTACAGTAAAGAAAATTTTAGATAGCAATATAGAGCAAGAATTAATAAAGATTGGTTTTGATAATTCTTATGTACATAGAGGTGCAAAAAAGTACGAATATCTGAACCTTAAAATTTTTGATTTGTCTTTGCCTCAAGCAAATATTTTGAAACAAACGGCTCTTACTGTTGGGGCTGATTGCGCTGTGCATAGAGGTATTTTAACAGCTCAAGTAGAGAAAACAGATTGCATTTTGGGCGGAAGTATTTCGCAAATTTTAAAAATTGCAGATAAATTAAGATATCAACCATTTTCTATGAAAAAATTGGCAGATATTTTAGACGAAATGACAAAGCCTGAACCTAAAATCCTGCCCAAATTAATGGGAATTTTAAATGTTACAAAAAATTCTTTCTCTGACGGTGGCGAATTTTATGATTTCAACAATGCAATAGGGCATTTGCATAAATTGATTGACGATGGAGCTGACATAATTGATATTGGCGCAGAAAGTACAAAAGCTTTCTCTCAAGCTGTTAGTGCAAAGGAACAATTAGAAAAAATTGAGCCAATATTACTATATGTTCACAAGAATAATATAAATATTCCAATTAGCATTGACACTCGTTCAAGCGAGGTTGCGCAAAAAACAATCGATTTAGGAGCTTCCATTATAAATGATGTTTCAGGATTTGATTATGATGAAAAAATGATTGATATTGTTGCTAATTCTGGCAAAAAGGTTATAATTCAACATTCACAAGGTAATCCCGAAAACATGCAAGTTAAACCAACTTATGAAAATGTTGTTGATGAAAT
This sequence comes from Candidatus Melainabacteria bacterium, assembly GCA_003258725.1. Taxonomy (GTDB): domain Bacteria; phylum Cyanobacteriota; class Vampirovibrionia; order Gastranaerophilales; family Gastranaerophilaceae; genus UBA6984. The sequence continues at coordinate 85,592 of QHMG01000009.1, forward strand.
TTATTTTGCACTAAAAAATAAAATTGAAATGGCTGAATCAAAAGGAATATCTAAAGAGAATATTATAATTGATGTTGGAATTGGTTTTGGGAAAACAAAAGCACATAATTTTGAATTAATTAGACGGATTGACGAATTTAAGTCGCTTGGTTGTGAGGTTATGCTTGGAATTTCAAGAAAATCTTTGCTAGATATGGCAAATGAATCAAACGAAACTAAAGATATTTATACAACAGCATTAAGTTCGTTGGCGATTGAAAGAAATGTTGATTATTTGCGTATTCATAATGTTGAAATGCACAAAAAGCTAATAGAATTAATGAAAAACTTTTAAGGATTTTTGATATGGAAATTTTAGCGATAATCCCAGCAAGAGGCGGTTCAAAAGGTATTCCAAATAAAAATGTAAAAATGTTAGCAGGAAAACCTTTAATTTACTATTCAATAGAGGCTGGACACAATTCTAAATATGTTACAAGAACGGTTTTGTCAACAGAAGCTGAAAATGTAAAAAAAGTTGCTCAAGAATATGGTTGCGAAGTTATAGATAGACCCATAGAATTAGCGCAAGATACGACAATGACAATTCCTGTGATGATTCATGTTCTTAATTATTTAAAAGAAAAAGAAAACTATGAGCCAGATGCAGTTGTTTTATTGCAACCAACTTGTCCATTAAGAGATTCAAAGCGTTTGGACAAAGTTATTGAATGTTATTTTGAAAATTTGAAAAAAGGTCATGATTCGGTTTTTGCAGTAAAAAGTATTGGTACAACTCATTCTTTATGGCGTCAAGTTCCTAACACTGAAAAATTTGAACCATTGTATGATTCACGAACAAGACCTCGCAGACAAGATGAACACAGACATTATCCAATGTATCGTGAAACAGGCTCTGCATATATTTGCGAGACAAAAGTTATGCGTGAAGTGAACGATTTTATTGGCAAAAATCCAATGGTATATGTTGTAAATCAATCAATAGATATTGATGAACCAGAGGATTTTGATGAAATAGAAAAGATTTTAAAGGCTAGGAATAACTAATGAACGAAGCATTATTTTTTATAACAATTATTGTAAACTTTGCAGGTGTAATTTTTGCATACAAATTTTTCGGGAAAATGGGCGTATTTGCTTGGATTGCTCTAGCAACAATTGTGGCAAATGTTGAGGTTTTAAAGTGTGTTGATATTTTTGGAATGGCATTAACTTTAGGTAATGTAACTTACGGCTCAATCTTTTTAGCGACCGATATCTTGAACGAAAAATATGGGGTGGAAGAAGCTCAAAAAAGTGTTTATTTGGGATTTTTTGCACTATTGATGTTTACAATAATTACACAAATTGATTTGCACTATATTTCAAATGAGGCAGATTTTGCTGGAGAAGCAATGAAAACGCTATTTACAATTACTCCTAGAATTTGTTTTGCGAGTATGTCAGCTTATTTCGTTTCAAATATGATGGACGTTTATTTATATAAATTCATCAGAAATATTTTACCTTCTGATAAATTCTTGTGGGTTAGAAATAATGGTGCAACTTGTTTGAGTCAATTATTTGATACTGCAATGTTCACGTATATAGGTTTTGCAGGCGTTTTCTCTAAAGAAGTTGTATTCCAATTATTTATTACAACATATTTAATTAAGGTATTTATTGCAATTTTAGATACTCCATTTTTATACTTAGCAAAAAGAATTAAAAAATAATAATTAGTGACAAAATGTCACGATTGAATTTTAAATTGTGACAAAAATCACATTGTACGCATTGTAAAATCGGTAAATTATTAAGGGTTGACAAAACACTTAATGTTATTTTATACTTTTGAATAAGGAAATCAATCACGATTGAAAAAAGGAGAAATAAAAAATGCCAAAAACAACAACAAAGAAGGCTTCTACAAAAAAGGCTTCAAACAAACAAAATGATGTTGAAAAATTAGAAAAAGCATACAATGCTTCTAATTTAGTAGACAGTGTTGAATCTTTTGAGGCTTTGATTGACAGAGTTCACAAAGCTCAAGAAGTATATTCACACTTCACACAAGAACAAGTAGATAAAATTTTTAAAGCTGCTGCAACAGCTGCTGATAAAGCTCGTATCCCTCTAGCTCGTATGGCTATTGAAGAAACTGGTATGGGTGTTTTAGAAGATAAAATTATCAAAAATCACTTCGCTTCTGAATACATTTATAACAAACATAAAAATGTTAAAACTTGCGGTATTATCAAAGAAGATAAAGCAAACGGTACAAAAATTGTTGCTGAACCTTTAGGTGTTTTAGCTGGTATTATCCCAACAACAAACCCAACTTCAACAGCAATCTTCAAATCATTAATTGCTTTAAAAACTAGAAACGCAATTATCTTCTCACCTCACCCAAGAGCAACTAAATCAACAATTGCCGCTGCTAAATTAGTTTTAGATGCAGCAGTTAAAGCTGGTGCTCCAAAAGATATCATCGGTTGGATTGACGTTCCATCAATCGAATTATCAAGCGCTTTGATGAAACACCCTAAAATTGATTGTATCTTAGCAACTGGTGGTCCTGGTATGGTTAAAGCTGCTTACTCATCTGGTAATCCAGCTTTAGGTGTAGGTCCTGGTAATACATCAGCAGTTATTGATGAAACAGCAGATATTAAAATGGCTGTATCTTCAATCCTTATGTCAAAAACATTCGATAACGGTATGATTTGTGCTTCTGAACAATCAGTTGTAGTTGTTGAAGATGTTTACGAAGAAGTTAAAAAAGAATTTTTATACAGAGGTGCTTACCTTGTAAATAAAGCAGAACAAAAGAAAATGGTAGATTTACCATTTATTGATCCTGCTAGAGGTACTGCTCACCCAGCAATCGTTGGTCAATCAGCACACAAAATCGCTGAATTATCTGGTTTCAAAACTCCAGAAGATGCTAAAATTCTTTTAGTTGAAAGACCAGAAGTAGATTGGAATGACCCATTTTCAAGAGAAAAATTATCTCCAATCTTAGCAATGTACAAAGCTAAAAATTACGAACAAGCAGCAGAAATGGCTTACGAATTAGTAAGCAAAGGTGGCGCAGGTCACACATCAGTATTGTATACAGATGAAAGAAAGAGTGACAGAATTAACGCTTACGCTGAAAAAATGCCTACTTGCCGTGTATTAATCAACTCTCCATCATCTCAAGGTGGTATCGGTGACTTATTCAACTTCAAATTAGAACCATCATTAACTCTAGGTTGCGGTTCTTGGGGTGGTAACGCCGTTTCTGGTAACGTTGGTGTTGAACACTTATTAAACTACAAGACAGTTGCTGAAAGGAGAGAAAATATGTTATGGTTTAAGGCTCCAGCTAAAATCTACTTCAAGAGAGGTGCTACTGACTTAGCATTAAGAGAATTACAAGGTAAAAAACGTGCATTCATCGTAACAGATAGTTTCTTATACAACTCAGGCGCAGTAAACAAAATTACTAATGTTTTAGATGAAATTGGTATTGAACACCAAGTATTCTTTGATGTAAAACCAGACCCAACATTGTCTACAATTAATCAAGCAATGTCTATCTTGAAACCATTTGAACCAGATGTAATCATTTCATTAGGTGGTGGTTCTCCAATGGACGCAGCTAAAATTATGTGGTTAATGTATGAACAACCAGATACTGTATTTGAAGATATCTCTATGAGATTTATGGATATCAGAAAGAGAATTTGCCAATTACCTGAATTAGGTAAAAAAGCAACAATGGTTGCAATCCCTACAACTTCAGGTACAGGTTCAGAAGTTACTCCATTCGCTATCATTACAGATGACGAAACTCACGTTAAATACGCAATCGCTGATTACGCTTTAACTCCAAATATGGCAATCATCGACCCTAACTTCGTTGACGGTATGCCTAAAGGTTTAACTTCTGCATCAGGTATCGACGCATTAGTTCACGCAATTGAAGCATACGTTTCTTGTATGGCTACAAACTTTACAAATTCAAATGCTTTAGAAGCATCTAAATTAGTATTCAAATACTTGGAAAGAAGCTACAACGAAGGTGCTAACGATCCTATCGCTAGAGAAAAAATGCACTATGCAGCTACAATCGCTGGTATGGCATTCGCTAACTCATTCTTAGGATTGTGCCACTCAATGGCTCACAAACTTGGTGCTATGTACCACGTTCCACACGGTGTAGCTAACGCTTTATTAATCAGACAAGTAATCAAATACAATGCTTCTGATGCTCCACACAAACAAGCTATATTCCCACAATATAAATATCCTTGTGCAAAAGCTAAATATGGTCAAATTGCTGATGAATTAGGCTTAGGCGGTAAAAATGATGACGAAAAAGTTAAATTATTAATTAAAGCAATTGATAAACTTATGAAAGCTATCAATTTACCAAATTCTATTGAAGAATTCATTACAAAAGCTGGCTTTACTAAAGAATATTGGAATGAACATCTTGACGAATTAGTTGAATTAGCGTTCGACGACCAATGTACTGGTGCTAACCCAGCTTACCCATTGATGACAGATATTAAACAAATCTATATTGATGCTTTCAATGGAGTAGTTTAATTATAAATTAATAAGTGGGCGCAGAATAACAAGGTTATTCTGCGCCTATTTTTAAAAACAATACAAGGGGTTATTAATGAACATACCTGATAAGGTTATAAACCGTTTAACTTTATATCATTATATTTTAGACGAATGCAATGATGAGGCTTCTGAATTTATCTCTAGCACTAAGATTGCTGAACTTTTAAATATAGATAATTCTCAAGTCCGAAAAGATATGAAATATTTAAACAATACTGGCAAATGTCGTGTTGGTTATAATGTTAAAGAACTAAAACTGGCAATTGAACAAACTTTAGGGTTTCAAAAACAAAAAAATGCGTTTATTATTGGAGCTGGGAATTTAGGTTCTGCGCTTGTCAAATATGATAGCTTTTCTAATTACGGTTTGAACATTCTTGCCATGTTTGATAACGACCCTTTAAAAGTCGGTATTAAAATTAATAATAAGGAAGTTTACCATATTAGTAAGTTAGAAAATTTAGTTAATAGTTTGAATGTGGATATTGCTATATTAACAGTTCCACGTCAATTTGCACAAGATACAGCGCTTTATTTAGCAAATAGTGGTATCAAATATATTTGGAATTTTGTGCCTTGTATTTTAGATGTTCCGAATGAAGTTAAAGTTTGGAATGAAAACTTAATTGGTAATTTCTTACAATTTACGCACAACAATATTGATAATGAGTAATTTATTTAGATAAGTTGTAAAATTTATGCCACATACGGCTTGAAATAGTTTTATGCTTGGGGCAAAATTAATATATGGCTATCATTAAAGAAGGTTAAAATATAAAAAGGATAGATAAAAAATGAATAACAACAGTCAAGCAATTCACTTAAAGAAAGAAATTTTAGTTGATATTATTAAGGCTTTTGATTCTGATAATTTTGCAGAAAATACAAGGTTAATACCTTATGATATACGCCCAAAAGGAGCTGAAGTTCCTTATCGTTGTTGTATTTATAAGGAAAGAGCAATTCTTAAAGACAGAGCAATTGCAGGCTTAGGCTTTCAAATCGAAGAAGATGATGAAAGAAAATCTTTAGCTACGTATGCAACAGAAGCATTAGAAAGAACTGAAATTAATGATAAAAACTTGACTGTATTACAAAAAGCCTGTAAGGGTTGTGTTACAAGCCAAATTCATGTTACAGACCTATGTCAAGGTTGTGTAGCAAGGCCTTGTCAATCATCTTGTAAATTTGGTGCAATTTCTGTTGTTGACGGCAAATCTCATATTGATACAAAAAAATGTAAAAAATGCAAAATGTGTATGAATGCTTGCCCTTATGGTGCAATTGTTCAAACAACAGTTCCATGTGAAGCAGCTTGCCCTGTTGGTGCAATTTCTAAAGATGAAACTGGTTATGCAAGCATTGATTTTGATAAATGTATTAGTTGTGGTAGATGTATTGCAGCATGTCCATTCGGTGCTGTTCATGAAAAGAGTCAAATTATTGATATTTTAAAACAAATTAAAGACGGCAAAAAGGTTATTGCAATGGTAGCTCCGTCAATTGCTGGTCAATTTAATGGTAGTATTTACCAAATTAAAACTGCGATGCTAAAAGCTGGCTTTACTGATGTCTATGAAGTTGCTCAAGGTGCTGATATTACTGCAAATAATGAAGCTAAAGAATTCGTTGAAAGAATGGAACGTGGTGATAAGTTTATGACAACTTCTTGTTGTGCTGGTTATAACCAATTTGTTAAAAAACACTTGCCAGAAATTAAACCTTATGTTTCTGATACAAAAACTCCATTGTATTACACTGCAGAAATTGTTAAAAAGGAAATTCCTGATGCAATTACAGTATTCTTAAGCCCTTGTGTTGCAAAAAGAGCAGAAGGTTATGATAATGAAAACGTAAATTACGTAATGAGTTTTGAAGAACTAGGTTCTTTGTTCATCGCAAGAAATATTAACGTAGAGGATTGCGAAGAAACAAAATATGTAAAAGAAAGCTCAAAACAAGCAAGAAACTTTGGTCTTTCAGGCGGAGTAGCAGAATCAGTTAAAAAATCATTGGAAAATGAAGAAGCTATAAGACCTCATGTAATAAACGGCTTGAATAAAGATACAATTAAAGAGTTGAAGAAATTTGCAAAAGATGGTGAATGTTGTGACGGTTGCAACATGGTAGAAGTTATGTGTTGTGAAGGCGGTTGTATTGGCGGTAACGCAACAATGAATCCACTAAGAACTGCAAAGAAAAAGATTGATACATTGGCTTCACAATCAAAAGATATCGAAAAAATATAAGAGTTTATAAAGTTATTTACATACTAATGGTCTTTATAATAAGGCGCACGCTCATTCGAGCGTGCGCCACTCTTTTATAATACTTTCTTGTATTAATTCTTTATCTGGATTTCGTTCATATTCTAGTAGGCGGTACATTATGCAATTCTAATAATTTGTTAAAGGCTTTTGCATGTCCCATTACTTCAAGGTGGTCTTTTAGCGGTTTTCCACCAATTGTTAGACCATCTTCTAATATAACTTTTGTTTCAGCTAAATCAAGAGTATTACCCTCTAACGCATTAGAAGTGTAAGTAAGTCCAACTCTGTAATATTCTTTAATTTGTTCAAGTGTGTCTTTATTTAAAGGTCTATATGCATCAATTTTTGCCTTATAATCTTGATTTTCTTTAAATTTATTTTGATACATAAATGTAATTTAACATACAGAACAAGATGTAATTATCTATGAGATGGAGACGAATACACTAATGCTTTATAAAATTTTTGTATTAATTTTAATTTTGTAAAGTTTTGTAAATATCAATTTTAAATAAAATTATTAGTGATAATGGATTCCATAAATCCTTTTGTAAAAAGCATTTTGACCTAAAAAAAAGAATCTCTTATTTACATATTTATATTGTAAATATCAATGTATGACAAAAATATAAAGAATAAACTATTGACTTTTTATTTTTTTATGCAAATATATATGTAGAACAAAAATTCCTATGAACATTATAAAGGGTTTGTTTGATAGGAATTCTTTGCACTAACGTTTAAGTTAGCTTCGCAACTACATCTTAAACGATTTTAATAAAAAAATCAAGTGCAGAGTTTAGATTAGTAACCCTTAGGAGATTAAAATGTTACATAAATATTATGTTAACAACTCTGCACAACAAAATGGCGATCACGAAGTCCATGAAGAACATTGTACTTATCTCAAGATGGCACATGACGTGGAATATCTTGGCATGTTTGAAAATGGGATTCAAGCTGTTGCATATGCAAGAAAAATTTATGCAAAGGCAGATGGTTGCTATTTTTGCTGCAAGGAAGCTCACACGAGCTAATTAAGATTTTAATGGAAAGAGGGAGTATTTCCTCTTTCCAAAATCAAAAGGAATTAAAATAATGAAAAAAGTAAAACTAAAAGATATCGTAAATATTCAAATGGGACTTGTTTTATCACGAGCAGGCGCAAAACAACTTGAGTTAATCAAACAAAACGTAATGGAAAAATTTTCAACAAATGAAACTTATCAATATAAAACTGTTACATTACGTTCTATTGATGAACAAGGAAATTTAGATGAAGATCAATGTGATGATTTTATCAGTAAAGATAAGTTAACAGATCGATATTTAACCGTTAAAAATGATATACTTATTAGGTTGTTCTCACCATTAAAATCATGTCTAATAAACGATTCGCAAGAAAATATTGTTGTTCCTTCTCAATTTGGCATAATAAGATTAAACGATAATGCCAAGAATAATATTTTGCCTGAGTATTTGCAATTGGTTATGCAAAATAAGGATTTTATCAATCAAGTTGAAAAACTTGAAGAAGGTTTTCAACTGAGATCAATAAAAACAAGCTCAATAGAAAATGTTGAAATTTGCATTCCTACATTACAAAAGCAAAATAAGCTAATTGAAATTGCAAAACTCATGAAACGGAAAGAGAATTTATTATCAAAATTATTAGAACAACAAAAAATTCAAAATGAAATAATACAAGAAAAATTAATTAAAGGAGAAATATAATGAAAACTACTAAATCTGATATTGAAGCAGCTTTATGGCGTGGGGCTAATACCTTCAGAGGCATAATTGATGCTGCAAATTATAAAGACTATGTTTTATCTATGTTGTTTGTTAAATATTTAAGTGACACATATACAGAAAATTTAAATGATTTAAAAGACAAATATAACGATGAAGCAAGATTGGAAAGGGCAAAGTCTCGTTTACCTTTTGTACTCCAAGAAGAACAAACTTTCGATTACCTTTTTGATAACAGATATGATTCTGAAATAGGTCAAAAAATCAATGCAGCATTACGTGCTATTGAAGACAACAATGCACAATTACAAGGTGTATTTAGAAGCGTGGATTTTAATAGTGAAGCTAATTTAGGTAACTCAAAGCAAAAAGCTACAACATTAAGAAATCTACTTGAAGACTTTAAACCACTTGATTTAAGACCTTCAATGATTGAAGTAAAAGAAAACCAGGTTGCTTCGGATGTTCTTGGCGATGCATTTGAATATATGATTGGTGAATTTGCTAGTCAAGCCGGTAAAAAGGCGGGCTCTTTCTTCACTCCAATGATGGTATCAGAGTTGATGGCGCAAATTGCAAAACCCAAATCAGGAGATAGTATTTATGACCCAACATCCGGTTCAAGTTCATTATTGATTAGAGCTGCAAAATATGCCGGAGTAAAACAAGTTGCTATCTATGGGCAAGAAATGAACGGCTCTTCTTGGTCAATGGGTAAAATGAATATGTTTATCCACGACATTATGGATGCAAAACTTGCTTGGGGTGATACATTAGCAAATCCTGCTCACCTTGATAGTGATGGGAATTTAATGAAGTTTAATGTAGTTGTTGCTAATATGCCTTTTTCTCAGGATAAGTGGGCTGAAGGATTTAACCCCGGCGGAGAAAATGACGGCAATAATAAGAATAAAGATAAGAAATTTAAAATGGAAGCAAAACTTGATCCATATAACAGATTTGACTGGGGTGTACCTCCATCCAGCAAAGGTGATTGGGCATTTTTATTACACATGATAAATAGTTTACAACCTGACGGGAGAATGGTTGCAGTAGTCCCTCATGGCGTATTGTTCAGAGGTGCATCAGAAGGTATTATCAGAAAAAGAGTTGTTGAAGAAAACTTGTTAGATGCGGTTATTGGACTTCCTGAAAACTTATTCTTCGGCACATCAATTCCGGCTTGTTTGTTGGTTATTAAAAAGAATCGTACAGATAAAAATGTTTTATTTATTGATGCATCAGGCGAAGGAAGATACATTAAAGATAAAACTCAAAACAAGTTAACCGATAAGAACATTCAAGATATTTTAGATGCTTATGATAATAGAAAAACTATTGAGAAATTCTCACATCTTGCAACATATGACGAAATCAAGGGAAATGAGTTCAATTTAAATATTCCTCGTTATGTTGATACATTTGAAGAGGAAGAGATTATTGATATTGATGAAGTTAGAAATAATATCAAAAATATCAAAACAGAACTCGCAGATGTTGAGAAGCAGCTAAATAAATATTTAGAAGAACTAGGTTTGGGGGTATAGATGGAAGACGACAAAGAAGAATTAATTATATACGAGACACCAAATGGCAAACTTGATATACAACTTGACCTAGAAAATGAAACAATTTGGTTGACTCAAAGACTCATTGCACAATTGTTTGAATGTTCTACTGATAATGTCGGAGTGCATTTAAAAAATATATATGAATCTGGAGAATTAGAGGAAAATCGAACTACCGAATTTTTCTCGGTAGTTCAAAAAGAAGGAAACAGAAATGTTAACAGAGAAATTAAACACTATAATTTGGATGCTATTATTTCTGTCGGTTATAGGGTAAATTCAACAAAAGCAACAAAATTTAGACAATGGGCTACCCAAACATTAAAAGAATATATAATTAAAGGTTTTGTTCTCAATACCGAAAGATTAAAAAATCCTGGTGGATGGGATTATTTTGATGAACTTCTTGAAAAAATCAGAGAAATTCGTGCAAGCGAAAAAAGATTTTATCAAAAAGTCCGTGATTTATTTGCTTTAAGTGTAGACTATAAAGATGACATTAAAGCCTCAAATGACTTTTTTGCCGAAGTTCAAAACAAACTTTTGCATGCAGTTACAAATAATACCGCAGCAGAAATAATAGTAAATCGTGCGGATGCTACTAAACCAAATATGAACCTTACAAATTGGAGTGGTTCAAGGGTTCGTAAGCAAGATGTAATAATAGCCAAAAATTATCTTCAACAAAATGAAATCAAAGAGTTAGACAGACTTGTTTCAATGTTTTTGGACTATGCTGAAAATCAAGCTCAAAGAAGAAGACAACTATCTATGAGTGATTGGAAAGAAAAAGTTGATGGCTTCTTAAACTTTAATGATTACGAAATTTTAAAAGGCAAAGGTGCAATTTCAAGAAAACAAGCTAACGAAATTGCTAAAAAACGTTATCTTGAATTTGACGAAGCACGTAAAAAACAAGAAGCATTAGAAGCTGATGCGGAAGATTTAAAAGAATTAGAAACTATTGAGCATGAAATGATTGCGGAAAAGAAACTAGGAAGGAATAAATAATGGATAGTGAAATAGAAATTCAAGAATTAAGTAAAATAGCAACAACTATATGGAATTCAATGCCACATTTTATGGGTGAAGAGCGAATTGGAAACCCTAATGGATTGAATGTATTTATTAATGCAAATGACCATAATCCTCCACATTTTCATGTTATGGGCGGAGGTGTTGATGCTTGCTTTTTAGTGTCTGATGGAGCTTTAATCAAAGGTAATCCAAACAATTCGACAGTGAAAATAGTTAATAAATTTTATTCGCAAAATAAAGATAAAATACAACAAATTTCAGACAAATATCGCAAAAAGAGATAATTATGAACAAAAAACAAGAAATTAAAAATAGAATAGATTTGATAAATAAAGGTGAAGTTCTTGAAGGATATAAAAAACGTTTTGGATACATCGTGCCAAACGATTGGGATATTGTACCTATAAAAAAGGTTGTTACGCAGGTTCACAGAAGTGTAGATAAACCAAACGAACCATATTATCGCTTAAGCGTAAGAAGTCACGCAAAAGGAACTTTTCATTCGTTTGTTGAAGATCCTGAAACAGTTGCAATGGAAGAGTTATATAAAGTTAAAGAAAATGACCTAATTGTTAATATCACTTTTGCATGGGAACATGCTATTGCAATTGTAAAAAAAGAAGATGATGGATTATTAGTATCGCATCGTTTCCCAACATACGAATTTAATAACAACGTTTGCGTTAAATTTTATGAAAATATTATCAAATTTCCTAGAATAAAAAAGATGCTTGGAGATATGTCTCCAGGTGGAGCGGGTCGTAATAGAGTATTAAATCAAACTGACTTTTATAATAAACTTTACGTGCCTTATACAAGCAAAAAAGAGCAAGAAAAAATTGCTGAGATTTTAAGCTGTTGCGATAAGGTTATTGAATTAAAAGAAAATTTGCTTATAGAAAAGAAACAAGAAAAAAAATATTTAATGCAAAAATTATATACCCCGAAAATAGATTGGATAAAATGTTCTGTTAGTAAATTTGGAAATGTTGTTACAGGTAATACTCCCAGTACAGATATAAAAGAATATTATGGCACAGAGTATCCTTGGATAACACCTAGTGATATAAACTCTAATAAATATATTTACAAAGGTGATAGAAACCTATCAAATATAGGCATAACTAAGGCAAGGTTATTGCCAAAAGATTCTGTATTGGTAACTTGCATTGCAAGTATTGGTAAAAATGCTATTTTAAAAGTAAAAGGTAGTTGTAATCAACAAATAAACGCAATTATTCCAAATGACAGCATGAGTGCAGATTTTATATACTATTTAATTGAAAATAATACATTGTTGTTAAAAAAATATGCTGGAACAAGTGCTACATCAATTATAAACAAAGACACTTTTGAAAATTTAGTTTTTAAAATACCTAATAATAAACAGGAACAAATAAAAATAGCAGAAATTCTTTCACAATTTGATAAAGAAATTGAATTACTAGAACAAGAACTTGAGCAATATAAACAGCTTAAAAAATCGCTCTCGCAATTACTTTTAACCGGAATTGTAAGGGTTAATGAGGTGTAAAATGAAAACGGATGTTTATTTTGCTAAAAAAGACGGAGGTTTAATAATTGCATATCGAAATGCAAAAAAACAAAATGTTTTTATGCAAATAATGAGAGCAAATTATGCTCCGGCAATAGATTCTTTAATGATATGTGATGATAATTATAATATTGAAAAAGTTATTCAATATGCTTATGAATATTCGATTATTAAAAAAGAAAATCTAGAAATTGGAGTTAAATATAAACATATTTGGAAACCTTTAATGGGAAATAATATCGAAGAAGAATTAAATTTCTCTATTCCAGAGGCATATAGAGCCAAAAGGGATTTAGGTATTTTAGTTCAAAAATTGCAAGAACTATTACTTTATGTTGAACCATCTAGTGATGGTTTAAAAGCATATAGCCATAAGGCAAGAGAATTATTATTTTTAGCTTGCTCTGATCTTGAATGTAGTTTGAAAAAATATAATTTTGGCAAAAATAAAAGCACCCAAAATTATGTTGAATTATTAAAATATATTGATTTGTCAAAATATAAATTATCTTTAGTTGGATATGCAAATCCATATAAATGTTGTCCTTTTGAGAATTGGAAAGAAATTGAACCAACAAAATCAATTTATTGGTATGATTCATATAATAAAATTAAGCATAACATTGATGAAAACTTTCATTTAGCAACATTGGAAAATTGCATTAACGCAATAGCAGCAAACATTATTTTATTTGCTGTACGATACTCTCCACGATATCTATATGAAAAAGATGATGTTTGTTCAAATTTAATTAGAAGTTCACTTGATTATAGAATTGAAAATTCAGAAGACTTTTATATACCGATTATTGAAGGGGAAAGAAGTTATTCTGGATGTTATTCTAAATCTTTCCCATTTCATAATGGCGAAGTAATAGAAAATATATACGATCAATGGAAAATATTACCATTTGTAGAAATAAATTTGTAAAATAAGGGTGTAAATATGACATTAAATTATTATCAACATAACGAAAGACCTGAAAGCCAAGAACCTGCAATTAAATTGCTTGAAAAACTGGGTTGGATTTATATATCTCCAACCGAAGCTGAAAAACAACGAGGCAGTTTATACAATGTTATCTTAAAAGATGACTTAATGAACTTTTTAAAAAGTCAAAGATATGACTACAAAGGAGAAAAATTCCAATTTTCTTCAAGCAATATCGCTCGTGCGATTTCAGATATTGACGTTCCGCTTCAATCGGGTTTAATGAAAACATCAAAAGAAATCTATGATCTTTTAATTTATGGAAAAAGTTATGAAGAAGATTTGTACGATGGAGGAAAATCTTCTTTTGATTTAAAATTTATAGACTGGAAACATCCTGAAAACAATATTTTAAGAGTTACAGAAGAATTTTCTGTTCAAAAATTGGATCGTTCTAAAAGACGACCTGATATTATTTTAACTGTTAATGGAATCCCACTAGTTGTAATAGAATGCAAAAAATCAGCCGTAAGTATTGATGAAGGCATTAAACAAAATATTAAAAACTGGAAAACAGACGAAATCCCTCACTTATTTAAATTTGCACAACTTGTAATTGCAATGAACCCTCATAGTTTTAAATATGGAACCTGCGGTACAAAGTTTGAATATTTTGTTCCTTGGAAAGAAAAAAATACCGGTTGGATGAATGAACAACTAGATAAATATATTCAAGATAGGGTACCCAAAGAACAAGATAAAAGTATTATTGCACTACTGACACCAGAAAGATTATTTGAGATAATACAATACTTTACGCTTTATGATAACAATGTAAAAAAAGTTGCCCGCTATCAACAATTTTTTGGAATTCAAAAAGCCATTGAACGTGTTACTTTAAACGATAATAAAGGTACGCATAATGGTGTAATTTGGCATACTCAAGGTAGTGGTAAATCTTTAACAATGGTAATGCTAGTCAAGAAGATTATTGCGATATCTCAAGAAGAGGATTCTGAGATTAAAAATCCTAGATTTGTACTTGTTAATGACAGAATAAATTTGGATAAACAGTTAAGAGATAATTTTTCTAACACTCAAATGAGCCCGGCTAGAGCAAAAACCGGAAAAGGTTTAATAGATCTATTAAAAGACGAAGGCGAAACTCTTATAACAGCGGTTATTCATAAATTTGAAAAAGCAGCAAAACAAAAAACGAAGCTTAATGATAAAAATATTTTTATCTTGATTGATGAATGTCATAGAACTCAAAGTGGTAATTTCCATAACTTTATGACAGATGTTTTACCAAATGCAGTTAAGATTGGTTTTACTGGAACGCCTTTATTAAAATCAGAGAAACAAAATACATATAAACGTATCGGACCATTAATTGATAGTTATCCAATAAATAAGGCAGAAGAAGATAAAGTTATTGTTCCGCTTGTTTATGAAGGACGTAAAATTCCACAAAAAACTACCAGTAATGCAATTGACCAATATTTAGAACAATGTTTAATTGGTCTAACAGAAATGCAACAGGAAGATTTAAAAAGAAAATATAGTCGTTTTGCAAGTATAGCACCAACTATGCCAAGGTTAACTTGTCTTGCATATGCAATAAAACAACACTATGAACGATATATTAAGCCGAACGGATTTAAAGCAATGATTGCTGAATCTTCAAGAGTAAGTGCTATTGAATTACACAAGCTTTTAAGAAGTTTAGGTATTAAAACTGCTGTTGTAATATCACCAGAATCAAAAGCTGAAGGAGAAGATTTAGATAATAATGATAAAGATAAAATTGCGAACTTCTTCAAAGCAGAAATTGAACCATTATACGGTCAGAACTACGAAGCATACGAAGACTGGGCAAAAAATAGTTTTACAGATGGCGAAGACATTGACATACTAATAGTTAAAGATAAATTATTAACCGGATTCGATGCTCCAATTGCACAAGTTTTATATATAGACAAATCGATGAAAACACATAATTTATTACAAGCTATTGCTCGTGTAAATCGTGTATTCCCGGGAAAAAAGAATGGTAGAATAGTGGATTTCTATGGAATATTTGAAAACCTAACTTCTGCGATGGATTTATATACAGATAAAGAATCAGGCATGAATGAATATGATCAAGACGATATTCAAAAAACAATCTATGGACCCGAAGATATTAAGAAAGAATTATATTCTAATCATAGCGAAGTAATGAAATTCTTTGACGGTCACAATACAAATGATACGGAAGAAATTCAATTACTATTTAAAGATGAAGAAACAAGAAAAGATTTTTATGAAAAATTACTTAATTTTTCTAATTCGTTAGATACAGCCATAAGTAATTATAATGTATATGAAGGAATCGGGATTGATGAAATTCAAAAATTACAAAAAGATTATGTATATTTGCAAAAACTTAGAAGTGGAATAAAACTAAGATTTGGTGAAACTGTTGATTTTTCAGTATATGAATCATCTATAAAGAATTTGTTGAATCAATTTGTTTCTGCCGAAGCAGATGAAATAGTTATAAATCCATTGTACCTATTAGATAAAGAGACAATGGGAAAAGAACTCGATAAACTTCCATCCAAAAGAGCTAAAGCAGAAGCTATGATGAGCAATATATCTACAAGTTTATCGGAAAATAGAGACAAAGATCCTATTTTATATATGACATTTAGAGAAAGACTTGACCAAACCATTGCTGAATACAACAGATCAAGAAATGAAGAAGCATATTTAGCACAAATGCAAGATTTAGAAAAAGATTACGAAAAAGGCTTTGTTGGGAATAAATATCCTACAATAATTTCAGATGACGATGAATCAAAGGGATTCTATGGTAATCTTAAATTAGAATTTGAACAAATAATAAAAATTAACGAAAATGATGAAATAGACAATCAACTTGGTAAATTAGCAATATCAATAAAAAATACTTTTAGAAATTCACAAAAACCAGGTTGGCAATACAATACAGTTCTAATAAATAATATTAAACAAGAGATCGAAGACAACATATTTGATTTTCTTGATGATAATAGTATAAATTTGCCAATGGATAAATTGGACAAAATCGAAGAAGATATATTAATGACAGCAAAGAGTATATTCTAATGAAAAGTTATTATTTATTAAAAGAAAAGCAAGGATTTTTAATTAACGTAGAACGTAAAAAAGTAAAAAACTACAATATTAGAATTCTTCCGGATAACAAAATTAATTGTTCGGTACCAATTGATTGTTCTGACGAAGATATTTCAAAATTCTTGAAAGAAAAAGAAAATTGGATATTTAAACATAATATTAAACAAGTAAAGTTACAGGCGATTCAAAATAAGAATATTTTAAAACAAGGTGGCTGCGTAAAAATACTTGGTCATTCTTATATGGTAAATATTAAAAATGCAAAACAAAATAATATAGAGTTAAACGATAAAGAAATAATTTTTTATATTAAAAACTCTAGTTACAGTCTTGAAAAGAAGTATGAAGAATTTTCAAGAAAAGAAATGAAAAATCTTTATCAAAATATATTGGATAAATATTCTCCAATAATCAGAAAACATGGAAAAATTAAACCAAATATAAATATAAGAAAAATGAAACAATGTTGGGGTACAAGCAATCCTGAAAATAACACTATAACTATAAATGAGTATTTATATATGGCTCCAAAATATTGCATTGAATATGTAATTTTACATGAAATTACCCATTTCTTATATCCATTTCATAATAAATCTTTTTATAATTTTATTAGTGTCCATATGCCAGATTGGCAAGATAGGAAAAAGAAATTAAATATTGAATTTAGTGTATAACTTGATTTTATTCTGACTTTGAGTGATGAATACGACACAATAAAGGAGGTCGTATGGAAAAAGTCGGATCTAACATTACTTCAAAGGAGTTTAAGTAACAAAGCAAATGGTCGAAAAATATTTATAGCACAGCTGTTGTTGATTATTGAGTGGCAAATCAACCAGAGGTTAAAGAATGTTACAATCTTGCACCGATAATTAAGTACTTGCACAATGATGCAGATGTATTGAATGCATTTTTGTGAAAAAGATGTTGAAGTTTAAATACCGTTTAAAATCCGTTTAAACCGTTTTCAAAATTATTATGTCCAAATGATACAATTTTAGATATATGCTTGAAGCTTCCCATTAAAAGAGTGATAAATAGTGTAGCTTGAAAGGAACATATTATGGTTGAAAAAGATTATAAATTATATGGAACAAAAATCTTAAATTTAAAAACTCAAGAAATCGGTTTGCTAATTTGTCTATGGGAAAATAAGTTTGCAGGCAAAAACGTGGACTTTGCAACCTGCGTTGATAAAACTGGTAAGCGGTACAACATTGAACATGATAATATCAGAGGGTTTGAAGATGATTTTGAAAAATAAAAGAATTCGTGAAACTTTGGAAATTGAGTACTCAGAATTTAGAAAAAAGTTTGCCAAAGAAATACAAATAGCCTTTGAAAGTTTTCGCAAAACCGAACTAAATAAGCCTTTTTATAACTACAAAGACGATAATTCAATGGAATTTAATTTCTATTTCCAACTCCAATGGAACTTCAACCATTTTGGCAACTCGGTTTGGTATATCGAAAGACTATAAATTATTTTTAATCATTTTCTTAACTTCATCTACAGAATATACTTCATTTTTGCCTTTTGAGTGTAAAACCATGTGACAATTAGGACAAACAGGAATTAAATCTTTTATTGGGTCTATTTCATATTCTTCACCAATTTCTGCGATAGGTTTTATATGGTGTACATGAATTTTATTTTCAAAAATTGCTCCATACTTTTCAGAAAATTTAAATCCGCATATTTGACATTGTGTACCAAAATATTCAATACATTTTTTCTTCGCAATTGGGTTTCTTTCGTATTTATTTACTAGAACAGATTTAACCGTACCCTCTTGATATTTTTCACTTACTTCTTCGGGAAAAACACTTTCAAATTTTGATAAATCATTATTATTTATACTAACACTGTTTGTTTTGTTTTCTGTTTTAGAATTTTCTTTAGGAGTAACAATACCTTCTATTTCAATATCAAGATATTCTGATAATTTATACCAATCACCACAATTTAAAATAGCTTTTTTAACGTCATTTCTAATTTTTTCTTCAAAATATTTATTACTAGCATATTTTGTGTCATTTAGTTCGTCATATAATTTATAAAAACCAATCCCTGGTAATTGAGTTTCTTTATTTACAACAATACAAGATATCATTGGTAAATTTATTGAATGACAAATTTTTGAGATATCTCCAATAAGATTAGGTAATTCTGTGTGAGGGTTAACTATAATGCCATATTCCTTTTTTATACGTTCTGATAATTCATTATATTCAATCCTTACCTGCCCACTTATTACGATTTTTAGCATCTCTGTTGCAATAAGTTTCTGAATATTTGTAAGATTGGATTTTTTTAAAACAGACTTTTGGTTAGGCTCTAACAAAAATTCCATATAATGTTTAATTGCACGAAGGTACATATTATGACCTTTTGTATTAGCTTACATAAAATCTTTATTGTTTTTTAATTCTAATATAATAGATTGAACTTCTTGTGCTGAAGCTATTTTAAATAAATCAAACTTCAAAAAACGCTCAGATATAGCATTTATACCACTAATATAGTTTGAACCAGAATTTGTAGAAGAAGGTCTTGATTCAATATATTCCAAAAATTGATCTCGCATAAGTCAACCCTTTTTTCTTTATTTTATCATAAAAATATTAATTTTTATAATCGCTGTAATACCTATAAACACTTGAAAAACTCGAAAATATGTTATAATGGTAGTATGAATTATAGACAATATGAAAATTTTGAATACCAAAACGCAGTTGCACAAGATTTGAGAAATTGGGCAATCAAATTTGCTTTATCTAAATTCATTGTAGCTTCAGTTCCTCAACAAGATAGAACGCAAGTTGAGGCTATTTGTGATGGAGTGACTGGAGCTTTAGATTTAATCAATCCTCCTAAAACTCGTGAAGGTCAAGCTTTAGCTTTTGGCACTAATGCATACAATTTATCAAAATATTTATAATTACTCTATCCCAAAGAATTCTTTTTTAATTTGTTTAACAAAATCTTCGGAGAGTTGGCCGCTTGGTTTTTGGGTTTCGGTTTGTTGTTTGAGCTCCATTTTTACCAAGTCTGGCAAATATTTTAGCAAATTTGTCAAAATATAATACTCGGACTGATTAACGTTTTTTTTGTTTTGCATATCCATAGTTAATTTTGCCATTAGTTTTTCAACAAAACCCTGCAGTTCTTTTGAAAAGTCCTCTTTATTTGCTAATTTTTCAGCTTTTTTTCTGTCCCATTCATACTTCGTTCGCCAATAAAAAATCGTACGGCGAGAAACGTTCAAGTTTTTACAAATCTCGTCGATTGACAAATTGTCTTGTAAAAACAGAGTTTCAGCTTGTTTATAATATTTCATTTTACTCATTTTTAATCCTTGAAAATTATTCTGTTCATACTAAATTCATTCTTCTCATTAAGCCTCTTAACCTGAAAGCTACAGCATTTTGAGACCAAGCCTTGTGATTTACAATATTTCAAAAGTTGGTTAAGTTGCGTTAGCGTGTTTTTCAGCCGTCTATGTCCTAAATTCCGAGTTTTACAACTCACATAAAACACTTTTATATCGTCAATTGTGATTTCTTGAATAATTTTGCCCCTAAAAAATGGCAAAATATTTATCCTAAAAATCGACTCATAAGTCTCGTAAGTCCTTTTAGTGCAAGCAGTTTTAGCATATTTTTCTAAAAAGAATTTTACTGCAGTTTCAAAGTTCAAAGGTTCATTATCCGATGCTTCAGCCGAAAAGATCGCATAATTGATTATTTCTACCTTTTCAACGTATTTGTAGCTACCTCGTTCAAACGCTATTTTACCCTCGTTAAAAAGCCGTTCAAGCTCCGTTTTACAATCACATTCTCCAATCATTTCTATTTCATCAAGGGTAAATTCTTTTAAGTGTTCGGCGAGTTTTTCTATGTGCATATTATTTGACTTATGACCTCCATATTTATTTCTGTTAAATTATTATCTTTTGAGAATGTTTCCATCTGGTTTATCAACTGAACAATTTGCCTGAATCTGTTGTATTTTGAGAAAATATATTCAGTCACATCAGGGGTAAATTGTACTTCTGACAACTGATTAATAATTCGGCTTAATTCATTTATTTCAAAAGTTTCAAACTTTAAAATCTCTGAAAACCTATTATAAAGGTGCTTGTATCTTTCAAGTTTTCTGTGTACCAATCCCATTCCGATAAAAATTATCGGGCTGCCAGTTTCATCGTGAATATCCCGTAGGGTTTCAATAGTTTTGTAGTTATTCATCAAATAATCAATCTCATTGATAAAAGTCACTTGCGGTGATTGTTTCAGCTTTTTTACTACGATATTAAAGTTGTCGGATGTCAAAAATCTCGGTATTTCATCAAGTTCTTTGACCATTTCTTCAAGCAGCCATCTATCTGTCATAAGGTTTGATGCCCGAAGATATATTCCGTCATACTTGCACGCAAGCCATAAAGCTGTTTGCGATTTGCCAAGTCCGGGTTCACCATAAACAAGTCCCATTTTAGGTATATTCTTTGGTTTGTTAATTAAGTTTTCAACTAAACCAATAAAATTTTTCACATTAGTTGTTTTAACAAAAATTCTATTCATACAATAGTCTATACTCCTTTGTTTGTTTAAAGTCTGTTATCCATTTATCATTCGGATTATTTTTGATTAAATACTCATATTTTTCTGAATTATTCTTGAACATAATTTGAACTCTTTTTGAATCGGGTTTGAATTTTCTTCAATCATTTTCGTTTCTAAATACTTAACTTCATCATTGGATAAATATTCTTTGACGGCGTTTATAGTTTTCTTATGCAATTTTCTTTGTTTAACAATTTTTTGTTTATAGTCTTCAAAATCTGTAACGGAACCCAATAATTTTGTCATGGGGTGAGTTTCAGTTACACGTTCTGCTGTACATAAATACTCGTCTTTTGGTGTGTAAACCTTAATGTTTGTAAGGTCAAATAAATTATATTTAATTAAAACTTTACTTTTAAATCCATACAGTCTTTCATCAAAATAATCACAGTTTAAAAACTTGATACCGTTTCTTTGAATTGTTTTGACTTCTGTTGCAAGCATTAAATCGTTAAGCATATTAATATCAATATTTTGCCGTTTACTTTCGGATAAAACTTCTGCAATTGTTTTATCGGAAGAATTCGGACAAGGCTGCGAGTTCTTAAAACTCAGCCACATATCTATCATTTTTATTGTTTCTTCAATAGTTGGAATAAAACCATTATGAAGATTCTTATGGAATTTTTCATTCCGCATCATATAGGCAGGTTTATCTTGAATGCTGCTTCCGATATAACTTGGTAAAAGTTTTTCAAAACCTTCCTGAAATTCTTTAAAGAATCTTTCGATAACTTTTGCTCTTGCGTTATACGGTCTTGCAAAAACTGTTTCTATTCCTAATTTTGAATACAATCCTTGAAAGCCTAATTCTGTAAAACCTTTATTATCTGTGAAATATTTTGCTCTAAATGCTCTACCGTTATCCTGATAAACAACTTTCGGTATCATATCAAGATTAATAATTGCGTTTCTGAGAGCAGAAGCTACACACTGTGTATTTTCTTCAAGCATTATTTCATAACCTACTAACGCTGTGGATTTCCAATCTAAAAATCCGACAAGTGTAGCTCTGCAGGGTTTACCTGTAAATGGGTTAATTACTTGAAATGCAAGTTTATGCCCATCTGCGACTAAAATATCTCCGACTTCAAGCAAACTTGCATCGCGTTTTATATATGGTTCGACTTTATCTGAAAGTGCTTTTTCTCCGTCACGAGCAAGAATCCCTTTATCATAATTGTTATCTTTGAACCATTTTGCATAACGTCTGAACGTAATATCAGCCGGAATAAAATTTTGTCCTTGTTCTTTTAGTTTGTATTTAGTAAGTGCAATTGCTTTTCCGATTGATAATATATTCGGGTGCAAAAGCAATCCCATAAATATTTTTATTTCTTCATCATTTAATACAGTCCTATAATCATCAACGCTGCTATATTTGTATTGAGGCAAGAGTTTTGTATAATCTTCAGTTCTATTTAGCATTGCAAGCCAACGGTGTAAACTGCCACGGGAAATCTTGCCTAAAATCTCAAAGAGGTGAGAATTTGAAGTGTTATGCAATTTCACAAAATCATAATCAGCTTGAAGTTTATTTTGAGATTTCTTCCTGAACTCAAGCCACTTGTGTACCACATCTAGTCTTGCTAATGCTATTTGTTTACATTTTTCTGGAGTAAAATCTGCCATGCGTATGCTCCTTTGCATACACATTAATCGCTCTTTGTCTCGGAAACATCAAGTCATAAATCTCAATCTCAGAGACAAAAAGAAACATATCAAACTAAAAGATAATTTATTTTTGCACTATGTTGCACTTATTTGCATAGGGTAAATATTCAAATAAATCGGAACTTTAAGGCATGAATATTTCTAAAAATTCAGAATATTAGTGCAAAAAATATGGCAAAAGTGCAAAAATAGTCCGGCAAATCTCTATACTATAAATCTGCCTCAATTGCCCTGAAATTAGGCATACTTACCTAAAAACTCCCATCACAACTGTCCTGAAAACCTATAATAAAACATACCTCAGTAGTTGATGGATTTTTATTATTTATAAAAGTAGCAAAAATTTTGTATAAAAAATGGGCCCGGAGGGGTTCGAACCCACGACCAAGGGATTATGAGTCCCCTGCTCTACCGCTGAGCTACAGGCCCAAAATTCAAATTCATGAACTTTGTGTATATTTAATTTAACATCAAAAGGGTTTAAAATCAAGTCCTTTAAGGGGGATTAACTTTGGTAATTTGCCAAGGTTGTTTTGACGAGGTTATGCATTGTTTCTCTATCTTGTTTTGGTGACATAACTTCGCAACTACTTCCGTATCTCATTAAGCGTAAGAATAAATCTTCCTTTGGTTCTTTTTTACTTGCAATTAACAGGCAACCTTCTTTATCCATACCCATCGAATGTTCTTCGTTTCTCAAGGTATAACGTTTTGCAAGTTTACCCTTCAATTTAAATACTGTTGTACTAGAAAAATATCTATGAGTATTTTTTTGAGGTGTTTTTTCAATATCTTCAATTTGGTCAACATTAAGTATTAAGAAACAGCCGTGTTGGGTGTTATATGTTTTTAAGTAAACACTATTTTGTTCTGTATAAACTTCAATAATTTCGCATATTTCAGTAACAGTTTCGTTCAAAATATTTTTATATGTAATTTTAAATCTTAAATCTTCCTCTTGTAATTTTTCATAATGTTTAACTTCTTGAACTTGTTTTTTAGTAAGTTCAAGTTTATTTTTGCAAGTTTCCTTTTCTTCACCATAAGGGTTTTTGTCAAAATCAAAGTGCATATTTAGTTGATAGAAAAATTTATTTATATTTTCTGTAATTTCTTTTTCGGGTGTAACCTTCAATATTTCTTTCAATACGCTCAAAGCTGTAACATCTTCTTTTGACAAGTCAATTTTAAATGGTAATTTGCCAATTTCATATCTACATTTATGGCGTTTTAGCTCAATACCAGCAAACTTTAGTGTTGATAAATATTTATAAATAAGGGCTTTAGAATAATTTCTTTCGCCAATAGTCTTTAAACCTTCTAAATGCTTTGTTATTTCAGCAACATTAGCAGGTTGTTTCATTAAGAAAGCTAACGTTTCAAAAACTCTGTATGCTGCAAATGTTGTATTATTCTTTGTTCTAGACATTTTTAATATGCTTGCTCCATTGATTTTAAAGTTTCTATCATTTTTTCTTTAAAAGAATTTGGTGAAATGATTTTACAATTTGCACCATACGCTAAAAGTCGTTGTATTATTTTGAACTCGTTATCGCTTGTAAGTTCGACAATCAAATGTTTTTTATCTTGTTCAACAATTTTCTCTTTTTCAATTTGACAATAATTTGAAACGGCACTATTTGTAAGCTCGTATTGAACTGTTTGAGTAAGATTTTTAATTGCTTCCTTTTGTAAATGAACAGTAATAGGGGCGACAATTCTTGAGACCAAGAAAAACGCTTTGTCTTGGTGAGTTAAGCTATAACCATTTACGTATAATTTTTTGCTTCTAAATTCAAAGTATTCAATTACAAATTTGATATCTTGCTTTCCAGAATTTGGTGCATTGTATGTAAAGGTTATGGCTTGTTCCTTTAAGTATGCGTTGTATAAATCTTTTAACAGGTCTTTATCAATATTTTTGATTAAAGATATACCTAATAAATATTCTGCGACATCTTCGTCTTTAGTGTATTTTGCCAATTTTATGAATAATTCATCAAGGTATAGTAAATGTTTTATTGAATAGCTTTCAAGCCCCTTTAAATACAATTTTGAAAGGGATTTTGCTAAATCCATGTCTATATTTAATTCAAATGGGTGTGAAACAAGTTTATACTTGAATCCATTTGATTTGTCGGCTCTAGAGATTACGCAACCTGCTTGTCTCAACGAATTCATATCATTTCTGACAGTGTCAATAGAAATACCATCTTTTGGGTAGTCATAATCTTGAAGATGTTGATAAATTTCTTCTGCACTTCTTGGTGCTTCTAAAAGAAAAGAAAAAAGTACGATAAGCCTTACACCTGTAAGGTTTATAAGTATAGGGTTTACGTCACTAAGTTTACATATATTTTCCATATATAAATATTAGTACATGTTTTTATATACTGCAAATCGTTTACAATTCATTAACTATTTTTATTTTTATGTGTCATGTGCTTAAATAAATATATGAACTATATATTTTATTTTTTAATAGTTGTATCAATAATAGTGGGCGCAATAAATGGAAAATTGCAAGACGTAGTTAATGCAATTTTGTCGGGTGCAGAATTATCTGTAAAAGTTGCCTTTTCTTTAATCGGTATAATGGCTTTTTGGCTTGGCATGATGAAAATTGCCGAAAAATCAGGCATTGTGGATTTTATTGCAAAAGTTTTAAAACCAATTGCAAAATGGTTGTTTAAAGATGTTCCGTCAGACAATAAAGCTATTGGTGATATTGCAATGAGTTTTTCTGCAAATGCCTTAGGTTTAACAAATGCTGCAACTCCAATTGGTTTAAAGGCTATGGAGGAGTTGCAAGAAATTAATAAAGATAAAGAGTCAGCCTCTAATGCAATGTGTATGTTTTTGGCAATGAATACGGCAGGATTTCAAATAGTTCCGGCTACTGTAATAGCGGTTTTGGTTGGAATAGGCTATAAGAATCCAACTGAAATTATTGCACCAACACTTATAGTAACAGGTATTGCGTTTTTATCTTCAATATGTGTTGCTAAAATATTTGAAAGATTTTGGAGGGCTCAATAATGCACTTGCAAGGTCTTATGAATAGTTTATCTCTGTGGATTTTACCTGTAATTCTTATTGTAATATTAACAGTTGGGCTTATTAAAAAAGTTCCAATTTATGAAGCCTTTACTGATGGTGCTAAAGATGGATTTAATGTTGCTGTAAATATTATTCCTTACTTGGTTGCAATACTTGTTTCTATTTCAATGTTAAGAGCATCGGGGGCAATTGATATGTGTGGTAATTTATTGTCAGAAATTTTGACAAAATTATCTATTCCTGTTGATGTTTTGCCTTTGATGATAGTCCGTTCGTTGTCCGGTTCAGCGGCTTTAGGTGTGTTTTCAGATATAGCTAATAATTTTGGTCCTGATGCTTATGCCACAAAACTTGCGGCTGTAATTGTTGGAAGTTCTGAAACAACATTTTATGTTTTAGCAGTATATTTTGGCTCTGTAAAAATTGCAAAAGTTCGTTATGCACTTTTAACAGGGTTAATTGCTGATTTTATTGGAATACTGGTAGCAGTTGTGGTTGCGCATCAGTTTTTCTTGTAGAATCAACCCAACATTGTGTTACTGTTGATGATATAGACGGTTTTGTTTCTTTTCTAACTAGAGCTGCATAGTTAATGTTGATAAAATCAATTTTATCTAATTTTTCTACATGAAATTCTTCACTACCGCAGTTATGACAGAAGTTACCAACTGGAACAACTTTACCGTTTCTAACAACAGCTTTTTGTTTAACCCCGCAGCAAGAGCATTTTACAATAAACCATTGGTTTTCAACCAAAGCTCCACAATCAGGACAATAACCAAAATCTTTGTCCAAGCTCATGTGTTCATGACGGCATTTTTTGCCGAATAAAGTTTCAGCGATAAGTTCTAAATTCATAATTTACCTCGATTGCATTTTGTAGAAATAATGTAGATGTATTTTATTTAAGGATATGTTTTAGAAAGTCAAAATTTTGAAATTAATTGTTTACAAAAGTTAATAATTATTTCATGAAAGTAGCAATTTTTCAGAATAAAAATACTTTAATAAAGTACGAGATCCGAGAGAACGATTAAGATGCTCTCAAGACTCAAAGTAAATATTTCATA
>QHMG01000010.1 GCA_003258725.1 Candidatus Melainabacteria bacterium
CTTTACGACCACCGAAAGGTGGTCTTTTTTTGTGTGTGCGGAAAGACAAAAGATTATATACACACAATATTATGTAACCCCGAATAAACCAAGACTGTTTCAAGGTCTCTTTCATTAAGCAATAAAACTTTTCCGATATTAAAATTATATAAAAATTCTAAGAAATCCTAATTTTTAGTATATATTTATAATATAGAAACTACATAATCTAATTAGGAGATATAAAATAATGATACATCCATCAGCAATTGTCCATGAATCAGCAAAAATCGCAGAAGATGCAATCATCGGACCAAATGTCGTTATCGGCGAAAATGTTACTATTGGTAGCGGTACAAGAGTTATTGCAAATGCGTTCATTGAATTTGCAGAAATCGGTAAAAACTGTACAATCAGTCCTTTCGCTACAATCGGTTCTGAACCTCAAGATTTAGGTTACAAAGGCGAACCTACAAAGGTTGTTATTGGTGATGATGTTATAATTAAAGAAAATGCAACAGTACACAGAGGCGCTGCTTGTGGTGATTTTACAACTCGTATTGGTAACAAATGTTTGTTAATGGCTGGAACTCACGTTGCTCATAACTGCGTTTTAGCCGATCAAGTAATTATGGCAAACTTAGCAACTCTAGGTGGTCATTGTCATGTAGGTTTTGGTGCTTGGCTAGGCGGTATGACTGTATTCCATCAAAATGTTAGAATTGGTGATATGGCTATTATCAGCGGATTTTCAGCATCTAGACAAGATATTTTACCTTACTCTAAAGGTGAAGGTAGACCTCCTGTTCCATCTGGATTAAATGTTGTTGCAATGCGTAGACGTGGTGTTTCTAAAGAAGACAGAGTTAACACTAACGAAGCATTTAAACTTTTAGTTTCACCAGAATACAATACAACTCAAGCTATTGAAAAAATTAAAGAAACTATTCCAATGAATGAATACATTGAAAACATGATTAAATTTATTCAAGAATCAAAACGTGGAGTTCTTTTGAAATCTCATAAAACAGGTCATCACTCTTTAGAAGCTGAAGATGTAGCTGAAGAATCTGTTTTAGCTAATGTTTAGAACTTAACTTATACAATATAAATACAAAGAAAAATAGTGCGGTCGAGTGAAACTCGACCGCCTATTATTAATTTTAATAAATTGAAATATGACCTAATGTCATTCTGAACTTGTTTCAGAATCTCACATTACAGAGACCCTGAACTAAATTCAGGGTGACATAAGAGTAAATATTAAAATCTAATGTTTTTAACAAATCGGGCGACGTTGAAAACGTCGCCCGATTATTTGTATTTTAAATAAATTTTATTATTTAATGCAAACAGTCATATCTGCTTCTACGACAATCTTGCCGTCTACCATACCGACACCGTGAGATTTACCGATAGGTCCTTTTAATTTTTGCAATTCAATTCTCATATCTAGTCTATCTCCTGGACGAACGATGCCTTTAAATCTAGCATTTTCAATACCCGCAAACAAGGCTAATTTACCTTGAAATTTTTCCATTGATAACAATACTGGAGCTGAACATTGAGCCATTGCTTCAATTTGTAGAACACCTGGCATAATCGGGTTGTTTGGAAAGTGACCTTGAAAGAATGGTTCGTTCCAAGTTAGATTCTTGTAGCCTTCTGCGTATTCACCAGCTACACATTCTGTAATTCTGTCAACTAACAAGAATGGATATCTGTGTGGGATTAAATCTAAAATTTGTTGTGAATCATAAGTTAATATTGTTTTTTGCTCGTCTGTCATTTTTTATGCTCCTTATTCGCATTTGATTAATTTACTTTTTAGTTTTAGTGCGGTTTTTACATGAACTGCATGACCTGCTTCTTTCGCAATAATTTGCGCTTTTAGATATAATGGGTTTACACCTGTTAAGTATAAATCACCAATTATGTCCAAAATTTTGTGTTTAATTGGTTCTCTATCGCTTCTTAATTTTGTAGTGTAACCGCCATCATCTGTGAAGCCTACGGTATTTTCTTGTGTAACCCCTTTGGCATAGCCAAAGAATTGGAATTTTTTAAGGTCATGTAAAAAACCAAAAGTTCTAGCTTCAATAATTTCGTTTTGGTTTTTCATAGTGAAACTTGCCCAGCGATTTTTCATATCAGGATGGTCGTAATTTACTCCATAAGAAATTCTTAATTCATCGTCTGGCACGATTACAACGTGAGTTTTACCATTTAAATACGAAACAGGTTCTAATAAAGTGTAATAAATTGGTTTAGATTTTTCTACACCAACTTTTTTGAACGCTTTAACCCATTCATAAGAACTTCCGTCAAGAACTGGCATTTCTGGTTTATCAATGTAAACATCAATGGAATCAATGTTGCAAAAAGCACAAGCTGCCATAAAATGCTCAATAAGCATTACTTGGCGGTTGCCATTGCCCACACAAACGCAATGGCTTGTAGAGCAAACATTGTCAACATCTGCAACGATTGCATCATCATAACCGTCTAGGTAAAATTTTATTTTACCTGATGTAGAAGGTTTGATTAGCACGCTACATTCATGATTTTTCATTAATGTATTGCCTTTTATTGAAAGTTCTTTTTTTATTGTAGCCATTATTTTTACTCTTAGTTTTCTTCAGTATCTTCTAAAAATGTTTTTAGCATTGGTTCGTATTTTTTGAATTTAGCAATTAATTCGCCAGCATCTTTCATAGTTTTTAATTGTTTAATAAATTCTTTTCTTGGAACTGCTGGAGTACCAACTACGATTGATTTTTCTGGGAATGATTTGCTTACACCTGCAGCTGCTGCAACAATGCTGTCGCTTCCAATGCTGATGTGGTCTGCTAAACCTGCTTGACCAGCGATTACAACTCTGTCACCGATTACGCAGCTACCTGCAATACCAACTTGAGAAACAATCATACAACCTTTACCAATACGGCAGTTGTGACCAATCATTACTAAATCGTCGATTTTTGTATCATCGCCAATCATTGTGTTTTCGATAGTGCCTCTGTCGATTGTTGTATTAGCACCAATTTCAACATTGTTGCCGATTACAACTGAACCAAGTGATGGAATTTTAAAGATTTTTTGTTCTTTATTTTCCATTTTGATTTCGCCGTCTTTTCTAGCTTGTTCAATATTATCAGGATTTTCAGTTACAAAGCTGAATCCGTCTGCGCCTAAAGATACACCATGATGTAAAATACAGTGGTCTCCAACAACAACTCTGTCGCCGATGTTTACACCTGCGTGGAAAAAGCAGTTTGCACCGATTTTTGCATTATTACCAATGTATGAGTTTGGTAATATTTTTGTATTTTCGCCAACTACTGCACCTTTTGAAATTACTACATTTGCACCAATTGATGCACTTTCTGCAACTTGAGCTTCTGGGTGAATAACTGCTGATGGATGGTAGCCGTCGTTTACTCTAGGTTCTTCGTAGAATAATGTTAATAATTTCATCATTGCAAGTCTTGGTCTTTCAACTTCGATAGTTGTTACGCCTTCAAGATTTACACCTAATGGAACTAAAACAGCTTTTGCTTTTGATTTTGCAACATTGCCGATTTCTTCTTCGCTTAAAGCTAAAGCTAGCATGTGTTCATCACATAGCAATGGTGGTGCTATCATTTGAATTTTTGCATCTTCAACTTTTGTTAGCATACCGCCTACGATTTGCGAAATTTCTTCTACTGAAAATTCCTTCATTCTTTTTGTCTCCTTTATATAATTATGAATTTTTCATTTTTTCAATTGTCGATGTGGTTGATTTTCCTTGTACAAATTCAATAAATTTTACGTTGATATGATTCTTTAAAATTACATCTTTCTCCTCTTTTGGAAGTGTATCAAGGGTGTAATCAGCTCCTTTTGTATGGAAGTCAGGTTTTATTCTATCTAATAGACCACAAGGTGACTTCTCATCAAATATTACCACATAATCAACGCAAGATAAAGCACATAATATCTCAGCTCGGTCTAATTCAGTGTTAATAGGGCGATTTTCCCCTTTAATTTTCTTAACAGAAGCGTCTGAATTTAACATTACGACTGAAACATCTGCTACTTCTTTTGTCTTTTGTAAATATCTTACGTGTCCTACGTGTAAAATGTCATAGCAACCATTTGTTGTAACAACGGTTTTTCCTTTTTTTTGTAAATCTCTTACAATTGTAATGATATCGTCTTGTGTAACAAGTTTACCCATTAGAATAACCCCATTTCTATTACACGTTTGCAAATTCTAACTGTGTTCAAGGCTGCACCAATTCTTAAGTTATCGCCTACACACCAGAAAGACAAACCGTTTTCAAATGCGATATTTTTTCTGATTCTTCCAACATAAACAGGATCTTTGCCTTCTGCTTGAATTGCAGTTGGGAAAATTTTGTTTTTAATATCATCAACAACCTCAATGCCATAAGCGTTAGCTAAAGCGTTTCTAGCTTGAGTAACATCAATTGGCTTTTCAAATTCAAGGTCGATAGCTTCAGAGTGACCAACAAAAACAGGAACTCTTACGGCTGTACAAGAAATTGGCAAATCTTTTGAAAAGTGCATAATTTTTCTTGTTTCGTTTGTAACCTTCATTTCTTCTTTTGTGTAACCGTTTTCACAGAATTCATCAATTTGTGGAATACAATTAAAAGCGATTTCTTGAGTAAATTTTACAGGTGTGAAAGGTTTTTCTTCAAGTCTTGCTTTTGTGTTTTCTTTTAACTCGTTAATAGCTGCAAGCCCTGCCCCGCTGACAGATTGGTAAGTTGAAACAATCATTCTTTTGATTGTAGCCAATTCGTGTAATGGTTTTAGTGCCAAAATTAATTGAGAAGTCGAACAGTTTGGATTTGCAATAATTCCAGCGTGTTCTTTTAAGTCGTCATCGTTTACACCTGCAATAACTAGGGGCACTTGTTCTTCCATTCTAAAAGCACTAGAATTATCAATAATAAGTCCGCCACGTTTTACAATTTCAGGTGCAAATTTTTTACTTGTAGATGCGCCAGCTGATGCTAAAACGATATCTACATCGTCAAAAGTTTCTGGTTTTGCTTCTTCTACAATGTGTTCAACTCCATCAAAATTTAATCTTGAACCTGCACTTTTTGCACTTGATAAAAGTTTAATGCTTTCATAAGGTACTTCTAACTGTTCTAAGATTTCTAAGATGTGTCTTCCAACTACTCCTGTTGCCCCTAAAACGGCAAGTCTTGGTTTTCTCATTTTTAGTTTTTCCTTTTATTTTTATAAAATGTTGTCTAATCCATAAGTAAAGTTTTTGTGCTCATACGCATATTTTATAGCCATCATAACTCCTGGCATGTAACAAGTTCTGTTTGTTGAATCGTGTCGAATTGAAAGAATTTGCCCGTCAGAACCAAACAAAACCTCCTGAGATGCCATATAACCAGGCATTCTAACAGAGTGAATATGAATGTTATCGTATGAATTTGCACCTCTTGCGCCTTCAATAGTTTCCGTTTCTTCGCAGTTTCCTGTTGTAAAGGATTTGTTTGCTTCTGCCATAAGTTGAGCGGTCTTAACTGCCGTACCAGATGGAGCATCTTTCTTTTGGTTATGGTGAAGTTCAATAATTTCTGCGTTATCAAAATATTTTGCAGCCATTTGCGCAAATTTCATCATTAAAACAGCGCCAGTTGAAAAGTTTGGAGCTATAAAGCAAGCAACTTTATTTTTTTCTGAAAGTTGTTTTAATTCTTTGATTTGCTCATCTTTCAAGCCTGTTGTGCCGATTACAATATTAATTCCGTTATTCAAGCAATATAAAGCGTTTTCATAAATTGATTTTGGTTGAGTAAAATCTACCAAAATGTCAATTTCTTTTGATTTGTGTGCATCTTCAATAGAGTTATATTCTCCATTCACAATATCAATTTTTGCAACTAATTCAGTTTCGTTGTCCGCATTAACCGCTTTAACAACTTCTTGACCCATTTTTCCGTTTGCACCGCAAACTGCAACTTTAATCATAAAATCTACCTCTTTTCATTAATTTTACTTAAAATATGGCAAATTTTCAAATATATGTTAAGATTTTAATATGGAAGAAAAATTTATTACACACATTGGAACAGATGAATCAGGAAAGGGCGATTTCTTTGGACCTCTTGTAATCGCAGGGGTTATGGTTGATGAGAAAACTGCCAAGTTCTTTACAGATTTAAAAATTAGAGATTCTAAAACAATTACAGATAAAAGAATTTTAGAAATGGCTGAGCTAATTAAAAAGCATGCCGTTTATTCTGTAATTGCTGTCGGAAATGCTAAATATAATGAGTTATACAAGAATTTTGCAAACTTAAATAAGTTGTTAGCTTGGGGGCATGCAAAGGCTATTGAAAATATTTTAGAAAAAAATATGTGCGAATATGCGCTTTCAGATAAATTTGGTGACGAAAGTTTAATTAAAAATGCACTTCAAAAGCGAGGTCAAACAATTCGTCTAGAACAAATGGTTCGTGCTGAAAGTGACATTGCTGTTGCAGCTGCGAGTGTTCTTGCTCGTGCAACATTTGTTCAAAAAATGAAGCAAATGGAATTAACTTATGGTTGTGATTTTCCTAAAGGTTGCAACTCAATTGTAAAAGATGCTGCAGCAAAATTTATTGCAAAACATGGAAAAGAAAAATTAATTGAGGTCTGCAAAGCTCATTTTAAAACATATAAAGAAGTGTTAATTTAAAACTGATAATTATTTTCATATTTCTTAATATCCCTATTGCCAATTGAAATTTTATGTGTTATAGTTGGCATGTTAATATGAAATATGAAAGGAAATTAGATATGAAATTTGTATGTTCAGTATGCGGATATGTTTATGAAGGTAATGAAGCTCCAGAAAAATGCCCTCAATGCGGAGCTCCAGCTAGCAAATTTAATAAAGCAACAGAAGGCGAAAAAACTTACGTTACAGAGCACGTAGTTGGCGTAGCTAAAGATGTTGATGCAGAAATTTTACAAGGCTTAAGAGATAACTTCAATGGCGAATGTACTGAAGTTGGCATGTATTTAGCAATGTCTAGAGTAGCAGAAAGAGAAGGATACCCAGAAATTGCTGATGCTTTCAAAAGATATGCATTTGAAGAAGCAGAACATGCTGCAAAATTTGCAGAATTATTAGGTGAAGTAATTTCTGACTCAACAAAGAAAAACTTGGAAATGAGAGCAGAAGCAGAATGTGGCGCTTGTGCAGGCAAAATGGAAATTGCAAAAAGAGCTAAAGAACTTAACTTAGACGCAATTCACGATACTGTTCACGAAATGGCAAAAGACGAAGCTCGCCACGGCAGAGGCTTTGACGGACTATTAAAAAGATATTTCGCATAACCCCAAATATATTAGCAATTAATTACTAAATACTGTAAAGTCGGTCGGTTGATAAATCAACCGACCGATTATATTTTGTTTTAGCCCTCTGTAATACAACTCTACGTCACCCTGAACTCGTTTTAGGGTCTATTAGAAAGGTACCGCAACATCTTAATTTATTCAGGGTGGCGACGGAGTAACGTCCGACCGCCACCTTACGGGTTCGCTCACTTCGTTCGACTACACCCTACCGAAAAATCGCTAGTGCGGTATGACAAAATTTTAAATGCGCAATAGGAAAATTTATAAGATGCTGAAACAAGTTCAGCATGACATAAGGTTCAAAATAGCCTTATCAACTTAACCCTTATTGACTTAAAGTCTGTTCTTTACTTATGTAAATCAAGTCCGTCGATATTTACGGTTTTATTTTTAAATGCTACGATTTCAAAATCTTCTAAGCTCATTGGTTTAGCATACAAGAAGCCTTGCGCAATATCACAACCAGAATCAGTTAGGAATTGAGCTTGTTCTACTGTTTCAATACCTTCAGATACAGTCTTTAATTCCAAGTTTTTAGCCATTGAAAGTATGTGTTGAACAACGATTTTACCACGTTCGTCAGTTGTAGAATCGTTAATAAATCCTCTATCCAATTTCAAGATATCGCAAGGGATTTGACGCAACATATTCAATGAAGAATATCCAGAACCGAAGTCGTCCATTGCAATACTAAAACCTTGTTTTTTCAATTCGTTTACGATTTCTAAGAATTTTTCAAAGTCCTCAAATCCGGCAGATTCAGTTAATTCAAGTTCTAACAATTCTGGTGGAATTTGATATTTTTTAATTAAATCTTTCAAGTCGTCAATAAAAAATTCATTGCTCAAGTGAAGTCTTGAAACATTTACTGAAATTGGTACTGGTTTGTATCCTCTATCAATCCACGAGCGGATTGCTTTGCAAGCCTGCTCCCACATATAGCGGTCAATGTTTAGAACAAAACCGTTCTTTTCAAACAACGGAATAAAGTCGTTTGGTGCAATAAAGCCTTTTGTTGGGTGTATCCAGCGAACAAGTGCTTCTGAGCCAACGACTGTAAGCGACTTCATATCATATTTAGGTTGCAAATACATAACAAACTGACCTTTTGCAAGTGCATTATGCATTTCGTCTTCAATATTCTTTTCACTTAAAAGTTGTTTTCTTAAATTATCGTCATAGTATGAAATATATTTGTTAATATCATCAACAATTGTGCGTTTAGCAAGGCTTACTCGGTCGCACATAATGTTAATAGGTACAGTAACATCATTCATTAAGTAAACGCCAAATAGTGGAACTAATTTAGCTGCAACCTTGTTGTTTTGAGAAGATTTTAAATCTGGCATTATGTTATTATTGAAATTTTCAATATCTTGGTGAATTTTATCAATAATTGAGTTAATGTCGCTTTCTTCCTCGTACTTAATTATGAACAAATAATTTGCAGCGAAGGAACGTGCCAAAAGAGTATCAGCTGGCAAGTTCTTTTTTATAATTTCGTATAAATCTTTTAAAATAGTATTCGCTATATCAAAGCCATAAATTTCGTTTATAACCTTAAATTTAGTAATATCCATTAATACAAGCGCATACTTGTCATTTGCTGAGATATTTTCAATAATTTTTTGTGCTTCTATATAGAATTTAGCCTTGTTAGGACCAGCTGTAATATCATCAACAAAAGCAAGTTTCATCATTTCTTCGTAATTCTTCTTTTGAAGCATATCAATTCGTTTCAAAATTAAGAATAGCAAGCAGTTTATTGCTAACATAATACCTATTGTGAAGAAAATAATTTCAACAACGCTAAGTGCTAAAACCTTTCCAGGAACAAATAAAAGCAATTGCCAATTATTGTATGAAACAGGCGTAAATGCAAACAACCAAAATTGACCGTCTAAATATGTCCAATAAACA
Source organism: Candidatus Melainabacteria bacterium (assembly GCA_003258725.1). GTDB lineage: Bacteria > Cyanobacteriota > Vampirovibrionia > Gastranaerophilales > Gastranaerophilaceae > UBA6984. The sequence continues at coordinate 9,286 of QHMG01000010.1, forward strand.
CCGCTATTGTTGTCTTTTATTTGTTGTTTTACAAAATCGCTTTTTACATTTACGAATTTAATATTTTGGTCGAAAAAGTTTGCAGTATCTTCAACTGCGGGATTATCCGAACGAAGTACGTAATCGCCGTTGTTCTTGATAATATGGCTAAATGCAGTTTGATTAAAAGTGTTTATATCCAAAATGTTTTTGAATACGTCGGCTCTAATTACAGCTGATAAAACGCCAACTTCCTTTGAATTGTAATAAATAGGAACAGCATAAACGTTTCTAAAGGTTTCTACGCCGTTTGTAGGAACTTCTTGAACCCTATCAAAACAAGTAGCGCCAGCTTTTGCAACCTTAAAACAAGGCATTTTTGCCATATTTGTTACTGGTTTTATGCCTTCATCTCTTACCGCTGTATAGGCAGTACCGTCAAGTTTAATAAAAGAAAAAGCCTTAAATGACGCTTGTCTCCCGCCTGTTGTTAAGTATGCAGTCAAGTCTTTTGGCTTAAAGTTTATTACATTATAGCCGATTGAACTTGCAATCATTTCCAATACTTGCAAATCGCCCACAATACGGTTGTGTACGTTGTAAGATAATTGTTGAGCAACCTCTGAGGTAATCTTTTCAGAAGATTTAATTTGCGTTGTCATTAGGTGAAATAAAGTGAAAACGCCTACCAAAGCTAGAACAAATATGGTCGCTATAAATATAGTTATAGCGGTATCTTTCTTTTTATTAACTTGATATGAATTATTCACCATAAACCAAAACCTAAGTTTCCAACTAAATTATATTATAATATAAAAAATATTGCTCATTCAAAATTCAAATTTTGAAAAAATAGTAACATTCTTTACATATTGAAATTAGGTTTATAGAAACATTACTCCTAGTCTATATACTAAAAATGCTACAAACCAAGCTACTGAACATTGGAAAAGCACTACTAATAAAGCGTAACGCTTTCCTAATTCACGTCTTACCGTTGCAATTGCTGCAACACAAGGTGTATACAATAATGAAAATACCAAGAAAACGAAAGCTGTAAGTTTTGTGAATACAAGTGGTAATGCCTCAACATCGCCACCTAACAAGATTGTTAATGTACTTACAACGCTTTCTTTCGCCATAAATCCCGTAATGAAAGCGGTTGAAATTCTCCAATCTGCGATGCCCAAAGGCTTAAAGATTGGTGTTATAAAGTTGCCTAATACTGCTAACATACTGTCTGAGGAGTTTACAACTAAATTCAATCTGCTGTCAAAGGTTTGCAAGAACCAAATTATGATTGTTGCCCAAAAGATTATTGTAAACGCCTTTGTAATAAAGTCTTTTGCTTTTGTATAAATTAACCTGTAAATATTTGTCGCACTTGGCATTCTATAATTTGGTAATTCCATTACAAACGGAACACCTTCACCATCAAAGAAAAAAGTTTTCATTATCAATGCGGTAATTATCCCGACGATTATGCCGATTAAATATAATCCTAAAATTACTAAAATTTGGTCTTTTGCAAAAAATGCAGCAGTGAATAATGCGTAAATAGGAAGTTTTGCCGAACAACTCATAAACGGAGTTAACAAGATTGTCATTTTTCTATCACGTTCAGAAGGCAAAGTTCTTGATGCCATAATCGCTGGAACGCTACAACCAAAGCCGATTAGCATTGGAACAAAACTTCTGCCAGAAAGCCCCATTTTTCTTAATGCTTTATCCATTACAAACGCTACACGTGCCATATAGCCTGTATCTTCTAATATTGATAGGAAAAAGAATAAAATTGCGATGATTGGCAAAAAGCTCAAAACACTTCCTACACCTGCAAAAATACCATTTATAATTAATGAATGAACAACCTCATTCAAGCCATAAGCTGTTAATGCCATATCAGTTTTTATTGTAACGAAATTAATTACGTAATTCATTACATCAGATAAAAACGAACCAAATGGACCAAATGTCAAATAAAAAATTAATGCCATAATTAGTAAAAATGCAGGAACAGCAGTGTATTTGCCGGTTAAAATTTTATCAGCAGCAACTGTCATTTTGTGACTAGGTGCGTCAGAAGTTTTTTGAACAAATTCGTCACAAAGTCTTTCAATAAAGGAAAAACGCAAGTCTGCAATTGCCGCTTCTCTATCTAAACCTCGTTCTTGCTCCATTTCTTCGACAATGTGTAAAATGGTATCTTTTTCATTTTGATCAAGATGAAGGGCTTTTTCAACAAGTGTGTCACCTTCTGCAAGTTTTGTTGCTGCAAATTTTAGTGGAATGTGCAAAGCCTCTGCGTGGTCTTGAATTAAGTGACAAATTGAGTGAATACATCTGTGGATTGAATCTTCGTTTTTGACATTGTGGTCGCAAAAATCAAGACGTCCTGGGTGCTCCTCGTAGCGTGCAACATTAATAGCATGCTCTACAAGCTCTTGCAACCCTTGATCTTTTGATGCTGAAATTGGAACAACTGGCACACCTAAACGAGCTTCTAAACCATTGATATCAATGCTTCCACCAGCAGTTTCAACCTCGTCCATCATATTTAAAGCGATTACCATAGGAATATCAAGTTCAATAAGTTGCATTGTTAAAAGCAAATTACGCTCAATGTTTGTTGCATCAACAATGTTAATAATGCCGTCAGGCTTTTCGTTTAAAATGAAATTTCTGGTTACAATTTCTTCATTGCTATAAGGTGAAAGTGAATAAATACCAGGAAGGTCGGTGATAGTAACCTCGCTATGGCGCTTGATAACGCCGTCGGTTCTGTCAACAGTTACACCTGGAAAATTTCCAACATGTTGATTTGAACCTGTTAATTTATTGAAAAGAGTTGTTTTACCACAGTTTTGGTTACCAGCAAGTGCTAGTCGAAGTTCTTTTTTCTGAACTTTTCCCCCGAGTTTTCGAGTTTCATATTTTTGTATTTCACCGATTTCAGAGTGATCGGTTTCTTTAAAAACTTTTTGTTTGCGAATTTTATCGTGTGCATCGTGAATGTCTTTGATAGAAATTTTAGAAGCATCGCTTTTTCTAAGAGTTAACTCATATCCTCTAAGACGTAATTCTAAAGGGTCGCCTAAGGGTGCAGTTTTGATTAATGTAACTTCAGTTTGAGGGGTTAAACCCATGTCTAAAATGTGTTTTCTAAGAGCTTTGTCTTCGCAATCGACTGATGAGATAATTGCGTCGTGCCCAATTGGTAAATGGTCTAGTGTTTTTATTTTGCTTAAATCTTTCATTTTAATTTGTCTCTATAATTATAGTGGTTATTCTAATCCGACTATATTGTAAGGTTAGGCTAACAAATTTTCAAGCAAATTTTTCAAAAAGTGAAAAAATATTTACAATTTGAAATTTTTAATAGAGATGTTGACAATTATATTTTTTTTTGATAAGTTAGTTGTACACCAAATGTCGCATATATGAAGATGCGGTGTAGAAAACGATATGCTCCAGTGGCGGAATCGGTAGACGCGTCGGACTTAAAATCCGATTGGGCGAATAACTCAGTGCCAGTTCAAGTCTGGCCTGGAGCAATTCTAAGACAAGGCAAAAGCCTTGTCTTTTTAATTGTAAATCTTACTTAAGATAACAAATAAGTTTTAATTCTCAATTGCAATTTTAATTACATTATCTAATTTATTTTCAAAAATTTTATATGCTTTTTCGATATCGACAAGTTTGAATTTATGAGTTATCAATGGAGTCGTATCAATTTTTCCCTGTTTTATTAAAGATAAAATTTCCTCGCAATCGCAACCATCAACCCCACCTGTTTTAAATATAAGATTTTTTCCATACATATCAGGCAAAGGCAAAATCATTGGTTTATCATAAAGTGCAACGATAGTAACTATTGCGTTTGGTCTTGCGCAATCCCACGCCATTTTAAAGGTTTCTTCTGTACCTGCAACTTCAATCACTACGTCTGCACCGCCGTGTTCACTTTCGTTTAAAACAACATCTTTGCAGTTTTTAGGTTCGACTACAATAACTTGTGGGTAATGTTTTTTTACAAAATTTCTTCGAGTTTCGTCTTTTTCACAAACAATAATTTTTTGCGGATTTTTAAGCATTACGCAAAGCAAAGTGCAAAGTCCTGTTGGACCTGCGCCAATAATTAAAACAGTATCTTCTTTTTTGATTTCAGAAATACGAGTTGCCCAAAAACCTGTTGCTAAAACATCTCCGACAAAAAGTGCTTGTTCATCTGTTACGTTTTGAGGAATTATGTTTAGTCCATTATCTGCGTAAGGAACTCTCACATATTCCGCTTGTCCACCATCAATGCGGCAGCCTAAAGCCCAACCACCGTTTTTATCGGTGCAATTATTTACGTATCCATTTTTGCAAAAAAAACATTCTCCGCAGAAAGTTTCGACATTTACAGTTACTCTATCGCCAATTTTAACATTTTTTACGTCTGAACCGATATCTTCGACTACACCAACCATTTCATGCCCGACTGTAATTCCTTTTTCAGCTTTTGGAACGGAACCATGTTTTATATGCAAATCGCTTGTGCAAATGCTACTCATCGTAACTTTTACGATTGCATCTTTAGAGTCAATAATTTGTGGTTTTTCTTTTTCAATCAGTTCAAATTTTTCGTGTTCTTTGTATTTATAAGCAAGCAATTTTGTTCTCCTTAATTTAATACGGCAATTTTAGCATAAATAATTAAATAAAAAAAATAAGACCTTTACATAGGTCTTATTTTTAATGGAGCGGGAGACGAGGCTCGAACTCGCGACATCTTCCTTGGCAAGGAAGCATTCTACCACTGAATTACCCCCGCATTTCGTTCGGTTGTATATCCATTATACACAAGCAAAAAAAATATGCAAGTACCTTTTTTAATTTTTTTTAAAATTCCTAAACTTTTTTTAATATACTTAATTTTATTCTTTAATTTTATCTGTTTGCATGATAACCTCTTATTATAAATTTAAGGAAGATTTTACTAAAAATGGCTGGAAGAACAACTACTAAAAAACAAACAACAACTGACATTAACGCTGCACTTATGCCACAAGACATTGCTGCTGAAGAAGCGGTTTTAGGCGCAATTCTTGTTAATCCTTCGGTTATGCCAAAAGTCGTTGAATCAATTAATGCTGAAAGTTTTTACAAACCTGCTCACCGTTATGTTTTTGAAGCAATGCTTCAATTATTTAACCAAAACCAAATGATTGATATTGTGTCTGTGTCAGATGTTTTAAGCTATTCTTCACGTTTAGAACTTGTTGGCGGTCGTGCTTTTATCAACGATTTAGCTTTTAAAACCGTAACAACCGCAAACGTAGGTTATTATGCAAAAATTATTCAAGACAAATCTATCAAAAGAGCTTTAATTACGGCTGGTTCTGAAATTGTTGCATCTGGTTATGATCAAGATAATGTAGATGATTCTCTTGAAAATGCAGAAAAATTGATTTTTGATATTTCTTCTCAAAAATCTACAAAAGATTTTATTCCTGTTAAAGAGGATGTATTTAACGTATATAGCAAAATTGAATATCGTTATCAACACCGTGACGAGTGTACTGGTGTAAGAACTCATTTCTATAAGTTAGATGATATGACAAATGGGCTTCAAAAATCTGATTTAATTATTCTTGCAGCTCGTCCGTCAATGGGTAAAACTGCTTTTGCCTTGAACATTGTTGCTAATGTTGCAATTAAATCAAAAGTTCCTGTTGCAATGTTTTCACTTGAAATGTCACGTGAACAATTGGTTCAACGTATGATGTGTGCAGAGGCGGAAGTTGATTCTCAACGATTGCGTAGTGGTAATATGCAAAGTAAAGACTGGAATAAGCTAGCAACGGTAATGGAAAAATTCTCTGATGTTCCAATTTACATTGATGATACAGCCGGTTGTACATTAACAGATATTCGTGCAAAATGTCGACGTTTGGCAATGGAAGTCAAAGATTTAGGACTGGTTGTAATTGACTACTTACAGCTAATTAACAGTTCTTCAAGTAACAACGATAGAAACCAAGAAATTTCAGCAATTTCAAGAGGGCTAAAAATCTTAGCAAGGGAATTGAATGTTCCAATTATCGCACTTTCACAATTGTCTCGTAAGGTTGAAGAACGTGGTGACAAACGTCCAATGCTTTCTGACTTGCGTGATTCTGGTGCAATCGAACAAGATGCTGATATTGTAATGTTTATTCACCGTGAGGATTATTACAACAAAGATAAAAAAGATGAAGACGGTGAAGTTCAAGAAATTAACCAAAAAGCTGATTCAAAAGGTAAAGCCGATATTATTATCGCAAAACAAAGAAACGGCCCTGTTGGCGATTTACAGTTGTTATTCCAATCAAATATTACTAAATTTAAGAATATGATTGATAACGAAACTTTTGATTTTTAATTTTAAACGGCAAATTTTTGGATAAAAATTTGCCGTAATTAATATTCTTCATATCTCCTTTACAATGAAAATTCAACATGTGATAATGTTGCTATGGATACGTACGTATATTCAATTGAAGATGATGCCGAACATTCAAAAACACTTTATGTAAATTTAACCAATAAGTGTTCAAATGCTTGTCTTTTCTGTATTAGAAATACAGTTGACGAAATAAAAGGCAAGAATATGTGGTTGGAAAAAGAAGATGTTGAGGCAAAAGATGTAATTGCGCAATTTGCAAATTTTGATACTCCAGAAGAAGTTGTGTTTTGCGGATATGGCGAACCTTTTATGAGATTAGATTTACTTAAAGGGGTTGCTTCTTACCTAAAAGAGAAAGACATTAAAGTTCGTGTGAATACTAACGGACACGGTAATGTTATAAATAAAAGATGTATTTTACCTGAAATTCAAAACTTAGTCGATGTTGTTTCTGTTAGTTTGAATGCTTCAAATGATGAACAATATAAATTAATTTCAAAGCCAAAGTTTGAAAATGCTTTTGAAGAAATGAAAAAATTTACAAAAGAATGTGTAGAATATGGTATTAAAACAATAATGACTGTTGTAGACGGTTACCCAGATTACACATTAGACCTTGTAGCTTGTGAAGAAGTTGCAAAATCTCTAGGCGCAGAATTCAGAGTTAGACAATGGATTAAAAATGGATATTAATATAGCAGATTAAAGGAAAGGAAAGACAAATGCTAAAAGAACAATTAGACAAGATCATGCGTCCAAAATCAATTGCAGTTGTTGGTGCTTCTACTAAAGAACACACAATTGGTTCTGATATCATGAAAAGATTACAAGAATACAAATTTACAGGTAAAATTTATCCGATTAACCCAAAAGGTGGTGTAATAGAAGGCTTACAAGCATATACAACAGTTAACGAAGTTCCAGAGGATATTGATTTAGCAATCATCGTTGTTAATTCAAAATTCGTTTTATCAACAATTGACCAATGTAACGAAAAAGGTATTAAAGGTTTATGTATTATCACAGCTGGTTTTAAAGAAACAGGCAAAGAGGGTGCTGAACTTGAAAAACAATTAACTGAAAAATTAAATGAATATGGCATGAGATGTGTAGGTCCTAACTGCTTAGGTGTTGTAAACACAGACCCTGAAATCAGTATGGACGGTTGTTTTGCTGAATCACTTCCAGAACGTGGTAACATCGGTTTCGTTTCACAATCAGGTGCTTTAGGTGGCGGTATTTTGAACATCTTAAAAGACTTAAACTTAGGTTTTGCTCAATTCATCTCAATCGGTAACCAAGCAGACGTTAACGCTGAAACAGCATTAGAATATTGGGAAAACGAAAAAGACGTTGAACAAATTTTATTATACATGGAATCAATCCAAAACCCTGCTAACTTCAGAAAATTAGCAACAAGAATTTCTAAGAAAAAACCTATCCTTGCTTTAAAAGCTGGTCGTTCAGCAGCAGGTGCTTCAGCAGCATCTTCTCACACAGGTTCTTTAGCAGGTGCTGATAAAGCCGCTAACGCATTATTGGCTCAATCAGGTGTTATCAGAGAATATTCTTTGAAAAACTTATTCTCAACAGCAAAAGTATTTGCTAACTGCCCAATTCCAAAAGGAAACAGAGTAGCAATCATCACTAACTCAGGTGGTCCTGGTATTATGGCTACAGATGCTGTATGTGAATACGGTATGCAAATGGCTAAAATTACTGAAGAAACAAAAGAAAAATTAAGAAGTTTCTTACCGGCAGCAGCATCAGTTAAAAACCCAATAGATATGATTGCATCTGCACCAATTGAACACTACCAAGAAACATTAAAAACAGTTATTGCTGATGAAAATGTTGATATGATTATGGTTATCTACTTACCATTCTTAGGCTTAAAGGATATTGATGTAGCAAAAGCCGTTATGGAAATTAAAGCTCAACATCCAGAAAAACCAGTTATTGGTGTATTCATGACTAAGAGCGAATTCTTTACAACATTATCAGATATGAAAGTTAATATGCCATTCTTTATGTATGCTGAAGAAGCTGCAGAAGGCTTTATGAGATTAGATCAACAACGTAAATGGATTGCAAGACCAGAAGGCAAAATTCCTTGCTACGATGTTGATAGAAAGAAAGCTGAAAGCATTATGTACAATGCTTTAAAAGAAGACCGTGCACAATTAACAACTCGTGAATCAATTGATGTATTAGATGCTTACGGTATCAGAGTATGTAAATCTGGTTTCGCTACAAATGAAGAAGAAGTTGTAAATGTTGGTAATTCAATTGGCTACCCTGTTGTAATGAAAATGACTTCAAAAACAACTTCTCACAAAACAGATGTTGGCGGTGTAAGAGTTAACATTCAATCTGAAGAACAATTAAGAGCTGAATACAAAGACTTATTATCAAAACTTGAAGAAAAAGGATTGTTAGATGGTCTTGAAGGTGTAATCATTCAAGAAATGGTTAAAGGCAACAGAGAAATGGTTTGCGGTATTGCAACAGACCCTCAATACGGCCCAATGATGATGTTTGGTTTAGGTGGTGTATTCATCGAAGTTATGAAAGACGTAACTTTCAGAATTGCACCATTAACAGACGTTGATGCTTCTGAAATGATTAAATCAGTAAAAGCATACAAATTGTTAGAAGGTGCTAGAGGTACAACTCCGGCACAAATGGATCAAATTCAAGAAACATTATTGAGATTGTCTCAATTAGTTTCTGATTACAAATTCATTGATGAATTAGATATTAACCCATTGTTAATCTCTGAAAAATCAGGTGAAGGTATCGCAGTTGACGGACGTATCAAAGTTAGATTAGAAGAAGCTAAAGAAGCTCTAGGTTTAACTTGTTGCAGCTGTGGTTGTGATTGCAAATAATAATCTTTGAGATTATATATATTTTAGGGGCGAAGCCAAAGGCTTCGCCCCTAATTTTTTATTATTTTAAAACGCTAAACGAAACAATTTTTGAATGCATAATATTTAGCCAGTCATATTTGAAACAGGCAATGTCGTTACAAGTACATTCTTCTTCGTCACAAGAACAATAATCGTCAATTCTACATACGATAGCATTGTTTAATGTTAATACTCCGTTTGCGACTTCCTTACATTTGCCGTCACATTGATAAACAAATCCGTCAATTTTTAGATGGTTTGTAAATACTGTAATTCTGTTACTATCGCTTTCTGCAACGATTTCATAAATTGTTTTGTTAATGTTATCCATAAAAATATACCCTCCTTTGTTATACAAAAGAGAGTATATTTACTATTAACAAATTTTATAATTGCCTAGTTTGGTTATTTAATAGCTTTAGTTACTCTGTGTAAAGTTTTGTCTTTACCAAGTATAACAAGTGTACCAACCATATCAGCACCACGAGTTCTACCTGTAACAGCTGCTCTGATAGCCCACATTGTAACTTTTGCTTTTACGCCTTTTTCTTTATAGAAACCACGAAATTCTTCAAGTTTTTCGTGTAAGTTTTCTTCTGTCCATTCCCAATCTTTAGCTTGTTCTGCAAATGCTTTTAAAACATCTTGAGAAACTTCTGTATCAAGAACTGTTGTTTGAACTTCTGGGTCGATTTCTACATCTTCGCCAAAGAAATATGAAACAGCATCTGTGATGTCAGAAAGAATTGTTAATGGGTCTCTTGTGATTTCAACCATGTGAGTATATTGTTCATCTGTCATTGTAGATAAATCATATTTAGTTAAGAATGGTTTCAATCTTTCTTTCAAGTCATTGATATCAAGTTTCTTGATATATTGGCTATTCATCCAATTTAATTTATCGTATTCAAAGATAGAGTTTGAAGATGAAACTTCATTAATTCTAAAGTCTTGAGCGATTTCATCAACTGATTTAATTTCGTTTCCGTCAGATGGAGCCCAACCCAATAGTGCCACAAAGTTAATTAAAGCATCTGTTAAATAGCCCTTTTCAACAAATTCAGAAACTGCAGTTGCACCGTGTCTTTTTGACAATTTACTTCTATCGGGAGCTAAAATCATACCTAAGTGACCAAATCTTGGAACTTCTGCACCTAAGGCTTCATAGATTAAGATTTGCTTGAAGGTATTAGAAATATGGTCTTCACCACGAATGATGTGTGAAATTTTCATTAGCATATCATCAATTACAACCGCAAAGTTGTAAGTTGGAGAACCATTAGATTTCATAATTACGAAATCACCAATTAGGTTTGTATCTTGGTGTAAATCTCCTTTTACAAGATCGTCAAAGTGAATAATTGATGAATCGTGGAACGCTTTTGTTGCTTTTTCAACAGAAAAACGAATTGCAGGTTTTCTGCCTTCAGCTCTTAATCTGTCTTTTTCAATATCATTTAATTTTTCACATTTTTTAGAATATACATAAGCCTTTTTGTTTTTTGTAGCTTCTTCTTTTTCTGCTTCTAATTCTTCAGGAGTGCAGAAACATTCGTAAGCAAAGCCCTTTTCTAATAAGATTTGAACATATTTCGGATAAATATCAAATCTTTCTGATTGAGTGTAAGGACCATAAGGACCGCCTACATCTGGACCTTCGTCCCAATTTAAGCCTAGTGCCTTTAAGCTATCAAAAATGTTATCAATATATGCTTGGCTTGTACGCTCAGCATCTGTGTCTTCAATTCTTAAAACAAATTTACCGCCAACTTTTTTAGCGTATAAATAGTTAAACAAAGCTGTTCTTGCAGTTCCAACGTGAAGGTTTCCACTTGGCGATGGTGCAATTCTAACTCTTACATCTGACATAAATTTACCTTCTTTCCTTCTTCTGATAATTTAATTATCTCATGAACAAGTTTTTTGGCGCAATATTTTTTAAAAATATTATTTATTCTCAGAATTTGTTTGAACATTCATTTTGTGAGCGTGAATTCTTTGCATTAAATCTCTATATGCAGTGAAAAATCTGATTGCCTGTGCTTTTGCGCTGTGAGGTACTGTGTAAGACATGGTTTCGTTTTTAACAGTATCTAAAATTTCAATATTTAGGTCTTTTTTTGAGTTTAATATTTCTGCGGGGTTCATTGTAGGCTTTAAGTTGTACTGAAACATCATATTTGAGGCTTCGTTTTGATAAATAACATCATTGCCAAAAATATCATTTGAAATTATGAAGAAAAAGCCTTTTAGATGAATATATCTTAATTTATTTGGATCTCCATAAGCTGCGGTTCTTGGAAATGCCGTAAAAAAAGTCATTTGCGACAAGGCAATACCAAAAAATGATAGAGCTACTAAGAATATTAATATAATAGATGTCACAATTACTACTGCCATACTTATATTATAGCAACTTATAAAAAAAAGAAAAGAGGGAAATAAACAATAAATTTAGCGTTTTTAAGTTGAATTTTTTAATGTTTTGTTATACCATGAAGTGAGCTTTACAATTTGAGATCTTTATATGGCAAAAAAAATAAATCGCTCAAAAGTTATACTATCAGATTTGGTTGATAAAAAAACAGTGGAAAGAATTTTGAAAACTTTCCATAAGACTTTTGGATTTGGTTGTAGTTGTGTTGATGAAAATAAGATTATTGCAAATATTCAGTTCACAAAATTTTGTAAAATGACAAGAAATTCAAAATTAGGTTGTGAATTTTGTGAAAATTGTGATAAAGCGGCATGGGAGAAAATTTCAAAAACGAGAAAGCCGACAATTTATAAATGTCATGCCGGTTTGATTGATATCGCAATCCCAATATTCGTTGATAACAAATATTTAGGCGCAATTATGGGTGGTCAGTTTTTGACTGAAAATTTGAAAGAAAAAAGTATTTTAGATTTATCCGAAAAACTTGGAATTAAAGAAAAAGAAGAATATCTACTTTCTGCAAAAAAAATAAAGAAAATAAAACTTAGCGAAGCTAAAAAAGCAATGAAAATGTTGGCTCTAGTAGCGGAAACTATTTCTGAGACAGCATATTCAAAATACGAATTACAAAAAGAAACTGATAAAAAAGAATTTATTTTGTCTTTAGTCAATGTCGTTGAAAATACGGTATCTAAAGATAAATTGTACAGTTCAATTTGTAAAATGATAATGAAATTTTTTAATGCAGATAGAATTATGATTGTTGAATTTTACAAAAATGGATTGTACAACATTATGCAGGAACTGAAGGTTGACAAATCAATTAAGTCTATTTCGGAAGTTTTGCCAATCAAAATGACTGAAAAAATAATGTCATATTGGAACGACATTATTTTTAATTTGAATAAAGAAGTGACGTTCAATAGCGTGAATTCGTATGATATTCCAGATTTTATTCGAGATGCGTATAACAAAATTGGTTTAGTTTCAGCAATGACAACAATTTTTAATAGAACTGAAACTACTGCAACAGTTGTTGTTATGGGTAAATATGACAATAATAATGCTTGGACTGAGGACGATGTAAAAGGTTTTAATCTTTGTGCAAAGCAGGTTAATATTGCAATCAATAAGATTAAACTTACAGAAAAAGCCAATATTAATGCCTTGAGAGAAAAAGCCCTGCTTGATAATCTTCCGGCAAGTGCGTTTTTGAAAGATGTAAACGGAAAATTTCTGGCTGTAAATGATGAGTTTCTCACTTGTGGATTAACAAGAGAACAAATTTTAGGACATGACGATTTTGAATTTGAACCATACGAAATTGCATCGTCTTACCAAGCGGAGGATTTAGAGGTTATTAAAACTAAAAAAACGTTCAGAAATGTTAGAAAAGTCGTTAGAGACGGTAAAGAAATATGGTTTGAAAGTTTTAAAAGTCCAGTTTTTGATGAAAAAGGTAATGTTATTGCAATTACAGGCTTTAATAAAGATGTAACGGCTCAAATGATGATGGATAATTTGAAAAATCAATTCCTTTCAATTATAAGTCATGAACTTAGAACACCTTTAACTTCAATTGCAGGTAGTATTGATTTAATTCTTAATGGTTTAGTCGGAGACATTGATACCTCTTGTGCAGAAATGCTAAAAATTGCTAAAAAGAACACAACAAAATTAACAACATTAATTAGTAATATTCTTGAACTTGAAGGATTAGAGGCTAATACAATAAAGTTAAATTTATCAAAACAAGAAGTTAAGCCAATTTTATTGAAGGCTATTAAAATGACGGAAAAGCCTACAACTGCATTTGATGTGAAAATAGTTCCAAAAATTGAATTAAAAGATGAATGTGCAAAAGTTGATAGTGAAAAACTTTTGCAACTTTTCTCAAATCTTATTTCAAATGCATACAAGTTTTCAAATTTTGGTGAAACAATCCCGATAAGTGCAAAGGTTAAAAAAAAGGATATTGTTGTAACCATAACAAATACCGGTGTTCAAATCCCAGCAGGCATGGAAGACAGTATTTTCAATAGATTTAAGCAAATAGATGAAAAATCTAATCCGCAAAATACAAGTGTTGGCTTAGGACTTGCTATAGCTAAACTTTTAGCAGATAAAATGCACGGTACAATTGGCTATACTTCAAAGAATAATGTTACAACATTTACGGTTACTTTGCCTTTGGTAAAATAGTTTGAAATAAGGCACGCCGGTCAGTATGACCGGCGTGCCTTATTTTGTTAATTTGTTTGTTCAATAGCATTGAAATGTTTATCCCACATTTCTTTTATTGTGCTATACAAATTCATTGTATCAAACGGTTTTTGGATAATTCCTAAAACATCAAGGGCTTCTAATTCTCCGATTTCATGCGGTTGAACTTTTGATGTTAAAAATATAACAGGAATATCTTTTAGCTTAGGATTTTTTCTAAGTTCTTTTAAAACTGTTGGACCGTCCATTTGAGGCATCATTACGTCAAGCAGAATTAAATCTGGAGTTGTGTAGCGCAACTTTGCAAGCAACTCTGGACCATTGTTTGCAAAATCTAGACTTAGGCTTGTGTTTTTTGACTCAAGCACAATCTTGACGATGATTCTAATATCTTCATCATCTTCAGCATAAAGTATTTTCTTAATCTCTCTTATGATAAAACTCCTGTGGTGAATAGATAAAATTGGGGTATATATTATTATAGTACCCATATTGGGTGTATTTAATAACATTATTGTTAATTTTTGTGATGATAAATTTTAGGAACATACTTGTAAAAAAGGCATGCTGTTCAATAATAATATGAAATGTAGCTGTTGAAATTTGTTATACTTTTATTTTGTCTTTTGGTATAATATTGTCGAAATGAGGTAATTATGTTTAAGAAAATATTTTTATTGTTATTTTTAATATCATTTATTAGTGTAAATTCTTGTATAGCTGAAACTTCAGACTATATGGTTGAAGAAAGGAAATTTGTTAATTATCAAACTAATAACACTATTGAAAAAATGAAGATATATAGACGTGCAGTTTATAGCACTTTAGAGATTACCCCTCCTCAGGCGATTGAAATAAAAAAGCTTGATAAAGAGTTCTATGGGCAAATTAAACCTATTTTGACAGAAGATTTTTATACTATGAACAGATTGTCAAGACTAACCAGCAAGCCAAGACCATCAAAAGGGCTTGTAAATGTTGAAAAGAAAAAACTAAAAGCAAATAGCAAAGTCTTAGATAGCTATACAACTGCTTACGAAAATGATTTGTATAAAATTTTAACACCTACGCAAAAATCAAAATATATGAAATTGAAGAAGGATAAAATAAAAGAATATAAGGCTTCTTTTTAATATTTTCTAAAATTTTTGTTCAATTTCTTTAATAACTTTTGCAGGATTGCCTACGGCTAGTGAATTTGCAGAAATGTCTTTTGTAACTACACTTCCAGCACCGATTACACAATTGTCACCAATAGTTACGTTTGGTAGAACAGTAACATTTCCGCCAAACCATACGTTATTGCCAACTTTAATAGGTTTTGCAATTTCTATACCTTGATTTCTTGTTTTTGCATCAAGTGGGTGTACTGGTGTGTAGAAAGAACAGTTTGGTCCAATGAAAACATTATCTCCAAAAGTTACTTTGGCGCAATCAAGAATTAATAAGTTATGATTTGCATAAAAGTTTTTGCCTATTTCAATGTTGTAGCCGTAATCGCAGATAAAAGGTTGTTCAATTAAAAAGTTTTCTTTTGTTGACCCTAGAATTTCTTTCAATATTTTTTGTCGTTCATTTACTTTTTCAGGAGATAACAAGTTATGTTCATGGCAAAGTTTTTTGCAACGAGTTCTTTCTTCAAATAAAGTTTTATCTTCGCTAGGGCTGTGCCATAAACCGTTTAACATTTTTTCTTTTTCGTTCATTTGAAATAAATTCCTTTGTATAAAAAAACTCCTTGATGAATACTATCATTAAGGAGTTTTTAAAATTTGGGCAGGGGTGGATTCGAACCACCGTAGACTCGCGTCGACAGATTTACAGTCTGTTGCCTTTAGCCACTCGGCCACCGACCCATGTCTAAATGCCTTTGACGAGATTTGAACTCGTGGCCTCTCCCTTACCAAGGGAGTGCGCTACCCCTGCGCCACAAAGGCTCGAGGGGTTATCAACAAACAAGCCGGCAATAGGAATCGAACCTACAACCTACGGTTTACAAAACCGTTGCTCTACCGTTGAGCTATGCCGGCGTGTCATGCGTTGACCTCTCTATTGTAAACGGTAAAAAAAATTATGTCAAGCAATTTTTTTGACTTTTTATAAATTATCATTATACATAAAGTAAAATCCACTAAACAGATGAGATTTAATCAATTTACTCTACTTTACTTGAATTTATCCGATTAAAAGAATAAGAGAATTATAGCGAGGCGGTAATTATGAGATTAAATAGCGGCGTACAATTTAATGAAAGCGGTTTAAAGACAGCAATTAAGGCTATGCAAGTTCAAACAGCATTAATGGCTAATGCTTCTGACAACGTAAATGGTTTTGATAAAGTTGGATATCAACGTAAAGAAGCTGTTGTTTCTTCATTTACTGAATATCTTGGAGTTGACGGTTTATCAACTGTTGTTGATGATCAAGTTGGTAGACTTTCTATCACAGATAATCCTCTAGATTTAGCAATGGCTTCTAAAGGTTATTTCCAAGTTCAAACTCAAGACGGTGTAAAAATGACTCGTGATGGTCGTTTTAAAATCGACGTTGACGGTAATTTCTTAGACCTAGACGGTAACAAAGTTTTATCTAACACAGGTGTTCCTATCAAATTCGGTACTTTACCAAAGGGCGCAAAAGATGTTGTAGTTAATACAAGAGGTGCAATTAGCGTTTTTGACAGAAAAACAAAAAAGTTAAAGCATGTTGCTAACTTAGGTATTGTAGACCAAAATGGTGCAGGGATTGTAAATCCTCAAGTTCAACAAGGTTATTGCGAATTTTCAAACGTATCATTGCAAAATGAATTTATGAACTTGATGCCAGTTAAAAGAAACTTTGAAGCAAACAGACAAATGTTCTTAATAGAAAATTCAAATCTTCAAAAAACAATTAGCCAATTAGGTTCAGCAAGCTAAGTAAAATAATTTAAGCGAGGTAATAATTATGTACAATATGCAAGGTATAATCAGAAAAAATATTAATAACGCATCAAGCCAATTTGAAAGATTAGGCTATGTTGGTACAAACTTTGCTAATTACAGCACAAATGGCTACAAAGCGGTTAGATTTGAACAAATGTTATCAGACGATGGTTATGTTCACGGTGCTGTTAGAACAGATTATCAAAAAGGCAGCTTAAAAATTACAGGCAACCCTTATGATGTAGCAATTGATGGCGAAGGTTTTATTCCAATCGTTTCTCCAGATGGCGAAGTTGCTTACACAAGAGACGGTTCATTTAAAAGAGGTAAAGACGGTTATCTTTTAACAAATGATGGTTGGGTTGTAGGTGCAGGTATTAAACTTCCTGCAAACTTATACAAATTCCAAATTAAACCAGACGGCAGAGTTTTTACTTATGAATCAGCAATGGACAGCAAAGGTAAATGCTTAGGAACAATTCCAGTAGTTCAATTTGATTGTCCGGAAGGTTTACAACAAGACTCTCATGGCAATAGAGTTTGGCAAACAGAAGAATCTGGTGAGCCTCAATTAGTTAAAAATCACAATATGATTACTCAAAACTATTTGGAAAACTCAAACACAAATATTTACACATCAGTAAACGAAATGTTAAGATTAAACGCTTCAATGTTGGCAAGTATGAGTGTTTTGAAAATGACAGATGATATGTATAACAAATCAATTAACATCAGAGAATCATAGTTGAAGTAACAAGTTAGAGAGAAGAAAATAAGCGAGGTAATAAAAAATGGTAGCATTCAATCCTGTAGACAGTTTCGGAAGAACATCACAAGTTTTAAACTTAGTAGCAAAAAGACAAAAATTATTAACACAAAATATAGCAAATGTTGATACTCCAGGTTATGTAAGACAAGATTTAGATTTTGCAACATGTTTGGGTAACGCATCTGGTCCTTTAGAAACAAAACTTTCTAAAGAAATGGGTACAACAAGCGTAGTTCAACAAGGAACAGCTGAAGGCGTTAATGTAGCTGATGAATTAATTGGCATGCAAGAAAACTCATTAATTTACACAATGGCAACACGTCGTATGTCTAATGTAATTTCTATGATGAAAACTGTAGTTAACGTAGGAAGATAACGATATATATTTTGTAAGAGAAATATTTTAAAACAAAGCGAGGTAAAAAATGGGAATTTTAGATTCAATGTACATAGGCTCAAATGCCTTAAAAGCACACGGTGCAAGATTAGACGTTCATGCAAAGAACATTGCGAATATTGATACTCCAAATTATGTGAGAAAGATTCCTGTTTTGAACTCAATTCAAGGTGAATCGTTTAATGCAATTTTAAATAATATGCAAGACGGCACTTTTGGTTTATCTCAACATGGAGCTTTATCTGGTGGTGTTTCTTATGGTGGTATTGTTGAAGATCCAACTCCAGGTGAAAGAATTTACAAACCTGGTCACCCAGACGCAGATGCAAGTGGTTATATCAGAAGTTCAAACGTAAACCCTATGGTTGATATCGCAGATGCTATGATGGCACAACGTGCTTATGAAGCCAACTTAGCGGTTATGAATATTACAAAATCAATGGCTTTAAAAGCTACTGAAATTGGTAAATAGGATTTAATTAAAAATTTATACACTCTCGCTTAAAAACAATAAGGGCGGAATTTGTTTATCAAATTCCGCCCGCCTCGCTATTTCGTGTTATAATTTTTTCAGAAAATACGGAATGAGGATAAAATTATGAAGATATTGGTTGGCATGTCTGGAGGTGTTGATTCTTCAACAACTGCTTTAATGTTAAAAGAACAAGGTCATGAAGTTGTTGGTGCCACAATGGCTATTTGGGGCAAAGGTGGTGTTTATAAAGAAATTCAAGAAAAAATAAATGCACTTCCTGAAAAAAAATCGACACATGGAGCTTGCTTTGGTCCAGATGAAAAAGAAGATATTGAAGCTGCACGCAAGATTTGTGAAGAAATTGGAATTGAGTTTCACGTATTTGATTGCGCTGAACAATATGAAAAAATAGTTTTAGATAATTTTAAAAAAGAATATTTATCAGGAAGAACTCCAAACCCATGTATTTGGTGTAATTCTCTTATTAAGTTTGATGTTTTGCCACATTTAGCAAAAGAAAATGGAATTAATTTTGATAAATTTGCAACAGGTCACTACGCAAGAATTGCTCAGGGTGAAAATGGCAGATATTTATTAAAGCGTGGTGTAAATCCTAAAAAAGACCAATCATATTTCTTATATAGATTAAGACAAGACCAATTAGCAAATATAATGTTGCCTTTGGGTGATTTTACAAAGGAAGAAATTAGAGATATCGCTAAAAAGCATGGCTTAGAAGTTGCAGAAAAACCAGATAGCCAAGATTTTTATGAAGGTGATTATAATGAATTGCTTCAGGTGAAAGATAAAATTGGTAATATCGTTGATACAGATGGTAAAGTCTTAGGACAACATAATGGTATTTGGAACTATACAATTGGACAAAGAAAAGGTTTGGGCATAGCCTCAACAGAACCTCTTTATGTATTAGAGCTAAGAAAAGACACAAACGAGGTCGTTGTAGGCTTTAAAGATAAAACCATGCACAACACGTTAGTTGCAACAAAAATGAATTGGATTTCAATAGAAAATCTTGATTCTGAAATGAAATGCAAAGTAAAAATTCGTTCAACTCAAGAACCTACAGATGCAATTATCCGTCCTGTTGATAATGGTGATGTTGAGGTTGTATTTGATATTATGCAAAAATCAATTGCAGTTGGACAATCAGCTGTATTTTATAATGATGACGTTGTAATCGGTGGCGGTATTATTGACGTGGTTAAATAATGATTAAAAATATCCTCGACAAATTAAATTCAGACAAAGGAGTTTCACAGGAAGAAATAGTGCAACTTCTAAAGAGTGATGATGAATTACTTTTTAAATATGCTGATGAATGTCGAAAAAAATACGTTGGAGATGAAGTTCATTTAAGAGGCTTAATTGAATTTTCAAATAATTGCAAAAATACTTGCAAATATTGTGGGCTAAATTGTTTTAATAAAAAACTTGAAAGATATAGATTAACAGAAGGCGAAATTATTGATTTTGCAAAAAAAGGCGTTGAGTACGGTTACAAAACGATTGTTTTACAATCGGGTGAAGATGCTTATTTTACGCAAGACAGAATGGTTCATATTATCAAAGAAATTAAGAAAATGGACGTTGCTCTGACTCTTAGTCTAGGCGAAAAATCTTACGAAGAATATAAAGCCTACAAGGATGCAGGGGCTGATAGATATTTAATTAGGATTGAAACGACTGATGTTAATTTGTATCACGAATTGCACCCAAAAATGAGTTATGAAAACAGAGTTGAATGTTTAAAGAATTTAAAAAAACTTGGATTTGAAACAGGTTCTGGCTGTCTTGTTGGACTTCCTAACCAAACAATTGAGTCTTTAGCAAATGATATTTTATTTTTTAAGGAAAATAATTTTGATATGATAGGTGTTGGTCCATTTATTCCTCATCCAGAAACTCCATTGTGGACTGGCAAAGACACTAAAGAAGATAAAGAAAAAAGATTTAAGTTATCTTTGAGAGTTATGGCTGTAATTCGATTACTACTTAAAAATATTAATATTCCAGCAACAACTGCAATGGAATCTATTAATTCAAATGGCAGAATAATAGCACTTCAAAGCGGTGCAAATGTTGTAATGCCAAATATTACGGAAGGTGATTACCGTAAAAAATATGAGATTTATCCTGATAAAATTTGTATAAATGATTCTCCTGATTATTGTAGAAACTGTATTACAGGAAAAATTACGTCAATAGGTAGAACAATTTCACAAGATTATGGATTTAGAACTAAATAAACGAATGTTAAAAGCATGCCTAATTTTATTTATTCCTTTATAATGTAAAAAACATAAAGGAGTTTTTAAATGAAAGAAGAATTACTACGAATTATAGAAAAAAATAGTCGAATTGATATTAAAGAACTTGCAGTAATGCTTGGCTCAACCGAAGTAGAAGTTCTAAACGAAATGCAAGAACTTGAAAAAGAAGGTATTATCTGTGGATATCACACGCTTATAGATTGGGAAAAAACTTCAACCGAAAAAGTTACAGGACTTATTGAAGTTAAGGTTACACCTCAACGTGGGCAAGGGTTTGATAAAATTGCAGAAAGAATTTATAAGTACCCAGAAGTTAAATCTGTTTACTTAATTTCTGGAGGATATGATTTATTAATTACGTTAGAAGAAAAATCTTTAAAAGAAATAGCAGCCTTTGTGTCAGATAAATTATCAACTTTAGAAAGTGTTTTGAGCACAGCAACTCACTTTATTTTGAAAAAATATAAAGATCATGGCACAATTCTTTCAAAAAAAGAAGATGACGAAAGAGAGATTATAACACCATGAGCATTCCAATTTCAAAAACAGTAGTAAGTTTGAAAAAATCAGGTATTAGAAAATTTTTTGATATCGTTAGTGAGATGAAAGACGTTATCTCTCTTGGTGTTGGTGAACCAGATTTTGATACCCCTTGGCATATCAGAGAAGAAGGTATTTATGCTCTAGAAAAGGGCAAGACTTTCTATACTTCTAATGCAGGACTAAAAGAGTTGCGTGTTGAAATTGATAACTATTTAAAACGTACTCAAAATATTTCTTACAATCCAGCTACTGAAATTATCGTAACTGTTGGTGGCTCTGAAGCTATTGATATAGGTCTTAGAGCAATGGTTAATGCCGGTGATGAAGTTATAATTCCGCAGCCTTCTTATGTTTCTTATGAGCCTTGTGCAATTCTTGCGGGGGCAAAACCTGTAATTATTGACTTGAAAGCAGAAAATGAGTTTAGATTAACCGCTGAAGAATTAAAAAATGCAATTACAGATAAAACAAAAATTTTAATTTTACCGTTTCCAAATAATCCGACTGGTGCAATTATGGAACGAAAGGATTTAGAAGAAATTGCAAAAGTTTGTATTGAAAATGATATCTATGTTATCTCTGACGAAATCTATGGTGAATTGTCGTACAAAGAAAAACATATTTCAATTGCAAGTATCGCAGGCATGAAAGAGCGTACAATCTTAATTAATGGTTTTTCAAAGGCTTATGCAATGACAGGCTGGCGTTTAGGATATGCTTGCGGACCTAAAGAAATTATAGAACAAATGGTGAAAATTCATCAATACGCAATAATGTGCGCTCCTACAACTAGCCAATATTCAGCAGTAGAAGCTCTTAAAAAAGGTGATGACGATGTAAAATTGATGCGTGAAAGTTATAACCAGCGTCGACGCTTTTTAATGAACGCTTTTAAAGAAATGGGATTAGAATGTTTTGAACCTTATGGGGCATTCTATGTGTTTCCTAGCATAAAAGAGTTTGGTATGACAAGTGAAGAATTTGCTATGAAATTTTTGGAAGAAGAACATGTCGCAGTAGTTCCAGGTACTGCTTTTGGTGACAGCGGAGAAGGATTTTTGAGAATTTCTTACGCTTATTCAATAGAAAATCTAAAACGGGCAATGGAACGATTAAAACGATTTGTTGAAAAATTAAGAAAATAATTAAAATTTAATAAATGAAGGCGCAGACGATTTTCGTCTGCGCCTTTTCCTTATAATGTTTTGTAGATTTTATATAAAGATTTTATTTTCTTTGTATCAGTGGATTTTAGTAATTTGTTAAACTCTTGTTTTATGTAATTAATATTTTCAAATTCATCAAAATTAAACAACTCCTTTAACTCATATTTTGATAATAATAACTCATTGACAAAATCATCAAAAAACTTGAGAAAAGATTTCTTAATAAGTTGTAGATATGTTAGAAATTTTATCGAAGAACATAATTTATCTTGGAAGTTTTTAAATTTATATCCTTATTATCAAAAAGATTCTATCAAAATATGTGGATTACCAATATTGATAATTAAAAGAAATTTTGTTCAAGATAAACTTTACCTTTTTGGTATTATTAAAATAGGAGATATTTTTCATAAAAAAAGATATTAAAAACAGGGCAATTAATTTAACTGCCCTGTTTCATTTCTTTGTTTTTTATTATCTACTTTTTAGCTGCTCTGTCTTGTTCAATGATAAGTTTTAATGCATCTACTGCAACTCTTACTGCAGATGATGTATCTTCACTCATTTTTTGGTCTAAACCTGCGGCTTCTCTTTCTTGATTCCAAATTACGTGGAAGCAAGAACCACAACGGCATTTCAAAGCATCTGCAACAACAAATAATGCTGCTGATTCCATTTCAGATGCCTTAACACCTAAGCGTTTCCAAGCTTCCCATTTTTGTAGTAATTCATAAGAAACTGGCATTTTTGCTGGACTATGTTGTCCATAAAATGCATCTTTACATTGAACAACCCCTGTATGAGTTGTTTTACCCATTGCCAATGCTGCTTGTCTTAAAGCTACTGTAATATCTAAGTTTGCAACAGCAGGGTATTCAATTGGTGCATATTCCATTGATGTATGTTCAAATCTGATAGCACCTGTTGCAACTACGATGTCGCCTGATTGTACGTTCAAATCAATACCGCCACAAGTACCTGTTCTGATAAATGTGTCAGCACCAATGTTATGTAATTCTTCCATTGCGATAGAAGCTGAAGGTCCGCCTATACCAGTAGAGCATACGCTAACTTTTTCGCCCAATAATGTACCTGTGTAAATATTGTATTCTCTGTTTTGAGCAACATGGTGAGCATCATCAAATAATGCTGCGATAGACTCACATCTACCAGGGTCACCAGGCAAAATTACGTAACGACCTACATCGCCTTCTACGCAGTGAATGTGGAATTGTTTTTCTAGTTCTTGCATAATTAAACACCTTTTCTTCTTAATGTAATAAACACTTTTAGTTGATTATAACATTTGAATAAGATATTGCAAGATATTTTTTAATTATTAAAATATGCTAGTTCCATTGTTTTGTTGTTGAAATTCTTTGTGTAGGCTTTTTGCTTTTGCTGCGGTTTTATATAAAGTACTACGTTTATCTGAATGTTTGATTTTTACATCATCAAAAACACTGATATCACTGTCTGAACCACGTTTTCTTGTTGCGTCAACGCTAGCTACTGTTGATAAAACATCTAATGTTGTATCAAGTCCATCAATATTACCATTTAAGACATCTGAACCAATTGAAACTGCTCCTGAAGCACCATTAACAAGGTCACTTGCATTAGCCATAACTTTACCGTTTCCGACACCAAGTGCGTTAGATACCGCTGATAAACCATCAGATAAAGCTCCTGCAACATCACCTTTTACTGCTTTTTTAACAGTGCTTGTTCCATCTTTAACTGTATTTGCAATACTATCAGCGTTTGAAAGCATTGCTTTATGTTTGCTTGCGAATTCTGCAACGCTTGCTAATTTTGTATTATTAACTGCTGAAATTGAACCAACACCTTTAATTGTACCAGCACTAGATACAACTGTTTTTGCAACAGAAGAAATAACTCCTGCAACATCACCTTTTGCTACGTTAATAGCAACATCAGCAACGTTAGCAGCTGTTTTTATGCCCTTGCCAGTAGTAGATAAACCGCTACCTGTTGTTTTTAAACCAGTACCAACTGAAGCGATAGTTCCACCTGTTGCTGCAACAGATGCCCCTGTACCAGCGGTTGTTGCGCCACCTGTAGTTGTTGTAACACCAGCTGCTTCAACAGGTACGCCAGCTCCAAATACAGGAATTAATGGAATACCAATTGCTGATAATGTAGCACCAATACCTGTAAGTATTCCACCGGTAACTCCAACACCTGTACCAGCAGCAGAAGTTGTAGCGCCAGCAACTTGCACACCGATACCAACAGCTTGAAGTGCAGTACCTGCTAAATCTAGCATATTAGCTACGTTTGTAACTTGTTTTGTTGTTGACGAAAAACCTTCAAGTGTTGATTGTTCAGATTGAGCTTCTTGTTGAATATTTTGTGCTTCTGTTTGTTGTTCCGTTGCTGCTTGTGTTGCGCTATCAGCTTCAGCTTGAGCGCTTGCAACTGTTGATTGAGCTTGAGAACTTA
This sequence comes from Candidatus Melainabacteria bacterium, assembly GCA_003258725.1. GTDB lineage: Bacteria > Cyanobacteriota > Vampirovibrionia > Gastranaerophilales > Gastranaerophilaceae > UBA6984. The sequence continues at coordinate 34,298 of QHMG01000010.1, forward strand.
ATGCTTGGATTTGAGCATCATTACTATGAACTGTTTGTAATTTTTCGTTAATCTTTGCAGCATTGTCGTTTTGAGGAGTTGTTCCATTTTCTTGCATTTCTTGGATTTCAGCACCTGTTTTTAAAGTCAAAGCACTTTGTATACCTGAACCTGTGCCGTCATCGCCTTCAAGATTACTGATTTCAGCCATTGCTGCTTCACTTTGTTGTGTTAATGCTTGAATTTGCGCAGATGTGCCATCAACTTGAGAACCTGCATTTTCGCCTGTTGCTGTTGCACTACCTGCCTTAGCTTCTAAGTTAGCTTGGCTTGTTTCCATTGCTTGTGTTCTAGATTTTGATTGTGCGCTAATTGTTTGAGTGCTACTACCAACAGAATCTAAATTATTATTTTTAGTTTCACTTTCTTTTTGTTTTGCATCTGATTCCTTTGTTTTTGCGCTATCTTGTTTGCCTTCGGCATCTTTAACTTTGCCTCTTGCACCGTCTAAGCCTTTGTTTGCATCTTGAATTTTGCCCTTAGCTTTTTTACCTGCGTTTTCAGCTTTATCAAGTTGTGCATTAATTTCTTTTGCATTTGAAAAGATAGAGATGCAAACACCAGCTACGCCACTGTTTACCTTAGAGCGTGCTGCGCTTAAGTCTATGTCACCTATATTTTGTATTGAAGGAATATTTGAACTCATATCACATAACCCCTATGACTCTATCAATTACATGCTATATATCGGAATTAATTACTAAAAGTTTAGTAATTTTATTCTTCTGGTTAACAATTTGTTACAATTCGCTAAGATATTGATATTAGTTTATTTAAGCCTTTTATAACCTCGTCAACTGAGGGTGATTTTGTGCAAATATATTTATTATTTTTTAATTTACATTTTCTATGATGACATGGTGTGCATGTCGTAGTTGAAACGGTTAAACATTTTTCATCAATAGGCGCATAAAGACCTTTTGGCGTACAACAAAAGATAGATAATACTTTTGGTTTTTGTGTTGCCCAAGCAAGATGAGTTGCACCATTATCAAGTGAAATAACTAAATCGGCTCTGCGTAGAACTTCGATAAATTCCTTTAAATTAGTTTTACCTGCAAGGCTTAAATGTCTATCGCCACCGATATAATTGATATAATCTTCATCTTTTTTAGTGCCTGTAAAAATAAGTGTATAGTCTTTTTCAATTCTTTTTATCAAGTCTTTCCAATTTTCTTTGTCCCAATGTTTTCCAATCCAAGTTGTGGTTGGTGCAACAACTGCAATTGGTTTAGAATAATCCAATTCTTTCAATAAATCGTTTATTTTTGAAATAACTTCTTCACTTGAAGGGGGAAGTGTTACCGTTGTTTTTTCAGTGTTAAGCCCTAAGTATTGAGCAAATCTTAGATTTGCATTAACCATATTTCTGTTAAATTTATCTTTTATTGCGGGTATAATTTCATTTGCACCAATAATTGAAAATTCTTTAGCATCTCGTGCAATAATTCTTCTTTTTGCCCCACAGAATTTTGTCCAAAGAATACTTTTCATAAGCATTTGAGAATCAATTGCGATATCAAAATTTTCTTTGCGAAGGTCTTTAATTATTGAAATCATTTCTTGTATATTTTGAAAAATATTTTTATTTTTTTTCCATTTTTCAACAGGTGCAAAGAAAACTTTATCAACACAAGGATTGTTTTGAATGACATCTAATCCTTTTTCGCCGACAAGCCACGAAATTTCATAACCATTTTGTTTTAAAACATTCGCTAGGGGAATGTTAAATATAACATCACCTAGCGAAGATAATCTGATTATTAAAATTTTTTGTTTTTCGCTCATAAAAACCCTATTTAACAGCTTCTTCTTGAGAACGGAATTGCATTTCGTATAATGCTTTATATGAACCTTTTTCAATTGCCATTAATTCATCGTGAGTGCCAAGTTCTACAAGTTCACCTTCGTTGATAACAGCGATTCTATCTGCATTCTTAATTGTTGATAATCTGTGAGCAATAATGAATACTGTTCTGTTTTGCATTAAGTTATCAATAGCTTTTTGAACCAATGCTTCTGATTCATTGTCTAACGCACTTGTAGCTTCGTCCAAAATAACGATAGGAGCTTTTCTAATCATTGCTCGAGCAATTGCAACACGTTGACGTTGACCACCAGAAAGAGTTAACCCTCTTTCACCCAACATTGTTTCTAAGCCGTCAGGAAGTTCTGCAATAACATCTTGTAAATGTGCATATTCAATTGCATTATTTAAATCTTCTTCAGTTGCATTTGCGTTACCCATTAAAATATTTTCTTTAATAGTTCCTGAGTATAAGAAATTATCTTGGAATACCATAGAGATGTTTCTTCTTAATGAGTCTAGGGTGAATTTTCTAATATCTATATCGTCAAATTTAATTGAACCCGATTTGATATCATAAAATCTAGGTAATAAGTTTACAAGAGTTGATTTCCCGCCTCCTGAATTACCAACTATTGCTAGAGTTTCATTTTTATTTACAGTTAAGTTTAAGTTTTTGATAACAGGAACATCTTTAACGTATTCAAATTCTACATTTTCAAATTTTATGTCCCTATCTAGAGATTTCATTTCAATTGCATCAGGAGCATCTGTAATTTCAGGTTTTACATCGAATAATTCAAATACACGACCCATTGCAACGAAGATATTTTGGATATTTGTTAATGTGTTACCTAATGTTTTAACTGGTTTGTAAAGCAATAATAATGATGTTACGAATGATGCAAATGAACCTGCTGTCATTATGCCAGAATTGATTAAATGAGTACCATAAGCTAAAACTAATGCGATACCAACAGATGCAATTAAGTACATAATTGGTGACATCCAGCCAGCACGCTTAGTTAATGACATATTAACATCAAAAGAATTCCAAACTTGAGTAACAAAATCTTTTTCTTGACGTTCTTGTAAACCGTAAGCTGCCATAACTTTGTTACCGCTATATGTTTCGTTGATATTAGTTGTAATATTACCGCCAATTACCATATTTTTATTAGATGCAGATTTAATTCTTTTTCTGATTAATGCAACTGGCAAGAAAGCAACATTAAGAACTAAAACACCAACGATTGCTAATCTCCAAGAACTGTAAAGCATTACTGCAATTAAACCTAATGCCCCAAACAAACTTGTTGTAATTGTTTTGATTTGGTCAATAATACCCGCTGAAGCAGTTTGAGGGTCGTTCATATATCTTTGAATAATTACACCTGAAGAGTTTTCATCAAAAAATTGAGGGTGCATATAAATTAATTTATGGAACAAATCAATTTTAACATCATTTGTAATATGTTGGCTAGTCCAAGCTGATAAGTATTCATTTAAGTATCTCAACAAACCTTGAACTGCAGCAAAAGCAACAACAAGGAATGGGATTAAGAAAGCAAATAATTGCCATGTTAGAGTGTATTCGTGGCTAAAAATGTGGAATACCCAATCTTGTTTACCAACTACATAATCCATAAATGGTTTTAGTGCAAATGCAGTTACGCCGTCTAATAACCCTAAAGGAATGGCTACCATAAATGTTAATAAAATTCTAAACCAATATGGTTTAATGTATGGCCATATACGAGACATTAACCAACCATATTTGAATGAATTTTTTGCTTGAGTTGAATTTAATTTCATAATATATCTTTCCGTGTCTATTTATACCTATGAGAATATTATACAATAAACGAAAAATATGTATATATTTTCTAATAACGCTTATTAAGAGATATTATTTTATAAATTTATTTAAGATACTATATATTGCAAGCTAAATTTTTTTATTATTCATATATTTTTTCAAGTTTTTTACAACTCCAACTAAAAATTCTAGTTCGTCTTCTGTCGAGCTATATATGAATTTTTCAAGCTCTAATCTATTTTTATTTACAAGCGGAATTGTATTAATCTTGAATTCAGAAATATCTATTTTTAAATAGTCAATAATTTTAAAGAATGTTGTTAGAGATGGTAAATTAGTATAATTTTCAATTTTGCTGATTTGTTTTTCGCCAATGCCTATTTTTTGAGCTAATTCAGTTTGAGTCAGTCCAGCTTTTTTACGAAATTCTTTAATCTTATCTGCTATAAACTTTTTATCGACCATCTTATATTGTTAGCCTCTCTGTTGACTAACAATACGATAGCCTATATAACTTTTATTTTAAACCACCCAATAGGTAATATATATAATAAAGTACCTAACACGCACATAAATTGTTACAAGATATTAAAGGTTTTTGTTATGCCTAAAACTTAGTTTTTATATGGTTTCTATGCTATTCATAATATTTTTATTGACATATCTAATGTAAAGTAGAATAATGTAGGTATAAGCGTTGTCGCTTAGGGAGCTTAAAATATGGTAGATTTAACTGAAAGAGAGTTAGATGTTTTGAAGTTAGTTACTCTCGGACTAACAAATAAAGAAATTGCAAAAGAATTAACCGTTACAACTCATACAATTAAGGCTCACGTTAGTTCTATTTACGAAAAACTTTCTGTAAACAATCGCTTGCAAGCTGCTGTATACGCACTTGTACACGAGTTAGTTGTTATTCAAAATTAAATAAAAGATAACTTTTAATCAAAATAGTTAATTTTCATTGCACTACGAACGTTGTACAATGTTTGTTCTGCAATTTTTTTAGCTTCTGCTGTGCCTTGTTTCAAGATTTCATAAACTTCAGATGTTTTTGTTTCCCATTCTTTTCTACGAGTTCTTATCGGCTCAAGTTCTTGCTGAATAACATTGTTCAAAAATTTCTTAACTTTAACATCACCTAAGCCACCTTTTTGGTAGTGAGCTTTTAATTCATCAAGATTGTTATATTCTGGTAAAAATTCTTTAAAATGTTCATCTTTGCAGAAAGCATCAAGATATATAAATACGGGATTATTCTCAGTTTCACCAGGATCTTCCACTCTTAAGTGATTTGGATCAGTAAACATTGACATAATTTTCTTTTTAATGTCTTGTGGTTCATCAGATAAATAAATGCAATTGCCTAAAGACTTGCTCATTTTTGCTTTGCCGTCTAGCCCTGGAAGTCGTAAGCAAGCGCTATTTCTTGGCAATAATATATTCGGCTCAACAAGAGTTTCTCCGTATAATGTATTAAATTTATGAACAATTTCTCTACATTGCTCAAGCATCGGTTTTTGGTCTTCACCAGCAGGAACTGTTGTTGCGCCAAAGGCTGTAATGTCTGCAGCTTGGCTAATTGGGTATGCTAAAAAACCAACAGGAATGTTGTTTTCAAAGTTTCTCATTTTAATTTCTGATTTTACTGTTGGATTTCTTTGTGCTCTTGCAACTGTAACAAGGTTCATGTAGTAAAAAGTTAACTCTGTAAGCTCTGGAATCATTGATTGAATAAGAATTGTAGATTTATTTGGGTCAAGTCCACAAGCTAAATAGTCTAATGCTACTTCAATAATATTGTCTCTAACCTTTTGAGGATTTTCTGCGTTATCTGTAAGTGCTTGTGCATCTGCAATCATGATATAAATTTTGTCGAACCCACCTTCATTTTGAAGTGTTACACGTTCTCTCAATGAACCTACATAGTGACCAATATGTAATTTCCCTGTTGGTCTATCACCTGTTAAAATAACTTTTCCCATTTATATTACCTTGCCTTTCAATAATTTAATTATGTAATAGATGTTGATTGATTGTCAATGAGAAAATTTTATTGTAATCTTTTATGTGTAAATGGAGTTAAGCTAAAATGTTAAATCAATTTTCAAGAACAGAATTATTATTAGGTAAAGAAGCGCTAGAAAAACTTGCTAATTCTAGAGTTATTGTCTTTGGTATCGGTGGAGTTGGTGCTTATGCAGTGGAAGCACTTGTAAGAAGCGGATTAGGTACAATTGACATTGTTGACGATGACAAAGTTTGCATTACAAATTTGAATAGACAACTTTATGCAACTCGTTCAACAGTTGGTAAATATAAAGTCGATGTTGCAAAAGAGCGTATTTTAGACATTAACCCAAACTGTGTAGTAAATACTCATCAAACCTTTTATACTCCCAAAACCGAAAACGAATTTGATTTTAGTCAATACGACTATGTAATTGATGCAATTGATACGGTTGTCGGCAAATTATCACTAATAGAAAAAGCTAAAGCTGTTGGAACTCCAATAATTTGTGCTATGGGTGCTGGAAACAAACTTGATCCAACTAGGTTTGAGGTTACAGATATTTCAAAAACATCAGTTTGTCCATTAGCAAAAGTCATTAGAACTGAGTTAAAAAAACGTAAGATAAAGGGTGTAAAAGTTGTTTACTCAAAAGAACTGCCAATTAAACCAAAAGAGGATATGTCAATAAGTTGTAAAAATCACTGCGTATGCCCACCAGGAACAAGAAAATGTACAGTAAAACATCAAATACCAGGAAGTACAGCTTTTGTACCTCCTGTTGTAGGCATGATTATTGCAGGTGAAGTTATAAAAGATTTAATAAAAGAGAATTAAATAATATTATCAGAAAGGCGGTCGGCTTTTTAAGCCGACCGCCTTCCTTTTTTATTAATCATTGTAAACATTACTTTGAAATTAAGCAATAATCATGATTGATGAAACTTAAACGGAGTATAAGTAGTGTGGAATTAAAATGAATATTCAATCAGTAAATACAGTATCAAAGACTTTTGCGCCAAGAATTAATAAACAAGTTGCACAACAACCCAAAAAGGTCGCAGGTTTAACAAATGATATTTTTCAAAGAAGTTGTGAAGTTACAAATCCAATAAAAACATATAATGCACCAGCGCCGTCATTCACAGGTGCATTTGGAACTTGGACATATAGAAGATTACCGTCTTCAACTCAAGCCGTAATTGACAAGGCTTATGAAAATATGAAGCAAAAATACGGCAAAGATATTGAAAGTATTACTTTTGATGCAGATGAGTTTTCTCCAAAAAATGAATATCGTTTAAAAGCAACTTTAAAAGGTGATGAATCTCACAGTGAATTTTATGATGAAAAAGCCAATAAGCTAGGCGAAGAAGACGTTACTATGTATTCAAAAAAAGGTAATGTTTATAAAATTGTTAAAAATATAGATTACAGAAATAATACAACTACAAAAGTTCGTTCTGAATTAGATAATTTGGGCAGTATGGTTGTTACCGATGAAGTTAGAATTGTTAGGGATAAAAATAATAAAGTAATAAGAAAAGAAATGATGACTCATTCACCTGTAACAGGTGCTTATGATCAAAAGTATGTATATCCAAACGGCACAGAAGAGGTTATTTCAACTGCACGTAAAACAAAAGAAAATGGTAAAGAAATTATCCAAAAAGATATGAAATCTCTTGACGGAACAAGGACACAATACAAATTAGAACAAGATAACAAGGGTAATAAATCTTTAAAATATAAAATTACGGATAAAAATGGCAATGTTTTAATGAATTTGAATAAAACAATGCAAAGACTTTCTGAAAATAAGGTTCGCTCTACAAATGGTGACAAATCTTATGATGTAACATTTGAAAAAAATAAAATTACAATTGAAGAAAAGGGCAAGGAACCTACAGAGATTAAAATTTCTGATGGTTCAATGTTTTCAAAAGGTTTGAATATTGAAGGTAACCGAAGCGAAATGTTAGATTTGATGAAAAAGTTACCAGCTGAACAGTTAATGGCATTGGGTGATACCGTAAAAACATTGAATGGCTTAAGTAAAGATGAATGTATGATGTATCCAACAAAGAAACAAATTGATACTATCAATGATGTGTTCTCAGTTTTACATGAAACAGGTCATGCGATAGATTATAGACATTCAAATATGGTAATGGGTAATGTTGCTGATATTGGAAGCGACTATAATTTAAGAAGAATTTATACTCAAGAAAGAGAAAATTTTGATGCAGCATATCCAAATGCACAAAGAAACCATGTTGGATATTTTATAAAACAAGCAAATCATTATGATGGTAAATGGGGCGGATTAAGCGAAGTTATAGCCGAAACAAATGCGCTAAGAGATTCATATACAACGGAAATGTCTTTAGCACCACGTGTTCAATACTTGCAACAACACTACCCACGTACAATTGCATATATAAACGGTAGATTGGAAAATTATAAAGGCTAATTTCTATTTTTAAGATTGTCGAGACGCAACAAAAAAGACCTATTTCTAGGTCTCTTAAAGTGGTTACAAAAACACTTGCAGTTTGATCTCTTTTAACAGTTGGTTTGAATATAGCAAGGGTGGAATCCAAACCCAATAAAATACAAAAAAATAAATAATAAAAAATAAATTATTTATATAGTTAGTTTAACATAATTTATAATTTTTGCAAATATAAAATTTTTAAAACTTGTCATAAACGAATTATCGCAACAATCTAAAAAATGTTAATCAATGCACAAATGTCCATAGAAAAAATGCAAAATTTTACAAAATCTCAATCGAATATATGAGTTACAAGATATAAAGATGTGCTAAGTTTAATTATACAATGAAAAGATATGCTATTAAAAATCTTATAAATTGGAAAGAAAGCCAAAACCGTAAACCTCTTATAATAAGAGGTGCAAGACAGGTTGGTAAAACTTGGTTAATGAAAGAGTTTGGTAAAACTCAATACAAGAAAACTATTTATATAAATTTTGAAAATAACGATTTAATGTGTGAGCTATTTTCAAAGGATATGAATACTAATCGTATATTGGAAGGTTTGGAACTTGAATATTCAAAATTTAATGCAGATAACACATTAATTATTCTAGATGAAATTCAAGAATGTCCAAAAGCTCTAACAACCCTAAAATATTTTTACGAAAATAATCCTCAATATCATATTGTTGCTGCAGGAAGTTTGTTAGGTGTTGCTTTGCACGAAAATGTTTCTTTTCCAGTTGGTAAAGTTGATTTCTTAGATTTGTATCCACTATCTTTTTGGGAATTTTTAGAAGCAATCGGAGAAGAAAATTTTGTTAAATTATTAGAAAAACCAACATCTGATAATATAAAAACGTTCAAACCTAAATACATAGAATGGCTTAAAAAATACTATTACATTGGAGGAATGCCAGAAGTCGTTAATGATTTTGTCAACAATAACGACTATAAAAAAGCAAGAAAAATTCAAGAAAGCATTTTAAGAGCTTACACTAATGACTTTTCAAAACATATTTCTTCAACTGGTAAATTAAAGATTGATTTACTTTGGGAATCTATCCCAAATCAATTAACACAAGAAAGCAAGAAATTTGTTTATAAAAAGATTAAACAAGGGGCTAGGGCAGATGAATTTGAAGAAGCCTTGTCTTGGCTTATAAATTGTGGACTTGTTTATAAAATCAATCGAATAACAAAACCGGCAATGCCAATTAAGGCTTATGAAGATACAAAAGCATTTAAACTGTTTATTTTGGATGTTGGTTTACTTTGTGCATTGAGCAAACTTCCTGCAAGAACTCTGATTGACGGGGACAAAATTTTTACCGAATTTAACGGAGCATTAGCGGAACAATATGTTTTGCAGCAATTGAAAACCCTTGAAGATATGGAAGTTGCTTATTGGATAAGCAAATCAGGAAACGCTGAAATTGATTTTGTAATCCAAACAGACGGATATGTAATTCCTGTTGAAGTAAAAGCAACAACAAATTTACAGGCAAAATCTTTAAAAGTTTACAGAGAAAAATTTGAACCTGAAATAAGTATAAGAACAAGTCTTGCTGATTTTGAAATAAATAATGGATTGTATAATATTCCACTATTTATGGCAGGAAAGTTTGATGAAATTTTAAAGGATGGTAAATAATGAGTGAATATCTGACAGAAGATGAAGTTAGAGAAGCTGCTGGTAAAATATTAGGTTTTAATAACACTAAAAAAAATGTAAAATGTGGAGTTGGACAAATAACAACCTTCAATCAATTAGGTATAAAAGGGAAAGGTAAAGACAAGAAACCTGATGGTTGGTATTTACCTAAGGACAAAGGTGCTATTGCAATTATTCTTGAAACAAAAAATAGTAAAGAGGATGTTGGCAAGAAAAAATGGATAGACGAAATAAAGCAAAACTGCCAAATAGTTATGGATGCAGGTTACACTCATGTTATAGGATTGCTTCATAACGGTTATAAAACAACAGGATTTAAGAATAATAATCCAATAGATGTTTCTAATGAACTTCAAGAAAAAGAATATTATCTTAAATATTTTACGGAAGAATGTATTGATAAAGAACGTATTTATACATTAACTGCTCGTATTAACAACTGTTTACATAGTGAATTTGGTATAAAAAATCTCTACCACCGTATGATATTTACTGCTTGTGCGCTAGTAGCAAAAAGATTTCAAGCCCCATTGATAGCAGGTATGGATTATGATACATTTAAAACTTGTATAAAATCAACACTTAAAAAAGAGTTAAAAGACAGTCAAAAAGAAAATCAAAAAATAGAATTGTTATGGCAAGTAAATGATGAGATTAAAATGAATTCTACAGAAAATCAAGAAGCTATTAATAATTTTATAAAATGGGTTAGTGAAATCTCCGATTGTTTAAATAGCAACAAATGGCGTGGTGAAGATGTAATGGGTATTTTCTTCAATGAATTTAACCGTTATAAAAAGAAAACCGATGCAGGACAAATTTTTACGCCTGATCATATAACATCTTTTATGTATCGTTTAATAAATGTATCTCAACACGATAATGTTGGAGATTTTACATGTGGAAGTGGAGCATTTCTTGTTAAATCAATGAGCAATATGATAGAAGAAGCAGGAGGAGTAAATACAAGAAAAGCAAAAGATATAAAAGCAAAACAATTATATGGTATAGAATTTGATAGAGAAATTTATGCTTTAGCATGTGCAAATATGCTTATTCATAAAGATGGTAAAACAAATTTAGAACATTTGGATACTCGAAGTAAAGAAGCATGCGAGTGGATTAAGTCAAAACCCATTACAAAGGTGCTTATGAATCCACCTTATGAAAATAAATATGGTTGTATTGAAATAGTTAAAAATGTTTTAGACAATGTAAAAAAGGGTACAGATTGTGCGTTTATTTTGCCTGATAAAAAACTTGAAAAAGTATCTCCAAAACTTATAAGGAACATTCTTGAAAAGCACAGATTAATCAAAATTATTAAACTTCCAGAACAATTATTTTTTGGGGTTGGAGTTACAACAAGTATTTTTGTTTTTAAAGCTGGTGAACCTCAAAATAATCAAGAAATATTTGGATGCTACATAGAAGACGATGGACTTGAAACCGTTAAAAATCAAGGTCGTCATGATATAAAAAATAAATGGCAAGACATTGAAGACTATTGGATTGATAGTATAAATAAATTAAGAGATGAAAAATATAATACAGCTCAATGGATTAAACCTCCATTGACAAAAGATATTAAGAAAGGAAATCAAGCTCCATTATCATATCAAATGCCTGAAAGACCTTTTGAAATTTTTGAAGAAGATTTCAGAAAAACAGCAATGGATTATTTAATGTTTAAAAAAGGTATTTATGTGAAAGAATTTGGTGAAAAACTACTTAATATGGCTATGTATTCAAGTACTATTGAAGATAAAAATAACCATATTTATATTTCGCTAAACAAAGGAAGTGCAAATGAATAAGATTAATGTAAAAAAATGGCACAACTATCGACTATGCGATTTATTTAAAATAAAACCAGCAAAAGGGAAAAATTCCCAACAACTAAATGATGGTAATGATGTTCCGTATATTGCGGCAAGTAAAGAATGCAATGGGTTTAATCGGATGGTTGCTATTAATGGATTTGAAGATTGGGTATCGGAAGGGAATTGTATTCAACTTATTCACATAGGTGATGCCGCTGCGGGATATGCAAATTATATTCCCGATAAATTTATAGCAATGAGTGGCAAAAGTAGTTGTGCATATAATAGAAATATGACAAAATATAGTGGTCTTTTTATAGCCACGATTATTTGCAAAACAAACAAAAATAAATATTCATTTAAAGATTCTTGGACAGGAGATAAGGTAAAAAATACTATTATAACTTTACCATATAAAACAAATGATGAACCTGATTGGGAATATATAGAATCTTACATGAAAAATATTATGCAAGAATCTGAAGAAAACATTAGGAATTTACAAAATATTAACAATAGTAAAAAGAAAATAAATTTGAGCAATTGGAAAAGTTTTAAAATAGGGTCTTTATTTGAACCACTAAAAACAGGGTATATAGGAAGTGGTAAAAAAATAGGTTCTGCAACAAAAAAACCTGATAAAGAACATACAATTCCCTTAACCTGTGCAAAATATGGCGATAACGGTATTATGTACTGGGGTAAAAAGGGAGATTTTATTACTCATTCAAATATTCTTGCTGTTATAAGAGATGGTGCAGTTGCAACAGGTATGGTGTATGCAGAAAAAGACGAAACAAGTGTATATAGTCATAGTTATTTCATAAAATTAAAGAACTATGATGTATCTTTTGAAGTTAATTTATACCTTTCATGTATTTTAACAAAAACTATTTATCCAAAATATACAAGGGATGACACCTGTATTTGGGAAAGAATACAAGGAGATGAAATTTTATTGCCTGTATCTTCAAATAATGAACCGGATTGGGAATATATGGAAAACTACATGAAACATATTATGCAAGACATCCTGTCAAAACTTGATAAACTTGTTTGTTGTTAATAATCTCAAAAATCCCAAAATTTGCAAACTGTCTTAAAAATTGCAAACTGCCAAAAGTATTGAAAATACTGTGAAAGTGTGAGCAGTTAAAATGCAGATAAAGTGCAAGAAAGATTAGTTTGATATTTTTTAAATCAACCTGCTTCCGACCGCAAAAAGCCCTACAACGAGCTGGCTTTATCAAAAATTATCAAACTAACCATCTCTGTCAAACTGATTGTCTTACTACAGTCACTTTGTAGAGAGGTGAGAACCAAACGAGTCAAAGGCGAGTCAGGTGAGATTGTCGAGACGCAACAAAAAAGACCTATTTCTAGGTCTCTTAAAGTGGTGCCGCGTCTCGGAATCGAACCAAGGACACAGGGATTTTCAGTCCCTTGCTCTACCAACTGAGCTAACGCGGCTAACTCATCAGTTATACAATCTATTTTACTTGATAATTTTTTATAGTCAAGTTTTATTTTATAATTTCGTTGATTACTTTTTATCTACTTGAGGTCCAATCAACAATGTTACATTTCTACCTTCCATTTGAGGTTTCTTTTCAATTGCCATTGGTTCATTTTTCAAGTCTTCAACGAATCTGTTTGCTAAGTCGAATGCAAGTTTTGAGTGTTGCATTTCTCTACCTCTCAACATTACAATAACTTTTACCTTATTGCCTTGTGAGATGAATTTTTTGATATTATTAATTCTTACTTGATAGTCATGTACATCAATCTTGTATCTAATCTTAATTTCTTTAACATCGACTGTATGTTGTTTTTTCTTAGCTTCTTTAGCACGTTTTTCAATTTCGTACTTGTATTTGCCATAGTTTAAGATTTTTGCAACAGGCGGATTTTGGTTTGGATTGATTAATACTAAATCTAAATCTGCATCTTCTGCCATTTGTAACGCTTCAGATGTTTTTACTACTCCATGATTTGCACCATCTTCTCCGATTAAGCGCACTTCTGGAACTCTAATGCGTTCATTCATTATAACTTTATCTTTACTGTCTCTTTTTTGACCGTATCTATTATCTTCGCCTGCTATGACTTTGTCTCCTTTTATTAATATCCTACCTGTCTATAATAACACAATATTTTTAAATTTTATAAAAATTCAATCTTGTAATCGTTACATAAGTTAAAAAACTACTTGCAAAATAAAATTAATTATAGTATATTATTAACATAATAATATAAAGCTCTCTCTTCTTATTTAAACGGACAGACCTTATTCATAAGGTCTTTTTTTTTGTCATATCTTATATTTGCTTAATTCAACTTAACTTAAAGTTATATAATATTTTTGTTCATGTTATTTTCTATTTATGGATAAGATTTTGAGTGTAAGCCGTAGTTTCTTTGAAAGATATAGGAATAAAATAGCATTTTTTATGCTTTGTGTTTCTATTTTTAGTTTTGCTTTTGTTGCACTTAAAAACTTTGATAATTTAAAAGTTCCATATTTTAATGGGATTTATGACGATGTTGTTATTAATATTGAAACTCCAGATTTGGACGGAATTCCAATAAAACTTTATTTGGGTAATGATAAAACTTTTAATTTTATATCAAGATTTCGCACAAAAAATCCCTTAGCAATTACAAACTATTATTCTAATACCATTGACTATAAAAAATACAAGAATCTATCAATAATTTACCCTGCCGATTTTACTTTTGATTTGCGAAATTATATTGCAACAAGTAATGTTTTTATTGGAAATAAACATTTCTATTTTGGTCATAAAGATATAAAGTTTTTTGAGCAGAAAATTATTGAAGTTAATGGAAAAAAAGTTAAACAAATAATCTTGCCAGCTGAAATTAGAAAATTTAAAAATGCGGAGTATATGAATTACAAAGGTAATTATAATGCAGTTGCAGTTGTGTTTTTGTCATTCTTTTATTCTGCATTTACATTATATTTGATACCGTGGATTTTATTTATTGTTGGAATTTGGATGTTAAAAAATGAACGCTTAAAAATTCCAACATCAATAATTTTATCTGCAATAGCATTGCTTGCAATATATTTAAGATTCAATTTATTTACGGAATATCCTATGTGGTGGGATGAATGTTATACAGCAACTATTACAGGAGATATAATAAATCCTTTTAGTGATATATTTTTTGATCCGGGAAACCCGCCATTTTTTGCTTTAGTTTCAAGATTATGGCAATCATTTGTGCCAAATACAATTGAGTGGTTAAGAACCTTGCCATTAATTTTTAGTGTGGGTTCAATTTTAACTTTATATTTATTAATTAAAACTAGAATTAATACAAAAACAGCATTATTGGCATCTTTTTTGTTAACTGTATCTATTTTTCACATAAACTATGCACAAGATTATAGAGCGTTTTCTTTATCAAGCATGTTAACTCCATTGGTTGTGTACTTTATGTTCAAAATGCTAGAAAAAATGAACTTTTTAAATACCTTTTTATTTGTTTTGTTTTCTAGCATGATATTTAGCAATCATTTGTACGGAACAATTTTGTTAATAGTCAATTTTATTTATGGAATTTGGTATATTTTAACCAAATATCAAGAAAAATTGAAGTCAGTTCTTACTTTTTTATGCGCACATTTACTTGTTGGAATGACATTTTTACCATATCTTTTTAATACATTTTTGCAAAAAGCAGTTCTTAATTCAAATTTTAATGTTTGGTTGCCGGATATGTGTTGGGGGGTATTTTTAAATGCTTTAAGAGCAATGTTTGGTAATTGGCAAATTTCGTTGAGTATCTTAATTCTTTCTATAATTTTTATTGTTTGTATGTTTTGTTTCAAAAATAAATTGTTTACTCAAGTTGATACAAAACAGCGAGAATTTATATTTTATCTGATTTATTTAGTATTTGGATTTTTACTTGTAAATATTACTATTAGTTCGATTAGAGCAATTATTATGGAATACTATTTTATGTTAATCTATCCGATGAGTATTGCATTAATCTCTACATTATTTATGTTGAATTGGCGATATAAATTTATTAATGTTATTTTGTCCTTTGGACTTTTGTATACTGTTTCGCACATGGATTATAACAATTTGTGGAAGTTTAAAAATGTATATGGAAGTTTAACTCAAGTTTCAAACGCTGATGCTATAAATTACAAAAAGAATAAAGTTTTAGTTTATGAACAAATAGAACCTCCAAAATATGGAGAACTTTTTGAATTAGAACCAAATGTTGTTGTAGAGACTGATTTTAATGGTGGTAGTGAAGATTTTACAAAGTTCACTAAAAAAGTTAGAAAATATGCAAAAGATAACCCAACTCAGTTTGCTATATTTAATGCTTGGTATTCAGAAGTTACATCACAAGATCAAGCTATATTCGAAGATGGAAATTTTGAATATATTGCAGAGTTTATAAAAACGCCTTACGATATAAATGATGGAATTTTGAGGGTAGTTTTATTACCTCAAAAATAAAAACGCTGAAACTTAATGTTACAGCATGTTTACATGATTGCCATGCTCTAGAACATGGGTATAGCATGCATGTACACTAATTCATTTGCCTTGCATCACATGCAAGGCTTTACTTTTAGATAAATTAGTAAAACT
The DNA here is from genome assembly GCA_003258725.1 of Candidatus Melainabacteria bacterium. Lineage (GTDB taxonomy): Bacteria > Cyanobacteriota > Vampirovibrionia > Gastranaerophilales > Gastranaerophilaceae > UBA6984. The sequence goes on from QHMG01000010.1 coordinate 50,615, forward strand.
CTTTAGCGTTTTTATCTTTATCAAATGTTTTTAAAAATAAGCCAACATTTCTGCATCTTGCATCGTTATCTTGTAAATCATAATCTTTGCCTTGACAGTATTCACTATCTAAAAATTCTTGAGCAATATCTTTGGATATTTTGAAATTCGTTTCGGCAAGTTTTGTTTTACCTTCAATTTGTTGGATTTTTGCAAGACGGAAGTAGCCTAAATGTGCGCCATAAAATTGACTGTTATTGATAAGTTCTTGTGCAACAGCTTTTGCTTCATTATATTTTTTCATATTAGCAAGAATGTCTATTTTAATTGCTAAAAGGTAGCATGAATGACGATTAAGAGCAAGTCCTCTTTCAGCGTGCAACAACGCATTTTTATAATCTTTTATTTTGACTTCACAGCCAGAGATATTAACTAATGCTGCAACAGAATATGGATATCGTTCAAGATATTTATTGTAGTATTCAATGGCTTCTTTGTCTCTATCTAAGGTATTTAAAATCCATGCTTTTGCAAAAATAAGGTTATAATTGTTAGGTGCATATTTTATATTCAAATCAACATAAGATAAAGCTTTTTTAGAATCAACTTTGTAGTAAGAATAAATTTTAGTTAATCCTTCTATTGCAACTATATCTTTTGGATTTATTTTCAATGAACTGTTAAATAATTCAATTGCCTCGTCAAACTTTTCAGCTAAAATACAACAAAATCCTAAATTATCTATAATTTCATAATATTTAGGCGCATAAGATAGAGCCTTTTCGCTATATGTAAAAGCCTTTTCTAAGTAGTACTCTTTTAAAAAGGAATTGTCTACGTTTTGGTGTGCAAGTTGATAATAGTTATATCCCAATACTTGATATGTAAACGAATCGTCTGCGTTAATTAATGTTGAAAATTTTAGAACAACATTTGAAACTTGATAAATTCTTTTATCTGTCAAATTATTATTTGCAAAAAGTGTAATATTTCGAGCTGTTTTCTTTTTTAATTCGGGTTGTTTTTGAATATAGCAAAATCCAAGACAAATTATTACAATGATAGATAGTGAGTATATTATAATGCGCTCTAGTGTACTCTTTTTCATTTTAAATCCTTTTTACGAGTTACCGATGCTGAAGTATGTGAAACCACTTTCTTCTAATGATTTTCTACTATATTGGTTTCGACCATCAAAAATAATAGGAGTTTTCAGTAATTTTTTAATTTTATCAAAATCTGGGCGTCTAAATTCATTCCATTCAGTTAAAAGTAGTAATGCATCAGTATTTTCTAGTGCTTCATAAGAACTGTTTGCATAAGTGATTTTATCTGCAAAGTGATATTTTGCTGTTTGCATTGCCTTAGGGTCATACGCTTGAATTTTTGCACCTTTTTCAAGTAATGCGTTAATAATTGTAATGGAAGGTGCTTCTCTCATATCGTCAGTTTTGGGTTTGAAAGCTAAGCCCCATACGGCAAAAGTTTTATTTGACAAATCTTCACCAAAATATTTTGTAATTTTTTCAACAAATAATAATCTTTGGCGCTTGTTAACTTTATCAGCTGATGATATTAAATCTGCATTACAGCCGTTTTCGTTTGCTGTTTTAATAAGAGCTTTTACGTCTTTAGGAAAACAGCTTCCGCCATATCCTAATCCTGGAAATAGAAATTGAGAACCGATACGTTTGTCAGAACACATACCAATCCTTACCATTTCAGCATTTGCACCAACTTTTTCGCAAATGTTTGCTATTTCGTTTGCATAAGAAATTTTAACGGCTAAAAAAGAATTTGCTGCGTATTTAGTCATTTCTGCAGATTTCACATCCATAATAATTACAGGATTACCAGTTCTTAAAAATGGAGCGTAAAGTTCTTGCATAATTTTTGTTGCACGTTGAGAGTCTGAGCCGATAACAACTCTGTCAGGTTTTAAAAAGTCCTCAACTGCAGCACCTTGTTTTAAAAATTCTGGATTTGAAACAACATCAAAGTCGTGTGATGTTTGTTTTTTGATTATTTCAGTAACTTTTTCGGCAGTCCCAACGGGAACGGTTGATTTATCTACGATAACTTTGTATTCGTTAATGGCTTTACCTATCTCTTCAGCAACCTGACAAACATATTTTAAATCTGCAGAACCGTCCTCTCCTTGAGGTGTTCCGACTGCAATAAAACAGATTGTAGACTTTTCAACTGAGGCTTTTAAGTCATCTGAAAAATATAAACGATTTTCAGAAGTATTAGATTTTATCATTTCTTCTAAACCTGGCTCAAAAATAGGAACAATACCATTTCTAAGTTTTTCTAATTTTTCTTTATTGTTATCAACGCAAATAACGGTATTTCCCATTTCTGCAAGACAAGTCCCTGCAACCAAACCAACATACCCTGTACCAATAACGCAAATATTCATTAAATAGTTACCTTTCACTGTTTTTATTTAGTTTAGCATAAACAGTTTTATTTGACACAAACTCATATTTTAAGTATCATTTGTATTAATTGTTTACGGGTAAAAATAAAAAATGAAGAAAAAATCTTTAGTTGTATATGCAATTTTATTGATATTTTTAGTTTTTGTGGCGGTAAAAGCAAATGTATCTGCCCAAAAAACAGATTCTTTGGGTATGCCGATTGAAAATGATGCTCCAAAAATGCAATGGAATATCTTTAAAAATATGTTTAATTCTGGGAACATAAAAGAAAAACATTATGAAAAAGATATTTCAACAAACGTCATTGCTAATAATACTTATAAACACAAAAAAGCTGAGTCAGAAGAATTTTCAGTATATCCGAGTGTAGAAGACAACACAGTTGTATACAAAAAAATGTATAAAATTTATTCTAATAAAAAATGTGCTTTAGTAAACGAAGAAGGTGTAAAAGTTTCAAAATCTGTTTATGACGATTTTGTTGATTTTGATAGGAAAAATGGAATTTATAAGTCAAAATTGAACGGTAAAACAGGTTTAATGAATTACAACGGAAAAATTCTTATTCCTGCAAAATTTGAAACAATTGAATATAATCCAAATTCTCACTTTTGTATTGTGAAAAATCACTCATATAAAGGTTTGTATGATATTAAAAAAGCAAGAGCGATTGCGGGGACTATTTATAACGATATTATTCCGTTTGATTCAAACAATTGGAAGATTATTGCCTCTAAAAAAGTTGGCGTAGTTCATTATCGCAAGGGTAAGTTAGTTCTAATCAAGCCTAAATATACCAATATTGTAATGACTGACGGTTATTTGAAAACTTTTAATGGTAACAAATTTGGAATTATTAATCTTGAAAGTGGTGACGTTGTTTCTGAACCTAAGTATGACGGTGTTGATTTAATTAACGTTGGAGATGCATTCACAAAAGGAACTTACATATTTAAAATAAAACTAGAAGATAGATATGGGTTAATTTTTTATTCACAAAATTCATCTCTTGTAATTCCGCCAATTTATACGCAAGTAGTATATTTTGAAAATGATAAACTTGTAAAAGTTGTATCAAATGGGAATGTTCAATATTTAGATGAAAAAGGTAACATTGTTACAGACAAAAAGAAAATTGGATATGAATAGTAAGTTACTTGAATATTTGAAAAACAATAAAATGTTTAAACTTGTTTGTGGGGCAGGGAACGAGAATGAAGAAGATGTTGAAAAACTTGTAGAATTATATTCAATGGCAGGTTGTAATATTTTTGATGTTTCTGCTAATTTAGATGTTGTAAAAGCCGCAAAAAAAGGTTTAAAAAAAGCTGGAATTTTAGAAAATAGATTTATTTGTGTGTCTGTAGGTATAAAAGGTGATCCACACCTAAACAAAGCCAATATTGATTTAAAAAAATGCAAGGGCTGTTTAAAATGTTTTAGTATTTGTCCACAAAGTGCAATTTCTTCAAAATGTGTTGTTGATGAGACTAAATGTATTGGTTGCTCAAAATGTCAGCGTATTTGTATTGCTGATGCAATTGAAATGAAAAGTCACCCAACTGATTTGAGTATTGTTCTTCCTAAAATTGTTAAAGAAGGTGTTGATTGTTTAGAATTTCATGCAATTTCAAATGATGAAAATGATGTTGATGAAAAGTGGAAATTTCTTAATTCTTTGTACAATGGAGTTTTAAGCATTTGTGTAGATAGGGCAAAACTTTCAAATGAAGCATTAATAAGTCGTTTAAACAGAATGTTGTCAATCCGTGAGCCTTATACAACAATAATTCAAGCTGATGGCGCACCAATGAGTGGTGGAAAGAACGATTATAGAACGACTTTGCAAGCGGTTGCAACGGCAGAATTATTACAAAAAGAAAAATTGCCAGTATTTACGTTACTTTCTGGTGGAACAAATTCAAAAACCGCTCAACTTGCAACACAATGTGATGTTGAATTTACAGGTGTTGCAATAGGTTCTTATGCAAGATATCTTGTAAAAGACTATTTATGTGGTAAAATGTCTTTTGGTGAAGCGTTAAAGATTGCTAAAAATTTAGTTGACAGCGTTTATTAAAGGGATAATTGATGTTAAAAGAACTATTGGATTTAAAATCTTGTGGTGCGACAGGTATAAAGTTGGAATTTGAAAGTGAATACACTGATTGGAAAAGTGCGTTTGAACTTTCAGAACTTGTGCACCGTGTAGACATGAATTTATGTGTAAAACTTGGAGGCTTATCTTCAATTCAAGATTTACATATTTGTAAAGAACTTTATGCAAATTCAATTGTTGCGCCAATGGTAGAATCAGCTTATGGCGTTGAAAAATTTTTAGTATCAGTAAAACAAGTTTTTGGAAAAGGGTATCCTAGTTTATACTTGAATATTGAGACAAAATCTGCATTTGAACATATTGAAGAAATTGTAGAAAAATCAAATAAAATTACGGGTTTTGTATTGGGTAGAAGTGACTTGAAAAAATCTTTAGGTATAGAATACGCAAATTCTGATGTGATTTTAGACTATTGTAATAAGTTAGATGAAGTTTGTGCTATAACAAAAAAACAATTTATTCTTGGTGGAAAGATTAATGCTGACTCTGTTGTATTTATGGAAAAACTTCCACATTTAACACATTTTGAAACAAGAAAAGTTATTTTTGATATTGAGTCCTTAAATAAAAATGCGATTGAAAAAGCGCTAGCATTTGAATTAAATTTCTTAAAAAGAAAAAATCACTTATTTCAAGAAGATTTAGAACGAATTGAATTTATAGAAAAATCTTTAAAAATAAAAGCATAAGAGGGTTGTAAAATGAAAATATTAGTAACAGGTGCAAATGGTATGTTAGGACAAGATTTATGTCCAATGCTGGAAGATACCGACTTTGTAGATGAGGTTATAGAAACAGATGTTGATACTTTAGATATCACAAACGAAATTCAAGTTAATAAAGTGTTAAAAGAAACAATGCCTGACGTTGTCATTCATTGTGCGGCTTATACTAACGTTGATAAGGCAGAAGACGATTTAGAAACTGCCGAAAAAATTAATGTTACAGGAACAGAAAATCTTGCAATCGCTTGTGGAAAACTCGATATTACTATGGTTGTAATTTCAACAGATTATGTATTTGACGGTAATAAAAAATCAAAATATATGCCAATAGATGCAACAAATCCTTTAAGCAATTATGGTTTAACAAAATGGCAGGCAGAAGAAGCTGTTAGAACATATTGCAAAAAACATTATGTAGTTAGAACAAGCTGGTTATATGGTCATCATGGCAAAAATTTTGTCGAAACAATGATTAATTGTGCAAGACAAGGTAAAGAATTGAAGGTTGTAAATGATCAAATAGGTTGTCCGACTTGGACAGTTTCACTTGCAGAAGGGATTATTGATTTGTTAGAAGAAATGCCAGAATATGGCACATACCACATTTGCGGAAGTGGTGAAACTTCTTGGTATGGATTTGCGAAAGAAATATTTAAACAAGCAGGTATTGAGGCAAAATTAAGTCCTTGTACAACGGAAGAATACCCTGTAAAAGCAAAGCGCCCAAAATATTCAGTAATGGAAAATGAAGGAATTTGTGACGATTGGAAAAAATCGTTAAAAGAATATTTAGCTCTAAGAATTGAGGATTAATTATGCGCATAGGGGTTAAGCAATTTTCAAACAAGTTAGAATTTTTTATCGAAGATTTAATTAGACTTTTTGAAGAAAAGGAATTTGATTACGTAGAACTTTTTGTTCACCCTGCGAATATGGAATATCTTGATGGGTGGGTGAAATTAAAACAAACTTATAACATACCGTTTTCAATTCACGCTCCTCATTTTAGTCAAGGGTGTAACTTGGCAGATAAGTCATTTTTTGATTATAACAAAATGGTTTATGAACAAGTTAATACCTATGCAAAGGCTTTAGATGCAGAATATACAGTCGTTCATGGTGGTATGGACGGTGATGTAGACGAAATTATTAGACAAGTTTCAATAATTAAACCGTACAAAATGCGTATAGAAAATAAACCTTATGTAGCACCTCGAAACCCAGATAAAATGCTTTGTCGTGGGGCTAAACCTGAAGAAATTAAATATATTATGGAAAACACAGGGTGTGGGTTTAATTATGATATTGGTCATTCTTTCTGCGCTGCAGTATCTTTAAAGGTAGACCAATATGAAATGATAAAACAATTTGAAACCTTAAACCCCGAATCTTACCACTTAAGCGACGGTGAATTTAATAACAGAATAGATATTCACTATCATTTGGGCGATGGTGACTACGATTGGGCTAAAATTTTACCAATGATTGACCATAACAAAAATTGGACTCTTGAAACTTTAACAAAAAAGGACACAAAAGGTCTAGATTTAGTCGAAAAAGACATTGATTTTATAAAAAAAATTAAATAAAAAAGTGCGGTTTTGATTAAAAATCAAAACCGCACTTTTTTATACCTTATTAATCAAGTGATAAATACCAATTATAAAAATCAGTAATACCTTGCTCTAAATCAATCTTAGGTTCCCAACCCAATTCTTTGATATGAGTTGCGTCCATCATTTTTCTTGGAGTTCCGTTTGGTTTTGTTTTATCATAAACGATTTCGCCTTTGTAGCCCACAACACGTTTAACTATTTCAAACAAGTCTTTCAATTGAATATCATCACCTTTTGTTATGTTTACAAGTTCTCCAACTTCATCGTAATCTTTGTTTAATAATAAGTATACACAAGCATCAGCTAAATCGTCAGAACACATCATTTCTCTATAAACTGAACCGTCACCCCAAAGTACAACGTGGTCTTTGTATGCTCCGATTTGGTTTAAAATTGCTTCAATATTGTCATCGTTTAATTTTTCATCAAGTCCCCAACCTAATTTATAGCGTCTTAAATCTTTTTTTATAGCTTCAAAATCACCATTCATAAGTAATTTTGCAAGGTGAAAACGTCTTAAAATCATTGGTAACAAGTGAGCTGTTTCCATATTGAAGTTATCACCAATACCGTATTGATTTGTAGGCATACCAGAAATGTAGTTTGTGCCATATTGATCGTTATAGTAACGGCATAATTTAATAATTGCAATTTTTGCCAAAGCATAAGCCTCATTTGTTTTTTCTAGTTCTGAAGTTAATAAACAACTTTCCTTCATTGGTTGAGGTGCCATTCTTGGATAAATACAAGAAGAACCCAAGTTTAGAAGTTTTTTTACACCGTGTCTGTAACTGGCATGAACAATGTTTGTCCCAATCATAAGGTTTTGGTAAATGAATTCAGCTGGATATTTTGAATTAGCCATAATTCCGCCAACTTTTGCCGCTGCAAGAATTACATATTCTGGTTTTTCTTTGTCAAAAAATTCTTCAACCGCAGCTTGGTTTGTTAAATCAAGCTCTGAGTGAGTTCTTGTGATTATATTTGTAAAGCCTTCCTTTTGAAGTTTTCTGTAAATTGCACCACCAACAAGTCCTCTGTGACCCGTTAAAAATATTTTTGCGTCTTTTTCAATCATTTTTATGCCTTCTTTTACTTTTTGTTATTTTAAGGCGGGCGATGCAATGCATCGCCCGCCAAATATAATTATATATTAAACTTCTTGAGGAACAAGTACTTTGTATCCGTGTTCTCTTAAAGTTTTTTCTTTCTTAGCTAATTCTAAATCAGAATCAACCATTTCATTAACTAGAGCTTGTAAGTCATAAGTTGGTTTCCAACCTAATTCAGTTCTAGCTTTTGTGCTGTCACCAAGAAGTAAATCTACTTCAGCAGGACGGAAGTAACGAGGGTCAACTTCAATTAATGTTTTGCCTGTTGCTTTGTCGATACCTTTTTCATCAACGCCTGTGCCTACAAATTCTAATTCAATACCTAGTCTTTCAAATGCCATACGGCAGAAATCTCTGATTGAAGTAGTTACACCAGTTGCTAAAACGTAGTTGTCTGGGTGGTCTTGTTGTAAGATTCTCCACATACCTTCTACGTAATCTTTAGCGTGTCCCCAGTCACGTTTAGAATCTAGATTTCCTAAGTATAATTTATCTTGTAAACCAACTTTAATCTTAGTTGCAGCCATTGTAATCTTACGAGTTACGAATGTTTCACCACGTCTTGGAGATTCGTGGTTGAACAAGATACCGTTTGATGCGAACAATCCAAATGATTCACGGTAGTTTACACAAATCCAATAAGCATAAAGTTTTGCTACTGCATAAGGTGAACGTGGATAAAATGGTGTTGTTTCTTTTTGAATAGGTTCTTGAATTAAACCATATAATTCAGAAGTTGATGCTTGGTAGAATTTAGTTTTGTTTTCCAAGTGGTTCATTCTGATAGCTTCTAATAGTCTTAATGTACCTAGAGCATCACAATCTGCTGTGTATTCAGGGCAATCCCAAGAAACTTTAACGTGAGATTGTGCTGCTAAGTTGTAGATTTCATCTGGTTCAATGTCGTGAACAAGTCTTGTTAAATTTGAAGAATCAGACAAATCTCCGTAGTGTAAAATAAATTTTGAATCTTTATTGTGAATATCTTGGTATAAGTGGTCAATACGAGAAGTATTAAAAGATGAAGAACGTCTTTTGATACCGTGAACTTCGTAACCTTTTTCCAATAAAAGTTCTGCTAAATAAGAACCATCTTGACCTGTAATACCTGTAATTAATGCCTTTTTCATTGCTACTCCTTAATTTATATGTTTATAAATATGATAACACAAAAATTCTTGTATAAAACAACCTTTTTTTATAATTTGTTTATATTTTTAATATTCGTGATATCATGAATTTGTTCTATGCAAGAAAGGTTTAAATTATGACAGAAATTGAATCCGAAGTTTTAATGGATAAATCAGATGATAGAAATCCTGCAAAAATAAAATATCCTGTTTATCAACCATCATTAACAGGTAATGAAAAGAAATATGTAGATGAATGTCTAGATTCTACTTGGATTTCTTCTAAAGGAAAATTTATCGGTAAATTTGAAGATGATTTTGCAAAATTTATCGGTGTTGATTACGCAACAAGTGTTTGCAATGGTACTGTTGCGGTTCATTTGGCATTAGTTGCTTTAGGAATTGGTGCAGGTGACGAAGTTATAGTTCCTACGTTTACGTATATTGCGTCTGCAAACCCTGTTTTGGTAGTAAATGCAAAACCTGTATTTGTAGATAGTTTGTCTGACACTTGGCAGATGAACCCTAAAGATATTGAAGCTAAAATTACAGATAAAACAAAGGCAATTGTCGTTGTTCACTTGTACGGACACCCTTGTGATATGGATGCAATTATGGCAATCGCTAAAAAACACAATTTGTATGTAATTGAAGATTGTGCAGAAGCTATTGGTTCAAAATATAAAGGACAAACAGTTGGTAGCTTTGGCGATATAGGGTGTTTTTCTTTCTTTGGAAACAAAACAATGACCTGCGGAGAAGGCGGTATGGTTGTTACAAGCGATGCTATGTTAGCAGATAGATTGCGAAGATACAAAAATCAAGGTAATGCGAAATATAGAGAATATTGGAATGACATTTTAGGTTTCAATTACAGAATGACTAATATTCAAGCCGCAATTGGTCTTGCTCAATTAGAACAAGTAGAAGGTTTTATTGAAAAGAAAAGACAAATTGCAAATTGGTATATGGAAGAATTAAAAGATTATCCTTTAGAATTTAATAAAGAAACAAAAGATGTATTCCATACTTATTGGATGGTATCTTGTTTAGTTGAAAAAGCTGATATGCGTGATAGTTTGAGAGAATTTTTAAAACTAAACGGCGTAGAAACAAGACCAACCTTCTATCCAATTCATACAATGCCTGTTTATGTTCATGAATTTTCAAAACATAAAGTGGCTGAAGATATTGCATTGAGAGGAATGAATTTACCTTCTTATCCAGCATTAACTCACGAAGATGTAAAAAATATTTGTAACGTGATTAAACAATATTTTGAAAAATAGATATATTAAAAAGTGCGGGTGAACGAAGTTCACCCGCACTTTTTTATTACTTATAACATCTATACTTCAGTCAATTTTTTAGAAAAATCTAAAAATGGTTTAATTTTTGTCATAAAATCAAATTCTTCCATATAACATTTGTAAGAGTTGTTGCTGTAATATTGATAATTTGAATTAATTTTATTAACTGCGTTTTGCCATTCTTCTGTATTGTTTACGTCATTTATAATTACTCCGCAATCGTACTTTTCAACGATATCAGAATATCCGTCTAATCTGTTTACAATAACAGGTTTTTTGTATTTTAAATAAAATGTCAACTTGCCTGAAGAATGTCCAATTTGATCGTATTTGTTATCAGAAGGTCGATAACAAGCAATACCTATGTCAATACCGTCATAAACGTATCCGATATCGTTGTAATCATAAACCTTGCTAGATAAATAGATGTTAGGGTTAGCATCTAGAATTTTCTTTATGTAAGCATCGTTTTGGTCGATTTCTCGTCTATCGTGATAAATCAAAGCTGAATTGTTGATATCTTTAAACGCTTTTGCAATTTCGTAAGAGTAAACAAAATCGTAAATCATACCAATACAAGCGCATTTAGTTTTGTCTTGAGCGATATCAAATTGTTCAGTCATATTTTCTAAATTTGGATTTTGTTTATCAATATCAATAGAGATGTTTGGTGCGTTGAATACGGGAACTGAAAGATTTTCCGCATCAAATTTATTCAAAAGTGTTTTCAATCGTTCTTCATCTTGAATAAGGATTGCTTTGTTATTTTTGAATGCTTTTGCATCTGATTTTTTATATTTTTTACCAGCAAAAAGTTCTAAAGATAAAAAAGCAAAAGGAATTTTAAACCATTTGTAAATTAGATTGCAATATTTAAGAGGTCTATCATCAATGCAAATAAACATATCGTTTTTAGAATAACCTTTTTTGAACATATATCTTAAAACGCCAATGAAAAATCTTGTTCTACCAATTTTTCTATTGAATAAAAAATGGTCATTCATATAATAAGCTTCAACATTTTTTTCTTTAAATGTGTATCTGTCAAAAGCTGTATTTTTACAGAATACAACAACTTTGTCAAAAATTTTGCCCATAGCTTGAGCTAAACTGATTGTAGTTGGTGAAACAGACAAGTGTCCGTCATAAAAATATAGATAACAAGTTTTCATTTTATCTCCTAATTGTTTTTAGCTAAAATGACTGAATACATAAAGTGTTTAACTTTGTTGAACATTTGTTTTAGCTTTATAGATTGAACTTTATGAGCCTTTTCAAAAGTTACAAAATCATATTTTTTAGTGAAGTATTTGATGTCATATTTATTAATGTGATTACCAATAACATTTGCAATATTACGTCTAGATTTTAGTGGTCTGAACCTTATTTTTTGAGAAAATTCTTTTTCCATGAATGTTCCGATAACTTCAAATTCAGAAAAGCCTCCATAAATAAGTTCATCGTCGTTTAAACAATCTAAAATTTTTCTCCAAAAATCTTTAATTTCGCAGTTATGCTTGCTTGCAATTGTTTCTAAAAGTTTTTCCATACAAATTTTATCAATCATCATATGTTCAGTTATGTATGTTTCTTTACGTTCTTTAGGATAACCTAAAACTTTCAAAACAGTATCGTTAAATATTTTATTTTCAAATATTCTGGAATTATCTAAATATAATCTTCCTTCTTCATCAAAGAATTTGATAGGTTTCAACATTAATGTATCAGCGTCCCAAAGAAGGTAGTTGTCATACTTGCTTTTGTAGCAATAAGCCATTTTTAGAAATTGCTGTAAATACCAGCCAACTCGAGACGGTTTCACATTTCTTGCATTAAAATATTCTTCAATTGCTTTGAAGGATAAGCCTTCTAATACTTCATTTTCATTAATGTAATCATAATCTGCATTTAAGTTTTCTGGTTTTGCATTAGAAATAACTTTTACTCGTCGACATCCCGAGTTTGCTAAAACTCTTTTAATAACATTTTCTAAATTCCATATATCCTTTTGCGCTACGCAAATTATTGTATCATAATTTTTCTCTAAATCCATCTTTTCAATTTTATCCTATGCGTTTTATATTTTTAATTGTTTAATAATTCTTCTAATTTTTGATTAATAAGTTTATTTTTATCTGAAATATCAACCCAACCCGAAGCAGCAATTGTATGTAACCAGCAATCATCAATGTATTCAATTGTGCATAATTGGTCTACATTTTCTTTTATGTTTTCGTCAGGCAATATTTTTACAGGTTCAAATTTTGCAAATCTTATTGCATTTTTATCAAAGTTTTTGTATATAACGTGATAATTTTGACCTCCAGTATCACATCGTTTGCAAGTAGTAAAACTTACGTTGTTATAAGAGTTAATAAATTTAAAGTTGAAGAAACAGTATCCTGGCCATAAATACCATAGCTTGCCGTTTTCTCGTTCTTTTAGTAAACCATAGAATTTATCAGACATAAAATCATTAATGTTAAATTCTTTTATAGGGAACAAATCGTGATCAATAAAGCAGAAGTTGTTTTTTCTTTCTTTTACGATATTATAATAAATCCAATTTAAAGCCAATCCATGCGACATTGATGGTGAAAATTTAATATGTTGATTTAGTCTAAAATACGAAATGTTATAATTTTCACAAATATTTTGAATTTTTTGCGCAATGCTATTATTTGATGAATTGTCACAGACTATAAACCTATAAGTACCTCTAACAAATTTTGCAAAAAGTTTAATTTGATACTCAATAGTTTTTTCGTTATTGAAAGCAACCGTATAAATATCCATGTCAACAGGATTGTCATAATCACTTGACAAGAATTTATAAGGGTTTGAGGTGAAGTAGTTAAAATACTTGCCTGTTGCTCTAGCTATATGTGTTTTTAAGTTTGAAATGATTGACATAGCTTCCCTTTACTTCTTTGTCAAATGTAATTTTTCTAAAATATAGCTAAATAAGGTTTGTTTTTTGTCTGTCAAGCCTCTTAACCAATCGACACCGCCATATTTCCAAGATTTTGGACGTTGTGTCATTTTTACGCCAAAATATTTCCAAAAAGGTTTTCCTTCTGGAACAAAGCCGTATTCATAACCTAATGTTTTGTGCTTCTTGTCAAGCATATATTTGTTAAACAAACTTTCATCATGGAAAATTGGAACAATATCATTTGCCAAATCTTCGTCCATCATTTTTTCGCAATCTTCAACTAATTTAAGCACTTGAGAAGTTTTTCCACCCCACAAGCAGGCTTGATAATAGAAAGAGTCTGTTCCATAAGGAATGTATGAGGTCGATTTAGGATTTCTTTCCCACGGAAAATCATCTGGCTTTTTATACTTGTTGTAGTTGTGTTTTAAGGCGATTAAACCGCCGTCTTCATCTGTTGGTAAAAATTCTTCTGCTGTAACCTTGCTGTAAACTTCATAGTTGCCGTTAAAGAAGAAAGTGTAATCGTAATTTTTTAGTGAATCTTTTATTGTGTTAATAAATTTGTATCTAAGGCAAGTTACTAAAGGCCAACCAAGATTTTCTTGAGGAATAATTGTGATTTTATCATCTGATTTGTATTCTTTTGAGTCAGTAAAATAGAAGTAATGTTTTTGAGCATTTCTAATAAAATTCTTTTCACAAGATTTGTAAAATTCGTCCCAAAATACTGTATATCTACCTATTCCAATATAAATAATTGCTATTTTCATCAAGGATTCCTTTTTTTTGTTATAAGTAAATTTTAACATAAAAAAGTTGTGTTGTATTAATTTTAGAAAAATTGTATAATTTAATTATGTCAAAAATTTTTGCACTAATAGATTGTGATTCATTTTTTGTATCTTGCGAACAGGCTGAAAATCCCGCTCTAAAGGGTAAACCAGTTTGTGTAATTGGTGGTGTCGGTGGTTGTATTTTGTCTCGTTCAAAAGAGGCAAAAAAAATGGGAATACCAATGGGACACCCTTGTTATCTTGCAAAGCGAGATTTTAAAGGGGTGACTTATGTTGACTCTCATCACGAAATATATCGGGAATATTCAAAACGGGTAATGGCTGTTTTAAAAGATTTTAGCCCAAATGTTGAAATTTGTTCAATAGATGAAGGGTTTGTTGATTTTACAGGATTATGCAAGCTATATAAAACTAACTATTATGGTTTAGCAAAAATGCTTCGTCAAAGAATTTTAGATAAAGTAGATATACCTGTCTCTATTGGGGTAAGTACAACAAAACTTTTGGCTAAATTTGCAAGTGATTATGCAAAAAATACAGGCGGAATTTTTCTTATTGGAAAATCAAAATTAAAAAAACTTTTGCCAAAAACTAATATTGATGAAATTTGTGGAATAGGTCGCAGAATGAAGGTTGCTCTAAATAAAGAGGGAATTATAACCTGTCAAGAACTTGTAAATTGTGAGGATGAATGGCTTAAGAAAAAATTTTCAATAACAACCGTAGAATTAAAACACGAGCTTTTAGGTGAGTCGATAAACAAAATTAAAAACATACCAGATGCACCAAAATCCTTGCAAGAAACAAGCACTTTTGCACCGAATACAAACAATGTGGACTTTTTAAAAAATGAATTAAATCGTCACATTAAAGATGCTTGTCGAAAAATGCGTAAGCATAATGGTAAAACTTCTCAAATTGGTGTAATGCTTAAAACTAGCGAATTTATAGTTTATTCTGATAAAAAAAGTATTACAGGTTCAACGAATTCTGAATTGGAAATTTCAAAAATAGCGTTTGAATTATTCGACAAAATTTATAATAAAAATTTGTTGTACCGTTCAACAGGTGTATGGCTTGCCAATTTGAACTGTACTGAAAATGTTCAAATGGGTTTGTTTGACGAAGTTAAAAATGAAAAACTTGAAAAACTATCAGCTTCAATAGATAGAATTGAAGCAAAGTTTGGTAAAAATTCTATTAAAACAGGATTTATTTAAAGTTAAAGAATTTATCTTTTAAGTATGAAATATTTTTCGGAATAGAAAATTTGATTTGGAACTTGTCATAATGCTCTAAATCTGAATCTTGAACTTTTAAATACAAATTCCCGTCTAAAACTTTTACAATTTCTTTTACTATATACAACCCAATACCAGCGCCAACTTGACGAAATCTTTCTCTAGCAATGGCAAATCTTTCAAACAGTTGGTTCAAACTTTCTTGGTTGAATTGACCCTTTATACAGTAGTTTTCAATGTAAAATTCAACTGTATTGTGTTTGCATTTTGCGCTCAAATAAAAAGTTGTATTTTCGGCAGAATGAGCAATTGCATTAAAGATTATATTCATTATTGCTCTGGTAACGAGTGCTTTGTCGCTAACTAGCATGATTTTAGGCTCTACTTGATTTTCTAATGTCAAACATTTACCGTCAATTATTGGCTTAATGTCGTGAATATAATTTTCAATAAAATCAGACATATTAAAATCAACAGGCGTGATTGTGTGAGAAATCATGCTATATTTGAAATTTGAAAGCTGAGCGTTAAGCATTTGCTCTACAAATTTACAAGAACTGCTAATTTGTTGTACTATTTCCATTTGTTCAGAATTTAAGTCGCCTAAAATGCCTGATTTTAGGGCTTCAAGAGCCTTGTACTGTGCTAAAATAGGGTTTTTAAAATCATGTGCTAAAGACTCTGTATAAAGTTCTTTAACTTTTGTTGAAAAAGTTGATTCTGTTGTATTTACACAAATAGTTGATGTACCGCAAACATTATCATGTTCATCAAGTAAAGGTGATTTTATTACATGGAAATATTCTAAATCGCCATTTGTTTTAATTTCCATATTGTAATCAACTGTTGTTTTCTTCTCTATTACTAATTTTTCGTAATTATTAATTTTTTCAGCTTCATCTTTTGTGAAAAATTCAAGCATGTTGTGTCCAATGATTTCGTTTCTTTGAAGATTGAAGAAATTACAAACAACATCGTTACAACCTGTAATTTTTCCGTCTAAATCTTTGTATGCAATCCAATTAGATGAATATTCAAGTACATCATGCAACTGTTCTTTTTGTTTTTTATATTCACCTTTAACATGCTTCAGCTCATCATTTTTTAGTGTTAATACATATAAAAGCCAAAATACAAGAACTGAAATGATTGAATTAAAAAGGTTAAAGTTAATATTAAAGTTGCCATAAATAACGACTGCAGTCGCCACAATTACAACTATTAAGGCTATAATGTTTCTGTTCATTTGTGTACCATAAAATTTTAATTTATTTTGTCATTGCATAAATTACCATAAAAAATACAATTTGCGCTATTACACGGTTGGGTAATTTTTTGAAAATGATGTTGTTGTTATAAACTATTTTACAAGTCTTAGTTGAAGTGCTTTTACAACAGCTTGAACACGGTCTGAAACTTCTAATTTTGTGATAATTGAACCAACATGCGCTTTAACTGTGTTTGCTGATACAAATAATTCTTTTGCAATTTCAGGGTTTGTTTTGCCTTGAACAAGTAACCTTAAAACTTCTAGTTCTCGCTCTGTAAGTCTGTTTTTAAGCTCTGGGGTATCATATAAGTTATCAAAATTTGTCGATTTAGGTTCTGGAATTGTACCTAGCGGAATGTGTTCAATCTTTTCATCAAAGAAATATGCGCCAATATTTATAGCTTTTATAATTTCTGAAATTTTTTCTAAAGGCATTTCTTTTAAAATATAACCTCTAGCACCGCAAGCAATGCTTGCCATAATTTCATTTTCGTCTTCGTGTGAAGTTAAAATGATTGATTTTGTGCTAGGATATTTTTCTTTTAAATATTTTGTCGCTTGGATTCCGTTCATTGTCGGAAGCCCTAAATCAATCATAACAATATCGGCAGGCTCTTTTTCCATTGCGGATAAACATTCTTCAGCTGTTCCAAAATTTCCTAATACTTCAAGTTGTTCGTCTGCTTCAAAATGTTTTACGTATGAAATTCTTGTTAAAATATAATCTTCAATTATATAAATTTTAATTTTTTTGTTATCCAAATTTTAAATTCTTTCTAGAGATACTACCACTTTTTGAAAATGAAAAATGCTGCAAGGATTATAAAAACAAACCCAACAAGGTAATTCCATTTAAACTGTTCCTTTAAATATAACACAGAAAAAACTGAAAATACAATTAGCGTAATGATTTCTTGTATAGTTTTAAGTTGAGCAGCAGAGTAATATTCATGCCCGATTCTGTTTGCAGGAACTTGGAAACAGTATTCTAAAAAGGCAATACCCCAACTTACAAGAATTACAACCCATAAAGCTGTACTTTTATATTTTAAATGCCCATACCAAGCAAATGTCATAAAGACATTTGAAATCGTAAGCATAATTATTGGTAAAAAAGGTCGAATACTATACATGTTTTATTACTACCAAATTCCTTTCAAAAACATCTTCGTCTGTTTTTAGTTGGTACTCAATAATATCAACGACTTTGGCTCTGAATTTCTTCATAACTTTTTCTGCGTCTTTAATTTCATCTTGAACAAGAATTGATTTATAAACCACTAAATATCCATTTTTTTCTAAAATTGGTAGGGCATATCTTACAATTTGTTCTAATTTTGCAACCGCTCTACTCGTAATTATGTCAAATTTTTGGTCTTTTAGGTTTTCTACTCTATCACAAATTGCGGTAAAATTTTTAAGTTCTAAAGTTTTAGCAAACTCATCAATTGCAAGGATTTTTTTTCTAATGCTATCAATACCGACAACTTGAATGTTAGGATATGCAATTGCAATAGGTAACGAAGGAAAACCTCCACCAGTTCCAATGTCCAACAACTTTTTGTAATTTTTTTTGTGTCTATCGAAGAAAAGTTTAATAGCAAGAGAATCTTGAATGTGTTTTTCCCACAAATATTTTGCATCTTTTTTAGAGATTAAGTTCAAAAACTTATTCTTTTCTAAAAATATTTCTTGAAATTTTTGAAAGGTCTTAGTGTTGTCCATTTTTAAATTCTGTCTCTATCTTGTTAAAGGCTTCCAAACCTATTCTAAATTTTATGTCGTCAATTCTCATTTGAATTTTGCTCAAATTATCTTTGCTAAATTCATTTTTTGCAATTTCGTAAGCACTCAAATATTCCCTAAGCGCCATTTCATTTTCTTTTCTAGAGTAATAGAAATCACCTGTTGCAAGTACTGCTGATGCAATGTAGAATGTGTCATTAAGCTTTTTCGCACATTCTTTTGCTTTAACTAAGTACTCAATAGCCTTTTCAGGGAAATTCTTTTGAGCAAGTTGAGCTAACTTTGTTGCAGAAAAATACATTCCGTCGTAATTGCTGTTATTTTCGTCTAACTCATACGCTTTTGTGAAATATTTAGCTGCAGTTTGAGCCTCATTCCTTTCAAAATAAAGTGTTGCAAGATTTGAATATGCCGCAGATAAATATTTGTTCAGCTTTTCATCACTGCTCAAATTTATACACTTGTTGTAATAGTCAAGCGCAGATGGTGTGTCGCCCTTGTCGTCAGCAATTAATGCAAACTTAAAGTATAATTCAGACAAGGTTTCTGTGTCCATTGAAGTATTTGATAGTGCGATTGCCTTTTTGTAATATTCATAAGCACTGTTAATGTTAGACAAACTATCTTCAATGTTTGCAAATGCAATGTAAGCCTTTGTAATTAAAATTTCAGGCATGCCGTTTGAATTAATGATATCCATTAACAAATTCTTAGCCTTGTCAGGCTTATAAGTTTCGTAATAAATATTTGCAATGCTTAATTTTATGTAATTTTCTTTGATTTTTTCGGTTGTTTGCTCATAAAAATCTCGGGCTAATTCGTAGTATTTTAGCGAATTTTCCCAATCTGACATTTTTTGATAAGCAAGCCCTAATTTTGTGTAAATTAATGGCAAAAAGTTGTAATAATTATCATCATCAGTATAAGTCAAAGCTTTTTGATAAAGCTCAATCATCTTTGCATATTGATATTCAACCTCTTGTTGTTTTGCAAAGTTAATGATATCTTCAAGTGTAATTTTGATTTCTTCATCTTTTACCGTTTGTGCTTGAACAGCTTGAACAGGTGGTTGAGAAGAATTTGTGTTTTGTTGTAAGTTTAAAGTGTTCTTTTCGTGAGCTTCTTGAATACTAGCAACGCTTGCTGCAAGCATCTCCATTTCTTGTGGAGTTAATTTGAATGGCAAATCTTTTACATCAAAACCCAGTTTACCTAAATCAATATTTGTAGCTTGAGTAGGTTGTTCAGCTTGTTGCTGTTGTTGAGGTTGAGTCGCAGATTGTGAATAATCCCTTGTTGAAACCCATTGACCTTGTTGCCGAGGCTGTTGTTGTACAGGTTGTTGTGGTTTTGGTTGAGTATTTGTCTGAGCTTGTTGTTGATGTGCCTGTTGTGAGGTTGGTTGTTTTGCTTCTTTTGAATAAGTAACATAAGTCAACCCTGAACCATGCTCATTAGGTACAACTTGCTTTTTAGGTAAGAAAAGCGAATGATATTCAATTTCTTTTCTCATTGTTTGTCTAGAAAGCAAAATAGTTCTTTCTAGTGGTCTTAAAGGTAATTGAGCCTCATATATATCAATAATATTTTGGTGTAATTTTAAAGCTACATTTTGCGGAATAGATACATCAACTTGTTCCTTAAAGTAATCTTGTACATAGATTTGATTATTGTCTTTTGTAAGAATTTTATTCTTTAACAAAATTGAGATAACATCTTCATCATAAAGGTTTAATTGCTTTAATAAAGTGATACTTACGCCATGTCTAAGAAGGCAAAGTAACCAGAAAAATCTAACTGCAATGGCTGGAACTAAATCAATAGACTCTTTTTCAAGATATTCATAGTAGTTCATAAAACTTTTTTTGAAATTTTCCAAAAAAGTTTCAGGCGGAAGTTGTTTTTCTCGCATAATTTCAATAGTTAAACTAATGAAGAAATGATATCCACGAGTGTATTTGTATAAATCTTCTAAAACCTTTTGATTATATTTAACCTTGTTGTTTTTAAGATATTTTTCAAAAAGTGTTTTGTCTAAAGGTGATGTAGAAACTCTGTCTATAGTCAATCTTTCAGGGAATTGACTGGCTTTAAAGGTTCTACCGATTAAAATTGTTTTAACCTTTTGGAAGGTAGTTAAATGTAGAATAAAATCAATAATTTCTTTTCTATTTTCTTCTGTAAGAGCTTCAAATGAGTCTAAAACAATTAAAATAGGTTTTTCAATTGTTGAAAAATAAGAGTGAATTTTTTGATTGAAATTCTCTGATTTTATGTTAGGTCTTACAATAATCTTTTGGGCTTCAAGTTTCTTAAATTCTTCAAAGAAGGTTAAAAATATATCATCAAGAATTGTTGTTTCAAAACAGTTGTGCTTTAAAACTACTGCATCTTGAGAAAGAAAATTCAAAGAGTAGTTTATTAATTGAACCTTACCTGTACCAAGAAACCCGTTTAAATAAAGAATAGGATGTTCATTTTTATAAAACTCATAAACTTCTTTAAGTTGGGATTGATTATTTTCGATAAGTATAGGGTCAATCATTTCACTATTGAGTGACATCAACTCTTTTTCATCTAAAAATATATTTTCAAACTTATATTTCATAAGGATATATTAAACGATTTTAACTTTTTTTGCAAATTATCCCCTAAATAATTGCAAATTTTGTATTTTGATAATAGAATGTATATTAATAACAAGGGGAAGACTATGGAATTTTTTAGAAAACACCAAAAGATTATTATTGGTATTATTGCATTTACATTCATTGCTTGGACAGTAGGTTTGTTGATGCTTCCACTAATGTTACGATAAGGAAAAGATTTTGAATATTAATTTTTGCAAAAAAGGAATAGTTATGATGCTGTTATTAGTGGTAACAGTAGTTTTTTGCAGTCCTTGTGCAATTGCAGCAAAAGTTAAAACAAAAGAGCAAGCTAGACAAAAAATTAATCACTTGAAATGGTTGGAACGAGTAGAACATAACAAACTATATAAAAACCAACAAAAGCTGGAAAGCACAGCTACAAATTTGGCTAATTCAAAAAATAAATTAAGCTCAACGTCAAACGAATTAGCAGCAATGGAAGAACAGTTAAGAATAGCTACAAACGAATTTACAGCTATTGATTTTAGAATGAAGTCAAGAATCCGTCAAGTTTATAAGTCACAACGTCGTGGATTTTTTGTATTATTATTGTCGGCTACTGATTTTAATACCTTCTTAGATAGAATGTATTTTGAATCAAAGATTATCAAACAGGATTATCGCAGAATGGCGGCGGCAAGAGAAAAAGCAAAAGAAATTGCTCTATTGAAATATTCTATTGAAGAAAAGAAACGTGAACTTGCTCACTCAATTAAAACAATTAACTATCAACAACAATCAATTCAAAGAGAAATAGCTCAAAACGAGAATATGATTCATAAACTACGTACTGACCGTGTAGCTTATGAAAAAGCTGAAAAAGAATTGGCTAAACAATCAGCAAGTATTGGTACAATGATTAACAGAAGCTCTCATAGCTCTGGTGATATCAAGGTTGCATCTGGATTTATCAAACCAATTTCAGGTAGAATTACTTCTCCATTTGGTTATAGAACTCACCCAATCTTTAAGAGCCGTTCTTTCCACTCTGGTGTTGATATCGCAGGTCCATACAGAGGTTCTGTAAGAGCTTCAAACTCTGGTAAAGTTATTTATACAGGTTGGTACGGTGGTTACGGTAAGGTTGTAATCATTGACCATGGTAGAGTTAACGGAAAACAAATTTCAACATTATATGCCCATTTAGATTCTGTTTCGGTTTCAAATGGTGCGTATGTATCAAAAGGACAAGTTGTTGGACGTGAAGGTACAACAGGTTATAGCACAGGTCCTCACTGTCACTTTGAAGTCAGGGTAAATGGTAAACCTAATAATCCACTAAATTATATATAGAGGTTAAATTAAATTGATAAATAAATTAAAAAATGTCATAGTGTTAGTCGTTTCAGTTTTTTTAATATCGCCAGCAATAGCGATAGAGGATTCTATTGCGCCTAGTACAGATACAAAGGAAGCATATTTTACAGGCGAAACCTTTTTTAAGACTCCATTACAATTACAACAGGAACGAGACGAAGAACTTGAAAAAGCTGAAAAAGAACATTATAGACAATTTTTACCATATCAGCCGGGACTTCCAGGTGTTGCATCAAGAAAAGTAACACCACCTATTACAAAATTAAGAAGAAAAATTGTAAAAGCTCACAACGAACACAAGGTTAACAAAGCAAATAAAAAGTCTAGATTTGCTGATGCAAACGGTGTAGTTCAAGAGGAAGAAGAAAATGAAGTTCTTCAACAGGAAAAAGAAGATGAAACAAGAGCCGTAATGAAGTGTAAGGTTATGAAATATAATCCTGATAAAACACTTGTTGAAGCAATTGGTGGTGTTGAAATTACAATTCCAGCGCAAAATGTTGTGATGACAGCAGATAAAATGACATTTAACCAAGTTACTAATATTATTGAGCTTTTCGACAATGTAAAAGTTGTTAAAGCCGGTAATGAAGTATTTGGCGATTATATGAAAATCAACCTAAATGAAGAATCTGGTGTACTTGATAATTTACGTGCTTCTCAATATGTATTTGATATTCAAGCCGAACACGGTTATATGTTTGGTGATGACATTTTAACAACAAACGGTAAAATTTCATCTCGTTATGACAAGATTATATCAATGTATACTTCTGGTTTTGGAACAGATGTTCAAAGAATGATTTTGCCAGAAGAAGAAATGAAATTTCTAGTTACTGACATTAAAGATAATAAAATGGTTGTAAAAGTTAAAGAGTTGAATATTTCTGCTAGAAAATCTCATGATAAAGTTCAAGTGAAAGGTTTGAAGGTTTATACAAGAGCGGGCAAAAAAGTTGTTTCATTGCCTTCAATAACTTTCTATACAAATAAAGAGCACGATTATGTAGAAGGTAACTATCCAGAACTAGGCTCATTCCCTAACTTTGGTATGTTCTTAGGGCCTGGAGTTGTTTTAGAAACTCCATTTGGTTCAACTTTAAAACTTATTCCAACCATAAATTATTATAAAAAATTAGGCTTTGGTGGTATTGCAAGATTCAAGAGTGGTACAAACCAAACTGATATCGCATATAGTTCAGCAAAAAGCACATACTACATCAAAGGTTATCAAAGATTAGATGAAAACTTATTGTTCCAATATGGTGCAAATTCATATATGAATGAATGGTTTATGGGACAATCTTGGTTAGGTTATGGTGGTGAAGTTTTATATGAAAAAGGTTATACTCATCAAGATTTTTTATATGAAAAAGCTAATTTGACTTTTAGACACAGAATGTCAGGTGGTTTCTTTAAAGCAAATGATAAAAAAAGAAACCATGAAAAATATGAAGATATTGATGGTCACATGAGTACTTTGAGATTAAAATATATGGCTCAAATTGACCAAACTTTGTTATCATTGGGTAAAACTTATAATCAAAAGGACCATTCAATGACAAAAGATGATATCAAGTTTTTGACCTTTAACCTTGTTGCAGATGGTTCTGCTGCGGTTTATGGTACAGGTGATACTCAATTTATTGGTCGAATTGGTCCAAGATTAACAACTCAATACAAATTATGGCGTCAAGAATTAGGTTATTATTTGTCTGCTTATGATGATCATACACCATTCCGTTCAATGGATGCTTATAGATATGGTAAATCTAATGTTTACTTGAGAGAATATGTTAGATTGCATAAATACTTGACTCTAGGGTTGTATGGTTCTTATAAATTGTCAAACGACTTAGATTATGACTATCAATCAGATAAAGACTCAGCATTAAGAGAAGCCTCTATTTATGTGGCAGTTGGTCCAGATGATTGCAAGTTGAACTTGGGTTATGACTTTATTAGGCAATATACATACTTTGGTATTTCAGTTGCAATGAATACAAAGGGTACGCAAATTGAGTATGATAGAATGCACATAAAAAATGGTGATAAACTTGGAGAAACAGACGATGAATTAGTAAAACGTCCTGATACAAGTTTTAAAGCGCCAGCAAATCCAAATAAATCAAAGGCAGTCGTAACACCATTGCAAGACAAATCAACAATGATGCAAGGTGAACATATATAAAAATCTTGTGCTTAATCTTATGTCACCCTGAACTTGTTTCAGGGTCTCACTAACAAGAGATAAATTTAACCTTTCAAAATTTTAACTTCAGATGAAAGGACGTAGGTTTTTATAACCTTTGTCCTTTCTTTTTTGATATGTTTTATAGGAGGAGTTTGATAAGTTTGTTTCACAACTTTATTATATTTTATTTTTGTAAAGTTATAACCTACTACTTGTAGCGTTTTGAGTTATTTTTTGTTAGAATAAAACTTGGTTAGTGGTACGAAATATGAATATAAAACAAAAAACAACACTAATTATAGTGATTATAATAGCTGTAATTTCACTGTTAATTGTAAATGCGTGGAATTCAGCGAGGGGAGAATCAGACGGAGTAAAGACTTATGCCGTAGCTTTGGAATACTATAAAGCAGAGGATTACCACAAAGCATATAAAGCCTTTGGCAATGTTCCTTCAAAATCGACTCTTAAGTCTGCTGCAATTTATCGTCAAGCAAAATGTGCTGAGTTTATGCAATCTCCAAAACTTACGCAAAAGCATTACAGACAATTGATTAGAAGATTTCCTGATTTTACCTTGTCTGTAAGAATAAAATATTTGTTGGCTCAAAATATTTACGAACAACACCCAAAACGTGCAAAACGTAAATTTCAATCAATAATTAAAAAATATCCAAAAAGTGAATATGCAATTGCATCTAAATACTACTTAGGTTTAATTCAATTGAGAGAATTAGAAGGGGTTACGAATCAAACGAAATTAGCTTTAGATTTGCAAAAAGCTGAGGATTATTTTAAAGACTATTTAAAAGATGCCCCTGCAGGACGTTATGCAATATATTCAATAAATAAAATCAAAGAATTAAATAGAACGACTCTTACCGGTGAAGATAATTTAATAATTGCTCGTTCGTATTACGCTTTGGGTGAATTTGATTTGGCTAAAAAACACTTAGACTCAACAAATGTCGCATATAGCTGGTGTGATATTGTAAAAAATTACTATGAATTAAGAAATTACGCAAAAGTTAGAGAGTATACTGAAAAAGGTATGGCAAGATATTCTCAATACGTAGACAAAAAGGATATGTACAAGGCAATAGACTTGTATTTACAGTCATCTTCTGGCAATAAAAACAACGCTCTTATGTATTTGAGCGACTTGTCAAAAGGTAAAGAAGGCGAAGATTATATTCGCTACATAACTTGCCGCAACTCTGCAATTGAGCTTAAAGATCAATGTTATGCTCAATTATATCAAGATTTTCCAAAAGGACAATTTGCCGCAGATGCTTTAGCTAATGTATTTTATTCAAATGTGAAATTTGGCAACTACAAATCTGCCCTAAAAATTGGTAAAGAACATTTGAATAAATTTCCAAAATCAAACTCAACACCACTTGTTTTGTTTTGGTTGGGAAAAACTGAAGAACGAGCAAAAAATTATGAAGACTCAAGAGTTTACTATAAACGTGTAATGAAGGATTATCCAGATACATACTATGCTTACAGAGCTTACGTAGATATGTATAGAATTGAAAATCCTCTAATTGTAAAAGATTTAATTTTTAAACCCGTCGTATTTCCTTATGAAAAATCAAAAGACGGTAATATGGTTGTAAAACTTGCCCTTTTAAAGGATTACGGAATGGTTAATGAATTGTGCAAAAACGATAAATTTGTACAAAGTTGGTTAGCCTATGAAGACGGAAAATACAATACTTCGGTTGTTTTGGCTCGTGACGCAATGGAAGAAATGACTGTAAAACCTCCAAAAACTGATTTTCGCTGGAGATTAGTTTACCCAATTCACTACTACGATTATGCAAAAGAATTTGCACTAGACAACAATCCTGTATTATTATTGTCTATAATTAAGGAAGAAAGCCACTTTGATCCTAAGGCAACAAGTGGAGTTGGCGCAAAAGGCTTGATGCAATTGATGCCACAAACAGCGAGTGAAGTTAAGAATGCTTATGGAATAGCTTCTAGTGACCCAAATTATTTGTATAATCCAAAAATTAACGTACAATTAGGTAGCTTGTATTTTTCAAAATTAAAGAAAATCAATGACGGAAGCGAATTTTATGCCGTTCTTTCTTATAACGGCGGTTTAGGAATGGTTAAATCTTGGCGAAACAAACTTACATATCAAGATAGAGATGATTTCTTAGAGCAAGTTCCATACCCAGAAACACAAGATTATTTGAAAAAAGTTTATAGAGCATATTGGAATTACGCAAGAATTTACGGTTCAGAAAATGAATAACTTCGTTTTTTTCTGTGCTTGCAACATTACGTTCCTCTAAAATTTAAGGTTTTAACTCTTTGTCATTCTGAACTTGTTTGACAAAGCGAACAGGCGAAGTATGAGCCTTGTGAGCCTGTCCCCCGTGTGGCAGAATCTCACATTACAGAGACCCTGAAATAAATTCAGGGTGACAATATTTAAAATTTTCAATTATTGTTATTATACAGAAACAGGCTCTAGTGTTTCAATGTAACGACCTGCGTAAACTGCAGCAATTGCACCATCTGCAGCTGCGGTAATAACTTGACGTAATGGAGTTACTCGCACATCTCCAATAGCGTAAACACCTTTTACAGAGGTTTGCATAGCCTCATCAACAATAATGAAACCGTTTTTATCTTGTTTTACTTGACCTGTGAATAAGTCTGCATTTGGTTCAAAACCGATGTATGGAAAAATTCCGTCAATTGCTAAATCTTTTATTTCGTGAGTTTTAACGTTTTCGATAGTTGCAGATTTGACAAGATTTTCACCATTAATTTTATTTACAATTGTGTCATATATAAATTCTAGTTTTTCGTTTTTGAATGCACGTTCTTGAACAATTTTGTCGGCTCTAAGTTCGTCTCTGCGATGAATTAGATAGACTTTTGAAGCAAATTTTGTTAAATAACTAGCTTCTTCAACGGCTGCATTACCGCCACCAACAACCGCTACAACTTTATCCTTATAGAAAGCACCGTCACAAACCGCACAGTAGCTAACTCCTCTACCAACAAATTCTTTTTCGCCTTCAACACCAAGTTTTTTAGATTGTGCGCCTGTTGCAATGATAATGGATTTTGCTTTAAATTCGCCGTTTAGTGTTGTTACAGTTTTGATATCTGAGGTTAAGTCAACACTTTGAATTTCTTCCATAGGGAATTTTTGAATACCAAACATATCTGCGTGTTCTTCAAATTTCTCCATTAAATCGTAACCGCCAATTTTAGCGAATCCTGGATAGTTTTCTAGTTCTAAGTAATTGCTAGGTTGTCCGCCAAGCATGCTAATATCAATAATAGCGGTCTTTGCAGCACTTCTAGCAGCATAAATAGCTGCGCTTAAGCCAGCTGGCCCACCGCCCAAAATTATTATGTCAAATGTTTTGTCTGTCATTTTGTAAATCCTCTAATATATGCTAGTGCCAGAAATCTTTTGGCCTTCTATTGTATATTTTGCCTTCTTTATAACAATTTCGTATTGATCACCATAAATTTTCTTTTGTGTTAGTGTTAATTCATTCGTACCTGTGAAAGTGTTACCGTTTAAGTGTAATTTGACTGTATCTGTCAACTTGAAATTATCTTCTTTTTCTTGATGTGTAAAAGTAATGTCATTATTGTTGACGTCGTTTAAGTAAATCTCCGCAACTGCTCCAGTCATTGGATTTCTAAGTTCTATGACGTTGCCACTACGTCTTAAGTTCCACATGTCGGCACTAGAAGGTTTAAAATTTTTTGGTGAATCTGTTGTGACAAGAGTCGATTTTACCTGCCAAGTGCCGAAAAACTGTTTCGGCACGCTGTTTATCTTAGAGACACCAGCTTTTAAGACAATTGAGTCTTGTGCAAAAACAGTTATCGAACTTGTTAAAAATAATATTAATACTGTGATTAATAGTTTTTTCATTTAATTATTATTTTTGTTTTTCCATTTTTTCTTTAAGAGCTTTAGCAGATTCTTCGTAACCAGCTCTGCCCATTAAAGCGTAAGTATAGTTTTTAGCTTGTTCAACACCAGGTTGGTTGAAAGTATTTATGTTGTATAACTCACCAGCAATAGCTGTTTGAACTTCAAGCATATAAAGTAATTGAGCTACGTTATAAGCATTAACTTTTGGTAAGCTGATAGTTACTGTTGGACGTTTGTAGTCAGATAAAGCAACTCTTGTAGAATCAGCTTCAGCGTTGATTAATTGGTTGATAGTTTTACCACCTAAGTAGCCAATACCTGTGTAATCAAAGATATGAGGAATTTCTAAAGTATTGTCGAATTCTTCAACTCTGATGAAGTTAATAACTTTGTCGTTTGGACCTTCGTTGTAAAGTTGAATTTGAGAGTGTTGGTCTGTTGCACCTAGAGCCTTGATTGGAGTAGGACCACAGTTTACTTTTTTACCCTTGTTGTTTTCTTCTTTACCTAAAGATTCTGCCCACAATTGAACATACCAATCAGAGATGTATTTCAATCTGCTTGAATATGGCATCATAACTGATAAGTTTTTACCTTTTTTTGTATCCATTAAGTAGTGAATTAATGCATTTTGAGCAGCGATGTTATTGTGGATATCAGTATTTTTAAGGGCTAAATCCATATCTTTAACACCATTCATCATTTCTTCAATATCAATACCTACTAAAGCGAATGGTAATAAGCCTACTGCTGAGAATACTGAGAAACGACCGCCAACATCATCAGGAACTACAAATGTCTTGTAGCCTTCTTGGTCAGCTAATTGTCTTAAGATACCTGTTTTTTGGTCTGTTGTAGCAACAATATTTTTTCTGTAATCATTACCTAATTGTTGTTCTAGTAAATTTTTAACAATCATGTATTGTGACATTGTTTCAGCTGTAGAACCAGATTTAGTGATTACGTTAACTAAAGTTCTCTTTAAGTCTAGAACTTGTAACAAACCTGTAATTTGGTCTGGGTCGATGTTATCCAAGAAGAAGATTCTTGGCATACCGCCACGTTGTTCAGGTGTTAATAAATTCCAATATGGTTTCAATAATGCTTCTGTAACTGCGATACCGCCTAAAGCAGAACCACCAATACCTAATACTAATACATTGTCAAATCTGCCTTTTACCATTGCGGCAAATTCTTTTACATACCAAACTGTTTCTTCGTTGTAACCAAGGTTCATCCATTGTAACCATTGACCTTGTTTGTCTTTTCTTTGGTTTAAGTCTTTAATAATTTTTTCGATGTCATTTTTGTAGCTAGAAAATTCTTTTTCTAAATTTAAACCATGATCCTTGCCGATGACACTAGCATCAACATTGTTGTAGTTAAGAGTAATCATTTCTTTCTCCATTATTTATTGTACGTTGTGTTTATTTAATTACACCAAAAAATGCACTTATTGAGTGCATTTTTATTGTACTATCGTAAAATTTTATTTTAAACATTTTAATTTAAAATGTAACAAAACTTAGTTTATCTAAAATGATTTTGGAAGGATTTGTATGATTTAATTTTTCCTTGCTCCTTGTACAATTTTACGAAATTTTGTTGAGCTTGTTGATAGTTCAAAATTGTAATTTCAATTGATTTGTTCAAAAGCACAAAGAAAACTGGTAAAGCGATAGTTACAGTCAGTACCATGATAATAATTTGTCTTGTAAATTTTGCACGTTCTCTCATTTCACGACGTTTTCGAGAGGCTTCATCTTGCTCGTGAAGAACTTTGTTTATTAATTTTTTTCTATCTTTTATTGACAGATTGTCAATAAAGTCAATATTATCAGGTTCAATGTAAATTACATATTTTTTCTCACCTTCTTGAAGTTTTAATTTTTCTTGAGGTGGTGCGGGTTGATTAGGTACTGCCAAAGGTGTTGTTGGAGTTCCTAAGTCTGGAACTTGAGGTGTTTTTGTTGGAGTCTGAGATGTAAAAGTTGGAATATCAAGAAGTGAAGAAATATCCTCTTTTTTCTCCTCAACTGGTTGAGGCTCTGGAGTAACAGCAGATGGCTCTGGAGTGTATTCAACATTTTCGGTATCCATTATGTGTTGCTTAAGTTGAGCTTGAAGTGCATCAATGTCAATGTTGTCATCAAACTCAATTTCTTCGTCTATATTATTAATTTGAAATGCTGTATTTTCTGGATTTATACCGTTATTATCCTTGTTTTGTTCCAAAATGTTACCTCATTTTTTATGTTCATGATAAACTTTAATTATTAATATATTATAAATTATATTAATCCAATTATCAATAAGCGAAATAGATGAAAGTTATGAATATTGAAAAACAAAAATTAGTAAATTATATTAAGAAATTAAGTGAAGCCAAAATCCTTGTTGTAGGTGATATTGCTATTGACGAAATGGTTTACGGTGATACAGAAAGAATTTCAAGAGAAGCTCCGGTTCTTATTCTGCAACACACTCATACTAATATAATTTTGGGTGCTGCTTCAAACGCCGCTCACAACGCATCTATGATTAACAATGGAAAGGTTAGTGTAATAGGTGTTGTTGGTGATGATTATCAAGCTACTCAATTAATCAAAGCCTTTGAAGATGCAAATGTAAACTGTGAATATTTGGTTGAAGAAGCAGGCAGAAAAACAGTTACAAAAACTAGAATTTCAGGCTCTTGCTCTCAATCAGTTACACAGCAAATTGTAAGAATTGATAGGCAAACAAAAGCTCCTATCAAAAAAGAAACAGAAGATAAAATTATTAAAGAATTGGAAAAGGCAATTCCAGAACACGATGCTGTAATTTTATCTGATTATCACATTGGCGTTTTAACTTCAAATGTTGTAAATAAAGCCGTTGAATTAGCAAATAAATATAACAAGGTTATAGTAGTTGATGCTCAAAAAGACCTATCAAACTACAAAAATGTAACTTCAATGACTCCAAACTTACCAGATACTCAAAAATTTGTAGGATATGAATTGGATTCATTTGAAAAAATTACAAAAGCCGGAAATGAAATTATTTCAGAAACAAACGCTAAGGCTGTTTTAATCACTTGTGGTTCTGATGGCATGGTGGTTGTAAACTCAGACGGTACATCAGAAAAAATACCTGTATTTAACCGCTCAAAAGTGTTTGATGTTACTGGTGCTGGTGATACAGTTACAGCTATTTATACACTAGGACTTGCAATTGGTGCTGAACCTGTCTATGCGGCAGTTATTGGTAACATAGCTGCAAGTATTGTAATCAAACAATTTGGATGTGCCACAACAACTGTTGATGAAATACTTGAAACTTTAGAAAAAATCAATTTAAAAGGAGAATAATGATATGGAAAAATTAAAAGAACTTTTAAAAGAAGTGAATACGACAGACTGGATTATTGTGGGTGGTATTGTTTTAGCACTTGTAGTCGGTGTTTTAACTTTCTCTCACTTCCGTCAAACAGCAGATAAACAAATTGAAGCAACTGCAACTATTGGATTTCAAGTATTCTTAAGAGGTGTAACTCTTACGACAAATGAATCTCCAATTCTTCCAAATTCAGAAACATTTATTACAATTAGAAATGTTCCTTATACAAATTTGAAAGTTGCAGATGTTAGAATTGATTCTAAAAAGACAGTAATGCCAAACCCTCGTGGTGGTAAAGAGCCATTTGTTATGGTTGATGATTACTCTCAAGCCTTTTTGTATGATATGGTTGTTACAATTATTGTTGACAAGGCTAAAATTACAAAAGACGGTGCAGTTATCGGTGGTAACAAAATTAAAATCGGCTTGCCTGTGACATTAGAAGGTCCAAGCTACAAATTGAACGGTACTGTTTCAGATGTTAGAATTTTACAACCAACAGCCCCTCAAGGTGGTCAACCTCAATACGGTCAACAAGCACCTCAACAAGCACCACAACAAGGTGCACCAGCACAACCTAATGTTAACAAACAAGAAGGAAATATGGGTTAATAAACGATGTTTAATAAACTTTTTACATTCATTCAATCTAAAACAGAAGGTTTGTATAACGGCAGTTTTATTTTTAAACAGTTAGATACGCTAATATTGTACTCAATATTAGCGGTCTTTCTTGTTTCGACTTTCGCTCAATCTGAGAAGATTGCAATTTTTGCGATGATTGCAATTGTTTTAACTTTCATCAAATTGTTGGTTAAAAAAGGCGAAAAGTTAGAATGTAATAAGTTTGAAATATTTTTACTAGCATATTTTATGTTGGTAATTGTTAGCTTGTTTGGCTCAACAATGTTTAGTTTGAGCTTGCATGGATTTTTAAAATTGCTTGTGTACTTTGGTTTTTACTTATCATTAGTACAATATTTAAAAAATAATAAAGACAAAATTTGGTGGATATTACTTACAATTGGCGCATGTGTGTCTTACGAAACTATTCAAGGGATTTTGCAATCTGTAATTAGACCAGATGAAATCTCTACTTGGCAAGATACATCATACTTGAACCCAGAACAAGTAATGTCAAGAGTCTACGGAACTTTGAAGCCTCTAAATCCAAACCTTATGGGTGGATATATGGTGGCTACAATTCCTGTATTGTTTGGTATTTTAGCTCATGAGGTTTATAATAAACGTTATGAAAACTCTATTGTACTGCTTGTTTTAACTTTGCTTTCAATGTATGTGTTATTTGCAACAGGTTGTAGAGGTTCATATTTAGGGCTTTTTGCAGTAATTTTAACTCTTGTTGGAATTTCAGCAAAATTCTTCTGGAAAGATTATAAAAAAATATACATGTCAGTAGTTGGTGGTGCGGTTGCTTTAGGGACACTTTTAATCCTTGCAAAGGCTTCACTAAGAGCAAGAATCTTCTCAATTTTTGCAATGAGAACGGATAGTTCAAACTCTTTCAGATTTAATGTTTATCATTCTTGTATTGATATGGTTAAGGATAATTGGTTACTTGGAATTGGCTTAGGCAATCAAAATTTTCGTGAAATTTATGGTTTGTATATGAAAACAGGCTTTGATGCATTAAGTGCATATAATATTTATTTGGAAACTGCAGTTGAAAGCGGAATTTTCGCCTTGCTAGCCTTCTTAGCCTTTTTAGGACTAGCTTTGTATACCGCTTTTGAACATATTAAATATTCAAATGATACAAAATCTTTAATTTTTACAATAACTGCGGTTACATCAATAATTGGCTTGATGGTTCATGGCTTTGTTGATACGGTATTTTTTAGACCACAAATTCACTTTGTGTTCTGGACAATGGTTGCAATTATTAGTGTAGAAACAAAACCTTCAAAATTCAGTATTAACAATTAATTATAACCTTTTTGTTGCTTGATTTTGTTTCAAGTTTGATATAAGATTTTCGCTGTAAAAGGGCGGTTGGAATGACTACTTCAAGACAAACAAAAGGTTATATAAATGGTGTTTTAGCATCTGTAAGTTATGGTACAAACCCGTTGTTTGCACTTCCATTGTATGCTTGTGGCATTGGTGCTAGTTCTGTACTGTTTTTCAGATATTTTATTGCAACTTTGATATATTATTTTTGGCTTAAATTTGTCAAAAAAATATCCTTAAAAATAAATAAAAATGAAGCAATAACTTTATTTATTTTAGGTTTAACTTTTTCATTGTCATCAATAACATTGTTTGTTTCATTTAAGTACATTGAATCTGGAATAGCATGTACTATTTTGTTTGTATATCCAGCAATGGTTGCTATAATAATGGCTATGTTTTTTAAGGAAAAATTGTCCTTTTCTGTTCTTGTTGCAATGTTTATAACGGCGTTGGGAATTGTATTTTTGTCCAATGCAAAAACTGATTCAAATATTAATTTATTGGGGTTAGTTTTAATTTTTGTTTCAGCATTATCGTATGCAATTTATATGGTAGGTGTAAAAAAACTTCCAGCGGTGAAGCATTTGCGTGGCGATAAGCTCTCTTTTTACGTAATGCTGTTTGGTATTTCTGTTTATGTTGTAAACACAAAATTTTGTACACATTTGCAAATTTTAAGTACTCCTAAAGAATGGCTATTAGCAATATGTATTGCAATTATTCCAACTATAATTTCGTTAGAAACAATAACAATTGCAATAAAATTTATTGGTTCAACAAAGACCGCAATTCTAGGCGCACTTGAACCATTAACAGCGACAGTTTTAGGCATTTTATTATTTGGAGAATCAATCTCTATATCAAAAGTAATCGGTATGTTGCTAGTATTTGCTGGTGTTTTTGTGATTATCAATAGTAAAAAGTAGTTACATTAATTTACAAAATAGCAATTTTTTTCTTTACCGGACTTTAATTAATATCAAGTTTTAAGGAAGGTACGCATGTCTACAAACGAAGTAAGAAGTATTCAACAACAAGTTATAAAGCGAAAAGAAGCTCAAAAACAACAGGGAACAGTTCCAGAGCCTAGTGTTGGTGTTTTTAGTAATGCAGATGTAGGTGCAAGAGTTAGTTTAGCAGCAGATGCATCAAATTCGCTATTTAGTGGAACTGAGTTTTTTGTAAATCAACCTCAAGCCGGTGAGGTTAAAACTGATGTGTTGCCGGAAGAATTTAAAGAATATACAGGCAAAGACGCTGAAGCGTTGAGAAAATTAACTCCGAAACAATTAGAACAAGCTAAAAAATTCTTAGATACAAAATTGTCAGGTACTAATATTGCCGCAATTACAATGATTTTTAATAATGATGAAATAGATAAAATTCACCAACACGCACTTGAAATGCAGGAACAGGCAGGCGGTAAAGACAAGGTGTTCATGTTGAGCCTTGTAAATGACAAGTATGACCAATCTGCATATAAAATGAGTGCATTAAATTTCAATTTTGAAATGAGTTCAGAAGTTTTAGATAAAGACTTGAATGTTCGTTCTGTTGAAAATTTAACCGAATATACTGATGAAAAAGGCGAAAGATACAGAATTCAAGAGGCTTATGACCTAAAAACAAATACCGTTTCTAAAGTTCGTTATGACACAGTCGAACTAGATGAAGTTGATAGTGAGGGTAAAAAAGTTAAAACCTTCCAAGCCACCTATGAACTGCGCTCTAAAATGAAGGAAGATGGCACAATGATATCGAGAGAATATTCTCGTCCATCAAAAGTTAAGGGTGTTAATACTGTTGATATTTTAACAGAAGGTGGAGTTAAGACCGTAAGTGATGCAACTAAAAAGAAAAACGGAAAAGTTATTGTAAAAAAAGATATGGAGTCTTTAGACGGTACAAGAACTCAATATAAATACAAAGATGACCCTAAAGGTAATCGTTATATGCATTATAAGATTACAACAAAAGAAGGTGAAGTCTTGCTAGATAATCGAAAGACTTTTGAAGTTGTATCTGATAACGAGTTTAGATCAACCTTTAATGATAAAAGTTATACAATGAAGGTTGAGGGTGATAAATTGACAGTAACTTGTGACCAAGACGAAAAGAAAACTGCAACAATTGATTTAGGTAAAATTCAAGGTGACAAGGATAAAATTATTTCATCAATAAAACGTTTATCAGGTGAGGAATTGCTAGAAATGAGCGAAACCGTTGACAATATTGAAGGAATGGAGAATGAATTAAGCTCATACTATAAACCAACCGATAGGTCTCTTCATTCAGGAGACGATTTGTTTGTAGTACTTCACGAATTGGGGCATGCTAAAGATTTTAAAAATGCGGATATGAAAAGTCCACTCAAAATGCTTCAATCCATAGATAAAATGATTTCACAAAATAAAGAGGTTCAAGATATCTATAATAAAGAAAAACAAGCATTTAATGAGGCGTTCCCTGATTTACAAAGAGAACATGTAGACTACTTCATCAATACCTTAACTCATTATAGTGGTCCAACGGGTGGTTTGAGGGAAACCATCGCAGAAGGTAATGCAATACATAACACTCCATTGACAAATGAATTGCTTACTTTGAGAACTCAATACTTGCAACAATATTTTCCTCGAACAATGGCGAAATTAGACGAAATGTATAAAAATAATCCACTTCAAAAAAATGAGCCAAAGAAGTTTAAACTTGACTTTCCAAAATTGGAAATTCCACCAATCAAGTTTCCTCCGTCACCAGGTATACCAACTACAAAATAAAAATAAAAAAGGAAGCGCCGTTGCAATGCAACGGCGCTTCACAAATTCAATGTCTTTCCCGCACTTGTTGCGGTAGAGTTTAAATTATCTAATTAAAATGTATTTTATTCAATTCCAAACTTTTGTTTAAAGTAGCAGTATGCAAATTCTACTCTTGCATCAAGTTCTTTTGCTTTTTCATATTTTGTTTCATTGTCTTTAAATAATTCTGGATTGTATTTGTTTTTTAGTTTTGCGTATTGTTCTTTAATTTTTTCAAAAGGCGCACCAACTTTAAGTTTTAGGGCTTGATAGTGCACTTCTTCCGGTGATAAAACCTTGTCATCTGGAAAAATCTGTTTTCCGTATGCTTTTTCTGCTTCTTCAAGTTCTTTGTTCATAAGTGCAAAGGCGTCTTTTGTCGAGATTTCCTTTTTGCCCGTAACTATATTTTTAATGTCATTTATGATGTTTTTCATTAAGTTCAATTCCTATTTTGTTTTGCAAACTTGTTTTTTGTCGTCCCACTTCCATTTGTTTTGAAGGCATGTTTGCTTGTTGATAATGATTTTACCAGAAACGGCAGTTTTAACTTCTGTTCCTTCCTTGCAAGAACCCATTGTTACACACATATTGTTGGTAACATTTGGCAAAAGTTGTGGTAAGTAGAACCAGCCAATTAAAAGTAATACAAGAATTACAAATGCAAGTCTTTTTAAGAATTTTAAAAATGCTGAAATCCACATGATTACTAAGATTACAACAGAGCAAACTAAATAAGTCCAAACTTGATTCCAATCTGCATCTGGAGTTTGAAAGGCATTTATAATTGCCATAATGTTCCAATAGCAGATGAAAATAGTTAGTGCTGTGTTAATAATTGAAATTGCCAAATTTTTGATTAAATTTTTAATTAAGTTCATATTTATACCTCGTTTGTAATTTGATTATACATCAAAAATAATTAATGATAGCAAAAGAAAAGCCCGTTACAAACACAAAACGGGCAAAATTTTATTGGACGACGATACATAATGTATCCTTAGTATGCTTTTATTGTACATGTACCGTACGTCAGATTCGGTCGGTAAAATCAAAGTCATATAAATAATTTTTTACTTTGACCTTAATCTCCTTGTCTTCCTCGATTAGAACCTCATAATCTTCCAAAAATAGACTGTCACTTTTTATCATTTTTGTAAGTTCTTGATTGTTAAAATAACCTAATGGAAGATTGCCCATAGAAACTACGCCTCTATCCATAAGTGTTGATAGTGGTAACTTTAAATTAGTATCAAAACATTCAAGTTGGATTGCTTCATCTTTATCAGGCAAATATATTTCGTAAAAGTTTATTGTAAGTTGTCCGCTTTTCCAAATTAGAGGTGATTTTGAAATAGCAGAAACATTGCCTTTTAAAAAACTTCCTTTCGGCGCTAATTCTTTTCCTCTGATAACAAAAGGTTCTGTTAATCGAGCGATTACAGGTTGGTCTAATTTCACATCTTTTGCATACCAATCTGTGTGAAATTTTGCGTACACATAAGTATTTTTGGGTACGTTTGAAGAATATTTTTCCTTTGCAAATGCGCAATTGCAAATTATTAATGCTATAAATATTGCTAAAATCTTTTTCATATAACAATTTTATAACACATAAAATATAAATTAAATATTTACGCATAGTTTTTTTACAGAATATACAAAAAATAAAAAAGCTAAAATGTTCATAACATCTCCTTTCTATGGTATAATATATTTTGTTAGCGACAAAATTGGTCGTATATTTTTTAATTTTTTTTAAGGAGATTTTATGACAACTGATAAACCAAGATATTCAAGACTTTCAGATTTAATTGATTTAGCTACGTTTATGTCTTCAACGCCTTTAGGGATTACGCTAGATGATATTATAGAAAGATATAATGTTTCAAGAAGAACCGCTGAAAGAATGAGAGACGGCTTAATGAATGTATTTCCGCAAGTTCAAGAGATTGATTATGCTGACGGACACAAAAAACATTGGGGGTTTGTTGATTATTCGATTAAAGAAATGGTGCATTTTACGCCCGAAGAAATTGCGACAGTTGAACAATTCCAAAAGCGTACAACAAATGGCG
The DNA here is from genome assembly GCA_003258725.1 of Candidatus Melainabacteria bacterium. Lineage (GTDB taxonomy): Bacteria > Cyanobacteriota > Vampirovibrionia > Gastranaerophilales > Gastranaerophilaceae > UBA6984. Next base: position 89,360 of record QHMG01000010.1, read on the forward strand.
AAATGAAAGAATTATTGGAAAAAGTTACCGAAAAAATTAAAACACTAAGCAAAAAAGGGTTGGAGAATATTGAAAATAATATTGATTTAATTTTGCAAACAGAAGGTTATGCTGTTAGGCAAACAATTCAATACCATATTAGCGATGAAATTCTTATTACAATTAGAGAAGCAATGAAAAAATGCTTGATTGTTACAGGCAAATACCATGACAAAATTCGTTATATTGAACCTTTGGGACTTATTTATGGTGAAAAAATATATTTGATTGCACGAGAAAAAGCAAAAGGTGACGAAATTTATACATATCTGTTGAATAAATTTACTGATTTAAAACTTACCATGACAAATTTTGACAGAGGTGATTTTAATCTGGACGAATTTTCAAAACGCTCATTTAGTGCTTATTTTGGTAAAATCTTGAACGTGAAGTTGAAATTTGATAAAGAAATTGCAGAAGATGTTATGACTTATAATTTTCACCCAAGCCAAAAAATTGAAAAAGAACCAGACGGCTCTGTAATTGTACGTTTTAAGGCAAGTGGTGATAAATCTATCATGTGGCATGTTTTCCGCTGGGGGGATAAAGTGGAAATTTTAGCACCAAAAGAATTACGAACAGAATACATAAATACACTAAAATCAGTGTCAAAACGATATAAAAAATAATATGTCCAATTCTGACACATAAATATTTTATAATAATTTTGTTAACCAAAATTATAAGGAGAAGATATGCAAACAGAAACTGCAAAACCCAAAATTAAACCAAACGAAAGACAACAACAAGCGATAGATATTCAAAATGGGCAAGTAATGCTTCTTGCAGGACCAGGAACAGGTAAAACTTTTACCGTAATTAATCGTATTGAACAAATGATTGAAAATGGAGTTGATGCTTCTACAATCCTTTGTTTGACGTTTTCTGATGCCGCAGCAAATGAAATGCGCCAGCGTTTGATAAAAAAAATAGGCGTAAAGGCTTCATCTGTTGATGTTTATACGTATCACTCTTTTTGTAACGATGTAATTAAACAATATCCAGAACAATTTAGTTTGTCTTTGGGGGTTAGATTAATTACAGAAACTGAAAAATTAGCTTTGATGAAGGCTACAATTGACGAAGTTAATCCGCAAATTTTTGTGCCAAATAGAGCAGATAAATATTTTTATGCAAAAAGTTTTGTCGGTTATGTTGAACACTTAAAGAGCTTGAGAATTTCAAAAGAGGAATATCTTTCAAATATTGATACAAATCCGACTTTAATGCCTATGTATAATGCTATTGAGGCAGAAATTTATGAACGTGAGCAAAACGGAAAAACTCAAAATAAAGGCCGTTATGCAAAGTTAGAAACAATTAAGAAAAACATCGGAAAAGCCAAAGAATTATGGGATTTGAAGGAAGTTTATGCGCAAAAAATGGTTGAAAAGAACTTAATCGACTTTGCGGATATGATTTGCTTTGTGCTTAATGCCTTTGAAGAAGATGAAAACTTTAAAGAAGAAGTTTCTAATAAATACCGCTACTTCTTGGTTGATGAATATCAAGATACAAACGAACTTCAAAACAAAATTATTTTTAATCTTGTTGATGCAAATAACGAAAAAAATATTTTTGTCGTAGGTGATGATGACCAAATTATTTACGGATTTCAGGGTGCAAAAAGCGACAATATTGAGAACTTTTTGACAAAATATCCTGAAACTAAGGTAATTTGTCTTGAAGAAAACAATCGTTCAACGCAAGAAATTCTAGATTTCAGTTATAAACTTGTCTCTCAAGACCCATTAAGATTAGAAAATAATGAAACTTTCAAAAAATATAATATTTCTAAAAAACTTGTTGCAAAAAATGCAAAAATTATTGCAAAAGAACGTAAAATCAGACGAATAGAGTTTGGTGACAGTTTGCAAGAATTTAATTATATTGTCGAAGATATCGAAAAACTTGTAAATTCAGAAGATTGTCCGAAGAATTTGTCTCAAATTGCAATTCTTTGCAGAAAAAATGATGTTCTTCACTCTTATTCTGAAATGTTGAAGGGCAAAAACATTCCTTGCCAATTGAATGAAGGCAAAAGCATTTTTAATATTCGCTCTACAATTTTGATTTATTACTATATGTGCGTGTTATGCAATCACACAAACGCAACCGAAAAGTTGTACAGTTTGCTACTGGCAGAGCCATTTAAAATCAATTTGGAAGATTACAACGAGTTGATTAAACAGCATAACATTACAAAACTTGATTTTGTAAACTTAATGCGTCAGCTTAAAAATTGGAAAGAACCGCAAAAAATAGAAAAATTCTTAAATACTTACAAAGAGTTGCAAGAGTTTGCACAAGCCGATGATTTGAGAAATACAGTCATTGAAATTATTAACAGAACAGGTATTTTGACCGCTTTTTATGCAAATCAAAAGAATAGAACTGAAAATTTAATGGGTATAAAAAAGATTATTGACGAAGCGACTCAATTGTCTAAGATTGAACCTACAACCAGCTTACAAGATTTTGTAGATTACTTGAAACAAAGTTTAGATAACGAAATTCCAATCTGTATAGACAAATCTTCAATTGTTCAAAATGCAGTTCAGTTGACAACTTATCACGGCTCAAAAGGTAGAGAATTTGAACACGTTTATCTACCTCGATTAACTGCAAAAGTTTGGGAAAAACAAACAGATAATGGCTATAAGTATATTACTGACGAGGTTTTAGAAGATGAAGAGGCATCTATGAAAAAGGATTCTGACTTATTGAAACTTTTGTTTGTAGGCATAACTCGTGCAAAATATGCACTAACTCTTTCTTTTGCTGATGCAGAAGAAGAAAAACCTCAACAAATTACAAAATATTTAGCAGAATTTGCAGATTATCCGTTTGAATCTGAGCAAATTCCATATAATGCAGAGGATTTTACACACGAATTTTTCAGAGCGATTTCAAGAGATGTGTTTGACAATCAAAAAGCATTTGAAGCTGAAATTCGAGAACGTGTAAAACAAATTGTTCTTTCGCCAAGCCGTTTGAACGACTACCTTGCTTGCCCTCGTAAGTTCTTCTACTTGAAGGTTTTAGGAATTGACGTTGAAGAATCTAATTGGGATAGCGCAAACTTTGGTACAATTATTCATGGATTATTAGAAAATGCTGTTAGAAGGGCAAAAAAGACAGGTGTTTACCCTACTAGCGACGAAATTAGAGAAGAATTAACAAAAGGACTTGAAGAAAGTGCATTTTCTTCTGACGCAATAAAAGAGAAATTCGTGAAATTAGGTAATAATGTCATAGAAAAATACTATCCAAAATTTTCTGAAATCCCTGTTTCCAGAGTAGATGAGGTGGAATTCTCTTTACGTGATATTGATGTTGACGGTGATTTTATTACAGGAAAAATTGACCGCATTGAAAAGAATTCTGACGGAACTTACCAACTGTACGACTATAAAACGGGTTCAGCTGTTTCAGAAAATCAAATTGCGATTGGTGGAACGAAAGAAAATTATTTCAACCAGCTATGTTTTTACAAATATGCCTTTGAAAAACTTACAGGCAAAAAAGTTGCACAAACAGGTATAATTTACGTTGAAGAAAATGTTACACGAGAAAAAACACTTACAGCAGAGGATATGGCATACATCGAAAATAAAATTAAAGAGGTGTACGAAAATATCAAAAATCTTAAATTCAATCCGTCTTGCGACCCTTCTTCGTGCAAGTTCTGCCAATATCAACAAATGTGTAAACTTGATTTGATATAAAAAGTTGTAAGAAAGGCGCAGAGCATACGCTCTGCGCCTCAAAAAAATATTTATTCAAAATAATTACTTAATGCCTGTTGATTTAGCAATCGCAGAAGTCAATTTAGCGATAGTTTTAGTTTGTTTAACTGTTTCAGTTCTAACAGTTTTTAATTTTTTAAATTCATGAGCCATAAGTATCGCTGCGGTTGGGTCGTTAGCAACTTGTTCAGTTAGAGTTTTTGACTGAGAAATTAATTTAGTGTATGTTGTATCAACGCTAGATAATTTGTTTAAGTTAGTTCTAATAGCACTTTTTTGTGCCGGAGTCATGTTTTTTAAGTTTTTCTTAGCTTCTGGAGTGTTAAGATAGTTAGTTAATGTAATAGCGCCGTTTTCTGCAATTTCAATATTTACTGTCATTGCATCTTTTGCAACTTTTTGAATTTTAGCTTTTTGATTAGCTAAATCTTTTTGTTTGTTTGTAGGTAATATAGCAGTAGATAAGCCGTTTACAGCTGATTCGTAGTTTTTAGAAGCAGTTGTTGCAGTGTTTACAATAGCGTTAATTTGTTTTTTCATTGCAAGTTGGTTAGCAGAAAGAGTGTTAGCTCTTTGAGTTTGTTGAGGGGTTTTAGTTTGCGTATTTGGAGTGTTTACTTTGATAGTAAATCCACCGTAGCTTTTTGAAACCGTAGCCGCAAACGCTGTGCTAGAAATTAATAAAGCTGATACACATAATGTTGTGATAATTTGTTTTTTCATTTTAAATTCTCCTTATTTGTTACTTAATAATATATCCCAACTCTCAAAATAGTTCAATTATTGTGAATATATGTTAAATGGGCTTAAAAGTGTAATTGTCATTCTGAACTTGTTTTACATCATAATACTTTTACAATTGCGAAATAGCATAAGCCACCGTTTGCTTTAGCAAACGGTGGCTTACTAGAAAGATTATACTGAATAAGTTTATACAGCTTCTTTATTAAGAGTTTCAGAAAGGTGAGCGATGGTTCTAGGGAAGTATTGTTGTAGGTATTGAGAACGAATAGCCAATAATTCCATAGTTTTAGGAGTAGTTAATAGCGCATTACTTTCTGCAATTGTTTCTCTAAGACCACCGACTTCTCCGCCGTAATGATTTAGAGTGTTGATAAAGTAATCTATGTGATCACGTTGAGCATCTGGGAACGCTTTGTTGAAGTTTTTCTTTTCTTCTTCAAAAGTTTTGTTCAATTTTTCATCAGCAAAGATTGCTTTACCAATAGTTTCATTTAATTTTAAACTTGAGTTCAAGTTTACATCTCTCATATCTCTAGCGTGTCCAAGTTCGTGTAATACGACGAATAATTGGTCGCCTGAGTGAATAGATTTGTCTGCTGGTGCATAGTATGATTCAAGAGGGCTGTCAATACCAACTAGAGTTTTAGTTGATTGAGCCACCTTGATTAATTCTTCACCTGGCATTTCTTTTAATGATGCTAAGATTTTCTTTTTGTTGCCTTGAATTTTTTTGTCAATGTCAAGAGTAACAACTTCTCTTTCTGGGCGTTTAAGGTCTTTAACATCAATAGTTTTGTCGCTCAAAGTGATTTCATATTTATCATCGTTGTTAGATGAGATGATTTTGTTTGGAGCAACAACTTCAAAGGTAGAACTCTTTTTCAAAAGAACTTTACCGTTTTTATCTGTGATTTTGTAATCAGAAATTCTGTTACCGCTTTCGTCGTTTTCATACAAATAATCAGTTCTTGTACCATCTAAAGAAACCATGTTCTTTTTAATTGATGTAATACCAGTTTTTTTATCGAATTTACCTGAAGAAACGATTTCTTCTTTGCCGTTTGGGTATTGGTATTTAATATCGAAAATACCTGGAATTTCTGATGGGGCAGTATATTCAGTTCTTGCAATTTTGTTATTTTTATCCTTGATAACTCTAACTTCGTGAGTTACAACAGGATAACCGTTTTCATCAGCTTGTAAACGAACTTTAGAAATAGTGTTGTTTCTCAAGTCTTTTACTTTTTTGATTTGGTAAATGTTACCTTTTTTAGTCCTGTAAACTTCTGCGGTTTCAATAGCTTCTTTGTTCATGTTTTTGTCAACAAGAGCTGTGTGAACTGTGCCTTTGTTGTCTTGAGCAATGATGTTGAAGGCTTGTCTGTCTGAATGGTCGCATGTAAAAATAATTTGTTTAGGATTATTGTTGCAAGTTTCTTTTTCAACTTCAGCAACTCTATTTGCAGCTTTTTCTAAAAAGTCTGATTTAAAACCAGCCATAGCAACTATATTTTCTGGGCTAAGACTTGTTTTTGTTAAAGGTTTTGTGTGTTTTAATGTTTTAGCATCAGCTTTTCTGTTGAATAAAAGAAGTTGGCTTTCTGAATATCTAGGTTTATCTTGAGCGTTTTTAACATCTGAATAATCTTTGATAGTATCAAGTTTTTCAGTATTTTGCATAGCAAAAGTTACAACGCCATTACCTGAGATGTAATCTTTTTTAGCTAAAGCGTGAATAGAATTCCATTTTTCAGGAGCATCTGTCAAAATGCTTTTCATCATTGCAATATTTTTAACGCTAAATTTTTCTTTTTGATTGCCAGATTTTTCATCTTTTATATTTTTTAATTGACCTAACGCAACATCAACATTAAAAGTTTCCTTTTCAAATGCATCTGGAGTAGCGATGTAATCTTTTGGGACATTAGGGCTAACTGTTCTTTGAGGGTTAGTGTGCCCTGTTTTGCTAGCAAAAGCAACGTTAATATTATTTCTGTATGGGGTAACAGTTAAATTCATTTTCTTTAATTCCTCCGTAATTCAAAAATAATAATAGTACTTTTTACACTTTTTGGCAAGTGTTTTGTGAAATATCCTACGAAAAGTGCAATAAAAGTTAACAATAAGAGTACAAAAGACACTTAATAAAGGCTAGTAAAATAGGGCTTTTTAGCCCTATTTAAAACTGTTAAACTAGTAGTAATTATTCTTCAAGATCATCTCTTATTTTTTTGAATTCTTGGTTTATAATCATAAACGCATCTAGTATGTATGGGTCAAATTGTGTACCTCGACCTTCCTTCATTATGTCTACACATTTTTCGTGAGGAAATGCGTCTTTGTAAACACGGCGAGAAGCAAGCGCATCATAAACATCAGCGATTGCCATAATTCTTGCACATAGTGGAATGTCTTCGCCTTGAAGATTTTCAGGATATCCAGAGCCGTCCCAACGCTCGTGGTGATAGCGAGCAATGTAAACGCCCATTTCAATAAAATCGTTTGTACCAAATTTTTTGTGAACTTCTGAAAGTGTATCAGCACCATAAATAGTGTGATACTTCATTTTGTTAAATTCTTCGGGTGTTAATCGTCCAGGTTTTAACAATATGCTGTCAGAGATTGCAACCTTACCAATATCGTGTAATGGACTTGCATATACAATATTTTTTACGAAACTTTTTGTAATTTCATTTTTGTATGGCGAACTTTTTGCTAATTCCGTAGCAAGCGCATAACAATACTTTTGCACCCTTTCAAGATGCTTGCCTGTGTCGTCGTCTCGAGATTGAGCAAGTTTTGCTAAAGAAAAAATTGTCTCCATTTGAGCTTCGGAAGTCTTTCTAACCTGTTGTTCAACAATTTGCATCAAGTGTTTGTTTTTTTCTTCAAGTTCTTTTTTCATATCAACCATTTTAAGGTGTGTTTTGATACGAACACGAGCTTCTTCTGCCTTGTATGGCTTTGTTATATAATCAACTGCGCCAACAGCAAATCCTTTTGCTACATCTGAAGAATTTGATAAAGCGCTTATAAAAATAATTGGAATATCTTCTACTTTAGGGTCTTTCTTTAACCTTTCGGCAAGGTCAAAACCGTTGATGTCAGGCATGTTTACGTCTAACAAAATCAAATCAGGTTTTTCTTGTAACACAAGGCTTCTTACAACTTTTGGGTCAGTCACTTGCAAAACCCTGTAAGCGTCTTTTTTTAGGATTAGTGTTAAAATCTTTAAATTTGTTTCGTTGTCATCGACGATTAAAATCTTCTTATTCATATATAAATTATAACATCAGACTTTTTCATTTGCAAAATTTCATGCTAATATAGTTACACTTAGTAAAGATAGGGATTTTACATGGAAATAGATTTAAACACAAGGGTAGAGGCTTGGTTGAATTGGCTTAATTCAACACCAGAATATATATTTTTTAAAGATTTGACAGGGGTTTATCAAGGAACATCAAGGTCAAATGCTGTAATGGCTGGATTTTCGTCCATGAAAGAAATGATTGGTAAAACTGACGAAGAAATTTTTTCACCAGAAATGGTCAAAATCTTTAAAAAAGAAGACGAATTTATTATGAAATCGGGTGAAACTCGTACGTTTGAAAACTTGGTTGAGCACCCAGAAAAAGGAACTCGTTTAATTGAAACAATTAAATCTCCTTTGTACAACAATGCAGGTGAAATTATTGGTGTGCAAGGGGTTTCAAGAGATATTACAGAAAAAAGAAAACTTGTATTAAAGGTTAAGGAGCAAACCTCTCAATTGAGAGCGTTGTTTGATAATGTTCCGTTTGCCCTTTGGATTAAAGATGTTGAAGGCAAATTCAGAATGGTAAATGAAGAATATGAAAGGTATTACGGACTAAAAAAAGAATATATTATTGGAAAACACATGAGCGAGGTGCTTAGAACTGAAAAGTTAGCGCCAGAAAAAACAGTTAACCAACTGGTTGAAACCGATAAAAAAGTTATCTGGACAAAAGAAATGTTCAGAGAGGTTGAACACATGTGCTTAAGGGGTGAAGATTATTATGTTTCTATTACAAAAGCCCCAATTTTTGATGAAAAAGGCGACGTAGTCGGACTTTTGGGTATTTCCTATGATATTACAGAGGAGCGCCGTCAAGAACAAAACTTGAGAGATGCTAAACTTCAAGCCGAAAGTGCAAACCGAGCCAAGAGCGAATTTTTGGCAAATATGAGCCATGAAATTAGAACTCCGATGAATGGTATTTTAGGTTTTATTCAACTTCTTGCTGATACAAAATTGACAGAAGAACAAAGGGATTATGTAACAGAGGCACAAAAATCTTCAGAAATCCTGTTGGAATTGCTTAATGATATCTTAGATTTGTCTAAAATAGAAGCTGGTAAAATGTCAATGGAGAATATTAGCTTTAATGTTAGAAATGTCTTGGAAGATGTTGGAACGCTTGCTTCATCAAACGCTTCAAAAAAAGATGTAGAAATTAATGTTTTGTGTTATTCAGATGTGCCAGAACGAATTGTAGGTGATTCTGTAAAACTAAAACAAGTGCTTAATAACTTGGTTAGTAACGCAATTAAATTTACTGATGTCGGTGAAATCAATGTGATAGCAAAACTTCTAGAAAAAAATGATAAAATGCTTCGCTTGCAATTTGATATTGAAGATACAGGGATAGGGATTTCAAAGGAAAACCAAGCGAAAATTTTTAAAGCCTTCACTCAAGCAGATAGTTCGACAACGAGAAAATATGGCGGAACAGGCTTAGGACTAACGATTTCAAAAAATCTTGTAAGTATGATGAATGGTGAAATTACTCTAGAGTCAGAAGAGGGTGTGGGTTCAAAATTCTCATTTACGGCAGAATTTGGAGTTGACGAATCAGAAGTAGAAGCGTTAGACCTGTCAAAAGACATTCTTGAAAATATGAAAATTTTAGTTGTTGATGATAACAAAACGAATTTAAAGATTGTTGAGTACTACTTGAAAGGATATAACTGCGAAACAGTTTGTGTTGAAACGGTAGAAGATGCAATTAACGAATTGTCTGTAAAAGGCGGTTATGATTTAATTTTATCAGATTATTGCATGCCAGAATATGACGGTTTGTATTTGGCACAAAAGATTAGAGAAAAATCGCCAGAACTTCCGATTATACTTTTGTCGTCTAGAGGTCAAATGGCAGATTGTAAGGCAAATACAGAGGAATTTATTCAAGGATATTTGCCAAAACCGATAAGAAAAGACGACTTGATAAATTGTATTTCGTTAGTTATGAATAAGACAACTGACTCTGTTGTAACAAATCAAACCTTGATTGAGGCAGGTTCAAACTTTAAATTGAGAATTTTATTGGTTGAAGATAACCTTATAAATCAAAAACTTATCTCAAAAATGTTGGCAAAAGCAAATTTAAGTTGTGATATTGCCAATAATGGAAAAGAGGCTCTTGATGCAATAAATGCAAATAAATACGATCTTGTATTTATGGATTGTCAAATGCCTGTTCTTGACGGTTACGAGACAACAAGAATTTTAAGAGAAGATGTACGTTACAAATCGCTTCCAATCATTGCGCTAACTGCAAACGCAATGCAAAGTGATTATCAAACCTGTATTGATGCAGGCATGGACGATTATTTGGCAAAACCTTTGAGGTATACATCTTTAATAGAAATGTTGAAAAAGTATAACGACTTGCTAAATGAAGAAATTGAAAGCGATATAATCGAGGCAAAAATGGAAAATGAACATGAATTAGTGACTATTTTTGACTTAATTAAGGCAGACTTAGGTATTGAGCGTTCGGATTCAGAGGCTTTGCTTGTCGATTTTGGAAACGACTTGATGTGTCAAATTGAAGATTTAACAAATTCAATTATAAATAACGATTGCGACTTAGCATCAAAAGTTGCACACACAATAAAGGGTTCAGCTGGAAACTTGCGTATCAATAAAATATATGAGCTTGCAAAAGAGATTGAAGAACTATTGGCACAAAACGATTTGACAAGCGCACAACGACTTATCACAGAAATTAAAACGTATTGGAGTAATTTAGGTGTCTAGTATTCGTAATGCATTTTTACTACTAATTTTAACAATTTTTGTCTTTTCTATTTGCTCCTTGATGTGGAAAAGTTTGCTAGAATCTAAAAATAAACCAGTTGCGGAGAAAGAACCTTCACGAGTAGAGAAACTTGTTAAGGGCGATGATTCGGCAAATAGAGAAACCTTTCAAGATGTAGAATTTCAAGAGCAACCACAAGAAAGGTCTCGACAAGTACGAGAAATGGAAATGCAGTTTGATGGAAACAAGGAGAAGCCCCAAAGTGTACAAATTCAAACTGAACAAACTCAAAAAACAATTCCTTCAAATATTACAACTCAAAATAAAAATATAACACTTAATGAAAATATTACACCAGAGCAAATTCAAGCGATAAATGCCGAATTAGCAAAAAAATACGGTAATAATCTAGATGCAGAGGTATCAGAAGAAGATTTGCAAAAAATTATAGAGCAATTAATGCCAATACAAAATCGTTAAATATTGTTAAAATGTGCGTGAAAATCCGTTTTTCAAGACCTTTTAATCTTATAATAGAGATGTAAATGAGAGAAAAGGATTTATGGTACTAGCATTAGTTATTTTAGGGATATTTTTAATTTTATTGATAGCAATTTTTAGGGTAAAAGCTGTTACTGTCAAGGTTGTACTGATTGCCTTGCTTACTTTTATGGCAGTTACAAGTGTCGCTATTATGGTGACAAACCCTCAAATGCATAAAATGTTTTCAATGAGCGTAATTGACTACTTAATCAAATTCAATGATGATGGTTCAATTACAACAACAAAACAAACTACGACAACTGAAATTAAACATGGTGGGGAAAAGTAATGAAACGATTTTTAGCCCTATTTATTGTCGTTGTTTATAGTCTGTCTGCAAACGCATGTTTTGCAGTTTCGCATTTGTATTTTGTAAAAAATACTTCTAAAAATACGGTAAAACCTCTTGTTGAAAAGAGTTTTGCCTCTAAAAAATATTTATTAAACAAATCGGATCCGTATTTTGGTATCAAAACTAATAACAAAAATTCAGCAGTCGTAGTGCTTCAAACAAGCGGTGCAAATCTTTTTTACTACTTTGAAGGCGATAGCAACACATTGAATAGTGCAATCTTAAAAGAGTTCAATAAGTTGAAATTAGTATATGAGGAGTCTTTTAACACAACGTATTTGTCTACATTCGCAACAAAGGCTCAAAATGTAAGAGCAAATAAGTCTTCAAAATACACATTTGAAGAAGTTTCAAGAGACGCACAAGAAATTCAACAACGCTCAGGACGTGTTATTTCTCAAGATGTTTTAAAAGGTTATGTAGGGCAGATATCTCGTGGAACAACTTTTAATGCTTACTTGCAAACTCCCATAAATACAGCAAACGCAAATATCGGAGATAAAGTTATCGCCGTACTTTCGGAAGATTGGGTATATAACAATTGTGTTGTAGCACCTCAAGGCAGTGTAGTTTACGGTTCAATAACAAAAGCAAGACATGCAACTTACGGTTCTATGAATGGACGTGTTGTAATTGAATTTAACCAAATCAGAACTCCTGAAGGAAAGATTTATGATGTTTTTTTAGATAAAGTTGATTTTGTTGTTTCAAACGATGGAAAAGTTAATTCAGTTGTAAATAAAGTCGCAACCCAAGTTATAATAGGTGCAGTCTTAGGCTTGGTATTTGGCTTATTGGCAGATGATGCAAGCGTAGGTAAGTCTGTTGCAATAGGTGCTGCTGGCGGGGCTGCAACAGGTGTGTTAAGCTCTGGTGCAGAAAAAGGTGTAGATGCAGAAATACCTATTTATACAGAATTAGAATTGGCATTAACAAAACCGCTAAGTGTGGTTTTAAGCTACTAAATAAAGGAAAAAGAAATGAATAAAAGATTAATTATTGTAGGATTTTTAATTTTGGCAATTGCAATTGTGGGCAAATTGTTATTTATTGTTGCAAAAAATATAAAGATAGACGATTTTCACAAGTCAGCCATAATTTTTGTTGTTGATTCCTCAGCTTCTAATCAACAAATGTTACCGACTGAAATTAAGTATATCAAATCACTTTGCTCAATTTTAGACCCAGAAGATGCAATTAAAATTTTGAAAGTGTCAGAAAAATCATATCTAATTTATGAAGGCTCTCCAAGTGATACAATGGGTATTAGAAAAGCTCTAGACGCCTTTACAAAACTTGATAGCAAGGATTACGGAACAGCTTATGGCGAGGCTATAAAAAAAGCATTTGACCATTGCTTAACAATGAAAAAAGAAGGATATGTTCCAGCAATTGTCGTAGTTGGTGACTTGGAAAACGAAGGTGATGTATCAAAACAGGTTAATTGGGACACACTTCCACAAAATGTTCAAAATGTACAAAAATACGCACCAGACCTTGCAATGATGTTTGTTTATGCTCACCCAGAAAAATTAGATCTTGTTAAAACAAAATTAAATCCAGTCTTGGGTGAAACAAAGTTAATCATTGCAAACGAACAAAATGTGGATAAAGCGAATAGAAGATTTTTAGAAGCAATTGGTAGATAGGAGAAATAAATGGCTTTTACTATAATTACAAAAAATTCAGAAAGAACATTCTCTGATAAAGAATTAGTTAATATCTGCTCAAAAGACGGCTTTGATTTTAAGCTAGATGTTGATTTTGACTGTATGTTAGCGGTTCAATATGATTTAAAAGAAAACAAATGTACAATTTTAAATCAATTTAATAATCCTAAGTTTTTGTTTAAGGGAAAACCGCTTCCAACAAGATTAGAGGTTGAAAAGGTTTGTAAGGTTATGATTGACGGAACAGATGAATTTATTACAATCAAAGTGATTGGCGAAACTGTTTCAAAAAACTTGCCTCAAGAAAATTTGACAGAAGAAGATATGACTGAGTTGTATGGTAGCGAAGTTAATGCTGGTGTAAGATTAAAAATAGAAAAAAGAAAAGCTGAAATTGAAGAAGCAAGAATTGCAATTACAAAAGAAGTTTCAGCTGAAATGAATAACCTAAAAAATAAATTATCAATGAACTCAAAAACAGGTATTGTATTGCATTTTGCAATGTTGTTTGCCTCTTTAGTGTGTGCTTTCGGACTTTCAAACTACATTATGGGCTTACCACTTAAAGATTCAGCAAATGTAATTCAAATGCCTACAAATATGAAAGCTATTTTCTTGTTTATGGTCGTAATTTATGGTGTTGGCTTAATGGCAAAACAAGGAATGTTCTTGTTTTTGCAAAATAAAATTGGCGAAGGCTCAGTTACAACAAAGATTGCAGAAAAATTTATGGCTGTAACATCAGCAGTTTTCTTCGTTGTAGTTTATTTAATTAATACTTTGTATTATATGACTTCAAATCAATTACCATTCTTTGCGGTGCTAATGTCATTGTTCTTCGTTGCAACAACAGTAATTCTAGCTGTTGCTTGCGGATATTTTAAACACAATAGCTCAATGACAAGAATGGATTTGGATAAATACGAATATAGAGCCGATTTTGAACACGTTGTAAAAGAATACCAACAATGGATTGAAAGATTTGTAAACAGCTTGAGCCATTCAAAATTGAAAAAAATCGGTGATACTCTGTTCACACTTCAAATTAAATCGGTTGGCGAAATTATTTTAGGTATTTGTACAGCGCCATTCTTGGCTTATGGGGTTTCAAATACTTTGGCAATGTGTTTTCCAGAAGCTGCTGGCTGGATTAGAATTTCAAGTTTAAGATTTAGCCCCGTATTTTTGGTTCTAGCCTCTGTAATGATTGTATTTGCATTTTTTGCTTTTGTTAATGCATTTACATGTATCAGAAAAATTCAAGGCTCAAACGTATTGAAACAAGACGGTTTTAGCAACTATCTTCAACATGGCGTAGAAATTTACGGTCTTGCAGGCGTAAAAAGGTTAGATGCAGATGTTCGCCGTTCTTTTGCAATCGGTATTACAATTATCGTCATTGAATTTACAATGAATGTTTCTTACTTTATGCAAGAAATGGGTAGCGACTTGTGGGGTATGACCGTAAGTTTATTAGGCGCTTTAGTTCCAACGGCTATCTTGATTGCTGAAACTTATATGTTGAGCAACACAAAATTTGAGTGTTTTGCTTGCGATGAATTGTTAGCAAAAGTTGATAAAGATTAATGAATTATAACTTGTTTTTTAAAATATTGCTATGTTTAGCAATTATAAGCACAATATGTATCTTCTGCGCAAAGCCGAAGATGCATACTGCTGTGTTGGTTTATAGTTCTGACTACACAATTGTTGAACCGAAGGTTGAAACAACAGTTGAAAAATATCTTCCGACAGTTTCACAACAACCTCAACAAAGAAAAAAAGTGGAAAATGTTGTAAATACAGTCAAAAATGTACAAAATACAAAGCCTGAACAACCTAAAACAACAACTCAAATAAAAAAACAAACTTCTCCACAAACCAAACAAACGCAAGCTAGAACAGCAACAAAAACAGATGTAACCCAATCAAAAAAGCAAACACAAGCAAAAAAAATGACTCAGTCAGAAGAAGAAATTGCTTGGAATAAATGGCGTTCAAACCTTCAAAACAGTATTATGAGGGATACCCAATTGCCTACTGTTGAGCAAGGGACTGTGTTTAGATTTACATTTAATGTTGATAAATACGGCAGAATTTCTAAAGTAAAAACTTGGTCGCTAACACCTTCTTATACGCCGATTGCGATTGAATATATTGCGCCTGTAATTAGAAGTTATCAAGGAAAAAGTATCCTAAACTTCCCAGCAGGTTCAGAACGTATGAAGGTCGAATTTGATGGGAAAATGAAGGTTGCAAGTGCGCAAAAATACAGCACTCCTCAAGACTATAATGATTATGAAAAAATAAGAAAATAGGAAAATATTATGTATAAATGCAAGGAATGTGGAACTGAATACGAAATAAAACCCGATTACTGCGATTGTGGTAACGATACATTTGAAGAAATTTTGTCAGAACAACAGACATCAAAAAATGATGTTACAAATGTTACAAAACTTAATAATACGAAAAAGGTTAAAGAAGAAAAAACAGAACCAAAAATTGAAAAGTCTGAAGTAATACCCGAAAAAGTTGAGGTTCGACAAGAAAAAATGAAAGTCACAGAACCTCGAAATGCAGTTCAATATGACTATTCTCGTTTGAGACAGTTCTTTGACCCAATTTCTACAACAATTTTCTGTGTTTGCATTGTGCTTGCAATTTTGATTGTGCTATTTGCAGGCAATTCATTAATTAAAAAGGATAGCGAAAAAACAACCGAAACTCCAAAACAAACGCAAAATTTGAATATTCCAGATATTGATAAATTATGGAATAGTACACCACCAAAGGTTACGGAACAACCTAAACAAATTGAAACTCCGATTCAACAAGAGGTTGAACCTTCAAGAATTGTCGAATTACCAAAGGTTAAAAAACAAGAAACCCAAAAATCTGTTGCAAAATCTCAAAATAAGACTGTTTCTCAAAACAAACCTTCGACTTCGCAAAAACAAGTTTATAAATCGCAAACAAAAAATGTCGCAAAAACTCAACCAGCGCAAAATACGGCAGTATTAAAACAAGAATTTCAAAATTATAAATTGTCCTTGAGAAACCGACTTGCATCAAGAATTGATTTTACAAGAATTGTAGGTGACGGTGAATGTGTTGTTGTTTTCAAAATTGATGCTTCAGGCAAATTGATAAATAGAAATTTTGCAAAACAATCAGATAATGACAGCTTGAATGACGTTGTTTATAATGCGGTAATGCTAACGCCAACCTTTAATCCTCCACCAAAAGGCTATAAAGGCGAAACCATTCACTTGAAAGTCCGCATGTATTCAAACAATTACGAAGTTTATTTGTATTAGTGCTTAACATCTACAAATCTGAACTTATTGCGAAATATTTTAAATAAAATTTCAATTCAATCATAACAAATATATTATACCATTTTGCAATTAATAAATTGTCTGATTTAAAACGTACGTATTTTGTCGTACGCTTTTTTACGGACACGCATACCTAAAAACTAATGCGTAAGATACTTTTAAACTTTTATTTGCCGTTAGTGACAGAAATAATAAAAGATACAGAGCTTAAACCACCCTAAATATATTGAATAATATGTATTTTAGCTACTTGATAAATTCGTAATATTGTTGATTTTGTTGCTGAACCGCTGAAGATGGCGTTGTCATTGACTGTTTCATTACTGTCGAGAAATTAGACAAATTTTTAACTGTGTAAAATTTTCCGCCGGTTGTCTGTGCTAAACAAGAAAGTTTGCGAGAATTGCTACCGACTAAAATTACGTCTATATGTACATCTTGGCGTTTTGACATTAAACTTTTTGCGAAAGCGCAAGGGTTTCCGCCACAGTTCTCACCCCCATCGGTAATAAGGACAACCTTTTTGGGTGTTTGTCTTGAAAATGTTGTTAAATCTTGGTAAATCGCTCTATCTAAGCCATATACAAGCGGTGTTGCGCCACCTATATCAACAGAATTCATACCTCTAAGAATTGAATTGGTGTTAGTCCTTGTCACGCTTGCAACTTGACGGGTTGCAGAGCACGTACCGCTAGTGCTACCAATGAAATTCTCGGTTATAGCTACATATTTTCCGTTCTTTCTTACTACCTTTTTGACATCGGCTAAAGCCCCGCCATTGGCTGGATTAGCCCCATTTGAATCATGACCGAAAACTCTAAAACCAACCGCAGTTGTGCTCGGAATTTGCCCCATAACGCTAGACATGGCGTTTTTAGCCTCTCTAATCCAATTAGACATGCTTCCAGAGTAGTCCATAACCAGCTCTATGACTGGAATTTGACCTGTGTTAACTTGATTGCTTCCTATGTAATTTTGTGGTGTGTATATGTTATAATAATTTGTTACCTGAGTTTTAGCCGGTGAAACGATTTGACCGTTTTGCTTTACCGTTCCGCTAGTGTTTACCTTGTATTTGGCAGCAAAAGCGCAGCAAGATGTAAGTAAAATAAGCGTTATGGCTATTATTATATTTCTTTTCATAATTCTGTCCTTTTTTCTTTATTATAACATACTCTAATGCACTATTAAAGCGTATCTTGGATATCTGTATTGATAAAAATTGCTTCTAATTAAGCCAATTTCTTGGTATCGTAGCCCTAAGTCTTTACACAACTGCTTTTGAAGCCAATATTCCGACTCTCCTTGATTTACAATAAACATACTTCCGCCCTCATTAAGGCATTCTTTAGCGTGGGCAAGCATTTGAGCAGGATTAAAGTACTTCATTGGTAGTCCCCATTGCTTGTGTTGAAATTCTCCAACAAACGGTAAAAACCACGTTATGTAATCAAAACAGCCGTTTATATTTAGAAAATTATCTGCAATATATCTTGTAAAAGGTAGGTATTTTATATTGTATTTTGCAATTTCTTTTCTAGAATATAAATTCCAACAAAGCCTGTATGCATCAAGCTCTACGCCAGTCATTTCAAGGTGATGACACGCATTTTTAAAGTATATGTATTCGCCTCTTGCGTAAAACCAATTTTTAGAGCCAATGTCTAGTATTTTCAAGTCTTCGTGCGGAAAAATTGGAAAATATTTGTCCAAGATGTCAAGTATATAAAGGTTTTCCGAACAATTTAACCTTGTTATATCGTTTTTTAAAATGGTCAAATCATACTCACTATCGGGGATTAAGTCACTTACTTCTTGTGGTTTAGGTGAGTAATTTTTTCTAGAAAATTTTGTTTTTTCACGTAGAAAAAAGTCTATTTTGTTTTTTAAATCTGACATCAGTTATTACCTCTAAGCCACTCTATACAAGAGTTTACAAATATTTCTTTGTTTTCTAAATAAATATCTTCTGCGTGTTTTCCACCATTGATAATTAATTCTTTTTTAGGTTCATTTGCTTTGTTGAAAAGCTCTCTATTATGCCATATTCTTATTATTGGGTCGTTTGTTCCGCCTATAAGCAAGACAGGGATTGAGACTTTACCTATTTGCTCAATGGGTACTGGTTTTCTTTTAAATGGGTGAGTGAACTGAATAGATGTCCAGCGCTTGAATTCAAACTTTTTGAGTGTCGGAATAAACGCATTGGGGCTGAATACGTTGTTTTCAATCTTTTTAAAATCTGTTGGAGCACTAACCAAAATAAGTTTTTCAATGTTGTCGTTATTGGCGCAATAGTCAATAGAAATAAGGCTTCCAAGCGAAAAGCCCATTAAATAAATCTGTTTGTAACGTGTCTTTGCATAATCGACAATAGCGCTTAAATCTTTTGTTTCATTATGACCAAAGCTATATAATCCATTGCTTTTGCAGTGTCCTCTAAAGTCAAAAGTTATAACATCAAAATTGTTTTCAAAACTCTTTGCAATCGCTTTAAATGCTAATGAATCTTTACTCATAAACCAGCCATGTGCAACAATTAGAACCGCATTATGTCCGCTTAAATAGTGATTATAAGCGATTTTTATATTATCTTCGGTCGTTACAAAACCTGTATTAATGTTTGATTTAGAGCTTGTTGTCATAATTAAATTTTAATAGAAAAGCAAATTTTTAAATCATGCTCAAACTCAATTGTTAAGATACTTAAACATGTTTGCCATGCCTGAAACCATGTTATAGCATGCATGTACACTAATTCATTCGCCTTACATGTCCTTGTAAGGCTTTTATTTTACCCTTTATTTCAGTAACATGCAATCGCCATAAGAGTAGAAACGATATTTATTTTTGATTGCTTCTTCGTAGGCTCTAAAAATAAATTCTTTACCCTCTAATGCGCTAACTAGCATTAATAGAGTTGATTTTGGCAAGTGGAAGTTTGTAATTAAGTTATCTACTACTTTGAATTCATAAGGTGGGTAAATAAATAGGCGTGACGCCGATTTGCACGCTTTTATTTCTCCAAATTGTTGATATGCAGTTTCAAGTGTTCTAACTGAAGTTGTACCAACAGCGACAAGTTTTTTGCCCTTTGCTTTTGCATTATTAATAGCATCTGCGGTTTCTTGAGATATCTCAAATTCTTCTGAATCCATTTTGTGGTCTGTAACTTCGTCACATTTTACAGGTCTGAAAGTGCCTAAACCTACAGTTAATGTGACATACGCAATTTCAACCCCTTTTGCTTTTAGTTTTTCTAAGATTTCTTTTGTAAAGTGCAAACCTGCGGTGGGTGCTGCAACAGAACCTTCGTTTTGTGCATAAACTGTCTGATAACGCTCATAATCAAGAGATTGACGTTCGTCATCTGTCATTTTTCTTTCAATGTAAGGTGGAAGTGGAATATTTCCAACTTTATCTAAAACTTCGTATAAGATACCGTCATAAATAAGCTCTACGAGCCATTTGCCTTCCTCTAAGCGCTCTAACATTTTTACACTTAAGCAATCTGCAACCTTTAATGTCATTCCTTCCTTAACACGTTTTGCGGGCTTTATAAGTGCTTCCCATTGTTTGTTATCGTGTTCTTTAAGTAGGAAAATTTCAATCAAAGCGCCTGTTTCTTTATGGGCATATAGACGAGCGGGAATAACTTTTGTATTGTTTAATACCAAAATGCAATTATCATCAAGGTAGTCAACAATGTCGTAAAAATGTTTATGTTCAATAGTTTGAGCTTGTTTATCAAGCACCATCATGCGTGAATTTTCACGTTTTTCGCTTGGTGTTTGTGCAATAAGTTCTTCTGGTAAATTGTAGTCAAATTCGCTAACTAACATTTTATTTTTTATTTTCAACCTTTTTTGCTTTTGCAACTACATCATCATCTATTTTTTGTTTTTTCTTTTCGTCTTCTTTTTCAAGTTGTTTATTAATAATTACAGTTTGTGCAACTTGGATAACATTACTTGAAATTAAGTACAATAGAACCCCAGCAGGAATTGGAATGAATACAAAGGTTGCTGTCAACATAATAGGCATAAATGTATTCATTGACTTTTGAATAGCTTCTTGAGCTGGGTCTTGGTTTTTTGTCTTAGATGTTGCCATCATGATTTTTTGAGTGGCAAACATTGTCAAACCAAACAATACGATTAAGATTAAAACATCATAGTGAAGTGTGTTTTTAACTTCTTTAGTAGGGAATGTGGCAACTAAAATGCCATCTTTTCTTTCAAATGTCATAAGTTCTGATTCTTTTGTTTGTAAATCAGTAACTGTTATTTCAGCTTTTTGAATTTTATCTAATTGACTGAATTTTAAATCTAGATTATCAAGGCTAACTTTAAAATCAACGGATTCACCAGGAGTTAATTCGCCTTGAATTTCAACGGCTTTGTTAGGTTTTGAAATTTTTACGTTGTCCAAAGTTTCTTTGTCTAAATATACTTTAGCTGTTTTGCCTAACATAAAGCTGTCGTATTTAGAAACGCCTAAAACACCGTCGTTAGAGATGCCTGCGTTAGTTTTTAGTGTTGCATCTAATCTATTGATGAATAAGAATGGGCTATCACCAGCAATTTGAATGAATTGAGGACTCATTAACGCTGAATATAACAAGATGAAAATAGGCATTTGTATTAACAATGGGAAACAACCAGCCATAGGGTTGAACTTGTGTTCTTTGTAGAACTCCATCATTTTTGTTTGCATTTGTTGAGGATCGTTTTTGTATCGTTCCTGAATAGCTTTCATTTTAGGTTGAAGCATTTGCATTGTGCGCATAGAACGTTGTTGAGATACGCCTAAAGGCCACATTGCAAGTCTTACCAATACTGTTAATAAAATAATACCTACACCAAAACCACCGATAATAGACAATGATTTAAGTATTTCAATAGTGATAGTTATAAAATCCATAATAAATTCCTTTAATGATTGTGATAGTTTACTTTTTCTATAAAAAAGAACCGTCTTTTAAGGCGGTTCTTTTAAAATGGTCGGGATGACACGGTTCGAACGTGCGACCCCTTCGTCCCAAGCGAAGTGCGCTACCAGCTGCGCTACATCCCGTCGCCATTATATTCAGTTTGTGGTTTCGACATGCTTGCTGGTAGCTTTGCGCTACCTTCCTCCACCGAAAACAATTATTAATTGTTTTCTCTCGGAGTCCTTGCTACATCCCGTCGCCATTATATTCAGTTTGCGGTGGAGGTCTGCCCTAAAGCTAAGACTTACATCCGCAAGAAAATTCTATAATAAAGAAATTGTTACGTCAAGTTTTATTTTTGAAAATGTTTACAATATTTGTTAATAAAGCATTTATTTTATATCTTTTTGAGAGATAATTGTACTTAATATGAAAAAGTTGTTGATTGCATTATGTATGTTTCTGTTATTTTCGTCTGATTGTTACGCAGAAGATGCTATTTACCTGTCAATTAACGATGTAGATACTCCGATTCAAGAAAATTTAGAAGAACCTTTAGGGGCAAATGATAAAGAAGATGCTAATGCGTTTAATCTTGATGGCGCAATTATCCCAGATGTTCAACCTGAACAAAAAGAAGAGGAAGTGATATCTTTTGCTGATAGACTTGTTGGCAAAAATGATGAAGCATATTTAAAAGCTAGTGCTGAATACAAAGCTATGAGCTATACAGGTGGTATATTTTCAAAAGAAACTTTTATGGAGTTTGAAGGTGGACCTATAAAAAATATGCAACCTTTCTTTGTTTATGGTGGAAATTTGTCGGCAAATATGCTTTATGACGGATATCATACAGATTATGAAGGTACATCAATAGATTTAGCTATAAAGGGCGAATTTAGAAACGAAAAATTAAAAACAGATTATTGCTTCATTTTTAACATGTTACCTCAGCATGACAAAAATTTCTTTCAAACTATGATTAGAGATGATTTTATTACAATAAAAGCAATTCCGCATCACAGTATATATTTGGGAAGTTTTAGAACTCCAATTGGTGTTGAAGGTGGCACTAGCGGTTATATGGTTCCTTTTTTAAGACGTTCTCAAATTGCTAGAAATTTTGGTAGTGTTCGTGGTGTTGGTACTAAAATTTTGGGAAATTATGACTTAATTGAATATAATTTAGGTATGACAAGTTCAGACAGAAATTTTCAAAAATTTCTTCCTGGAGTTGAGTTTAACGGCTTGTTTTCATTAAAACCTTTAGGCAAAACTAACGGGCAATATGGAAAATTAAAATTTGGTGGCGGTCTAAATGCTGGACATAGAGAGTTTGATTATACTGTAATTTCCGCTCATTTGAATTACAAATATAAAGGGGCTCAATTTGATTGTGAATATGCAATTTCAAATGGTTCAAATGGATTATCTGGTTTAACTAGAACAAAAGCCGATGGCTTTAATGCAACAGCATCTTATTATTTGACAAAAAAACTTCAGTTATTAGCAAGATACGATATTTTTAATAGTGACAGAAATCTTTCAAGTCATCATACATCTGAATATACAGCCGGCTTAAACTACTTTATTAAAGGTAGTGCTTTGAAATTTATGCTTAACTATGTTTACTCTCATTCTGAATTTACAAAGGATTCAAACAAAATTTTATTAGGAACTCAAATCATTTTATAAGCTACACTTGAAATCATGCAAATACATGTGTCTATTGAATTTGAGCATGTTTACAAATCTTAATATTTGTATTAAACATGGCAATTATTTTCAAAAGAAATACTTTATATAAGTACGAGAGATAAAGAGGATTAAAAAATGAGTTTCTTATTATTCGCATCAAGAAAAATTCAAATCAGAAGAGAATT
>QHMG01000020.1 GCA_003258725.1 Candidatus Melainabacteria bacterium
AGTACAAGTATTATCAAACGAATACCAAGCAGTAAAACAAGGCGAACAATCAGAAGCTAAAAACATCGCTCCTCAATTCGGTTTAGCATAATATCTCCTCTTTAAATAAATAAAAAAATCTTCTACTGAATAAGTAGGAGATTTTTTTTTAGTATTAAATATCGAATGTTGACATTCCGAGAATAATTATTAAAAGAATAATAAAGAACGGAGGCTGTTATGTCAAGATTAATAGATGGAACTTCATTATTTACAGCAATGAATTCAGGCTTAACAAACACATATTCTATTTTATCATCACAATTTACTGATGGTATAACATTAACAAATTTAGCAAATAAAGATTCAACAACTGCATTGACTTCAAACGGTTTAAATACAAATTTTAAATCTTATTTGCAATCAAATTTTAATAGCATTGACAAAGATCATGATGGTAAAATTTCCTCAAATGAATTACAAGATTTGACAACAAGTTTATCTAGAAATGGTATGACTATAGAACAACTTTACCAATTAGGTAGTTCAACAGGAATGTCATCATCTTTATTGGATACTGTTGTTTCACATTTTAACGAAATTGACAAAAACAAAGACGGAAAAGTTACAAATGAAGAAATTCAAGCATACGGAGTTGATTCTTCTGTTGCAAAACTAAGAAAAAATGATAGAACTCAAATGTTAAAATCAATGTCAACATTCTATGATACTTCGGTTTCAAGTGATAGTAGTTTATTAGATTATAAGTATTTAAGTGATAGCTCATCATCAAGTGATGATTAACAAAAAAAATCCACCTGTTAAGGTGGATTTTTTTTAAAGATAAAATATTAAATTTATCAAAAAGTCAGCCATTAGCATATATATAGTTGATTTAATTGCAGCTTGCGTTGTTGATATACCAACATCTTTTGCTCCGCCTTTGGTCGTATAGCCTTGTGTTGCACAAACTAAAGCAACTAATCCACCAAATACAGAGGCTTTAAACAAGCTTATATAAATATCTCTTGTATTTAGCCATAACCAAACAGAATTTACATATCTATTAGGGTGTAAACCTATTGTTGCCGCAGATACAAGCATACCACCCAAAATACCAATTAATTCTGTAATAATTACAACCATTGGAACTGTAATAATTCCTGCCAATATTCTTGGTGAAAAATAATAACCGATAGGATCAACTTTTAAAGTTTTGATAGCATCAACTTGGGATGTAACCTGCATATTAGCAATTTCAGCTGAAATAGAAGTACCAGCTCTAGCACCAATTGCTAACGCAGTAAATCCTGGAGCTATTTCTCGAATAATAACTACAGCAATAGTTCCGCCAATATAAGAATCTGCACCTGACATTAAAAATTGTTTGGCAACTTGAATTGCAATTACTGCCGCCGCAATAAATGATATAATCATTGATATTGGTAATGAATCATAACTTATGGCTGCAGCTTGATTTAAGACACTTTTAAAGCGAACTTGCCCTGAAAACAAGTACTTTATGCTTGAATATAAATATTTTACGCATAAACCGAAAAAACTAATCATATACAGGCATGCACCATTCTTTATATTTTGGAACTTTACCTTTTACAACATCAAAATATAACTTTTGCAATTCTAAAACTTTTTGACCGACTTCACCATTGCCAATATTCCTGTTATCAATTGAACAAATTGGAACAATTTGAGCACCAGTACCACAGAAAAAGGCTTCCTCTGCAGAATATAATTCGCTTCGGTCAATTACTCGTTCTTCTACTTCCCAACCTAAAACTTCTTTTGCAAGTTGAATAATTGTATTTCTTGTAACACCTGTAAGAATTTCTGATGTTGTAGTTGTTGTAACAAGCTTTCCATTCATGACTAAAAATAAGTTCATTGCTGCACCTTCTGCAACTTTTCCAGTTTGAGAAAGAACAATTGCTTCATCAAAGCCGTTCATGCGTGCCTCTGTTGAAATTAAAGAGGCATTTACATAAGCTCCATTAATTTTTGCTCTTGGTGGAATTGAGTTATCAGAATTTCTTCGCCACGTTGAAACACAAGCTCTTAAACCTTTATTTGCAAAATAATCCTTCATTGGGAATGCAAATATTAAGTACTTGTCAGGATTGTCCATCAAATGAGGTCCAATTCTATCCGCTGATTTATAAATAATTGGTCGAATATAAACATCTGATTTAAAATTATCTTTTTTTAACAAATTTTTAAGAATATCCAAATGCTCATCTAAAGTATAACAACCGTCCATATACATAATTTTTGCACTTTGGAATAATCGTTCGAAATGTTCTTTTGGTCTAAAAACGTACAATTGTTTTTCATCTTCATTATAATAAGCTCTCATTCCTTCAAAAACCGCAGTTCCGTATAAAAAAGCATGTGTCATTACTGGAATCATAGCTTTATCTTTATCAACATATTTTCCGTCTAGGTAAACGTATTCAGTCATAAAACCTCCTTATTATTTACATTCAATGTTCGCATAAAAAACTCTAATTTTAAACAAAATATATATAAATATTACAGTTTTAGTCGTAAAAATGGATTTTTTTCTACTTTTTTTATAAGATTAGAACATAAGGCAATAGTTATGGAACTAATTCTAGACTTATTATATATATATATCGCTATTTTTTCACTATATTATTTCATTTTAGCTATTAGAAGTTTAAATGATAGAAAATTTGTTGCGTTTAGAAGACACATGGCAAATGTCGAACAAGATTTGTTGTGCGCTATTGTGTATTCACACAATAACTATGATGCATTAAAAAATATATTAGAACAATTAGTTCACCAAACATATTCAACTCAAAACTTTTTAGTATATGTCATTTTAGACAATTGTACAGACCATTCAGAAGAGTTGTTGTCAGATAGATTAAATATCAAAGTTTTAAACCTAAACGATGGAGTTACTGTTGGCAAAGACCAAGCAATATCTATTTTGCTAGAGGAGTTAAGACAAAATACAACAATAAATTCTTATGTATTCTTAGATGTCAATAAATTTATAGAAGAAGACTTCTTGTTAAATGTAAATCGTGCTTTAAAGCTATCTCCTGTTGTTGTTGGGCAAACAATAGTTATTGAAAATGATAATTTAACCTTCTCTGAAAAGGTTAACATTACTTGTCAAAAATACTTTAACAACTTTATAAGATATGCACGAGCATTAATGGGGTTAGCAGACAGAATTGATTCTTCTGTATTTGCCATAAATAAACAATTTGTAGAAAAAATTGATGCCTTAGATTTGAAAGACATCAATACTGAATTAAAATATAGTATATTATTATCAAAACTGGGATATCCTTGTTTATATGTTCCAGATATTAAAACTTATGTAAAATCATATAATTTTAAGCTAACAAAGCCGTCTATAAGTTACAGAATAAAACTATTTAAACAATGTTTTTCACAGCTATTTACGCTAAACTTTAAATTTGTAGAGCATGCATTCTCATTAATCGCACCAAGTTCTTTGGTTGTTCTTGTTTTATCTTTATTTTATTTAGGATTAACTTATAAGTTTTACTTTATGTTTAACTTCATGGTTGTATTTACAATCTTCTCATTGCTGTTATTAGGTTTTGCTATAAGTATTATAAAATCAGAATTATATGCTAAAGACTTTTTATACTTAGCAATTTATCCATTTTATTCAATTGGTCACCTACTAGATAATTTACCACCTTACAGATTTATAAAAAAACATTTTTTGAATAAATCAAAGAAGGATATTCAAAAATATACAGTAAATGTTATTGCAACAAATGGTAAAGCTAACATACCTTGCAAACTAGATTTAATCTCTGAAAATGGTTTGGCTATGGTGGTGTTTAGATTTAAAAAGAAAAAATTCTCATCAAATAAGCAAATTCGTATGGTAGAAGCATTGAATGAGTTAACTTCAAGGCTAAATGATTACGGTTTTCAACTAAAAATTTGTTATTGTTGTGAATACTTTTCTAGCGTCGTTGACGGTTCACAAAACATGATTAATGGCTTGTGTAACTTCGACTTTAAGGATAGAGTGAAGGGGGAAGAATTGCAAACATTGTTATGGAATTCTTGTTCAATGTGCCATCCAAAGAAAATGATTAGCGTAATTGAGGATATTCGATTAAATCAGGATAATAAATAAATTATGAAAAGATTGGGGATATTATTAATATTACTTGTGTCATTAATAGCGCCTTGCTGTGCAAATGAGCTTGTTGATGACTATTTTGATATTGCCCAAAATTACTTAGAAGTTGGTGACACTACAAGAGCACTTGAGTATATTGATTATGTCTTAATGATTAATCCAAGATGCACTAAAGCTCTTCAGTTAAAAACTCGTTTATTGCCTCAAGAATCTAATGATGATTTGTCACGAGCGGCAATGACAATTTCAAAACAAAAGAATTTATCGGATTTAGCAATTTTAGATATTCCTAAGACTGATAAATTAAAAATTGAAAATAATTCTGATTATTATAATAAACAAGGTAAACAATTTTACATAAATGAAGAATATGACAGCGCAATTCAAAGCTTCTTTAGAGCAGTTTCTGTTGATAATAAAAATTATATTGCCTATAACAATCTTGGCATGGCATATTGGATGAAAAATAACTTATACAGCGCAGAAAAATACTTTAAAAAGGCCGCATCTATCAGCAAAACATACCCACAACCTTATATTAATTTAGCTTTATTATATAAGCAACGTGGTGACTTAGATAAACAGTATTCATATTTAAAAAAAGCACTAGATGTAAATCCGACAAACTATTGGACTTACTACTTGTTGGGTGACTATTATACCTCAATTGACGACTATCCTGCTTCAATTCCATATTATGTTGATGCTATTAATTTAAATTCAAACTTTGCGCCACCTTATCTTGCTTTGGCAATTGCTGATTTTAAAACTGATAAATACGAACAGTCAATTACAACTTTAAAGAATTATATTGAATTTAATCCGAATTCTGATTTTGCATATTCAATGCTTGCAAAAAATTATTATATTTTAGGTGATTATTTAACCGCAAAAAAATATATAAAAACGGCAATTAGATTAAATCCAACAAACATTTATAGACTTGAACTTGCAAAAATTGAATATAATGCAGGACAATATAGCAATGCCTTGTTAAATTTACAAATTATCGAACCAGAATATCAATATCCAGAGATTTATAATTATATTGGGTTATGTAATTTAGCTCTAAGGCGCTATGAATTGGCAATTATAAACTTTAACAAAGCTATTGTTTTAGACAATAAACGAGCAATTTATTATTATAACTTGGCTCAATGTTACAAGCAAATTGACGATAAAAACAATTACGTAAAATATATGAATACCGCACTTCAAGTTACTCCTGTACTATATCAAGATTACATTGATTTAAGTTGTATTTACTATAATACAGGCAAGGTAAATTTAGCAGTAAAAATGCTTCAAGATGGAATTCAAGCAATTCCAAATAATAAGCCTTTATACTTAGCTCTACTAAATTTATACGATAGACTTGATGACCAAGCTGGTTATAATTATATTAAGAGTGAAATAGAATCGAGATTTAATTCAGATGAGAAGAAAAAAACATTCAAGTTTACTAAGTAAATTTTTTAACTTCATTTTTACAACTTTATTGGTTGTTGTAACCGCATGCGGAATTCAAATATACTGTAACGCAGCAGGACTTGGTTCTAGTGCAAACACCCTAAAATTTGCACAAGTTAGCGATAACCATTTATCAACAGATACTGTAAATAAGGCTTATAGATTAACGGCTCAATCGGGACAATTGCTAGATGACGCAATTGAAGTAATTAACCAAACCCAAAATTTAGATTTTGTATTTTTTACGGGTGATATTATTGACGTACCATTTGAAAAAAATATGAAGTTATTTTTTGAGCATGCGAATAAATTAAAATATCCATATTATGCTGTTCCTGGAAACCACGATTTATGCTTGGGTGGATATTTAAATCGTCGTTTATATGTGCAATTGATGAACGAATATAATAAGACCTATAAATTTAACAAAACATATTATTCCTTTACTCCTAAAGTTGGTTTTAAAGTAATTGCACTTGATCCAATTATTGATACAAGACTAACAGCTCAAGGAGAACTACCAGAAGAACAATTAGAGTTTTTAGATAAAGAATTAGCTTCAGCTGGTAATAATACTGTTTTAATATTTATGCATGTTCCACTAAAACAACCATTTTCAAGTGATAGTCACAGACTTGTTAATGCAGATGAAATGTATTCAATTTTAAAAAAATATAACAATCCAATAGGACTTTTTACTGGTCATTACCACACAACAAAGGTTACAAAAGAGGGTAATCTTGTTCACGTAAGCACACCTGCATTAATTTCTTATCCAAATGCATTTAGATTTGTGACAGTTCACAATTATAAAAATAAATCTGTTTTTGAAATTCAATACATGCCAACAAGATTGCACGAATTGCAAACTAAAGCTAAGTTGATGGTATTCCATGCCTCAACATACTATGGAGACGAAAAAGACAGAACAGTAACTATTACAATACCAAAGGGAGACAATAAATAATGAACGAAGAATTTAAAGTTAAATTTAGAGGCGTAAGAGGTAGTTATCCATGCGCAAATAAAAAATTCATGCAATATGGAGGAAATACATCATGTGTTGAAGTTAGAGTGGGCGGACACTTAATTATTTTAGATGCAGGCACAGGTCTAATTGAATTAGGCAGTGAACTTTTAAAAGATCACATTATGTCGGGTTCACATCTAAAAGAAAGAAAGCCTATTGAGGCAACAATGCTATTAAGCCATATCCACCAAGACCACATTATTGGCTTTACATTCTTTGCACCAAATCATATTCCAACAACTAAATTAAATGTTTTTGGAACATCAAATTACAACGAAGATTTAGCTGATGAATTGGCACAATTGTTGTTTACTAAAACTTTTCCTATTGATTTAGGTGATATCGCTGCGAATTTAAACATTTGTGATATTGACGAAACTGAATGTATTATTTTAAGACATGGTAGTGACCCAATTATAAAGAGAGTGTCAGAAGATGAGGTTGAAATTTTACCTGAAGATGTAATAATTACATCTTACAAGTCTTATGCTCATCCTCAAGAAGGCGTTGTCATTTATAAAATTGAATACAAAGGTAAATCTTTAGTTTATGCAACAGACAAAGAAACATATTTTGGCGGAGACAAAAAACTTGCAAACTTTGCAAGAGGTTGTGATTTGTTAATTCATGATACTCAATATACAACTGAAGATTACTTAAATCCTCATGCGCCAAAGCAAGGCTTTGGACACTCTACATTTGATATGGCACTAGAATGTCAAGATTATTGCCACGCTAAAAAGGTTATCTTCTTCCACTTTGACCCAAGCTATGATGATGATAAACTTAATAATATTGCAAAAATTTATGGTGATTTAGCTGACAAAGCAGATTTCGCATACGAAGGATTAGAAATAAATATTTAAGATGTTAAAGAAATTTCTTATAATATTAGCTCTATTAATAATTCCGTCAACAACTTATTCTTATGATGTAATAGGTCTGACAGATGTTAACCCTGAAAAAAATGCATATATTCATAACAATTATGGACTAATGTATTTGGATATGGGGCAATATTATGCTGCAATTCAAGAATTTAAGATTGCAATTTCGCTTAATCCAAATACTCAAGCATCTTCCGTGTATTATAACAATCTAGGTGAAACATATTTAAAACTAGGCTATTACTCGATGTCGATAGATTGCTTTGAACGAGCTATAAACAAAAATCCATTAAATTTTAAATATTATTTGAATTTGGTTACTTCTTATCAATATATGGGTATACTTGACAAAAAGCTAAATACCCTTACAAAAAACAAACAGACGCCTCTTGATGACATTACAATTGGCTTAATTTATATTGCTAAAGGTCAAAAACAAAAAGGTATCGCAATGCTTGATAGTTTTGTAATGAAGGAACCTAAACTTTATATCACAGATGGCGTAAAATACTACTTGCAGCAATTTACAGACTTACAGAAGAAGTAAGCGTTCTTAGTTCATTGATTACATTTTTTATCTCATCAGATAAGTCTTCATCACAAGATATATGGCTTTTTACAAGTTGGGCAAACTCAGCCTTTTTGAATTCATGAAACCCTTTTTTCTTAAAAATTTCTTCTAAATTTTTAACCATTCTTTCATCTTCAAACTCATTTTCTTCTATATAATTCAGATTCTTAAAGTAATCATTTAAAGTTTTTATAATAAGTTCTTTTGGTAAAATATCCTCAAATTCGCCATGAGAAAGTAAATGAATTTTATCAAAACGTCTTAATTTGGGTAGAATTTGCTCATAATTTGTTTGAGCATCATTATCTAATAAGACAAACATCGGAAGTTTTAGTTGTTCAGCTAAGGTATACACAAGTTTTACAACTTGATTTTTTCCACCGGCAGATATTACCTGAACTCCTTTTTTATTAAAATCAAATCCCAAATATTCAGCAAATACTGGCAGTAATATTTCTTCTGTAATCCCTTCAGTAATAACAACTTTTTCAATCGGAAACCTTACAGCTAGTTCTTCTCTAACTTGTTTATCATCAGTTAAAGATTTAAGCCAAATTAAGTTTTTAGGCAAATTTTCGTCTCTTAATAAGGTAATAATTCCATCATAATTTATTTTATTATTTAATAGTTCATTTACTTCGTCACTTAAATTAAAAATTTTATTTTCGTACACAGATAACTTTTCATTAATTTTTAAAGAATTATTTTTATCTAAAACAAGTGCATCAACCGATTTATTTAAAATATATTCAGCATAATCCTTAAGACGAGAATATTCCATCACATCTAAATCTTTTCTTTTAAATCGAGGTTCAATCAAGTTTGAAAGTATGATGTCCTTAAAAACTCTCAAATACTTGTCTTCTGTGTACTTAAAACGGGTTAGCCTATCTATAGATATCCTAATTTGCTCTATAGTTAAATTTTTTATTTTAACTTCCGTAAACTTATCCCCTCAATTGTTAACTTTTTTAATATATTATACCTTAAAAACGCAAATTTTCAAATCTTGTTACGTTTAATAAGTATAAGGGTTAAACAAGGCACTTTTATACATGTATTTATCAGGCATTCAAACAACAAATATTTATAATGTTCAACCAGCAAAAGCAAAACCTTCTGCTGGTGTTTCTGCGTCCTATGTGCAAAACCCTATTACTAAGCCTTCATTTACATCTTATAACCCTGTAAATATTGCAAAAACACAATTAACAACAAAAGATGAAGTTAAAAAATATTGTGAAATTACTGCAAACTTAGATAAAGATGCAAAAGTAGCTCTTGATTACACATTAAAATCGGGGATTTTGTTAAATAACAATTCAAATGACAAATCAACAGCCTTAGATAATTTGTATAAAATAATGACAACTAAACGTGCAGAAGGTTTAGATACAAGAACAATGCTTAACGATACAATTAAAACTATTGCTAATCCTTGTATTATTACTCAACATTTTGGTAATTTACCAGAAAATTTAAAACCAACAATAAATGCTTATGACCCAACAGCAGAAGAAGTTACTCACTCAGGTTGTTGTGTTGCCGCAAGTATTGAATACAACTTAGCAAGTCAAATGCCTGCTGAATTTGTTCGTGTTGCAGAAGGTATTTCTTCTGAAAAAATGGCAGTAAATAAAACTATTGATTTAAAGAATCTTTGCGATAATAAAGATGATGCAAAATGGTTGTTAGACAACTTTAAAATTCCATATCAAATGAAAGATAACAACAAAGCAGATGTAACAATTGCTCCAGACAAAAATGCAATCATCAGAGCTCATATTCAAACTATTGATAAAGATGACTTAGAACGTTCTCCATTAGACGTTTTAATGCAATCTACATTTATGAATGTTGGATCTCAACAAACCTACAATACTTTAAATGATACTCGTATTGCTTCATTTGGACCTGGAGACAAAGGTTTAGTTGAAATTGAAAAAACATTTACAGAATCAGTTGTAACCGATTCAAATAAAACTTCAGTAACATTCCAAGATTTACAAGAAGCAACAGACCAAAAAGGAAATCCAACTGCAAAATTAGTTGGCTACAAAGCAGACTTTAATGTAGTAAAACGAAGTTTATTAAACTCAATGGCATCTGGTCAAAATGTTATTATTGGTTACACTTCAATAGATGAAGATAACAATATTATTAATGGTCATGAAATAACAGTTATTGGGGCAAAAGTTGCACCAGATGGCAAATTAATATTTGTATGTAATGATACAGATGATGATTTAGCAGCTCCTGTTGAATATCATGAAGATTACATCATTCCACGTATTCATCACGTAGGTTTGCCTACTGAAGTTGTAGATGCTGATAATAAGTTAAAATCTATTGCATAATATTAAAACTTCTTAACTTTTTATGTTGCTACTATTTATTTGTATGCTATAATCTTTTTGAAATTGGAGTATGACATGACATTATTAAAAAAGATTGATTCACCTTATGATTTAAAAAAGCTATCGTTAGACGAAATGAAAACATTAGCTCAAGAAATCAGAGATGGTATTTTAAATAGAGTTAATAAAATTGGCGGTCACTGTAGCCCTAACTTAGGTATTGTAGAAGCTACAATCGCATTACATTATGTATTTAATTCACCTGTTGATAAGTTTATTTTTGACGTATCACATCAATGCTATACTCATAAAATGCTTACTGGTAGAAAATCTGGCTTTGTGGGTGATATTATCAAAAATATTTCAGGATTTTTCAATCCTAACGAGTCTGAACATGATACGTTCGTTTTAGGACACACTTCGACATCATTAAGTCTTGCTTCTGGTGTTGCTAAAGCTCGTGATATTAATGGCGATAACTACAATGTAATTGCACTTATTGGTGACGGTTCTTTAAGCGGTGGTGAAGCATTTGAAGGATTAAATAATGCCGCAATGTTAAATAGTAATTTCATTATCATTGTTAACGATAATGAAATGTCTATTTCTGAAAATCAAGGTGGCTTATATAAAAATTTAAGAGAATTAAGAGAGTCAAATGGTACATGTCAAAACAATTTCTTCAAAACATTTGGCTATGATTACCACTATTTAGATGAAGGTAATGATTTAGAAAAATTAATTGAATTATTTAGCCAAGCTAAAGATACAACAAAACCTGTTGTACTTCACATTCATACTCTAAAAGGCAATGGCTATACCCCAGCTGAAGAAAACAAAGAAATGTTCCACAACACTGTTTCTGGCAGAATTAATGGTAAAACACCAGTTATTCCTGCTAATTTACCAGAAACTTATGGTAACATTACAACTGATTTTATCTTGAAAAAACGAGAAAAAGATAAATCTATTGTTGCTATTACAGCAGCAACTCCAGGTGGCGTAAGTTTTACAAAAGATTTTAGACAAAAAATGGGTGACGCATATATTGACGTAGCTATTTCTGAAGAACATGCTATGGGCTTCACTTCGGGTCTTGCTAAAAATGGCGCAAAACCAATTTTTGCGGTTCAAAGTTCATTTGTTCAAAGAACCTATGACCAAATTTCACAAGACATTGCCTTGAATAACTCACCAGTCACAGTAGTTGTTTATTGTGGCGGTATGTCTGGCATTGATATGACTCACTTAGGAACTTTTGATATTTCTATGATTAGCAATATTCCAAATGTAGTATATCTTGCTCCAACTAACAAAGAAGAATACTTAAGCATGCTTGACTGGTCTATTGAACAAGTAGAACACCCTGTATTTATCCGTGTTCCTTTAGGTGAACCCGTTGTTACAGGCAAAAAAGATAAAACAAATTATTCTAACTTAAATAAATATCAAGTTGTAGAAAAGGGTTCTGAAATTGCAATTGTTGCATTAGGAACATTCTTCCAACTTGGTGAAAAAGTTGTATCAAGATTGAAACAAGCTGGATTTAATCCAACATTAATTAATCCAAAATATATTACAGGCTTAGATGAAGACTTATTAGAAGGCTTAAAAGACAACCACAATCTTGTTATTACTCTTGAAGATGGTATTTTAGATGGTGGGTTCGGTCAAAAGATTGCTAGTTTCTATGGCGATTCAGATATGAAAGTTCTTAACTACGGCGGTAAAAAAGAATTTACTGACAGAACTAAAGTTACAGACTTGTATGAAAGATATCACTTAACTCCAGAATTAATTTTTGAAGATGTTATGAAGCAACAATCTGGAAAATTACTTTATGCCTAAAAATATTGTTATAATCTCATCAAGTCCACGCAAAGGTGCAAATTCAGATACTTTATGCGACCAATTTTATGTGGGCGCACTTGATGCTGGTCATAATGTTGAAAAAATATTTTTAAGAGATAAAAATATTAATTATTGTACTGGCTGTGGCTACTGCACGGACAATCATGTTTGTGCACAAAAGGATGACATGATTGGCATTTTGGAAAAACTTGTTAAAGCTGATATTATTGTTTTAGCCTCGCCAATCTATTTCTATACAATTTGTGGTCAATTGAAAACATTTATTGACAGATGTTGCGCTAGGTATACTGAAATTTCAAACAAAACTTTTTATTATATCTTTACAGCTGCTGATACAAACGAAAATGCAGTAAAACGTGCGCAAACTGACCTTGAAGGTTTCCTTTATTGTTTAGGAAACCCAACTATTGCAGGTGAACTTCATGCTCTTGGGGTTTGGAAAGGTGGAGATATTTACGGTACAGATTACCCACAAAAAGCCTACGCTATGGGCAAAGCAATAATTTAATTTATTATTTTATTTTCAATTTTTTTTACTCTAACCTGAATATCTTCAATTAGTTTTCTATTAATGGCTAATAAGTCCGCTAAAACAGCAATTAGGGCTATTTGCACCCCTGAAATTATAAGTATTGCAGAAAGAATTAGCGATTGAATATGGCCGACACCTGTTCCTGTGCAAAAATAATATAAAAATCTAGCACCAATTGCAATACCAATCAATAAAGCCAACGCAGCGATTGCAATAAAGAATCTAAAAGGTCTGTAAATTATAAAAATTCTAAGCATTGTGAAAATTGAATTTTTCACATAATCAAACATATTTTTTACAAGTCTAGATTTGCGCACATCAGGATTTGTATGAATAGGAACTGAAACTATTTCTAACCCTTTTGGTTTTGCTTGAATTATAGTTTCCATTGTGTAAGTGTATTTATCAAAAACATTCAGTAAAGTTGCGGCTTCTTTATTAAAGGCCCTAAAACCGCTTGGGGCATCTTGAACATCTGCAGAAGAAACAAAACGCATTACAGACGAACCTAATTTTTGCAAAAACTTTTTTAATGGAGAAAAACTCTTTATATCTTGAATGGGACGAGCTCCGATTACTATATCTGCTTTATTTTCTAAAATTGGTTTTATTAATGCAGGTATATCATCAGCTGAATATTGATTATCTGCATCAGTATTAACAATGATATCTGCACCTAATTTAACAGCTTCACTTAAACCCATTTTAAAGGCACTAGCAAGCCCTTGATGACGATTTAATTTGACAATATGATTAACACCATTCCAATTTGCAACATCAACCGTTCTGTCACTTGAGCCATCATCTATAATCATAGTCTCAATTTCATCAATCCCTTCAATTTGTTTTGGCAACACAGAAAGGGTATTTGGAAGACTATCCTCTTCATTAAAACATGGAATTTGTATAATTAGCTTCATATCTAGTTCCTTTAATTAATTTTTATTATACAATCATTATATGAATTTGACAATTTTATGGATATCTTTAATTACAATTTTAGCTACAATTCTTAGAATGATTGGAATTGATAAAGCTGGCGGACTTTGGAATGATGAATATATTTCTTGGTCAATAGCAACATTACCTCTAGGTAAAGCCTTTTTAAAAGGTGTTGCTTCACAATGTCACATGCCACTTTATTATTTATATTTGAAAATATTTACTCTAATTAGTAATAATGATTTATGGCTAAGATTCTCCTCTGTAATTCCTGCTATAATATCTGTACCAGTAATGTACCTTGTTGGTAAAAATAAATCTAAATTATGCGGTATTCTATGCGCATTATTTGTTGCTACAAGTAGCTTCTTAATATATTTTTCTCAAGAAGTTAGATTTTATAGTTTATTATTTCTACTAGCTACATTGACACTATTGTTTACATTAAGGGTTACCCAAAAGCCTAATATAAAAAACTTAATTGGACTAATTATTTCAAATGCATTGATTATACTTACTCATACAATTGGCTTTATATTTGTATTTTTTGACTTACTATTTGTTAGTTTAATTTTATTTAAAGAAAATAATTGCAAGAAAAAAATCATAATTGGGTGGTGCTCTTGCGGTATTGCATTTTTAGCAATGTTACCATTGATTTATAGAATTTTTACAACAATATCTTTTTCTCAATGGTGGGCAAAATTTTCAATACAACGCATATTACAAGTCTTTGTTGACTTCTTTACACCTGTAATTTCTCAAATATTACCAATAGAAGCATTAAATGGATATCATTTATATGCGGGGTTAATTATAATTGCAACCTTAATTGCATTAATTGTAATAATTATTGGGTTGTTCTACTCCAAAGCACAAAAAAATAATTTAGTATTTTATATTGCTCTTGCGGTATTCCTTGTTATGATTTTTGCAGCAATGCTTGGCAAGATTGTATTTGAAGCAAAATATATGATTGAAATCTATCCGATATTAATTTTTGTTTTCTTTAATACGGTATTGTCATTTAGCAAAAAAAGAATAAAGATTCCTGTTTTACTTATATTCTTTGCAATTCAGTTTGGATATTTATTTATGCCTTACTCGGCTCAAAATATGCCACGAGAAGAAGGACATAAGTACGTCGCTCAACTTATAAAAAGTGCTAATTTAAAACCTAATGACTACATTGTATTAACATATTATCCTCAAAATAGATTTGAAAAATATCAAGATTTTTCAAAATACAATGTAATCTCTATTCATAAAGGTAATTTTAATGAATATCTTTTGCCGTCAATAACGTACAAAGAAGCAGTAAAAACAGGTAAAAAGCAATATCACGGAACATTTATTAATGCGACATTACCTGTTGGAGTTTTTCAAGGCAGTAAATTGATATTCTATATAAATAACAATATTTACAAAAAAATGCACAAAGGACAAAAAGTTGCGTTTATTTTCTTAGACAGCATTTCATTCTTAGATGAAACAACATTTTCAAATGTTGTAACTAATCAAAAGTTTTACGAGGCAACTCCTCTCTTATACATTGTATTTTCAGATTTTAGAAATGAAATTATAAAAACTATTCCAATTCAAGCTAAAAACATTCACTACGAAGTAAAAGGCTCTTGGACACTTGTTTCTTTTGAAAAATAAGTTATCTAACATAAAAATCTGCAACTGCTAACGGTTTGTGCAAATTATTTTTATCAAAGATTTCCATATAATAATGTCCTTTTGAATGTAAAACTACATAATCAGTAAAAAAGTGTGGAGAGTCTTTATTAATTTTATACTCATGTGTATAAACAATACCCGAAAAAGTTTGATATGGACCTTTGTCGGTACCACTCACAATTTGAACTTTTATAAACTCAGCTTTTATATCTGGTTTTGACATAAATAGCCAATAAATTCGTTGTTGTGGTTTAAAAACTCTTGACAAATCAGCTGAATTATAAGGCGTAAAGGGGTTTTTATTAAATACAATACCATACTTAAACCTTTTTGCTGCATAGCAAGGCAAAGCCAACAATATTACTAAAGATAATATTATAACTTTTTTCATAAATTACTTTCCTGATACAGTAGCTTGAGTTTGAAGTTCATTTATCTTTTTCATAATTGATTTTTTTGTTAAGTCATCATTTTCGCAATCGAAATATTTTTGATAGTATTCAATTGCTTTATCAATGTTGCTTTCGTTTTCATAGGCCATAGCCAAAGCATAGTATGCATAAGCATAATCTGGACTTAAGGAAATAACTCTATTAAAGCAATCTTTTGATGATTTGTAATCACCTTGAGAAGCATAAACTAGCCCCATATTAAACCAAGCATCAGCATAACTCTTATTAATTGAAGTTGCTTTTTTATAGTAATAAATAGCCTTATCAGGATTATTTTCTAACTTATACAAATTTGCAGTTTTAAATGCAGTTAGCGAATCATTTGGCGTCAATTTTAGAGCTTCTATATACTTTTCTAGAGCTTGCGTATTTTGACCTGATTTATAAAGAGAATCACCTTCGTTAATTAATTTTTTAACATTATCCTCAATTTGTTCAGTCGGGTGTTTTATCATTAAATTATCTAAATCTTCTAAAGAACCTTTTTCATCAGAATTAACAACTTTTGTTTCTTGAGTTTGTTGCTTTTGTTGTGGTTGAGCCGGTGTTACATTTTGTTTTGTTTCTTGAGGAGTTTCACCAGATGTAAAATCTTTTTCTGTAACAGGCTTTATTACAACCTTTTCATTTGTTGCAGTGTTAGCATTGTCACCATAAGTCTCTGGATTTGCAACAACAGGTTCATCTTTTGTTGCAGTTGCTAATTTAAATGCTTCATAATCTTTTTTATACATTTCATTTTCAGGGTCAATTTCTAATGCCTTTTCATAACTCATTTGAGCACTATCGTTATTTTTTAAACACTCATAGGCTTGAGCCATTCCATAGTATGGATAGCTTTGGTTTGAGTCATAAGATACAGCTTTTTCAAATAATTTAATAGCATCATTGTATCTATCCTTAGTCAAGAAATAATCACCTTTTGAAATTAAAGCTGAAACATAATTTTGAGCTAATCTATCGTTTGTTTTTTGAGCCAACAAATCTTCATAAAGTTTGATTGCTTCATCATAATGCTTAATTGCGTGTAAAGCTAGTGCTTTATTAGCCTTTACATCATAGTTTGAAGGTTCAGCTTTTAAAACTTCATCATAATACTTAATAGCTGTTAAATAATCATTCTTTTTATGATATTGGTAAGCAAGTTCTTTTTTAACTTCAATATCCTTATTATCCTTAGCTAAAGCAGTTAACAAGTTCTTTATTGCAAGTTCATCCTTACCTTGATATTTGTATACTAATGCTAGTTGTTTGTAAGCGTCAGCATCATTCGGGTATGACTTAATATATTGAGTGTATTGCTCTACAGAAGCATCATAATCTTTCATATCACATAACAATTCTGCATAATAAATTCTTAACCCATTGAAATCAGGTTTTAATTTAAAGATTTGCTCAAATTGTTGTTTAGATAAATCATATTTTTCCAATTGATGATATGAAACCGCTAAATTTGCTCTGGCTTTGATGTTGTCTGGATTATCTAATAATTCAAGTTTCAACATGTCAACTGCGTTTGCATACTGCTTTTCTTGAAATAAGCCATATCCATAATTTGCATAGCTTTTAAATGTAGTTGGAGAGGCTTTATAAGCTATTGCATAAGATGAATTTGCTAAAGCATACTTATTAGATTTTAAATAAGCTGTTGCTAAACTTTCTCTTGCATCAACTTGTTCTGGATATACAGCTAGGAATAAATTATAATATTCTATCGCTTTATCATATTTTCCTTGAGCTAACAGAACATTTGCAAGGTTTACATAGTTATATTTGTAAGCAGGGAAAATATCCATAGCTTGCATATAAGAATTGTAAGCGTTATTCAAATCACCTGTTGTTTGTAAAATATTACCAATACTGATGTAGATAAACGCATCATTTGGTCTCAAACGGATTGCAATTTTATAAGCGCCTAAAGCGTTATCATAATCTCCGATATCGGCGTATAAGCCTGCCAATTTTGTATAAAGGATTGCATCTTCGCCCGACATGTCAATTGCTGCTCTAATTTTTTCAATTGCAGACTCATAATTATTTCTATATTCAAGCTGACATGCCTCTTGATATAATTGGTGTGCTTCTTTTGTCATTGTTGCGTTTGCTTGTCCTGCAGTAGCAACCAAAATTATAAATAATGATACTAAAATTTTCTTCATATCAAATTACCTCCGTATTTAGTGAATTTTAGCAAATTTTTTTATATGTATCAAATATTTAAACTTGTGTAAAGTAAAATATATATTTATAAAAAGATGCTGAAACAAGTTCAGCATGACATTATGCTAAAACTCTAATTTTAATGTCACCCTGAATTTATTTCAGGGTCTCTTTTATTTTGTAAAAAACTCCTCTTTTGAAGGTGGCTTGTAAATTTTTGTATAGGACTCTGCCGAATAAACGATTGATAATCGTTTATGAGAGGGGAAATAAGGAATACAAAACGAAATTTTGTCAAAAAAAAGCCACCTTGCTGGTGGCTTGGAAATTTTGTGTATAGGACTCTGCCGAATAAACGATTGATAATCGTTTATGAGAGGAAAAATAAGGAATACAAAACGAAGTTTTGTCAAAAAAAAGCCACCTTGTAGGTGGCTTGGAAAATTTTTGTATAGGGAAGGAAATAAGGAAATTTTTTAGGGAAACATCAACTATTATGAGAATAAGTTGAATGATTT
>QHMG01000002.1 GCA_003258725.1 Candidatus Melainabacteria bacterium
CCAACAAAAATATTTCTTAATTGTCTAGCATACTTAGACACTCTCTTTATCTTTTTGTCGCTATCGTCTAAATTTCTATTGAATTTTCTTAGTTGTCTTGACGCACTTTCAGCATTGGTAATAATGTTTAAGACTAAATCTTTCATTTCGCCAGCCATTATACACCTCGTCTTTCAAGTTTACTGTCAATAGAATTTAATAAATCACCTGTTTCATATAATGGGTGGTCGAAACCTTTAATTTGAACGGTAAAATCACTATTTTTCTTATAAGTGCTACCATTTTTAATAAGGTTTTTCATTTCCTCTTTTGCTTTACGACCAATATTATCCATTGTTGTTGTCGCAGCCTTTAAAGGTCTTGTTAATCTATTATGAAAACGCAACATTACATCAAAGTTTTTAGCAAATTCTCTTTCAATAACTAAAACACTTTTAGGGTGAACATATAATCTTACAAATGGACGAGTTGGAATTTTAAACTTTTGACCTTTTGTTACAAAATATTGTAGTCCGTTTTTTATGAAATCATAATCTCTTGGTGCTTCCCATTGTTCTACCCCAAACTCATTCCAAATGGCTTTTTGAACCGTTGTAACACCGTATTTATCTTTTTTGCTATCCTCAGCATGAACGCCAACAGTAGCCTTAACTTTACCCAAGTTTTCGACATACTGTTGGACACATTTAAAATAATTTATTGTTGCTTTATTTGTTTGCTCGGCGTTCATACTTTAATTATACCCTAGTTTGTGCTTGAATTTTCTCATATTCCATTAATTCTTGCATTTTACCCTCTAATAAGGTTTCATAAGTGATTAAAAGTATATCTCTATCCATATTGTTTACCTTATCAAAGTCGGTATATTGCTTGCATTGATTGAAAAATACTACAAAATTTACGATTGCTTTTTTTGCGTCTTTTTCAATTTCGATGTTTTCTTTGAGTTCTCGTAAAGTTTGAAAGCTGTTAGTTGGTCGTCCACATATTCCTTGACTACCCCCTCGAAAGAGTTTACGATATTTTTGACCGAGCCACTCAATTTGTTCATTAAATCTTGACGCTCCCCCAACATTTCACACGCTAATAAAAATGCTACACTTGCCAATTTAATGAACTCACCGCCAAAGTGTTCGTCAATTTCGTCCTCACTTGTTACGGCTACACCGTTAATAACCAAAGGTCTATCAAGGTCTAAAATAAGTTTATCAATCAACCAATGACCTACCTCAATGTCAAAAATCTTTTCGATAACATCGGCAAATGTTTTGCTATTTTCACCTTGCAAATCGGTAACTTTAAAGCCAATAGCCGTCAATAAACTTGTAATTCTTGGTGCAATTTTCCAACCAAATTCAAAAGTATCGCTTGTGTTCAATACAGGTTTACGATATTCTACACCATTAAATTTAACTTTTACTTCTTTTACCATATTTAATTCTCCTATTTTCTACAAATCAATTATAACATATTGACAAAAAGATTTATGTGTGATAAAGTTGTATTGAAAGTGAGGTTTATAGTATGCTAAAGTGTCCTATTTGTGGAAAAGAATTTTTGTCAAAATATTATGATGGTGGATATATAGACCATGTGAAAAATTTTTCTGAACATTTTAACATAAATGAAATAGATAGAATTATTGAACAAATATATAGAAAAGGAAATGATTATAGAGAATTACATGATATTAATAATCGTTTAAAGTGTTTTATCACCTTTTTAGAACAAAATAAAGCAGATGAAAAAACTATAAATTATGTAAACTATACTATAAGAGAAAAAATATATTATCTTTCAAACTTAAAAAAACAAGCGGAAGAAATGCAAGACAAAATAAGTTTGTTGACGTCAAATGATTATGACGCTAGTAGGTATATACAATCTTTTCTTTTTTAGCATACATAAAGGACTTGAGAAAATTTGAAAGTGAGGTAAAAATGAGCGAAAAAGATATTATACATAAATTAAGTTCAGAATTAGATTTTGAGCGTTCAAAAAGAAAAACATTACAAATGGAACTCCAAGCCAAAGAGCAAGAGTGCGAGGAGTTGAAGAACGCAAACAAGCACATAGAACACAACAAAAAACAAAAAGCAGATAAGCTAATGAGAATAGAAAAGCTAATCACAGCTCGTTCAACTGGTTATACTGATGAATTTATACAAGAAATAAATTGCTATAAATATACAAGTTCGGGAACAAACGCTTGCGAAGAATTTACCTTTTTAGATGAATTTGTACCAAATATATTAGCAAATAATATCCTACAAAAAATCGGCGAATGTGAGGTAGAAAATGCAAAATAGGTTTAAGTTTAGAGTGTGGGATAAAGAAAATAAATGCTTGCATTATTCTACTCGTTATAGTAACTTCACCATTGTAAATGGAACAGTTGTTAAAGTAGAAAGTTATCCAATTGCAAATAGTGCATATTTAGGTAAACGGATTGCTTGGGAGTTTGACGATGCAGTCATTATGCAATGCACAGGCTTGAAAGATAA
The DNA here is from genome assembly GCA_003258725.1 of Candidatus Melainabacteria bacterium. GTDB lineage: Bacteria > Cyanobacteriota > Vampirovibrionia > Gastranaerophilales > Gastranaerophilaceae > UBA6984. The sequence continues at coordinate 2,505 of QHMG01000002.1, forward strand.
AAACAACAAACTTATTTATGAGGGTGATATCATAAAAGATTTAACATATTTACACGAGGTTAAATATGTATGTGCATTCTTACCTATATTTGGTGGATTAGGTTTAATAAGTAATCAAGATTTAAAAGATTATGAATTTTGTAAAGAAAATTGGGAAAGTTTTACAATAAATGACAAGGTTAGAAAGCTCGATAATAGGTTTAAATTAGCAAATCAAGGAAACAATTTAAGATGTTTTAATATGAATGATTTAAAAATGAGTGGTTTTGAGGTTATCGGAAACATTTACGAAAATACCGAATTATTAAGCGAGGTGAAATAACAAGGTGTATGGGATTTCCCATACACCCAATAAAGGAGTAATTTTGAAAACAACAAATAGAGAACAAATTAATGCTATGTCTAAAGAGGAATTTGCCGACCTTGTTTCTACTTTTACTAATTGCGAGAAATGTTTTTTAAATGAACTTTGCAATTCAAATGAGGGGTGCAAAGAAACATTTTATAAATGGTTGGAACATAAAGGACTAGAGTAATCTCTAGTCCTTTACTTTTAGCTTTAAGAAAATAGGAGCTAAAACCTAATTTTCGTGTTCACAATGGATTGTATATTCTCTATCCTCTTGACCGTTTTGAGAACCAACCGTTTGTAAATATGCGGTTGTAGATGTATATACCTCACCTGTGTTTCCATTTTTATATTGGAATGTCAATGGATTTCTTGCCTCTGCCCATGCTTGGAATTGTGCAAGTTGTGGACTTGTCGGCAATACTGTCAATCTATATTCTGTCATTACATCATATCTTGCGTCTGTTACAGCGTCGCCCTTACGACCTTTACGGCTTTCGGTATAATTGCCTGTTACCGTTCTTTCACAAATAACATCGCCATGATGTGTTACGTTTACACCGTTAATAATTGCGGTTTCTTTCTTAGCGTCATATTTCATTCTTTATATCTCCTTAAAAACCTAAAGCGTCTTTTTCTGTTTCAGTAGGGTCAATATAAAGACTGATTTCTACCTTACGACCTGTTAGGCTATCTCTATNNATCCGTTGTTTTGACCTGCAATTAATACGGCTTTTAACATACTTTCTAAAATATCGGCACTTACCGCCTCATATCCTAATTTCTTTTTCAAGAAATCAACTGAACGTGCTTTTAATGTCTTGTCTAAATAATATCTAATGTAACGTCTTTTAGCGTCCTCACCGTTAATCATTTTTGCACCGTAAACAATAGGGCTAGCATATTGTTGAACACCACCACCGTTTACAGGGTTTACATAAGTGTAATATGAAACAAATTGGTCGTCTAAATTAGCATTTAAAGTAGCCGTATAATCTTGTGGTGTTACACTTGTAACTGTTGAATATAACGAACCAACACCACCTAAGAATGGGTTAGCCATAATACTAGCCGTACCACAAGCAAGTGCCTCTGTATCAACACCGTGATACATTAATAATACGTTTGAGTTGTTTAATTTATTCATTGCTTGTGCAATATTGTCGCTTACTTTATCAGCAACGTCCTCATTTGATGTTTGAGCAACGAATAATCTATCATTTTCTAATGCTTTTGCACCAGCCAATTTAATATCATCGGCTTTTCTTGATACGATAGTTAATTGAGCATAGTTTGCGTTTACCGAAATCATTTCGTCAACTAAGTTACCATAAGTTTCACCCGAACTCAATGTACCAAAGTAAACAATTACGTTATTTACTCTTGATTTGTTAGGGTTCATGTTTGATTTTTGTGTTAGAATTGTAGCAATATCGGTATATTCTTGGCTATCCGCTTTGAATACTGATTTTAAAGTATCAATACTATCAATTACTACAACTT
>QHMG01000021.1 GCA_003258725.1 Candidatus Melainabacteria bacterium
ACCTTGCCGCATATTTATTAACTCCTTGTATAATACTGAATCTAATTATATTCCTTAACCCTTTATTTGTCAAGCTGACATTTTCAATACGAGAAATAAAGAATTCTCATTTCACCTGACACATTTTCTCAAACTGCATATAATTAGAAGCCACGCTTCGCTCGCTATGATAATACAGTACTTCCGACCAAAACGGACTTTAAAACCCATTAATTTTGTGTCGGACAAATAATTTTAAAAATATATTTTAAATTTTTAATTTGTCTGACATTTAGTTTTAAAAATTTTTCCTTAAATTAAATGCAAATTTGAAATTTTTAATTTTAAGTGTCAGACATTTTAATTTTAAGTGTCTAGTTATAGACTCCGCCTGCGAAAATTGATAATTTTCGTAGGAAGGAGGAAGTCGAACCCATTGGGTGAGAAGTCCACCTCTAAAACGACGGCAACAAAAAAGCCTCAACTTGCGTTGAGGCTTAAATGGAGGAAGAGGTGGGATTCGAACCCACGGTACGCTCGTCACGTACGACGGTTTTCAAGACCGCTCCGATCAACCACTCTGGCACTCTTCCAGAAAAGTTTCTTCCTTCGGTAAGATTATTCTATAATAAAAAACTTTTTTTTGCAAGAAGTTTTTTAACTTTTATTTTTCATTGCTGCTTTTAGACGAGCCATTGCTCTTGCTAAGGCAGCTTCTGCACGTTTTGCATCTATTTGAGCGGTTACCTCAGCTAATCTTGCTTGCGCTCTTGCTTTTGCTTGTTCAGCTCTAGCAACGTCAATATCTTCGCCAAATTCACCAGCATTTGCTAAAATAATAGCTTGTCCGTCTTTTAATTGGAAAATTCCGCCCATTGTTGTAAATAACTTTACATCATTGTCTTTCACAATTTTTGTAATTCCAATGCCTAGCGAAGCCATGATTGGTTCATGACCTTCTAATACACCAAATTCTCCGTCAATGCCCTTTAAATAAATTTCATTAACGTCTTCGTCAAAAACTGTATTTTCATGTGTGATTATTTTTAAATGCATGATTTTTATTTAACCTTTCGGAAATTATTGTAAAGTTTTAGCCTTTTCAACAGCTTCTTCAATTGTACCAACCATATAAAATGCTTGTTCAGGTAAATCATCATGTTTACCTTCAATAATTTCTTTAAAGCCTTTGATTGTATCTTCAATCTTAACGTATTTACCTTCAATACCTGAGAATTGCTCAGCAACAAAGAATGGTTGAGACAAGAATCTTTGAATTTTTCTTGCTCTGTTTACAGTTTCTTTATCTTCTTCAGATAATTCATCCATACCAAGAATTGCGATAATATCTTGTAATTCTTTATATTTTTGTAAGATTTCTAATACTTTTCTTGTTGTGTCATAGTGTTCTTCACCGATTACGTTAGGGTCTAATACACGAGAGTTAGAAGCTAACGGATCAACTGCAGGATAAATACCCAATGATGCAATTTGTCTTGATAATACAGTTGATGCATCTAAGTGAGAGAATGTAGTTGCTGGAGCTGGGTCAGTCAAGTCATCAGCAGGAACGTAAATGGCTTGAACAGAAGTAATAGAACCATCTTTTGTTGATGTAATACGTTCTTGCAAGTCACCCATTTCATTTGCAAGTGTTGGTTGATAACCTACCGCTGATGGCATACGTCCTAATAAAGCTGATACTTCTGAACCCGCTTGAGTAAATCTGAAGATATTATCAATAAATAACAATACGTCTTGCTTAGAAAAATCTCTAAAATATTCTGCGGCAGTAAGAGCTGACAAACCAACTCTCATACGAGCTCCTGGTGGTTCATTCATTTGACCATAAATCAAACCTACTTTATCAAGTACACCTGACTCTTTAAATTCGTTCCAAAGGTCATTACCTTCACGAGTTCTTTCACCTACTCCGCCGAATACAGACACACCGTTATGAGCCATTGCAATATTGTGAATTAATTCTTGAATTAAAACAGTTTTACCTACACCAGCACCACCAAATAAACCAATTTTACCACCTTTTTGGTAAGGTTGTAACAAGTCAATTGCTTTGATACCTGTTTCTAAAACTTCAATATTTGTATTTTGGTCAACCAATTTTGGAGCTTCTCTGTGAATTGGTAGATAATCTTCGGTTTTGATTTCACCTTGTTCATCAACAGGTTCGCCAACTACGTTCATAATTCTACCTAAAATTGGATTACCTACTGGAATTTTAATAGGTTCACCTGTGCTTTCAACCTTCATGCCTCTTTTTAGACCATCAGTTGAAGCCATTGCAACTGTTCTTACTCTGTTTGAACCCAACATTTGTTGAACTTCGGCAACCACGTAAGAACCGTCGTTTTTATATATTTTTAAAGCATCATAAATGTTAGGTAATTCACCTTGCTGAAATTCAACGTCAATTACCGGCCCGATGATTTGGGTAATTAAACCTTCATTTTTAGCCAAAACTTCCATTTTTACTCCTTTACTCATTTACATTATAGTCATACTACACCAAAGACAAAAATATTTCAAACTCATTAAGATTTTGTAAAAAAATACTAGCAATTTTTTTTTCTTTGTTTTAGAATTGAAAAAAGTATTTTTAAACAGAAAAATATTAGTTGGACGTATGATATACCCTTTATTGACAAAAGAATTAACTTCTTCGGATAAGTTATTAAAACCAGACTTATCACAAAAGAGTGGCAGGGAACTTCTTGCGTTTTACCTTCAAACGAAAATCAAGCAGTTGATTTCTTTTGATAAAAAATACGAAAGACCTGTGATTATAGAAGTACGCCCAAACTTCATATCAAATTTTGCAAAGCGCTTGATCAACACACCTGACAAGCGCCTTTTAATTGGCATAACTGGTGCATCTGCTTCTGGTAAATCTACAATTTGTGCGCAAATTCAACGAATTACACAAGATTTAAAAATGCCCGTATCTATTTTAAGTACTGATAATTATTTTAAAGATATTTCCGTTTTAATCAATAAATTTGGCTCGTTTGATAACCTTAGAGATAGTGGCTATGACATTGACTCTCCTGACGGTTTTCAGCTTGACATTTTGTATGATGACTTAGAAAACTTGTCACTAGGCAACGACATCATGTCACCAAAATATTTACCTAACGGAACTGGGGTATCTGTACCAAAAGCCGTACCTGTAAAAGCGGAAAAGATTACAATCATTGAGGGAACAGCAACATTATTTGAAGGTATTAAAGATATCTTTGATATAAAAATTTATGTAGAAGCTCAAGATGAATTGCGCAAAAAGCGCTTTATGCAAAGAGCATCCTCAGAAAGAAACCAAGACCCCGAAAATGCGTTAAAACATTGGAACTACTTGATTACAACCGGTGAAAAATACATTTTACCAACAAGAAAAGAAGCTGATATCGTAATTAACGGCGATGCTGATTTAGAATATATTTCACAAATTATAGAATACTTGCACGTCATTACAAATTCATTCCAATAAATATTTTTGCCAAACAAGTTCAGAATCTCTTGTTTTTGAGACCCTGAAATAAATTTAGGGTGACATATGATTGAGAATATATCCTTACTTACAAGAGGTATTTGTCGTGTAATTTAAGACTTTGCCGTTAGGACATTTGCCAGAAGTATCAGCCTTTAGGTAATCCAAGTTGCCATTGTTTACAACCCATTCAGTACATAATCCTGATTGAAAACAATTATTTAATGCTTCTATTGGTGCGACACCTAAATCAGGTCTTAATTCTGTTGGTGAAGAATTTCTTACAATAGTAAAAGAAAAAATGTCTTTGCCTAGCATAGATGCTCCTTTATTAGGTCCGTCTATATCAAACAAAAATAGCCAATCACCTGTTCCATACACCGCAGATATAGATAATGACATACCATCTGCAAGTATAACTTTGTATCCCAAATCAGCAGAATCACCTGCTATTAGTGAAAAAATTGGAACATAGTTACTTGTTTTGTCGTAAAAATTTTTACCAATACAACCTTGATTTTTATTTGTACCACATGTTTTTGATATTTTCATAAATTCTGTTATACGCTCACCCATGCGATTAAACATATCTACGTCATTTGAAGCTAATTGTACCCAATCATTAAGAGGACCATAAACCGCTTCTGCACGTCCCACTGCATCATTAATATTTGAATAAGCCTTCATAACTTTAGCAACTTTTTCTTTATCTGCTGTTGATGAATTCAAATTTGGAATGGTAAGCGCTGCAACCACACCAATAATACCCATTACAATTAGTGTTTCTGCAAGAGTAAAGGCAGCAAAACATTTAAATTTATCTAAAAATTTAGCCATAAAACCTCCATGTATCTTAACTAAAACTATCTTACTTTTAGTATTACAACTTAAACTGAAATTGTAAAATTATTAATTTTTTTACTTATTAAATTTTGGTAAGAATATGCACTTAGTGCTTTAGAGTATTGCAAATTACGTTGAGCATCATAATATCCGCTCATTCCAACCTTTTCGTAATCGCTTTTTGTCATTTGTGACAAACTTTTTACTTGTGAATTACTGCCTTTATCTCTTAATGATTGCGCAGTTTGTTCTGCGTAATAGCGTAGCTTTTCGCTAATGGTAATCTCATCATCTCTGTTGTAATCCATCTCTTCTTTATACTGAGAATCACCTTTTTTAATAACGCCACCGCCTGATTTTTGCGCATCTTTAATCATCTCTTGTGCAGTATTTTTTACAAGAGAAACCGTTGATTTCATATTCAATAAGTTGTTAATTGCGCCATTATTAAGCGATGTAGATGACATATCCATATTTTTATACTACCACAATTCACCTTTATTTATTCATTATAAAATGTATTTTATAAGATATATTAAGTAACAAATTCCTACAAATAGTCGAGGGTCTAGACCTTCTTTATTCACCTTTTGGTTGATGTTTAAATTCAAATAATCTGGTTTAATATAATCACAGAAGAGAGAGGAATTTATGAATATTCACGAAGAATGTATGATTAATTATTTACAAAAACCAGATGAGTTGTCACACACAACAGATGTTCTAAGATTGAACAATGCTTTACTAGCAAAAAAAATGAAAAATAAATTATTTCTTGCAAAAAACATCAATGTCAACTATACTGATATAAAATAATTATATTAGTTAATTGACGAGGAAATAATGTTTAAGAAATTTTTAAAAGATTTAAAGCCAATGCACGTTATTTTAGGTGTTTTGGCATTTTTTATTGCTGTAACAATTGTTGTTTTAATCGCTAGAACCGTTAATTTTGCAGACTTTATCACAAAAACAGAAAACAAAACTTTTGATTCTAGACAAGCAATGCTTGTTAACAACAAGGTTAAAAAGCCTAACAAAGACATCGTTTTGGTTACAATTGATGATGCAAGTTATGAATATTTAACTAACAAATACGGAGAATGGCCTTTACCTAGAAATGTTTATGCTGATTTAATTGATTACTTAGAAGCTCAAAACCCAACATCAATCTCTTTTGATTTAATGTTTGTATCTTCTTTTAAAAGTAATTTAGATGCTGATAACAAACTAGCAAAAGCAATGAACACTTACGATAACATTCTAACAGGTATGAACTTTGATGATATGTCTTACGAGGTTAGAGAACCAATCAACTTGCCTGCCAGATTACAACTTACTGTTGATAACAAATCAAACGTTGATTTTCAAGATTTGACATTTACAAATTGCAGACCGATTTTGTCTCAAATCATCAACAGCAATACAAAAATCGGTATTCTAAATATTGTTCGTTCTTCTGATGGTATCGTTAGAGAATTTCCAGCTGTTGTTAAATACCAAAACGACTATTATCCAAACTTAGCATTCTTAACAGCTTTGAATTATCAATCAAAATTGGACAAAAAACCTTATAACTCAATTACAATTGATAAAAAATCAAATATATTAGTAAGCAACAAAAAAATCCCAATGAACAAAGACGGCGGTCTAATTTTAAATTGGTACGGTCACTCTCAAGGACAAACATACGAACATATTCCATTATATAAACTTGTAAAACTTATGAACGGAGAAAAAATCAAAGAGCAATATGACTTTGAAAACAAAATAATCTTTGTTGGTACTACAGCAACAAGTTTAGCTGATGTAAAAAGTATTCCAATTTCAGTAGCCGGTGAAACTTACCCTGGTGTTGAAATTTATGCAACATTTATGAATAACTTTATAGATAACAACTTCATCAAGAAAGCTGGTGTTGGCACAAACGTTGTAATCACATTGATTTTAGCTTTAGCTGTTGGCGCAGTTGTATTATTAACAAACTCAACAGCAATTGCTGTATCAACAGCTTTGATTGCTGCAATCGGATATTCACTATTAACATATTTTATTATGATGTTTGCTAACTTATGGCTAGATGTCGTAATACCTGTAGTTTCAATATTCATTATGTTTGCAGTTGCTTATCTTGTAAAATACATCATTAAATCAAGAGACTTTGAACAACAATACAAACTTGCAACTACTGACGGTTTAACAGAATTATACAACCATAGATATTTCCAAGACCAAATGAGAATGCAAATTGCAAATTGTACTCGTTACAACAGCGAATTTTCTATGATTATCATTGATATTGACCACTTCAAAAAATTCAATGATACTTATGGACACCAAGCTGGTGACGCTGTATTAAAACAAGTTGCTCAGACATTAAAAACTAACACCCGTGCAACTGATATCGTTTGCAGATACGGTGGTGAAGAAATGAGCATCATTCTTACTAACACAGATAAAGAAGAAGCTATCAAAAACGCTCACAGAATTTGTAAAGCCGTTTCAGATAGGGTGTTCAAATTGAGTGCGACTCAAACAACTCACGTAACAATCAGCTTAGGTGTTTCAACATTCCCTCAAGACGGTGACAGCCCTCAACAAATTATTGAAGTTGCTGACCAAGGATTGTATTACGCAAAAGAACATGGCAGAAACCAAGTTGGTTTAGCAGAGTTCAACGAAATTCCACCTGAAACAACTGAAGGTTAAAATAAAATAAAAACATAGAGAAAAAGTTTACTCTTTATAAATTAAAAAACAAGAACAACATTTTATGTTGTTCTTGTTTTTTAATGGTCAATTCACATTTAGGTAGCAATCTTTTTTTATTAATCTGAATATTGCATCGTCCTTGTTGGTTGCTTGTATTTCTTTTGGTATAAACAATTCTTTAAATTTTTCAATTGCATATTGGTCTGTCATACTAGAAATATAATCAACTACAATTCGTTCAATCTTGTCTGCAGGAACTTGAGTTTTTAAGAAATCTGTATAATATTTATAAAGCTCACAAACAATACGAGCTGTTTTCTTTTCTTCTAATTTTGCTGGAGAATTTGTATAAATATTTTCAAACATCCATTCTCTAAGTTTTGTTGTATAAAGCCAACATTCGTCACTCATAGAAATATTCGGCTTACCTTCAGAATAAAGAATAATGTCGTTAATCATTTTACTCAAACGTTTATTTTTATTTGAAGTAAAGTAATCTTTGCACTCTTGCGGTAAATCATCTTCCGAAATAATCTCAGCTCTTATAGAGTCGTCAATATCGTGGTTAATATAAGCAATTTTATCAGCTAATTGAACAACTTGAGCTTCTGGAGTTTTTGGAGTAAATCCCCAAGAGTGAGTGTAAATACCGTCAATAGTTTCTTGACACAAATTCAAATCTTCAAGCACTTCAACTACACGAACACTCTGTTCATTATGTCGAAAACCACCTTCTACCAAGTGATTTAAAACACCTTCTCCACAATGACCAAAAGGTGTATGACCTAAATCATGACCCAATGCGATTGCTTCGGTCAAATCCTCATTCAAAGCCAATGCACGAGAAATTGTACGAGCAATTTGCGAAACCTCCAGCGTGTGAGTCAAACGTGTTCTAAAATGATCGTCAAAGGGTGACAAGAAAACTTGCGTTTTGTGCTTCAAACGTCTAAACGCTTTTGAGTGAATAATTCTATCTCTATCACGTTGAAATTCTGAACGAATATTACAAGGTTCAACTGGTCTTTTACGACCTTTTGTGTACTTACTTTTTGTTGCAAATTCACTTAAATTTGCTATTTCTAAATTTTCAATTCTCTCTTTTACTGTTGTCATAACTTAATATTATCTCATTTTTTTAAATTATGCTATAATTACAAAAGTAAAACCATGCAAATAAAGGATATCAAGAATGAAAAAATTATTCAACGAATTCGCTGGAAATATTGATACTTACATAATGTTCAAGATAAAAGAAAAAACAGCTCAATTAAAAGATGAGCTAACTAAAAAAGGTAGAGCTCCAATTTCATTATCTATGGGTGCACCTACAACAATGCCACCTAAATTCTTGTTAGATGCAATGAAAGAAGCTCTTGATGAAAAAGGTATGCATACTTATTCTACTCCAAAAGGCGAAAAATACTTGCTTGATGCAATTCAAACACGTATGAAAAACCGCTTTGGAGTTCAGGTTGAAACTAATGAAATTTGTTCATTAATTGGTTCAAAAGAAGGTATTGCAAACTTTTTGAGAGGGATAATTTCACCAACAACAGACGAAAATGAAAAGGATATCATTCTAGTTCCAGATCCTTCTTATGCATCTTACAGTGAAATGATTAAAGTCTCAGGCGGAAAAAGTTATGCAATGCCATTAACTCACGAAAATAATTATATGCCAGACCTAGACGAAGTTTGGAATAATTTGCAAAAAGAAGGTTTAAATCCAAATAAAGTTAAGGCTATGCTTATAAACTATCCGAATAACCCTCTTGGTGCATCTTGCACTTTTGAATATTTAAAAAAAGTAGTAGAATTTTGTAAACAGCACAACATTTTGTTAATGTCAGACGCTGCTTATGCTGATATATATTTTGACGAGGCTCACAAACCACATAGTGCATTAGAAGTTGAAGGTGCAAAAGAGGTTACAGTTGAATTTCACAGTTTTTCAAAACCTTATGCAATGACAGGTTGGCGTATTGGTTGGGTTTGCGGTAATAAAGAAGTAGTCCAACAATTTGCAAAATTAAAATCAACAATTGATTCTGGAATTTTCAAACCTATTCAAAAAGCCGCAGCTAAAATTTTAAACTCTAAAGAAGGCGACGAATACATTGTTTGGGCTAATCAAGAAATTAAAAAGAAGGCTGACTACTTTGTAAAAGCGTTTACTGAAGAATTAAATTGGGAAATAAAAAATGTTCCAACAGCAACCTTTTATCAATGGTTACCAATACCTAAAAAATATGCAGATGCAACCGAGTTTTGTAATGCTTTACTTGAAAAATCTGGCGTTGTAATGGTTCCAGGAGATGCTTTCGGAAAATATGGCGCAGGATTTGTTAGAGTTTCTATCGTTTGCTCACTTGAAGAATTACAAGAAGTCGTAAGACGAATGAAAGAAGACGGTTTCACATACAATGCAAATTAACGAAGAAATTAACGTAACAGTTGAAAAGATTTCAAATCTGGGCTTTGGCATTGCACACCATAACGGAATGGTTATTTTTATTGAAAACGCTTGTCCAGAAGATGAGTTAAAAGTAAAAATTATAAAAGTAAGTAAAAACTACGTAACTGCAGAAATTTTAGAAATCATAAAGCCATCACCGCATCGTGTTGAGCCGTTTTGTGCAATGCAAAAGGTTTGTGGCGCTTGCCAATTACAGTTTATCGACTATAACTATCAGCTAAAATTAAAAAAAGAAATTGTTGAAGATACCTTGCACTCAATTGGTGGATTTGACTTTAAAGTAAACGAACCTATCGCAAGTCCTATGGTTAAAGAATATCGTTGCAAGGTTCAATATCCAATAGGTCAAACAAAGGTTTCAAAACGCATTTTAGCGGGGTATTACAAGCCTAAATCGCACGAAATAGTGAACATCAAACATTGCCCAATCCAACCGGAAATTTGCGATAAAATAATCAATTTTATTCGAGAAAAAGCCTTTGAATTAGGGATTACAGGGTACAGAGAAAACAAACATGTTGGCGATTTAAGACACGTTGTTATTCGTTCATCAATTGCAACAGGCAAAAATCTTGTTGTTCTTGTAGTTAATGCAAAAAAATCTTTTAAAAAGATTGAAAACTTAGCAAACGCAATTTATTCAAACTTTAAAGAGGTTTCAGGCGTTTGCTTAAACTTCAACCCAAACAAATCTAATGTCATTTTGACTGACAACTCTGAACTCATTGTTGGCAAGGATTTTGTAAAAGAACGCATTTTAGACAAAACTTTCAGAATTGGTGCAAATACATTCTTTCAAGTTAATCCAAAAAGTGCTGAAAATATTTTTGCTTACGTTAAAGATTACATAAAAAATAATTATCCAGATTCAACAGTATTTGATGCATACGCTGGAGTTACCACTTTTGGTATCACAGTAAGCGACGCCTGCAAAAAAGTGGTTAGCGTAGAAAGTTGCAAAGAAGCTGTTGATTTAGCACAAGAAACACTAAAATTAAACGAAATTCAAAATGTTGAGCTTCACAACATGGACGCAGAAAAATTCTTTGAAAAAGAATTAAACACAAAGGGCAGAAGATTTAACCTAACAATCCTTGACCCGCCACGAAAAGGTTCAACAGAAAAAACTTTAGAAAATGTTTTAAAACTAACAACCGACCGCATAATTTATGTAAGCTGCAACCCTGCAACATTAGCTAGAGATTTAAAATATTTGCTTAACAAAGGTGCTAAAATTGAAAGCATACAGCCATTTGATATGTTCTGTCATACTTACCATATAGAAAATGTTGCAATTATAGATGTTACAGATGTAAAAAAATAATAAAAATACTCGACTTTTTTTTATGTTTTAGGTAGAATGAACCTACAAAGAAGATTTTAAAGGAGAAAAAAATGCAAGTAATATTGAAAAAAGACGTTCAAAACTTAGGCGAACAAGGCGAATTAGTTACAGTAAAAGATGGTTATGCTAGAAACTACTTATTACCACAAAATTTTGCTGAAATCGCAACAAAAGGCGCTTTACAAAACAGAGAACATAATTTAGCTAGAATTCAAGCTAAACAAGAAAAATTACACCAAGAAGCATTAGCTAAAGCTGCTGAAATTGAAAAGGTTGGTACTTTAGAATTAGCTGCAAAAGCTGGTGAATCTGGTAAATTATTCGGTACTATCACAACTAAAAAACTTTGTGAAGAATTACAAGCAAAAGCTGGTATCGAAGTTGATAGAAAAACAGTTTCACTTAACGCACCAATTAACAAAGTTGGTAATTACACAATGTTAATCAAATTAACTTCAAAAGTTAAAACTGAATTAACAGTAAATGTTACAGCTTCTGAAATCTTAAAAGAAGAAATTGAAGAAGTTGCTGAAACTACTGAAGAAGCATAGTTTTTTAAGGCGCAAGAATTTGTTTCAAATTCTTGCGCCTTACTATATACTTTTTAAATCGAAAGGATAAAATTTGCCAACAACATTAGCAATAACAGGTAAAAGCGGTAGTGGTAAAACTACAATAACAAAAGCATTTTTAAGAGTATTTCAAGAATACTTTCCCAATAAATCTATTCTTTTATTTGACAACGATTTAGCCGCAGAACTTGGACACAGCTTTGGCAAAGATATTCGTAACACTATTTACGGTATTAGAAGCGGAAAACACGAATACAAAACTGGTATTCCGGAAGGCATGACCAAACAAGAATATATTGAGTGGGCGTTAGAAGATATTGTAGAAACAGTTGATGAAAATGTTGATATCATCGTTTCTTGGCTTGTTGCCTCAAAAGATTGCCGATGCCCTATCACAAAACAAATGTGTGATGCAATATTAAAATTCATAAATCAATATGACATAGTTATTTTTGATTGCGAATATGATTTAAAATATCTAAACCAACTTGTAGACACAGAAATTGACACAGCAATTATTGTAACCAATCCAACAGAATCTTCAATCCAACTTGCAAGCAGAATTGAGGAATATTCAGCAAAATATGCAGCTGGAGGACAATTAGGTGTAGTCTTAAACAAAGTAGATAATAGAGACACAAGTACAATTTTTGAATTACTTAGAAAATATGAACTTGAAGTTCTTGGAGTTATTCCAAAGGACAAAAACCTAGAAGAACATTCAGTTGAAAGAGACTCAAAAGCAGTTCAAGAGGCAATTAAACAATTCTATTTTAGATTAAACTTACCACAAACGAGGGTATAATGGCTATTATAATAGACGGGAAACAAACAGCTGAAAATATTACAGAAGAGTTAAAACTAGAGGTTTCAAAAATGCAGAAAAAACCTCACCTTGTTGTAATTCAAGTTGGCGATAACCCTGCAAGCAATATTTATGTGAACCTAAAACATAAAAAAGCTGAAGCTATTGGAATAAAATCAACTATTATAAAATACCCCGAAACAATTACTGAAGATGAACTTATCAACAAAATTGAAGAGCTAAACAACGATAACGAAGTTCATGCTGTTTTAGTTCAATTACCTTTGCCAAAACATATCCATAAAACAAACGTTATAAAAGCTATTTCAGCAAGAAAAGATGTTGATGGGTTTACGGCTCAAAACTCTGGTGATTTGCTAAATGGAATAATCCCAAAGGTTTATCCTTGCACACCTAAAGGAGTTTTAAGACTTTTAAAAGAATATAATATTGAAATTGCAGGTAAATATGCCGTTATAGTTGGACGTTCCAACATCGTTGGAAAGCCTGTAGCAATAATGCTTTTGAATAAAGATGCAACCGTTACAATATGCCATTCAAAAACTAAGAATTTGTCAGAAATAACAAAACAAGCAGATATTCTCATTTCTGCCGTTGGTAAAAAAATTATATTTAAAGACATGGTGAAAAAAGACGCAGTCGTAATTGATGTCGGCATATTTAAAGATGAAAATAATAAAACAACAGGCGATGTGGATTTTGAAAACGTTAAAGAGGTCGCAAGCTATATTACACCTGTACCAAAGGGTGTTGGTCCAATGACAATTGCAATGCTTATGGAAAACACTGTTGAGCTTGCAAAACAACAGATTTAATTAATAGTAAAAAAGGCGGATTTGCAAAATGCAAATCCGCCTTTTTTATTAAACTTTTTATTATCCACCAAAACACCAGAAGGTAGTTGAATCTTGAATACCGTCTTTTTCTAAATTCAAGAAAGCATCCATATCTTGTTCTAGCAATTCTATTTGAGTTGCAATATTATCATTTCTTGTATCATAAGCTGTTTGTTCAGCAACTAACGCTTGATAATCTGGATCGTCTTTAATAACACTTTCTTCAACACCTGCTGCTTTTGCATCAGCTTCAAATGAGGAAATCTGTGCTGTAATTCTTTGTAATTTGTTAGCATTAAGAACTTGTTCAAATGCTAACAAATTTTTCTCTTTGCGTGCCTGATCGTATTGTAATTTTGAAGTTACTGTTAACATAGGTACACTCCTTAGTTATATCACCTTACGCATGTATTAACGGCACATTCAGCCTAAAACTTTAGAGTGTTGTTACAATTCGTTACAAATGCAAATTTCACAATAAAAAAGCCACCTGACAGGTGGCGCTTAAACTTTGCTGTTTAAAAATAATTGAGAGAGAGAGTATTTAAAATTTTGAGAGAGTATATAAAAATCTTGTTTAATTTC
>QHMG01000001.1 GCA_003258725.1 Candidatus Melainabacteria bacterium
AAATAAAATTAATACGATAAATCCAGAACTATCGCCACCAAAAATGCCGTCATTTTTATCGCCCGATACGGCAGCGATGTCCGCTAATGAATAAGTCTTGTCCATAAATTGATTTCCTTTCTTTTCCTAAATTACTAACAAGAAAATCAACTTTTTCTATAAAAAAGGTTAAAAAGTGTCAACGTAATACTACGGTAATTTAATTCCTAATCGTTGTAACTGTTCGGCTGTAAAACGTTTTTCGTTAATGTCTAAGCCTAAAGTTTGAGCCGTATTAATCAAGGTTTGTATTTGCTCTTGTTTACTCTTTCCTTGCAACATAGATTGTACTTGTTTCATCAATGGGTGATTAGCAAATTGCCCTTGCATTAAACCTGCAATTAAACTATTCAACATCTTTTGCCTCAGCTTTCTTTTTGTTTATTGGATATTTTTCAAGAGTAGTAACCCTTTTTTCAAGTTCGCCTAATCTTGTTTCAATATCACTTTCACTTGATTTTGTTTGTTGCTCTATAACATAAGTGTTAAATTCGGGTTTCCCGTCAAGTCCTATTGGTCTTTTAACATAGATTTTAGATGTTGATAAATCCACAAAAACACCGATAGCACCTAAAGGCACTTGATATGCTTGAGCCTCTTGAATATTTGTTACTTGATTGCAAACTAAACCATTATTCATATTCATATTCATTTGTTGTGGTTGTGTTTGCTGTTCAAGTTGCATAAGTCTTTGTTGTGCCATTTGATAACTAGGACTATACATTGGTGAATATTGATTATATGCCATAATAAATTCCTTTTCTAATGCGTTCTCTAATAGCCTTTAGATTGTCAATAAGCCAATCTAAAATATTAAGCATTATTTCCATGTTCTTTTAATCTCTCTTTCGTTGACGTGTCCGCTAGACCGTTCAAAATGATTTCTTTTAAGTCTAACAAAACATCAATCGTTGTTTCAATTTTTTCAACTAGGTTTTCCATACTTTTATTATGGCATTGAAAAATGAAATTTTGTTGCGCATTTATTGCGCAAATATTGCAAAAAAAATAGATGTCCTTTAGACATCTAAAAAGTGAGTTATTTTTGATAAGTTATTTTCAATAATTTGTAATTCTTTTCTATATACGTTTGTTTTATCCAAATAAACCCTTACACCGATAGCCTCATCGCTTAACCTACGACAAAAAGCATAAAAGAAAATCCATTGTTCGGTTTCATTCTTAAAAAATAATTCGGGTAAAGGTTCTTTTTCTATTCTATACGGCTCGGATTTCTTTAGTTTTGCTCTAATCTTTTTTTGTTCCGTCATTATTAAAACCATTTCGTATAAAAAACTCTAATGTCGTTTTGACCTCAATTAATAGCCCCTCTAATCTATTAATCGCACAAGTATTTTTATCATCTATTTCATCAATTTTTTTATCTTGTTCAATATCTTTTTTATGGATTTCTTTAATTTCCTCTTGTATATTCTCAATATCTTTTAAAGCCGAGTTCTTAACCTCGCCAGCTTTTTCAAAAAACAAAAAAGCCCCGCCCACAAAGGCAAGTATTGAGCATATTTGTATTACTTGTTCGATTTCCATAACCATAATATTATTATACCCTAAAGTTTAAAGGCTTGTTTTCTATTGTTATTTTTGACAAATGAAATATGCACCCATTGATTATATTCGTTTATTAGCTGATGATATTCTATTCCCGAACTTTTAACAAAGTCAAAAACTTGTTGTACCGTCATGTTAGGTACAACAAAATCACATGCTTGACCGTATAAATGCTGACTATTACCAACACCACCAACTAAAGTGTTTAAGTTTTTACATCTATATCCACTTGTTATAATAATTGGCTTTTTTAATTTATCTCTTAACGGTTGCAAAACATATACTATTAAATCTAATAAGTTATCCAAAACTTTTGTATCGGTTGGAATATTATTAATTTTATTTTTTGTTGCGGTTTCAGATTTTAAAAGTGCTGTCATTGTAAAGTTCATACTATCCCCCTTTACATCTAGTCATGGCTTCCCATACAAAGTACCATATTTTAATTGTTCTGTTGTTTCTTACTATTGTTATTGTGCTTTCCATATTTTAAATAAATCCTAATAACAAATTATAAACATCAACAGGAGTTTGATTATCTGCTATTACATCTTTTAAATAGCCTTGTTTTTGTAATACAAGTATTTCTATTTCGCTACAATGAAAACGGACATTGAATAGCCACCTTAACCATTTAATGCCAGAGTTTAAGGCTGAAATGTACCCATACTTCATCCCATTAAAACTTAATACATCTTTGCTATATTCAAAGGTGTTTATATCGTCTAAAATGCACACAATTTGCCAATCAAAATCAACATTGTAAATATAATCAGATAGTAAGGATAATTCACCTTTTGGGGGAGTTTGATTAAATACCATAATTTCTTCGCCCACCTTACAGATTTGTCCTACGTGCGTAGGGCAAAAATCACTTTTGGCATATTTCTTTGTAACCTTTTTAATTAAAGGGCTTATTCCTTTTGTCGTATAGGTAAACAAAGCACTACATGACAATTCTTTCTTATGCTTTAAAATCCAACGGTTAAACTTAACCTTGCTAAATCCTTTAAAGTATTCTTTTGTGTAAGTAATTGTATTCATAATACCCTCTTAGTTTTAAGGCTAAGATTGCTCTTAGCCTATTCTCTAATTCGTTTCTTCCAATGTCTAATTACCATTGAAAATATTTAATTGTAAAGTCGTACAATCGTTTATAACGGTACTACAACCTTTATTATTATAACACTAAATCTTTGATTAGTTCAAGTGCTTTCTTCTTTGCTAACTCGATAATTTCGTCTTTATGCTCGTCAATGTATTTCTTAATTTGCACCTTAATCATTTCGATAATTTCATCTTTATTGTTATTAATAAATTGAATACCATTATCTCTAATCTTTTTTATATTTTTAATTAAAATTTTTTCTACTATTTTGTCTAAAATCATAATGTAATCCTCAAATAAAATGCTTTTACTGTCTTTGTAAACTTGCACCACCATGTTATGCGCTTAGGCTCTTTTTGATATAAGCTCATCAGGCGTTGTAAGTTTTATGTCCATTGTTTTTCATCTAATACAACATCTAAAACTGTATTTTTACTCAATACAATTTCATCTTCCTTAGTTACATAACCCTCGCAAGACACACTATATGTTACAGGAAGTTGTAAATTAGGTTGATATGGTGTACTAAATTCTTTAGTTTCTTTACCATTTATTGTAACTACCGCATTTTCAGGTGTTGCGTTGATTTTTAAAGTTATGTTGGTTAAATAATGATAATCTTTTGTTTCAAAAAAATCATCAAGTTGTTTAGGTGTGACACCTAGAACTTGACCTAACATATTAAAAATAGGAAAACCACGATAAAAGTCTAATGCTTCATCAAATCTATTTAGATATAAAGCCTTTGTCATGGTGTCGAGTTTAGCGTTCTCAATCATAGCTCTAATTTTTGGTTTTTCTAAACCTTTTGCTAGTATTAATGCTTCAAAAACATCACCACGTGTCATGGATAACTTATCAAGACGTTCACGTTCTTGTTGTCGTAATTCTTCCTCATTATATCCCATTGCGTTCAAATGGGTTTCTGTTTCTTCTAAAGCATAACCTAACTTATGATTGATGTTTACAATAAATTGTAATCTTTGTTCTTCTGTATAAGGTTTTTCTAGTTGTGCTTTAATTTCCATACGATTTTCTCCTTTTATTTAATGTAACCCTGTGCTTGCCACCATACATAAGTAGGTACAGAAGATACTGTTACGTTCATTGATGTTTTTGTTATATCAGCATAGAAGACGCCTTCATTTTGCTGTGCTGCAACTGACGCCCACGAAGCAGTAACAAGTGGAGTGTAGTTCAAATTACTAAAGGGTTTCAAAAAAGTTAAAATTGTAGAGTTGGAGCTTGGTTGAAGAAGTCCTCCTTGCTCACACCATCCGTCAGAATAAACTCTATACCAACTGTAACCATTTTGATAGGTTTCAGTCACAAAATGAATATTAGAAGTCCTATTACTTAAATCTCTATCCATTTTCCCGTTAAATAACTCTGCATTTAACNNNNCTGTTTGTTCTACGGCAGTTTTTGTGTATTCACCTACGTAGAAGTATAGGTACATTTGTGTTGCACGTTGTTGAACAGGTGCGTTGTTTTGGTAGGTTGATGAAGAGCGTGAAGCGTTAAAGTCAAAAGTACCATTAAAG
>QHMG01000022.1 GCA_003258725.1 Candidatus Melainabacteria bacterium
CGTGAAACGAAGTGTTAACAGATATTAATTTTATTCTTTAAGATTTCTTAACAGAAAAAATTTGGTGGTTTCGCAAAAATGCCGTATCTTTGCACCGTGTTTAAGAAACATATAAGTTTAACATTTTAAATTAGGTAATTATGAACGAAAATTTTAATGAGACAGTTTTTAACTGTATTACAAGCGTAAACGCTTTGATGACTAGTAACGAAGTAGCCAAAGACGATAAGGCGGTTATCAAGTTGAACCGTTTCAAGAAATGGCTGAATGAGTTTGCAGCTGCAAACGGTATGAACGAAGTTAAGTAGTTCACACCACAGGTAACACAAAGTTTAACGTTAAATACTTTATAAAGTTATGCCAAAAAATTATAGTTTTGCAAGTAAGTTTAATAAAACTTCTTTCGGTATTGATACCACCGATTTTCCATTTGTTAAGTTAACAGACATCTACAACAGCGAGAAAGACGGTGGCGGTGATGTGGTACACCCTATCAACGGTATGTACGTTCACAAATCACAGTTGGGTGATTCACCTGTGATTATTGACGCTGAGAACAAGCGTTTAGTGAACTTACCACAGTTCACAGGTGACACGGTGCGAGAGATTCTCGCAGATAATGAGGCGGTGGACGCTATCAAAGCAAATAAGGTGGGTTATACTATCTACGAATATGAATCCCACGCAAAGAAGTGTTACGGTATCACATTCGTGGATAAGTAGTAGTTAGTGTAAGGTTGGTTTCACAGGGGCGGCAAATTGGTTTTTGTTTGCCCCTGTCTTTGTTTAATTTAAATCTTTCTTAAAATGGCTAAACAGAATCCTATAGGGTTTACAAATAAAACGTTTGCACTTACTAGCAAAGTGCAATTAGATAAGCAAATATTAACTGCTGTAGAATCACGTGGCTATTTGCGTAAAGAGATTGCACGTGTATTTCAGCAGGCAAACAGACGCATTCAGAACGTGGAGAAATCGGGTATAGTTTCGCCTGCTGTTGTTGCCCTTAACAAAGGTAATATAACAGGTTTCACTAAATTCTCTATGCGTCACAGTTGGGAAGATTTAAAGATTGAGTACTCAAAAGCGGTTTCTTTTTTACGTCAGCCAACATCTACTGCAACAGGTACAAAAGAATATGCCGAACACTTGAAAAAAGCCTATGATTTGGACGATAAAAGTTTTGCCCTTATGCAAGATAAGTTAATGGGTAAAATTGCGAGTGTTTCAGATGAACGGTTTTTGGAACAGTACTTAATGCAATACAAAGACTTCACAGGTGAACTAGAACAGGAATCCAAAGACGTTTCAGACCAAATCGAAGATGATGCGGTGAAAATTGAAAATGCCTTAGATGATGCCTTAGAGCAAATCGGAAATGACCCAAACGCAGAAGCATTTATAAATGACGTGGATTCTTATAACACAGATGAACCGTTAAAGCGTATATTAGACGAATTTAAAAAATTTGGTTTATAATGAAAAAGATACCCTTTGCACTACATACCGAAACGTTCACACCGAAAGACATACAGAAAGTTTTGTCTTTGGCTGTGAACGATAAGAATTTTACAGGAAACAATAAGGGCGAAAAGTTCTTAAATGTTCCTGTATCTTTCGATATAGAAACTACATCTTTTTATCGTGACGTGGACGGTGAAACATATACCTATGACCGTTATATTAAATTAGGTGGTAAGCAAACCAAAATGGAAAAATGTTCTTTAATGTACGTTTGGCAATTTGGTATTAATGGTTATTGCATTATTGGTAGAACGTGGGAAGAATTTATAACTATGCTAGATGCAATATCAGACGTTTTAAACCTGTCTGAAAAGAAACGCATTATTATATACGTTCACAATTTGGCTTATGAGTTCCAATTTTTAAGAGAGTTATTGCAGTGGGCAAAGGTTTTTTCAATAGACCTTAGAAAACCTATTTACGGAATCACGGAAAACGGAATAGAGTTTAGATGTAGTTATTTGTTGTCGGGTTATTCACTTGCAAAACTCGGTGAACAATTACACAAATATAAATGTGAAAAGTTGGTCGGTGATTTAGATTACAGCCTGTTACGTCACAGCAAAACACCGTTGACACAAAAAGAAATGGGTTATTGTTTGAACGATATTAAAGTAGTAATGTGCTATATACAGGAACTTATTGAACAATACAAAAACATTACCCATTTGCCGATAACAAAGACAGGCTTTGTGCGTAAATATTGCCGTTCTGTGTGTTTTAAGACAACAGACCCCGAAACAGGTAAAACCATACAGAATTTTAAGTATTTGGATAAAATTCATAACTTAAATATAACAGGTATGGAAGAATTTGAAATGCTGCAAAGGGCTTTTTCGGGCGGTTTCACGCACGCAAATGCAAAATATACAGATGAGGTAATAGAAGACGTTGACAGTTACGATTTTACTAGTAGTTACCCCTATGTGATGGTAAGCGAAAAATTTCCTATGAGTACGGGTGTTTTCGTTCCTGTTAAGTCTATGAAACAATTTGAGTTTGTCACCTCAAAATATTGCTGTGTCTTTGACGTGGAATTTACAAACATTTTTGCAAAATCAGATAATGAGAATCCAATATCTGTTAGTAAGTGTTTCGTAAAAGAAAACGTTTCAGAAAATAATGGTAGATTGGTTTGTGCTAGTAAAATCTGTATGACAATTACCGAAATAGATTACAGGGTGTTTTCTCAGTTCTATATGTGGGAATCTGTAAGAATCGGCAAAATGATTTGTTACCGCAAAGAATATTTGCCCACAGAGTTTATAAAATCCATTTTGCACCTGTATGAAATGAAAACGAAACTAAAAGGGGTTAAGGGAAAAGAAGTAGAGTATTTGAATAGCAAAGAAATGCTAAACAGCTGTTACGGTATGAGTGTTACAAACCCTTTGCGTGATGAAATCGTCTGTGATGGTGAAACGTGGGACGTTGAGCATTTGACAGGTGAAAAACGTTTGGAAATGCTGAATAAATACAATGACAGCAAAAACCGTTTTCTTTTCTATCCGTGGGGAATCTATGTAACAGCCTATGCACGTAGGAATCTGTTTACAGGGATAGCGGAATGTGGTGACGATTACATCTACAGTGATACAGACAGCGTTAAAATAAAAAACGGTGAAAATCACAAAGAGTATTTTAAAGCCTATAACGATTTGGCACAACAGAAGTTACGTGCAGCCTGTAAGTTCCATAAAATACCGTTTGAAAAAGTTGAGCCTGTTACGATTAAGGGAATCGCAAAACCTTTGGGCGTTTGGGACTATGAGGGACGTTATACACGTTTTAAGACTTTGGGTGCAAAACGTTATATGATACAGGAAAAAGGAGCGTTGACGGTAAACGGTAAAGATTACGATTACAGTTTGACGGTATCGGGTGTTAACAAGAAATCTGCTATACCCTATATGTTAGAAACATTTGGGGAAAACGGAATCTTTGACGCATTCACAAACTATCTAGACATACCCCCATCTGCAACAGGTAAGAACATTCATACCTATGTAGATTACGAACAAAGTGGAACTATTACCGATTATTTGGGCACGGTTTCTACTTATGACACAAAGACAGGGGTACATTTAGAGCCTACAGGGTACACTTTGAGCCTGTCAGTACTTTATATAAATTATTTAATGGGAATCAGATTAAAGAAAGAATAATATGAAACAGAAGAAAGAAAAGGTGGAAACACCTAAATTTTATTCTTTGTCTAGAATCTTAGCAAAGAAAGCAGATTATAACGTTATCTTTGGTGAACGTTCAAACGGCAAAACTTATGCCACCTTATTGTATGGTATCAAAGAATATTTGCGCACAGGTAAACAAATGGCTTATATTCGTAGATGGAGAGAAGATTTAAGGGGCAAACGTGCCGAAAGTTTGTTTGCAAACCACGTTTCAAACGGTGTTATCGAAGAACTTACAAACGGCAAATTTAACGAAGTCTTTTATGTTTCGGGCAAATGGTTTCTTTCAAGCTATGACCCCGAAAATAAAAAACGTGTACCCGATAACGTGCCGTTCTGTTTCGGTTTCTGTCTTTCAGAACAGGAACACGAAAAAAGTAGTAGTTACCCAAACATAACTACAATAGTTTTCGATGAGTTTTTAACAAGACGTTATTATTTACCCGATGAATTTATGCTGTATATGAACCTGTTAAGTACTATCATAAGACAGCGTAACGATGTTAAGGTTTTTATGTTGGGTAACACCGTAAACCAATTTTGCCCATATTTTACCGAAATGGGATTGAAACAGGTGCGAGTGATGGAACAGGGCACAATAGATATTTATAAATTCGGTGAGCACGGTGCAACCGTGGCTGTAGAATATTGTAGCACTATTGTTAAGCAAAAAGCGAGTAACAAATATTTCTGTTTCGATAATCAAAATTTACAGATGATTACGGGCGGTAAATGGGAACTCGCAGCATATCCCCACCTACCTGTGAAATATACCCCGAAAGATGTGCTTTTCGTTTTCTACATACAGTTTAACGAAATGACATTACAGGGCAATATAATACAGGTAGAATCCTCAGACGGTGTTAATAACTTTATGTATATCCACAATAAGACAACACCGATTAAGGACACGGACAATAGTTTGATTTATTCTTTACAGATGAACGGAAAACCAAACTACAGACGCAAGTTATTAAGTACTGCTAGTTATGTGGAATCGCAGATAACAAAGTATTTCGCCACCGATAAGGTATTTTATCAGAATAACGAAATCGGTGAAATTGTGCGCAATTACTTGATGGCTAGCAGCAGAAGCAACATTATTGCTTAAAATATGTTAAGACAGGGAAAAAAGTGTTTCACGTGAAACATTTTCCCTGTTTTTATTTGGTCGTTTCAGATATTTTGTTTATCTTTGCACCATTAAATAACAAAGTTAAATTTTGCTATATGGAAGTAAACGACATCGTATCGCTAGTTAGTAATGTTGGTTTTCCTGTAGCTGTCTGTATCGCCCTTTTCTTCTATATGGAGAAACAGAACGAACGTCACCAACAGGAAACCGACAAGTTAAATGAAACCGTACAGAGTAACACGAAAGTGTTAACAGAACTTTGTACGTTAATTAAAACACTTGTAAAGTAATGAAAAAAGAGAATCTTTATAACTTGTATCAAGCACAGGTGAAAGACAAAGATACAGCCTTAGACACGTTCTTTCAGCGAGTTCTTTGTATGACATCAAAGATGTTTGAGTACACAGGTTTACCCGATACGATTCCACAGGTAGAACTTGAAAAGATTCTGCAAACTAGTGGAAACGTAGGAATAGCAGACGTTAACGGCGAACTGTATGCGTTACAGGGTTCACGTGGTGGTGAATGTGATGCGTATTACAGGGGCAAAGATTTTATCGTCGCAAATCCGTGGTTAAAGTTGGATAAAACTTTCAATATCGGAAAAGATATTGTCGTTATCAACAATACACCGTTTGCAGATTCAATTCTCCCTGTTATCGGGAAATATGGTGTACTTTACACAGACGCTACAATTACTTTAAATATGACTAGCGTCTTAACTAGAATCACTATGCTTATATCTGCTAGTGATGATAAGACGAAACAGAGTGCGGAATCTTTCTTAAAGAAGATTTTGGACGGTGATTTCTCAGTTATCGGTGAAAATGCGTTTTTCAAAGGTGTTAATATGCAAACCCCACCGACACAGAGTAACCAACAGATAACGCAGTTAATAGAACTTTTGCAGTACTATAAAGCGTCTATGTTTAACGATTTGGGTTTGAACGCAAACTATAATATGAAACGTGAACGTTTGAACACGCAAGAAGTTTCGATGAATATTGACGCATTAATGCCGTATGTTGATTCAATGTTAACAGAACGTGTTGAGGGTGTTAAGCGAGTTAACGAAATGTTCAATACAGACATTACCGTTACTTTGGGTTCTAGTTGGAAGATTGAGCACGAAAACTATTTGTCGTTACTCAAAGCAACGGAAGACGGACACGAACACACCGAAACGGAAGACGTTGACCCTGTAACCGAAAACGAAAATGAGGAAACAGAAGAAACGCAAGAAACAGAAGAAACGGAAACAGAAACAGAAGAAACAGAAGAAACAGAAGAAACGGAAACAGAAACAGAAGAAACAGAAGAAAAGCAAGAAACAGAAGAAGAAAAGGAAAACAAAGATGAAAATTAAAGAATTTTTCACGGTGGATAACGGTTTGTTTGAAACCATATTTGAGCCTAATTTTCCTGTTTTGTACAAATCAATTTTCGGGGAAGATACACCAAACTTAATCGATATAGATTTGCGTTTCAAATATGGAAATAGGGAACTAGTTGACGCTATCACAAACGAAACTGCAACCGATATTATTAAAGGTATCATTACAGTTAAGTTTGATGAATGGCAAAAACAGATTCAAGTGTTTAATAACGAATATGACGTGTTAAATCCTGTAACCTCAAAAGAAACTGTTACCGAAAATAACACAGTTGACGAAACAGGAAATAATAACACGGTCGATTCAAGTGTAACGTTTAATAATGGAGATTTCGGCAATGACACAAAACAGCAAAGAGATTCCACAGGGAACAGACAAGAGACACGCACGAAAACAAGTGTTAAGAACGGTGTTCCGTCTAGCATTCCTACTAGTGAAATTATTCAAAAAGAAATGAATCTCAGAAAGACCAACTTTAAAACACAGGTGGTAACAGAGATTGCAAAAGAAATTAGTTTAGATATTTATTAATTCTTAAATTTTATATAAAATGGAAGTAAAGCAAATTTATACGCTTATTAATAGCGTTTCATCTGAGGTTTTGGGCAAAACCGATTTGGTACACGAAGACCTCACAGGTATTGTTGATTTGGGCAATGAGGTTTTTAATCAAAATGCCGTTGACAATTACGTTAAATCACTTGTAAACCATATCGGCAAAGTGGTTTTCGTGAATCGCCCTTACAGTGGCAAAGTTCCATCTGTTTTGATGGATGCGTGGGAATTCGGTTCTGTTTTGGAAAAGATTTCAGCAGACGTTCCACAGGCTGAGGAAAACGATACGTGGAATCTCACAGACGGCACAGAGTACAAACAGGACGTGTTCCACAAACCAACTGTTTCTGCTAAGTTCTTTAACTCAAAGGTAACTTTCGAAGTTCCTGTGTCTATCACCGAAAGACAGGTTAAAGAATCTTTCAGCAGTGCAGCACAGTTGAACGGTTTTCTGTCTATGATTTATAACGCTGTTGAGAAATCAATGACGATTAAGACAGACGCTTTGGTGATGCGTACAATTAATAATATGATTGCAGAAACTTTGGACGCAGACAAGACCGCTTTTGGGTTTGTTCCATCAACACACGAAACCGTGGACTACAGTTCTGCTAGTACTGTTAGATGCGTAAACCTGTTGAAACTTTACAATGAGAAGACAGGCACACAACTTACAGCTGCAACAGCTATTACCACACCCGATTTTATCCGCTTTGCAGCGTATGTTATGGGTTTGTACTCAGACCGTTTGCAGACCATTTCCACCCTGTTTAACGTAGGTGGTAAAGAGCGTTTCACACCAAAGGACGTGTTACACACAGTTCTTTTGAGTGATTTTGCAGCAGCTGCAAAGACTTATCTGTACGCTGATACGTTCCACGAAGATAACGTGCTTTTGCCAAAGGCTGAAACCGTGGCTAGTTGGCAAGCTACAGGCAAAGATTATGCCTTTGAACACGTTTCAAAGATTGATGTAAAATCGGCTAGCGGTGCAACCGTTTCTGTAAGTGGTGTGCTCGGCGTGATGTTTGACCGTGACGCTTTGGGTGTTACTAATTTGGATAAGCGAGTAACAACCAACTATAACGCAAAGGCTGAGTTTTTCAATAACTATTACAAGTTCGATGCGGGTTACTTTAACGACACAAATGAGAACTTTGTAGTCTTCTTTATTGCCTAATTTGGGTTGTTTAACTGTTGAGGGTGTTTTCCTGTAGTTGATAGCACAGGGAACACCCTTTTAAACTTTGATGGTATGATTAAAATTAAAACGTTCATTTATGACGGTAAACCAAACGAAGTAAACAAAACCCTACAGGAAAACAGCGAGTACACAGGATTGTTAAATGCTAGTTTTAACGTGTTAACACCTGTAGTAAGATTCAGAACTCGCACACCTGTAACGTTTAATTACGTTTATATCGAAAGTTTAAACCGTTATTATTTCGTGAAAGAAATTTCGCAAGATGGTGATTTATGCACGGTACGTTTAAAAGTGGACGTGCTTTTCACGTACAAAGATAAAATACTCGCTAGTAGTGGAACGTTGACACAGGGTGAAAACGTTAACAAATATCTTTCAAACCGTGCAAACGTGGTCGATGTAAGACCAAACGTAAGAAAGTTAGATTTTCCGAATAAGGAACTATTAAACGAAACAGGTAGTATTATAATGGTAACTATAAAAGGAAATAAGTAATGGCTAGTTATAAAATAAATTATCATCTTACCAACTGTAACACAACAGCTGTAAGTAGTGAAAATTACGACACAGACGGTAACATCATTTACTTTTGCGGAAAAGCGGTGGACGGTTGTTATTTTTTGCCAAATGACGGTGATTACAATTACATTTCACGTCTGAATAGTGGAACAACAAAAGTTACTCATTTTAACCTGTCACGTGTTTCTGCTAGTGATGATTCAAAAGTTATGAGCGGTGATATTGACGGTATTTCATCAGATGGCAAATATTTTTCAAAACGTTTGACCTTTGGCGATGCAAACACAGGTGAAATGGAATGTTACTTAAACGCACGTGGTGGCACACCTACAGTTAAAACGTTAAAGATAAACAATAACGTTTCGGGCACAAATGCCGTTTCGGTGCAAAACGATACAAATTTCGATATTACGTTAACAGGTGACACAGACGGAACTTTCACGGTTGCCCCTGTAGTTACTTACAAGAACACGTATAACGAAACAGTACAGGGAACTATGAACGTTAACGGTAACGTAGCAACATTTAGTGTTCCTGTAGAAACAAACGAAGAAGTAACGATAAACGGAACGTTCACACCAAAACCGAAAGAGTTAACAATAACAAACCACGTTTCGGGAACTACTGCAAACTATGTGCAAAACGGTGAAAATTTCGATATTACGTTAACAGGTAACACAGACGGTGTTTTCTCGGTTGTTCCTGTAGTTTCTTATAAAAACGAAAGTGGAACGGAAACAACAGGAAATATGAACGTTAACGGTAAAACAGCAACATTTAGTGTTCCTGTTGCCACAAATGAAACCGTAACTATTACAGGTACGTTCACACCCGAAACACCACAGAAAGACGTACCAATTACGTATAATGTGACAAATTGCACCGTTTCACCACAGCCACAGACAGTTAAGACAGGGGAAACTTTAAATTTGACTGTTGCACCGCTTACAAATTACAAATTAGATTCGTGCAATCTTATTTGGTTTGATGGTACAAAAGATATTACGATAAGTGTTACAGGTGGTGTTATTTCGTTCCCTGTGCCCGATTCTTGCGTGTCTATAACGATTAAGGCTGTAGCTAGTATAATAACCCCTGTTGGTCGTAATTATGGCGCAATAAACGTTTATTGTGTGACGCTTGACAATTTGGACGCATTTTCTAAACAGCGTTTCTTTGAAATAAAAGACGATACACAGGGAATTTACGAAGAAGTAAATTTGGGAATCTATGTAAATCGTATCAGACGCATTTTTACAAACGTTCCTGTATCGGGTACAGATTCTTTGCGGTGCGGTAACTACAACACAGGTATAACGGTACAAACACCCGAAAAGGACGTTATAATGCTAGACTTTGGCGATGTGACGTTAACAGGTTTGAACGGTGATTCGGAAGACTATAACGCACAAATTTCGGTGTTTATTCCGTGCCGTGGCTTTGTTGCTGTAGATAGTAAGTATATCGGTAAAACGGTAAACCTATCTTTCAAAGTGAACGTTATTACAGGTGATGCAGTGGCGTTTTTGTCCTATGATGGTGTTATCTTTCAGTTAGAAAGTTTTTCTTTGTCACGTGATGTTATTTACAAGACAGGAACAACAGAACTTAATATCGTAGGCGGTACGCAGTGGGACGAACAAATTTTGTACGGTTTAGAACCTTATGTTATTATCACGCAGAACACTACAGTAAATAAGCCTGTGAACAATACACAGGAATCCGTAACAATCGGGGACGTAACAGGCTATGCACAGTTTGAAAACGTAGATTTGAACACGGTTAATTTGTTGGTCGATGAGTACAACACCATTATTTCAGAACTTGAAAACGGTGTTTATCTATAAAAGAAAAGGGACGGTACAAACACCGCCCCTTTTTCTTATTTGCTATAAAATTCATTCATTAAACCTTTCTTACAAAGGAAATCGAAACAGCGGTTTTTGATACCCTTTTCTGTTTCAAGACAGTTAGAAAGATATTCGATAACTTTCTTTTGTGCCTGTAGTGTGTCTATTACAGAGTTAAGCAATAAACCGTTACCGCCTGTAGTGTTTTCTGCTACAAACTTTAAATTATCAATGGAAACTGAAATAGAATCCTGTAAAACCTTAAAACCTTTATCCATAACTTATTTCTTTTCTAAGTTCATAATAATCTGTTGACGTGGTTTGCCGTTACGTGGTGCAACCGAAACGTGATACCAAAAACTTTTAGAACCTTTGCGATGTTCTTTAATAAGTTGGTCAAAACCACCTGTTTCTCGCAAAACCTTTTCCAAAGATTCCATATCGGCACAAATCAAGTCAGCGGCTAAACCTTTTTGGTGTTGACTGTTAGAAACACCCCCTACAGCCTTATTTAACACAGGGCAACGAAAACCGCTTGAAATCAGAATCGGTTTACCTACCTTTTCACGGATAACATCTAAATAATCAGCTAACTTATTTAAGTTATCTACTACCTCAAATGTAGGGGTGTTATCAATCCCCAAACGTTTTGCGGTTGCTGAGTTCAAAAACTCAGACAGGCTAAAATACTTAATCTTTTTCATATCTCTTTTCTGTTGGTGAAACTACAAACCATTTACGGCTATCTTTGTGTGTCGGGAATCTACCTTTAACAGTTATAGAGCAATCCCCCGAAAGATAGTCTATTTTGTTGTTAAAGAACTCGCTTACTTTGTCAGAACGTACCATATAAACGGTAACGATATTAACCTGTTTCAAAGTGATTTTAAAATAACTATGCTCCATATCTATATATGTTTATGCCTGTGAGTGTTACCCCACAGGCTGTTAATATTAACCGATTCTTTCGCTTACCTGTGTTAACGTAAGAATAGTGCAAACATAATCACCCAATTTATTGCAAACCTGTGTAACACAGTAACCCATTTCTAAAATGTGGTTTAAACTGTCTTTCGATGCACAAATAGTGTAAACACTATCTGTTAATTTCTTAATGTGGTTTATTTTCATACAATTAATTTCGTGATTGTACATTACCTTTGCCACGTCTTTGAAAACACCCTCAACAAATTCTGTTGCTTTTGCTGATTCTGTTTTAACCGTTATACCCTTTACAGATATACGGATTTCACTTTCTAACGAAATTTTATACTTTGCCATATTCTTATTATTTAACTGTTTAACTTTTAATTTTCTGCAAAGATACGGCATTTTTGCGAAACCACCAAATTTTTTCTGTTAAGAAATCTTAAAGAATAAAATTAATATCTGTTAACACTTCGTTTCAC